>DATKOP010000019.1:0-80042 GCA_035524595.1 Steroidobacteraceae bacterium | reverse complement strand
CGCGCCGACGACCGCCAGCGACTGGCGGCGGCGTTTCGTCTTCTCGACCGGGACACCGTCTACCGGCGGCTGTTCGCATTCAAGAACGAACTCACCGACGCAGATCTCGACCGCCTGATCAGTATCGAGCCGGGGCACGCGGCGGCGTTGGTCGTCACGACCGGCGCGGGCAGCAAGGAGATCATCATCGGCTCCGGTCGCTACGTCGCCTCCGGCACGAGCGCCGCGGGGCGGACCGCCGAGGTGGCCTTCGTCGTCGAGGAGGACTACCAGAATCTCGGCATCGCCGGCCGCCTCCTCGGCCATCTCGCGGCGCTCGCCCGCGCCGACGGTTTCGCCGCGCTCGAGGCCGACGTGCTCGAGCAGAACGGCCCGATGCTGGCGGTCTTTGCACGCTGCGGCCTGCCGATGAGCAGCCAGCGCGATCAGGGCATCGTGCACCTGACGCTGTCGTTGTAGGCCAGGCGCCGATCGGAGCGCCGCAGCCCGGTGCGGGCGGGCGTTCGCCCGGCGCGCGTCGCGGCGCGGCGCCGATGCACAGGCCGCCTCCGAAGGGTCCGATCCGGCCGCAGCAGGCCCCGGCGGGAGGACGAATCCCCTGGCCGCCGCGCCGTTTCAGCGGGTCGCGCGGGTCGGCAACCGATCCTGAGCGCGCGGCGGCGACCTTCGCGCGCGTCCTACTCCGCAACCCCGCGACGCATCGACGACGCCCCGCCCACCGGGCGGTTGGAGGCGCCGGCCGCGCGGGCGCCGAGCCCAGTCAATGCGATGGGTGCATTTCGCTTTTGCGCGCAAGGCTCAGTGCTCCGGATCCGTGCGCGCAGCGCGGATTCTCCAGTACGCGATAGACACGATGAATTCGCGCCTGATCCGCCTCAGTATTTTTCGCGTATACCCAGCCAGCCGAGCCCGGGATCCCCGCCCGTCGGCTGGCGCAATCAGGAGAGGTCATCATGGTACAGCGCATTAATGGATGGGCGCGGGCCCTTGTGCCGGCCGCGATCGCGGCGCTGGGCGTGGCGGGCGCCGCGAATTCCGCGCGTGCGGAGGACGCCGGCCGTTCATTCGAGGTCTACGGCTTCGCCCAAGTCGACGCCATCGCCGATTCCGCCCGCGTCGATCCGGCCTGGCAGGACGCCTTCCGGCCGTCGAAGATCGGCATCGACGACCAGTTCGGCACGAACGGCCAGACCAGCCTCAGCGTCAAGCAGTCCCGCTTCGGCGTGAAGGGCTCGTTGCCGACCGGCGACAACGGCAAGCCGATCGACTTCAAGTTCGAGTTCGACATGTTCGGGACCGGCGCCGACGCCGGCAAGACCGCGGTCCGCCTGCGGCACGCGTACGGCGAGTGGGGCTCGCTGCTGGCCGGCCAGACCAACAGCCTGTTCATGGACGGCGACGTTTACCCGAACGTGTACGACTACTGGGGCCCGACGGGCATGGTGTTCTACCGGAACGTGCAGATCCGCTGGACCGCCTTGCGGACCGCGACCGACAAGTTCGCGATCGCGATCGAGCGGCCGGGCAACGACGTCGACCCCGGCAACATCCGGCTGATCGAGCAGTACCAGAACGCCACCGTTCGCCCCGACCAGAAGTACCCGGACTTCACGCTGCAGTACCGGCATGACGACAAGTGGGGCCACGTCCAGGCCTCCGGCATCCTGCGCAGCGTGGCCTACGAGGTGCAGGCCACCACCGGCGGGCCGTGGAGCAAGGGCAGCGAGACCGGCTGGGGCATCAACCTCGGCGCCGGCATCAAGACGGTCGCGAAGGACCAGGTGCTGCTGCAGGTCGTGTACGGCGAGGGCATCGCGAGCTACATGAACGACGGCGGCATGGATCTCGCCCCGAGCGCGGCGCTGACGCCGTGCCTGCCGGTGGGCGGCGTGCCGTGCGCGCCGTCGCTGAGCGCGAAGGCCGTTCCGCTGACGGGCGTGGTCGCGTACTACGACCACTACTGGAACAGCATGTGGTCGAGCTCGATCGGCTACAGCTTCACGCAGGTCGACAACACGAACTTCCAGGCGACCACGGCGTATCACAAGGGCGACTACGCCTCGGTCAACCTGTTCGCGTACCCGGCCAACAACCTGTCGCTGGGCGGCGAGCTGCTGTGGGGCAAGCGCACCAACAACGACGGCAGTTCGGGCGACGACGTGCGCTTCCAGTTCAGCATCAAGTACAGCTTCGGAACGAAGCTCTAATCGGGAGCAACCGGTATGGCCACACTCAGGAAGACTTCGTGGTTCCTGGCCCTGGTAGCGGCGGCGGCGCTGTCCGTCGTTGCCGCGCCGGCGCTCGCCCGTGAGGCGCCGGCCGCGGATCCACTCAGTGCCGCGGCCGTCCAGGCCGCGGTCGATGCCGCCTACGCGCAGTTCAAGGACCTGCGCGAGGGCAAGAACGCCGACTACATCCCGGCGCTCGCCAAGGTCGACTCGAACATCTACGGCATCGCGGTCGTGACCACCGACGGCCGGGTCTACACCAAGGGCGACATCACCTCGCAGGTGTCGATCCAGTCGATCTCCAAGGTCTTCACGATGGCGAAGGTCATGGAGGAGCAGGGGCCCGAGGCGATTGAGAAGACGATCGGCGTCGACGCCACCGGCATGCGCTTCAACTCGATCGTCGCGGTCGAGTTCGCCCAGAAGGCGCTCGGCGGCCCGGAGATCAACCCGCTCGTCAACCCGGGAGCGATCACCGCGACCAGCATGGTCAAGGGCGCCAGCCGCGCGGAGGTGTGGAACAGCATCCTGAGCTTCCATTCGGCCTTCGCCGGCCGGGCTCTGGGCGTCGATGAGGAGGTGTTCAAGTCCGAGGCGGCCACCAACCAGCGCAACCAGGCGATCGGCGCGCTGATGTACGCCTACGAGTTCATCAAGGCCAATCCGCAGCAGGCGGTCGACGTCTACACCGAGCAGTGCGCCATCGCGGTCAACGCGAAGGACCTCGCGATCATGGCCGGCACGCTTGCCAACGGCGGCCGCAATCCCGTCACCGGCAAGCAGGTCATGAGCACCGCCAACGTGCCGCGCGTGCTCGCGGTGATGGCGACCGCGGGCCTGTACGACGACTCCGGCAAGTGGCTCTATCACACCGGCCTGCCGGCCAAGAGCGGCGTCGGCGGCGGCATCATCGCCGTGTCGCCCGGCAAGTTCGGCATTGCCGTGATTTCGCCACCGCTCGATGCGGCGGGTAACAGCGTCAAGGCGCAGAAGACGATCGCCGCGATCTCCACGGCGCTCGGCGGCAATCCGTATGCAGCGACTCCGGCGGCGAAGAAGTGAAGGCGTGCCGCGTCCGGCCGGCGCGACAGCACAGTGACCGGCCGGGACCACGAGGTCCCGGCCGCGTTCTGCACCGGCCCCTGGCCGGACGGCCGCGCCGCGAGCAGTCCGGCGCCAGTCGATCGCTCTAGTCCGCACCGAGAGGCACCGATCGCGGGGTACTGACTGGTGTTCCACTGGATCCGACTCATCTTCACCGCTCATCCGGAGATCGCGTTCTTCGTGGTGCTGGGCATCGGCTACCTGCTCGGCAAGGCCGCAATCGGCAGCTTCAAGCTCGGCGCGGTCACCGGCACGCTGATCGCGGGCGTCATCGTCGGCCAGCTGGGCCTCAGCCTGCCGAACGAGGTGAAGCAGTGCTTCTTCCTGCTGTTCCTGTTCGCCATCGGCTTTCGGACCGGCCCGCAGTTCTTCCTCTCGATCCGCAAGGACGGGCTGCAGTACGCGGCGCTCGCCGCGATCATCGCGGTCACCGGCCTCGTGGTCGCCACGGTCGTCGCGCGCGCCTTCGGCTACGACGCCGGCACCGCCGCCGGCCTCCTGGCCGGCTCGCTGACCGAGTCGGCGGCGATCGGCACGGCGATGGACGCAATCGCCCGGCTGCCGGCTCCCGAGGCGGCCCGTGCGGCCATGGCCAACAACATCCCGGTCGCGTTCGCCGTCACCTACCTGATCGGCATGGCCGGCGCCTCCTGGTTCCTGTCGCAGCTCGCGCCGCGGATCATGCGCGTGGACCTCGCCGACGAGTGCCGCAAGCTCGAGTCCGAGCTCCAGGGCGGTAGCCCTCAGGGACTGGTGGTGCGCCGCGAATTCGAGGTGCGCGCTTTCGCGATCGATGCCGGCTCGCGGTGGGTCGGCAAGAGCGTCGCGGACCTGGAAGCGTCCGTCGGCGGCGCCCGGATCTTCGTCGAGCGCCTGCGCAAGGGTGAGCAGGTGCTCGACAGCGACGGCCACACGCTGATGCGGGCGGGGGACGCGGTCGCGATCTCCGGGCCGCGCAAGACGATCGTCGAGGTCGTGGAGTTTCCCGGCGGCGGGCTCCGCGAGGTCGACGACGCCGAGCTGCTGAGCATCCCGGGAGACATGGTCGAGGTCGTCGTCACGAACTCCGCCGTCGCCGGGCGCACGCTCGCCGACCTCGGCCGCGATACGGCGGCGCGCGGCGTGTTTCTCAAGCGACTGACGCGGGCCGGGCTGCCGATGGGCGCGCTCAGGGACACGCGGGTGCAGCGCGGCGACGTGCTGACGCTCACCGGCTCGGTTGCGAGCATCGCGCGCGCCACCGACTTCCTCGGCGTCGCAGACCGTGCCACCGACGCCACCGACATGCTGGTGGTCGCGACCGGCATCGTGGCCGGCGCCATGATCGGCCTGCCGGCGCTGCGTCTTGGGGGAATCGAGATCGGGCTGAGCCTCCCGGTCGGCGTGCTGCTCGGCGGACTCGTCTGCGGCTGGCTGCGGTCGGTCCGGCCGCGCTGGCTCGGCCGGATCCCCGGCGCCGCGCTGTCGGTGTTCGAGTCGATCGGGCTGACCGGCTTCGTGGCCGTCGTCGGCCTGAACGCAGGCCCGGACTTCATCAAGGGCCTGCAGAGCAGCGGGCCGAGCCTGCTGCTCGCCGGTGCGCTGACAATCAGCGCGGCGCTGCTCGTCGGCGTCGTGGTCGGGCGCTGGCTGTTCAGGATGCACCCCGGAGTGCTGCTCGGAATCTGCGCCGGCGCCTGCACCGCGACCCCGGCGCTCGCCGCAGTGCAGGAAAGCGCGCGCAGCGCCGTTCCGGCGATGGGCTACGGCGTCGCCTACGCGGTGGGCAACGTGTTTCTGGCGATCTGGGGCACCGTGATCGTCGCCCTGCTCACCTGACAGGTCCTGGAATCGAGGGAGACCGACAATGGACATCTGGGGTTGGACGGTGGGTACGCTGCGCTCCTATCCGGAGCTGGCGCTGTTCCTCGCGCTGGCAGTGGGCTTCTGGATCGGGCCGAAGAAGGTCGCCGGCTTCAATCTCGGCGCGGTGACCGCGACGCTGCTCGCGGCGGTGGCGATCGGCCAGCTCGGGATCCAGATCCCCGGCCCCATCAAGTCGACGTTCTTCATGCTGTTCCTGTTCGCGGTCGGCTACGGCGTCGGGCCGCAGTTCTTCCGCGGCCTCAGCAAGGACGGCCCGAAGCAGATCGTGTTCTCGCTGATCGTGCTCGCGCTGTGCCTGCTCGTGCCGTATCTGTGCGCGAAGTTCGGCGGCCTCGACATCGGCCTCGCGACCGGCCTCTACGCCGGATCGCAGACCATCTCCGCCTCGATCGGCGTCGCGACCGACCAGATCAACCGCCTCGGCCTGCCGGCGAGCCAGGTGAAGTCCTACCTCGACGCGATCCCGATCGGTTACGCCGTGACCTACATCTACGGCACGATTGGCTCCGCGATCGTGCTTGCGCAGATCGGCCCGAAGCTGATCGGCGTCGACCTCGCCAAGGAGTGTGCCGAGTACGAGAAGCAGATGGGCGGCGGGCAGTCCGGCGCCGACCCGGGCGTGTTCTCGGCCTACCGCCACATCGAGGCGCGTGCCTACCGGATCGACGCGAAGAGTGGCCTCACCGGCAAGCCGGTGCGCGACCTGTTCCCCGGCCTCAGGATCTTCGTCGAGCGCATCCGCCGCGGCGAGCAGCTGCTCGACGCGACCGCCGACAGCGTCCTGCAGGCGGGCGACGTCGTCGTCATCTCCGGGCCGCGCGAGGCGCTCGTCGAGAAGGTGGAGGCGGTCGTTCCCGAGGTCAACGACAAGGGCCTGCTGGACATGCCGGCCACCGTCGTCGACGTCTTCATCCGCAGCAAGAGCGCGAACGGGCGCACGCTGCGCCAGCTCGCGGACGAGCCGTACACGCGCGGCGTGTACCTGCGCAAGATCACGCGCAACATGGTCGAGATCCCGGTTCTTCCGGAAACGGAGATCCTGCGCGGCGACATCCTCACGGTCGTCGGCAGCACACGCCACGTCGACGCCGCCGTCGCGGCGCTCGGCCACGCCGACCGGCCGGTCGAGAGCACCGACCTCGCGGTGGTCGCGATCGGCATCGTCATCGGCGGCCTGTTCGGCGCGCTCAGCATCGGCTGGGGCGGCATCCCGATCAGCCTGTCGACCTCCGGCGGCGCGCTCCTCGCCGGCCTGCTGCTCGGCTACTGGCGCACGATCCGCCCGACCTTCGGCAACATCCCGGCGCCGTCGCTGTGGCTGATGAACACCCTCGGTCTCAACGTCTTCATCGCCATCGTCGGCATCAACGCCGGACCCGGCTTCGTGTCGGGTGTGCAGCACGCCGGCCTGAGCATCTTCCTGTGGGGCGTGGTCGCCACCTCGGTGCCCCTCATCGGCGCGGTGCTGCTCGGCCACTTCGTGTTCCGCTTCCACCCGGCGCTCTTGTTCGGCATCTGCGCCGGCGTGCGCACCACGACCGCCGCGCTCGGCATGGTCCAGGAGGCGGCCAAGAGCAAGGTGCCGGCGCTCGGCTATGGCATGCCGTACGCGATCGGCAACACGCTGCTGACGATCTTCGGCATGGCGATCGTGCTGCTGCTGTCGGGCTGAGGATCACGACCACTTCTGCAATCGGAGGCGGAGAGCACCATGGACATCGTGAAACTGCGCGAATACGCGACGCTGAGCCCGTTCGAGATCAAGGACTTCCTCGCCAAGGCCGCCAGTGCGACCGCGAGCGCCTCCAACATCGCTTACCTGAACGCCGGCCGGGGCAACCCGAACTGGATCGCGACGGAACCGCGCGAGGGCTTCTTCCTGCTCGGCCAGTTCGCGATCACCGAGAGCAAGCGGGTGCAGGACCTGCTGCCCGGCGTCGGTGGCATGCCGAAGGCGAAGGGCGTCGCCGACCGGCTCGCCTCCTGGCTCAAGAAGCACAGCGAGCTGCCGGGCGCCGAGTTCCTGACCGCGCTCGTGCCCTGGGCGGTGAAGAAATTCGGCTTCGACGCCGACAAGTTCGTGCACGAGCTGGTCGACTCGATCATCGGCGACAACTACCCGGTGCCGGACCGCATGCTGGTGCACAACGAGCAGGTGGTGCACGAGTACCTGCAGTGGGCGATGTGCGGGCCGCCGCGGCCGAAGGGCACCTTCAAGCTGTACGCGGTCGAGGGCGGCACGGCCGCCATGTGCTACATCTTCAAGTCGCTGAAGACCAACCGGCTGGTGAACCCCGGCGACACGATCGCCCTCGGCACGCCGATCTTCACGCCGTACCTCGAGATGCCGCACCTCGAGGACTACGACCTCAACATCGTCAACGTCGCCGCACCGCAGGAGAACCGCTTCCAGTTCACCGATGCGGAGCTGAAGAAGCTGCTGGACCCGAAGATCAAGGCGTTCTTCGTGGTGAACCCCGGCAACCCGAGCGCCATCGCGCTGAGCGCCGAGACCATCGCGAAGATCGGCGCGATCCTCAAGAAGCGGCCCGACCTGATCCTGCTGACGGACGACGTCTATGGCACGTTCGTGCCCGGCTTTCGCTCGCTCCTCGGCGCGTTCCCGTTCAACACGATCGGCGTCTACTCGTACAGCAAGTACTTCGGCTGCACCGGCTGGCGCCTCGGCGTGATCGCGGTGCACGAGAACAACCTGTTCGACCAGCTGATCGCCAAGCACCCGGAGCCAGTGCTGAAGAAGCTCGACAAGCGCTACAGCGCGATCACGCTGAAGCCGCGCGAGCTGCGCTTCATCGACCGGATCGTGGCCGACAGCCGCGACGTGGCGCTGAACCACACCGCGGGCCTGTCGCTGCCGCAGCAGGTGATGATGACGCTGTTCTCCGCCTACGAGCTCATGGACGAGAAGAAGCACTACCAGAAGGCGTGCATCTCGATCGTCAAGAAGCGGGTGCAGGCGACGATCGAAGGGCTCGGCATCGACATCCCGCCGAACGAGCTGTTCGACTACTACTACGGGCTGATCGATTTCGAGTTCTGGGCGCGCAAGTACCTGGACGAGGACGTCGTCAAGTGGATGAAGGCGAACGTTCACCCGCTCGACATCGTCTTCCGCCTGGCCGAGGACCACGGCATCGTGCTCTTGAACGGTGGCGGCTTCGAGGCGCCGGACTGGTCGGTGCGGATATCGTTCGCGAACCTGGACGATCACGTCTATGACGACCTCGGCCGCGCGATCCGCGCCGTGGCGCGCGGCTACCGGCAGGCGTACGAGGCGTCGAAGGGCAAGACGGGCGGCAAGCCGGGAGAGCAGGGCGCCGCGAGCGGCAAGAAGTCGCGGTTGCCGGAAGCGTAATCGGCCGAACGCCGGCCATATTCAAGTTGAGGAGTTCATATGAAACACAGACTACTGACACTGGGCCTCGCGGCCGTACTCGCGGCTAGCACCATGGCGGCAATTGCGGCCACGCCCCTGCCGAAGGTACGCGTATTGGCCACCGGCGGGACGATTGCCGGTGCGCAGGCGAGCGCGACGGACTATGGCTACAAGTCCGGCGCGTACGACGTCAATACGCTGCTGAAGGCGGTGCCGAATCTGGACAAGCTCGCGGTGATCACCGGCGAGCAGGTGGCGAACATCGGCAGCCAGGACATGAACGACGAGATCTGGCTGAAGCTCGCCAAGCGGACCAACGAGGTCCTGAAGTCGCCGGACGTCGACGCCGTGCTGATTACCCACGGCACCGACACGCTCGAGGAGACGAGCTACTTCCTGACGCTCGTCGTCAAGAGCGACAAGCCGGTCGTGATGGTGGGCTCGATGCGCCCGGCCACCGCGATCAGCGCCGACGGCCCCGGCAACATCTACAACGGCGTGGCGATTGCGGTCGATCCGCGTGCCAGGGGCAAGGGCGCCCTGGTCTGCCTGAACGACGAGTTCCACTACGCACGCAACGTGACCAAGACCGACACCACCAGCGTGCAGACGTTCAAGAGCCTGCTGCGCGGCGCCGCCGGCCAGGCGCACACCGGCAAGATCGACTGGTGGGAGCCGATGGATCGCAAGGTGGGCAACGCCACGGAGTTCTCGGTCGAGGGGCTCACGAAGCTGCCGCGCGTCGACATCATCTACGCGCACGCCAACATGAGTCCGGACCTGATCGAGGCGGCGGTCAAGAACGGCGCGCAGGGCCTGGTGGTCGCGGGCGTAGGCGACGGCAACATGACGACGCCCGCGCTCGATGCGCTGGTCAAGGCCGCGAAGGCCGGCGTGGTCGTGGTGCGCAGCACCCGCCTGCCGATGGGGATCACGCTCAGGAACAACGAGATCAACGACGACAAGATGGGCTTCGTCGCCTCGGGCGAGCTGACGCCGCCGAAGTCGCGCGTGCTGCTGCAGCTCGCGCTGACGAAGACCAAGGATGTGGCGAAGATCCAGAAGATGTTCGAGATCTACTGATGATTCCAGCCGGCCCGGCGGAGCCAGCCAGGCTCCGCCCGGCCGGCGCCGGGCTAGCCCCGCCGCTGGTCGGCGCCGAGGCGCAGCGCGCGGGCGAGGCGGCCGACCGTCAATCCCTGGCCGAGGATCGAGAACACGACGACCGCGTAGGTGAGCATCAGCACCACGTCGCGCCCCTCGCCCGGCGGCAGCGACAGCGCGAGCGCGACCGAGATGCCGCCCCGGACGCCGCCCCAGGTCAGCACCAGACCCGACCCCGGCGGCAGGCCGAACCACCGCCGCCACAGGGTGGCGGGGACGCCGACCACCAGGTACCGCGCGACGATCGTGAGCGCGACGACCAGCAGCACGGCATCGAAGGCACTCGCCGGGAAGGCGATCAGCGCGAACTCGAGTCCGATCAGCAGGAACAGCACGCCGTTCAGCAGCTCGTCGAGCAGCTGCCAGAAGATGTCGAGATGCAGCCGCGTGCGCTCCGACATCGCGCGCGCCCGGCCCTCGCTGCCGATCAGGAGCCCGCTCGCGACCATGGCGAGCGGCCCGGAGACGTGCAGGTGGTACGCGAGTGCGTAGCCGCCAACCACCGTCGCGAGCGTGATCAGCACCTCGATCTGCGCGTTGTCGATCGTGTGTAGCACGCGGTAGACGGCATAGCCGAGTGCGATGCCGAACAGCGCGCCGCCGATCGCCTCGCGGGCGAAGACCGTGAGCGCGGTCGCCGCCGACGGCACGACACCGCTCTCCAGCATGCCGAGCAGCAGCGCGAACAGCACGACGCCGATGCCGTCGTTGACCAGCGACTCGCCCGCGATCGTGGCCTCGACCCGGGCCGCCACCTTGGCCGATTTCAGGATCCCGAGCACCGCGATCGGGTCGGTCGGCGAGATGAGCGCGCCGAACAGCAGGCAGTGGACCAGCGAGATCGAGATGCCGAGCGCGCCGAGCGCGTACCAGCTGCCGTAGCCGACGATCAGCGTCGACAGCGCCGTGCCGACCACCGCCAGCGCCGCGACCTGCCAGGCCACCTGCCGCAGGCTCTTGAGGTCCACGTGCAGGGCGCCGGCGAACAGCAGGAACGACAGCATGCCCTGCATCAGCACGTCGGTGAAGTCGATCGACGCCAGCAGCGCGTGCTCGCTGCCCCGCGGCACGCCGAAACCCAGCTTGTCGAGGGCCATGACCGCGAGCGAGAGCGCGAGCGCGATCGTCATGACCCCGATCGTCATCGGAAACTTCAGGAAGCGATGATTGAGGTAGGAGAACGTCGCCGTCAGCACGACCAGCACGGCGACGATGTCGAACACGGCGTCCTCCGGGATCAGCGACCGGCGCGCGGTCGCAGCGGATCTTGCCACAGCGGCGCCCCTGCGGCCGATCCGGGCGCCGCAAGGCGCAGCGGGTCGCGGCGCCGCGTTGCTCGCGCGACGCGATTCAGCCCGGGCTCGTCCGCTCGGCGATCCAGTCGCCGACCAGCGTGTAGGCGACGGCCAGCGCGACCGGACCGATGAAGATGCCGACCAGCCCGAACCCGATCAGGCCGCCGATGACGCCGGCAAAGATCAGCAGCAGGGGCAGGTCGGCGCCGCGCTTGATCAGAATCGGCCGCAGGATGTTGTCGAGCGAGCCGACGATCAGGGTCCACACCAGCAGGAACGTTCCCCAGCCCGTGGCGCCGCTCCAGAAGAGCCACACCACCGCCGGCGCCAGCACGAGGATCGGCCCGACCTGCGCGATGCAGAGCACGAACATGACCGCCGTCAGCAGGCCGGCGAACGGCACGCCGGCGATCGCGAGCCCGGCGCCGCCGAGCAGCGACTGCACGATCGCCGTGACGCCGACGCCGAGCGCCACGCCGCGCACCGCGCGTGCGGCGAGCAGCACCACGTTCTCGCCGCGCTGGCCCGCGAGGCGCAGGAAGAAGCGCCGCACGGCGAGCGCCGCGGAATCGCCGCCCGCATACATGATCGCCGATATCACGGCGGTGAGCAGCAGCTGCACGACCAGCGCGCCGGTGTCGCCGAGCGCGCCGAGGAAGAATTTCCGGACGTCATCGAGATACGGCAGCAGCTGTTGCGCCAGTGCGTCGGCGTCCGAGGTCGCGAGGTGATTCCAGATCTCGGCGGCACGCTGGCCGACCACCGGCAGCGATGCCAGCCACGGCGGCACGGGGCCCGGCCGGTAGGCCGCGAGAGCCCTGGCCGCCGCGGCGAAATCGCCGGAATGCGTGATGATCGTGTAGACGGCCACGCAGAGCGGCCCGAGCACCACGAGCAGCAGCAGGATGGTCATGACGGCGACGGCGAGACTGCGGCGGCCCCACAGGCGCCGCTGGATCGCCAGCATCGTCGGCCAGGTGGTGATGACGATCATTGCCGCCCAGACGGTCGCCGGGATGAACGGCCGCAGGACCCAGAATGCGGCTGTGATCAAGAGGCCGATCGCCAGCACCGAGAGCGTGACGGTGGCGATGTCGCGTGGCCTTTCGGTCGTGGACATGGCAGGCCCTCCAACGGATTGCGAAAGTTCAGACGCCGGTCCGCTCGGAATCGGGCACCGCGCGAGCCGGGGGGCGGGGCCGCTGGTCCGCACCGCGACGATCCTCGACCGGTGCCCGGCCTGGCTGCCGCCGGGCGCGAGCCGAGACGCGGGCTGCCGGCTGAATCCTGTACCCAAGCGCGGCCGGCGCCAATACGCATAAAGACGGGCTCAGCACCCCGCGTCGGGAGACGGCACGCGCCGCCGGCATCTGACCTGACCGGTGCCGCGGCTCCCACGCCGGGCGCATTCGCAGGCCGCGCCGGCCCCGGTTGCGGCGCCGCCGCTTCCGTCGCCATCGGGCGCCGCGCATGACCCCGCTGCTCGCGTAGACTGCGTGCCCAATGAATCCCCATCCCCGCGAGGTGCTCGCCGCCGGGCTCGGCGAGCTCGGGCTCAAGCTCGACGCCGTCCAGCTCGACCAGCTGCTGGTACTCCTCGACCTCGTGCGCGAGTGGAACGGGAAGTTCAACCTGACCGCGATCACCGAACCGGTGGACATGGTCCGCAAGCACCTCCTCGACAGCCTCACCGTGCAGCCGTGGATCGAGGGGCCCTTCGTCACCGACGTCGGCACGGGCGCCGGCTTTCCGGGACTGCCGCTCGCGATCGCGAACCCCGGACTGCGCTTCACGCTGCTCGACTCGACCGCCAAGAAGATCCGCTTCGTCGAGCACGCGACCCGCACGCTCGGCCTCGGCCACGTGACCGCGACCTGCGCGCGCGCCGAGAACTTCCGCCCGGCGCAGCGCGCCCAGACCGTCATCTCGCGAGCGCTCGCGTCGGTCGCGGAGTTCGTCCGCGTCGCCGGGCACCTCTGCGCGCGCTCCGGCCGGCTGCTCGCGATGAAGGGCAAGGACCCGGCCGCGGAGCTCGCCGAGCTGCCGCCCGGCTGGCGGGTCGCGGGCGTCGAGCGCCTCACCGTGCCCGGCCTCGACGCCGCGCGCCACCTCGTCATCCTCGAGCCGGCGGGCGCCCGATGAGCGCCGCGGCGCTCGAGTACCCGATCGCCTCGCCGCCGCAGATCGGTGGCGCGAGGGCGCTCGGGTCAGGCGTGACCTGGGTGCGTCTGCCCGTGCCGGGGGCGCTGCGGCACATCAACGTGTGGCTGCTCGAGGACGGCGCCGGCTGGACGCTGGTCGACACCGGCATGAACGTCGCAGCCGCGCGCGAGGCCTGGGACGGGTCGCTCGCCGAAGTGCTGGGCGGCCGCCCGATCACGCGGATCATCTGTACCCACCACCACCCGGATCACGCCGGCCTCGCCGGCTGGCTCGCGGCCCGGCACGGGGTACCCATATATATGAGTGCGCCCGAGGAGCGGCTGCTGCGCGCCCTGCTCGGGACCGGCTCGGATCCGCAGGCCGTGCGCGCCCGGGTCGCCGCCTTCGAGCGCGACGGCCTCGCGGTGACGGCGGAGATGCGCCCGGCGGCCGCCGTCGAGGGCTACCGGCGGGTCATGTCGGGGATCCCGTCGGACATCCGGCGGCTGTCCGGCGGCGACGAGATCACCGTCGGCGGCGTGCGCTGGGTCGCTCACATGGTTCGAGGCCACACCGACGGCCAGCTCGTCTTTCATGCGCCCGAAGCGGAGCTGCTGATCGCGGGCGACCAGGTGCTGCCGCGCATCACGAGCAACATCGGCATCTACCCCGAGCGGCAGGACCCGGATCCGCTGGCGTCCTTCCTCGACTCCTTCGAGGCGCTGGCCGCGCTTGAGCCCGAGCCGCTCGTGCTGCCGTCCCACGGCGACGTCTTCCGGGGGCTCAGGCGGCGGCTCGACGAACTGCGGGTCCACCACGCGCAGACGCTGGATGAGGTCGAGGGGCTGGTCTCGGCGCCGACCACCGCCGCCGAGCTGGCGGGGCGGCTGTTTCGCGCTCCGCTCGACCCGTTGAACCGGCTGCTGGCGGTCGGCGAGACCCTCGCCCACCTCCACTACCTGTCCGCCCGGGGCCGGCTGCAGCTGGTCGAGGAGCCCGGCGCCGCGCGCCGCTTCGGCCCCGTCCCGCGCCTCTAACCGGGCGGCCGGGTGCTATTCTGGCCGGCCTATGAACCGGATCATCGCCGTCGCCAACCAGAAAGGCGGCGTCGGCAAGACCACCACCGCCGTCAACCTCGCCGCCTCGCTCGCGGCCACCAAGCGCAGGCTGCTGCTCGTCGATCTCGACCCGCAGGGCAATGCGACCATGGGCTGCGGCGTCGACAAGGGGGGCCTCGAGCGCTCGGCCTGCGACGTGCTGCTCGGCGAATGCCCGGCGGAGGCCGCGATCGTGCGGGTCGAGCCGGGCGGCTTCGACCTCATTCCCGCGAACCAGGACCTGACTGCCGCCGAAGTGCGGCTGCTCGCGACGCTGGCCGGGCGCGAGCTCAAGCTCAAGCGCGCACTGGCGCCGATCAGGAACCGCTACGAGCTGATCCTGATCGACTGCCCGCCGGCGCTCAACATGCTGACCGTGAACGCCCTGGTCGCCGCGGACACGGTGCTGATCCCGATGCAGTGCGAGTACTACGCGCTGGAGGGGCTGTCGGCGCTGCTGACCACCGTCGAGCAGATCCGCGCCAACATCAACCCGGAACTGCGCCTCGAAGGCATCCTGCGGACGATGCACGACCCGCGCAACAACCTCGCCAACGAGGTCAGCGCGCAGCTGATCGAGCACTTCGATGACAAGGTGTTCCGCACGATCATTCCGCGCAACGTGCGCCTCGCCGAGGCGCCGTCGCACGGCCGGCCGGCGCTCTATCACGACAAGGAGTCGCGCGGCGCGCTGGCGTACCTCGCGCTCGCCGGCGAGATGATCCGCCGCGAGGAGGAGCCGGCCGCGGCCGGCGGCTTCGACGACGAACCGGAGAGCGACGAATGAGCGTCAAGAAGCCGGCCCTGGGCCGCGGTCTCGGGGCCCTGCTCGGCGAGACCACCGCCCGCCAGGTGACCGCCGCGGCGGCGGCCGGCGCGGTGCGCCCCACGGGCGATGAATTGGTGCGGCTGCCGCTCGATTTGCTGCAGCGGGGCAAGTACCAGCCGCGAATCGACATGCGCCCCGAGTCGCTGACCGAGCTCGCCGACTCGATCAAGGCGCAAGGCATCGTCCAGCCGATCGTCGTGCGGCCGATCGGTGCCCCGGGAGCGACCGAGTCGCAGCGCTACGAGATCATCGCCGGCGAGCGGCGCTGGCGTGCCGCGCAGCTCGCCGGGCTCACCGAGATACCCGCGATCGTGCGCCGCGTGCCGGACGAGGCCGCGGTCGCGATGTCGCTGATCGAGAACATCCAGCGCGAGAACCTGAACCCGCTCGAGGAAGCGCGCGCGCTCGAGCGGCTGGTCACGGAGTTCGACCTGACCCACCAGGAGGCGGCGGACGCCGTCGGGCGCTCGCGCGCGGCGGTATCGAACCTGCTGCGGCTGCTGGAGCTCGGCGAGGAGGTCAAGGCGCTGCTCGCCGAGCGCGCGCTCGAGATGGGCCACGGTCGCGCCCTGCTTGGCCTCGGCAACCGCCGCCAGCAGTCCGAGGTCGCGGCGCTGGTTGCCAAGAAGGGCCTCTCGGTGCGCGAGACCGAGGCGCTGGTGCGGCGTCTGACCGCGCCGGCGCGGGCGGCCGCCGAGCCCGCCGCCGCCCCCGATGCCGACGTGCGACGCCTCGAGACCGAGCTCGGCGAGAGACTCGGCGCCAGAGTCAGTTTCCGGCAGGGCGCACACGGTCGCGGCCAGCTCATCATCAGCTACTCGAGCCACGAGGAACTGGACGGGATCCTGGCTCACATCCACTGATGCCGAAGGCCTGAAAGGCAAATAAGTACAGATACTTAGCGCCGCCGGCGCCGGTATCTTCCGTTCTTGTAGCACTGCAAAAAGCCTCCTATAATGCGCGCGCTTTTGGGGATGCCGTCGCGCTTCCCGCAGCCAGAGCGCCACTTCGCGTGCGTCGGCCCTGACGCTTCGGAGCGGTTTTTTTTGCGCGCGTGAATCCGCGACCTCGGGGCCTTGAGCGAGGGCCTGCGATGTCCGCAGTGAACCACCGGGCGCGCGGCCGGCGGCTCGTGCTGCGCTACGCGGCGCTGCAGATGGCCGCGGCGGCGCTGGCAGCCGCAGTTGCGCTCGGGCTCGGCGGGCTGACCGCGGCGCGGGCGGCCCTCGCGGGCGGGCTGGTGGTCGCGCTCGGCAACGCGGTGTTCGGCTGGGTGCTGTTCCAGCCGGGGATCGCGCCGGTGCGGGTGCTCGCGCGGGCGGCGGTCGCCGGCGAGGTGCTGAAGTGGCTGTGGGTGGCGGTGGCGCTCTGGCTCGCGTTCGCGGTCGCGCACCTGCCGCCGCTGCCGCTGGTCGCAGGGCTGATCGCGGCGCAGCTCGGGTTCTGGCTGGGGCTGGCGCTCTTTAGGTGAGTCGGGGAGACGGGGTAAGCACGATGGCGGCCGAAGGCCCAGAGAACATGACGGGGTACATCACCCATCACCTCGTGCACCTGAGCTCGGGTGAAGGTTTCAGGGCTTGGCACCTCGACAGCATCTTCTTCAAGGGCGCGCTCGCCCTGCTCTTCGTCGTTGTCTTCATCGGTGTCGCGCGCCGCGCGACCTCCGGCGTGCCCGGCAAGCTCCAGTGCGCGGTCGAGATGCTGGTCGAATGGGTCGATGGTCTCGTCAAGGAGACCTTCCACGGCCGCAGCCGCCTGATCGCCCCGCTCGCGCTCACGATCTTCGTGCTGACCTTCCTGATGAACTTCATGGACATGTTGCCGGTCGACGCGCTGCCGGCGGCGGCCCACTCGGTCGGCATCGAGCACCTGAGGGTGGTGCCGACCGCGGACCTGAGCACCACCTTTGGCATGGCCATCTGCGTGTTCATCCTGATCCAGTACTACGGCATCAAGCACAAGGGCCTCGGCGGCTTCCTCGCGGAGTTCGTCACGGTGCCGTTCCACGCAGACGGCATCGTCGGCAAGATCCTGCTGGCGCCGGCGAACCTGCTGCTGCGCCTGATCGAGGAGGCCGTCCGGCCGGTGAGCCTCAGCCTGCGACTGTTCGGCAACATGTACGCCGGCGAGCTGATCTTCATCCTGATCGCCTGCATGACGCTCGGCGCGAGCCTCGACGCCGTGAGTACCTACCTGCTCGGCTTCGGCCAGATCATCGCCGGCTTCGCGTGGACCGCCTTCCACGTCCTGATCATCACGCTGCAGGCGTTCATCTTCATGATGCTGACGGTCGTCTACCTGAGCATGGCCGCCGAGCACCACTGACGACCTCACCCAACCGTTCCTGTCGATCTATTTGAATTCACGGAGAAGACCATGGCAATCGAGAACGTCCCACAAGTCGCCGAGGTGATGAGCCACACGCTCCTCGCCGCCGGTCTCCTGATCGGCCTCGGCGCGCTCGGCACCGCGATCGGCTTCGCGCTGCTCGGCGGCAAATTCCTTGAGGGCGCCGCGCGCCAGCCCGAGCTCGCACCGATGCTGATGACCCGCATGTTCATCGTCGCAGGCCTGCTCGATGCGGTGCCGATCATCGGCGTGGCGATCGCGTTGCTGCTGATCTTCTCGAATCCGTTCCTGGCCGCGCTGGGCGTCAAGTAATCGCCCGGCAGGCGGTGTGCGCGCCGGCCCACGGCCGGCGTCCGCCGCGTTAGTCAGGAGACAGGCATGAGCATAACGATCACGCTGATCATCCAGGGGTTCGCGCTGTTCGCGGTCGCGTGGCTGGTCATGAAGTTCGGCTGGCCGAGCATCATGGGTGCCATCGAGACGCGGCAGAAGAAGATCGCCGACGGTCTCGCGGCCGCCGATCGCGGCCAGAAGGACCTCGACGACGCGAAGGCGCAGGCGCTCGAGATCGTGCGCGAAGCCCGCACCAAGGCCGCGCAGATCGTCGAACAGGCCAATCGCCGCGGCGGCGAGGTGGTCGAGGAGGCGCGCGGCGCCGCGCTCGCCGAGGGCGAGCGGCTGATCGGGGTCGCGCGGACCGAGATCACCAACGAGACCACCAAGGCCCGTGGCGAGCTGCGCAAGGAAGTCGCGCACCTGGCACTGGTCGGGGCCTCGCAGCTCCTGCAGCGCGAGGTCGACGCCAAGGCACACGCGCAGCTGCTCGACGAGCTCGCGGCGCGGATCGCGGCGACCGGCTGACGGAGACGCCATGGCCGAGAAAGCCACCATCGCCCGACCCTACGCCCGCGCGGCCTTCGAGCATGCGCACGAGAGCCAGTCGCTCGCCGCCTGGTCGCAGCTGCTCGCCGCCGGCGCGGCGGTCGCGGCGACGCCCGGTGCCGATGCGCTGTTCGGCAACCCGCGCGTCTCGGCCGCCGAGCTCATCGAGCTGGTGGCCGGCGTCGCGACCGAGAGCGGCGCCGCGGTCGGCGCGGATGGGCGCAACTTCCTCGGCGTGCTCGCCCACGAGCACCGCCTCGCGCTCCTGCCGGAGATCGCCGCGCAGTTCGAGGCGCGGCGTGCCGAGGTCGAGAACCAGCTCGACGTCGAGATCACGAGCGCGGTCGCGCTGACGGACGCGCAGCGCGCCGCCTTCCGGGCGGCGCTCGGCAAGCGCTTCGGCCGCAACGTGCGGCTCGCCGAGCAGGTCGACCCGACCCTGGTCGGCGGCGCGGTCGTCCGCGCCGGCGACATGGTCATCGACGGCTCGCTGCGGGGGCGCCTGGCGCGGCTCGAGCAGCAGATTTCACAGCCGTGAGCGCCGCCGCGCGCACGGCCGCAAGGGCTTAGAAGGAAAGCAGCATGTCCATCAAGGCTTCCGAGATCAGCGATCTCATCAAGGCGCGCATCTCGCAGTTCGACGCCGCCGCCGAGGCGAGCAACGTCGGCACCGTGGTCAGCGTGACCGACGGCATCGTGCGCATCCACGGGCTCGCAGACGCGCGTGCCGGCGAGATGATCGAGTTCCCCGGCGACACCTTCGGCCTGGTGCTCAACCTCGAGCAGGACTCGGTCGGCGCGGTGGTGCTCGGCGACTACGAGCACATCACCGAGGGCAACGAGGTCAAGACCACCGGCCGCATCCTCGAGGTGCCGACCGGGCCCGAGCTGCTCGGCCGCGTGGTCGACGCGCTCGGCAACCCGATCGACGGCAAGGGCCCGATCAAGGCCGGCAAGCGCTCGCCGATCGAGCGCGTCGCGCCCGGCGTCATCAGCCGCCAGAGCGTCTCGCAGCCGGTGCAGACCGGCCTCAAGGCCATCGACTCGATGGTGCCGATCGGCCGCGGCCAGCGCGAGCTGATCATCGGCGACCGGCAGACCGGCAAGACCGCGGTCGCGGTCGACACGATCATCAACCAGAAGGGCACCGGCGTTAAGTGCATCTACGTCGCGATCGGGCAGAAGCAGAGCTCGATCGCCAACGTCGTGCGCAAGCTCGAGGAGCACGGCGCGCTGGCGCACACCATCATCGTCGCCGCCTCGGCCTCGACGCCGGCCGCGATGCAGTACCTCGCGCCCTACTCCGGCTGCGCGATGGGCGAGTACTTCATGGACGAGGGCGGCGACGCCCTGATCATCTACGACGACCTGACCAAGCAGGCCTGGGCGTACCGGCAGATTTCGCTGCTGCTCAGGCGCCCGCCGGGCCGCGAGGCCTATCCGGGCGACGTGTTCTACCTGCACTCGCGCCTGCTCGAGCGTTCGGCGCGCGTCAATGCCGCGTACGTCGAGAAGGTCACCGGCGGCCGCGTCAAGGGCAAGACCGGCTCGCTGACCGGGCTGCCGATCATCGAGACGCAGGCCGGCGACGTCACGGCGTTCGTGCCGACCAACGTGATCTCGATCACCGACGGCCAGATCTTCCTCGAGACCGACCTGTTCAACTCCGGCATCCGGCCGGCGATCAACGCCGGCATCTCGGTGTCGCGCGTCGGCGGCGCCGCGCAGACCGGCATCATCAAGAAGCTCGGCGGCGGCGTGCGCCTGGCGCTCGCGCAGTACCGCGAGCTGGCGGCGTTCTCGCAGTTCGCCTCCGACCTCGACGAGGCCACCCGCAAGCAGCTCGACCGCGGCGTGCGCGTCATGGAGCTGATGAAGCAGAAGCAGTACGCGCCGATGTCGGTCGCGGAGATGGCGCTGTCGCTGTACGCCGTCAACAACGGCTTCTTCGACAAGGTGCCGAAGGAGAAGGTGGTGGCGGCCGAGGCGCAGCTGCAGGGCTTCTTCAAGACCAACGCCGGCGAGCTGACGAAGTCGATCAACGACAAGCCCGAGCTCAGCAAGGAAGTCGAGGCGGCGCTGAAGAAGGTCTGCGAGGACTTCTTCGCGACGGCGAGCTTCTAGGCAGCGCGTCATGGCCGGCACCAAAGAAATCCGCACCAAGATCGCGAGCATCAAGAGCACGCAGAAGATCACCAAGGCCATGGAGATGGTCGCGGCGAGCAAGCGGCGCAAGAGCCAGGACCGCATGCAGGCGGCGCGGCCCTACGCCGAGAAGATCCGCACCGTGCTCGGCCACCTGCGGCTCGCGAACCCGGACTTCCGGCACCCGTACCTGCTCGAGCGCGAGGTCAAGACCGTCGGCCTCATGATCATGAGCACCGACCGCGGCCTGTGCGGCGGGCTCAACGTCAACGTCTTCAAGCAGACGCTCGCCGAGATCCGCGCCTACGAGGAGAAGGGCATCGCGGTGCGCCTGTGCCTGTTCGGCTCCAAGGCGGTGCAGTTCTTCCGGCGCCTGAAGCTGCCGGTCGCTGCGACGATCACCCAGCTCGGCGACCGGCCGCACGTCGCGAGCCTCATCGGCCCGGTCAAGGTGATGCTCGACGAGTACACCGCGGGCACCATCGACCGGCTGGTGCTGGTGCACGCCGAGTTCGTCAACACGATGACCCAGCGCCCGGTGATCCGGCAGCTGCTGCCGGCGGAGACGGTCGAGAGCGAGGAGCTGCAGGACCTGTGGGAGTACATCTACGAGCCATCGGCAGCGGAGCTGCTCGAGGGCCTGATGAGCCGCTACGTCAATTCGCAGGTCTACCACGCCGCCGTCGAGAACGTCGCCAGCGAGATGGCGGCGCGCATGGTCGCGATGAAGAGCGCGACCGACAACGCCGGCAAGCTGATCGACGAGCTGCAGCTGATCTACAACAAGGCGCGGCAGGCGGCGATCACCAAGGAAATCTCCGAGATCGTCGGCGGCGCGGCCGCCGTTTGAGAAAAGGTTCCAAGACATGAGCACGCAGAGCACCGCCGTCACCGGCAAGATCGTCCAAATCATCGGCGCCGTCATCGACGTCGAGTTCCCGCGGGAGTCGATGCCCAAGGTCTACGAGGCGCTGAAGCTCAAGGACGGCGCGCGCGAGCTGACGCTCGAGGTGCAGCAGCAGCTCGGCGACGGCATCGTGCGCTGCATCGCGATGGGCGTGTCGGAGGGCCTGAAGCGCGGCATCGCCGTGCAGGCGACCGGCAAGGGCATTTCGGTGCCGGTCGGCACCGCGACCCTCGGCCGCATCATGGACGTGCTCGGCGATCCGCAGGACGAGCGCGGGCCGGTGCAGGCGAAGGAGCACTGGGAGATCCACCGCCCGGCGCCCTCCTACGACGACCAGGCGGGCGGCCAGGACCTGCTCGAGACCGGCATCAAGGCGATCGACCTGCTGATGCCGTTCGCCAAGGGCGGCAAGATCGGCCTCTTTGGCGGCGCCGGCGTCGGCAAGACCGTCAACATGCTTGAGCTCATCAACAACATCGCCAAGGCGCACTCGGGCCTGTCGGTGTTCGCGGGCGTCGGCGAGCGCACCCGCGAGGGCAACGACTTCTACCACGAGATGGCCGAGTCGGGCGTCATCGACCTCAAGAACCTCGAGAACTCCAAGGTCGCGATGGTCTACGGCCAGATGAACGAGCCGCCGGGCAACCGCCTGCGGGTCGCGCTCTCGGGCCTGACGATGGCCGAGTACTTCCGCGACGAGAAGCAGGCCTCCGGCAAGGGCCGCGACGTGCTGCTGTTCATCGACAACATCTACCGCTACACGCTGGCGGGCACGGAGGTCTCGGCGCTGCTCGGCCGCATGCCGTCGGCGGTGGGCTATCAGCCGACGCTGGCCGAGGAGATGGGCGTGCTGCAGGAGCGCATCACCTCCACCAAGACCGGCTCGATCACCTCGATCCAGGCCGTGTACGTGCCCGCCGACGACCTGACCGACCCGTCGCCGGCGACCACCTTCGCGCACCTCGACGCCACCGTCGTGCTGTCGCGGCAGATCGCCGCGCTCGGCATCTACCCGGCGATCGACCCGCTCGACTCGACGTCGCGCCAGCTGGACCCGCTGGTGATCGGCGAGGAGCACTACCAGACGGCGCGCGGCGTGCAGGCGATCCTGCAGCGCTACAAGGAGCTGCAGGACATCATCGCGATCCTGGGCATGGACGAGCTGTCGGCCGAGGACAAGCTGCTCGTGTACCGGGCGCGCAAGATCCAGCGCTTCCTGTCGCAGCCCTTCCACGTCGCCGAGGTGTTCACCGGCCAGAAGGGCAAGTTCGTCTCGACCAAGGACACGATCCGCGGCTTCAAGGCGATCATCGCCGGCGAGTACGACAACCTCCCGGAGCAGGCCTTCTACATGGTCGGCACGATCGAGGAAGCGATCGAGAAGGCCAAGACGATCACCTGAGGCAACCGCCATGGCCAGCACCATCAACGTCGACATCGTCAGCGCCGAGGGCGAGATCTTCTCCGGCCAGGCGGCGATGGTGTTCGTGCCGGGCGTGCAGGGCGACATCGGCATCGCGCCGCGCCACGCGCCGCTCTTGACGGCGCTCAGGGCCGGCGAGGTGCGCGTGCAGACCCCGGACGGCGAGGAGCACGGCTTCTACGTCGGCGGCGGCATGCTCGAGATCCAGCCGACGCGCGTGACGGTGCTCGCCGACACCGCGCTCAGGGCGAAGGACCTCGACGAGGCGGCGGCGCTCGAGGCGCGGCAGCGCGCCGACGAGATGCTGCAGCACCGCGGCGAGGGGATCAGCATCGCCGAGGCCGAGGCCGAGGTGGCGCGGATCGTCGAGCAGATGAAGACGCTGGCGCAGCTGCGCAAGCTGCGCAAGTAGCCCCGCGCCGCGGGCGGCCCGGCCGACCGGCTCCGCCGCGTCTACGCCTCGCGCGGCGCGGTCGTGCGGCGACGCGCGCGGGCCTTCGCGGCCGGCACCGCCTCCGGCCGCCGCCGTGCCAGGGCCGCGAACCCCGCCGCCATGAAGGGTGCGAAGCGCGCGTGCACGCTGTCGAGATCCGACGAGCGGCACAGGCGCCCCGACAGCTTGTCGAGGCGGCCGGTCTCGGCGAAGGTCAGCGTCAGCGCGCCGGTCAGGAAGTGGTAGCCCCAGTAGACGTCGCGCAGGTCGGCGCCCGGCAGCGCCGCGGTCAGCACGTCGATGAACTTGTGCACCACCGGGTCGAAGTGGCGCGTCATCAGCACCGACAGCTCGGGTGAGTTGTTGACCTGCGCGATCAGTGCGAAGTAGCTCTTCCAGCCGCGGCCGCCGCGCGCCGAGCGCAGGATCAGCGGCTCCATGAAGGCGTTGACCACCGCCTCCAGGTCGAGGCGCCCGTCCGGGCCCGGCCGTACCGCCTCGAGCCGCTCCATCCGCTCGCGGTTGATGATCTCGGCGCGGCGCTCGAAGACCCGGGTCAGCAGCGCGCGCTTGGTGCCGAAGTGGTAGTTGACGAGCGCGACGTCGGCGCCGGCGGCCTCGGTGATGTCGCGGATCGAGACGCCGTGGTAGCCGCGCTGCGCGAACAGCCGCTCGGCGGCGTCCAGCAGGCGTTCCTTCGCGGGTCGGCCGGTCTTCTTTTTGGTCGCCATGGTGTGCACTGCAACAAGCGCGGTTGCGATTTTCCCCTATTTCGCCTCGGGCAGGCAATCGCAGTTGCGCCCCGCCCCGGACTCTGGCTAATATTCAACGAACGTTCAATGAATTTTGAACAGTCATTGAACAGACGATCATAATGCACGTGTTCTGCAGGGGGTATACGCCATGACATCCAGCACGCTGATCCGCGCCGCCTTGCGCGCCGCCCTCGGTCTCGCGGCCGCCGCGCCGCTGAGCGCGAGCTACGCCCAGACCGCGCCGGCGCCGGCCGTGGCGGCCGATACCTCGCAGCTCGGCGAGATCGTCGTCACCGCGCGGCGCCGCTCGGAGAACCTGCAGAACGTGCCGCTGGCGGTGACCGCCATCAGCGCCGACACGATCCGCACCCAGGACGTCAACAACCTCGAGGACCTCAACAGCTTCGTGCCGAACATGAAGATCTCGGCCGGGCGCGCCACCGCGAGCACGATCAACGTCTACATACGCGGCGTCGGCCAGAGCGACCCGTTGTGGGGCTTCGAGCCCGGCGTCGGCATCTACATCGACGACGTCTACATGGCGCGGCCGCAGGGCGCGCTGCTCGACGTGCTCGACGTCGACCGGCTCGAGGTGCTGCGCGGCCCGCAGGGCACGCTGTACGGCAAGAACACCATCGCCGGCGCGATCAAGTACGTGACGCGCGACATCGCCGGGCCGCAGGCGCTCGACTGGTCGCTGACCGCCGGCAGCTACGGCCAGGCCGAAGGCAAGATCAGCTTCTCGACGCCGGTCGTGGCCGACCACGTCTACTTCGGCCTGGCGCTCGCCGACATGCAGCGCGACGGCTTCGGCGAGGTGGTGGCGCAGACCGGCACCACGCCGAGCCCGTACAACCACCTCGGCCAGGACGTCTCCAACAAGGACGTGCTGGCGGCGCGCGCCAACCTGACGTTCACCTGGGGTGCGAGCTCGAAGCTCAAGATCGTCGCCGACACGACCCAGGACAACTCGAACGCCTCGGGCGGGCAGCGCCTCAACGACGGCTACCTGGTCGGCGGTGCGGTGCCGGTAGCGGTGCCGGCGCTCGACAGCCGCTTCGACACCCGCACCGACATGCCCGTCGACAAGGACTTCTTCTACCGCAGCGGCGTGTCGGCGACCTTCACGCAGGGCCTCGGCCAGGGCCTCGACCTCAAGATCGTCGGCGCGTACCGCGACGGCCACGGCCGCCAGTTCATCGACTTCGAGGAGCTGAACCAGAACCTGTTCCAGGTGCCGGCCCGCTACAAGGAGCGGCAGGGCTCGGGCGAGGCGCAGCTGACCTTCACGAACGACCTCGTCAAGGCCGTCGGCGGCGTGTTCTACATGGACAGCACCGCCTGCGGCGACTACAACGCCTCGCTCGGCATCGTCACCTTCCTCGGCATCCAGCTGACGTCGCTGGTGGACGGCTGCGTCAACACCAAGAGCACGGCGGTCTACGGCGACACCGCCTGGAAGCTCACCGACCGCCTCAACCTCGACGCCGGCCTGCGCTGGAACCAGGACAAGAAGCAGGCGCAGGTCTACCAGGCGCAGTGGGCGAGCGCGGCATCGAGCCCGCTGCCGCCGGACGGCGGCATCTTCGACCTCGCCGACCCGTCGCAGCCGCCGCCGGGCTTCGTGTTCTTCCCGACGCCGGCCGCCGGCATCCTGTCGAACTACACCGCGGCGCGCACCTTCTCCAACGTATCGCCGCGGCTCGGGCTCGACTACCACGTGACCGACCACGTGATGACCTACATCTCCTACAGCAAGGGCTTCAAGAGCGGCGGCTTCGACATGCGCGGCAACGCGCTGGTCTACCCGCAGACCAAGGACGGCTACGACTCGGAGACCGCGAACAACTTCGAGGCGGGCGTCAAGTCGACGCTGTTCGACAACACGCTGCTGCTCAACGTCACCGTGTTCTACGACCCTTACAGCGACGCGCAGATCGGCGTGCAGCAGTTCGTCGGCACCTCGAACGTGACGGCGGTGCTGAACGCGGGCAAGCAGATGAACCGCGGCGTCGAGCTCGAGTCGCAGTGGAAGCCGGTGCACGCGCTGACCCTCGGCCTCAACGTCGGCTACCTCGACTCCTACTACGAGGACTACATCGTCGGCTGCGCGATCACGCCGGGGACCTGCAACGGCAGCGTCAACGTCGCCGACCAGAACCGCCCGATCAACGCGCCGACCTGGACGGTCGCGGCCAGCGCGGCCTACATCTGGGACATCGCCGGCGGGTCGATCACGGCGCGCGCAGGCTACGACTGGCGGAGCTTCACCAAGGTCGCGAACACCACCGACAGCGTGACCGACCAGCCGGCGTACGGCGTGCTCGACCTCGGCATCTCCTACCTGACCGACACCAAGAAGTGGCGCTGGGGCATCGAGGCCAAGAACGTGACCGACAAGGCCTACCGGGTCGCGGGCTACGACTTCGGCAACAGCGGCCTCACCGCCGGCGTCAGCCAGATCGGCTTCTACGGCGCGCCGCGCACGGTGAGCGCGAACGTCAGCTACCACTACTGACGTCCCCGAAGGCGCGGGGCCGGCCGGCGCACGCGCCCGGCCGTCCCCGGGCCCGCAGAGGCAAGCATGTCGTGGTTCGAAGCGCCGGTCGCGCTGCTGCCGGACCTGATCGCCCACAACGGCCGCTGGCACGGCGCTGAGCCTGCGCTGGTGGACGGCGAGCTGACGCTCTCGTGGCGCGAGCTCGACGATGCCACCGCGCGCGCCGCGCAGGCGGTGCTCGCCCTCGGCGTGCGACCGCGCGAGCGGATCGCGGTGCTGATGGACAGCCGCTTCGAGACGGTGATCGCGATGTTCGGCATCGTCCGCGCGGGCGCGGTGGCGGTGCCGCTCAACGTCTCGATCAGCGACGACGCGGTGGCCGCGATGTGCGTGGACGCGGCGGCGGTTGCGGTGTTCGCGAGCGGCGAGCACTGCCGCCGCATCGACGCGCTGCGCGCCGCCGGCGCACTCGCCGCACGGCACTACGTCGGCTGCGACGGCGCGCGCCCGGGCTGGCACGAGTTCGGCGAGCTGCTGGCCGCGCAGCCAGCCGAGGCGCCGCCGGTCGCGATCGCGCCGGGCGACGAGTGCAACATCATCTACAGCTCCGGCACCACGGCGCTGCCCAAGGGCATCGTCCACACGCACCTGTGCCGCATGCACTGGGCCTACGACTGCGCCCTCGCGCTGCGCTACCGCAGCGGCTGCCGCACGCTGTGCTCGCTTGGCCTCTTCTCGAACATCAGCTGGGTCTCGATGCTGGCGACCATGCTGGTCGGCGGCACGATCGTGCTGCTCAGGCACTTCAGCGCCGAGGCGGCGCTTCGCACCATCGAGCGGCAGCGGATCACGCACGGCGCCTTCGTGCCGGTGCAGCTCGAGCGGATGCTCGCCGCGCCGGACCGCGCCGGGTTCGGCACGGGCAGCCTCGAGGCGCTGATGTGCTGCGGCTCGCCGCTCGCGCCGGACGTCAAGCGTGGCTTCGCGCACGAGTTCGACTGCCAGCTGATCGAGCTCTACGGCCTGACCGAGGGCCTGGTGACGATCCTGGCGCCGGAGGACTTCGAGCGCAAGCTCGAGTCGGTCGGCAAGCCGGTGCTCGGGGCGGAGATCCTGATCCTCGGCGACGACGACCGCGTGCTGCCCGCGGGCGAGACCGGCGAGATCGTCGGCCGCGGGCGGCTGGTGATGGCCGGCTACCACGGCCGGGACGCCGCCAACCGCGAGGCCACCTGGCTCGACGCGGCCGGGCGCCAGTGGCTGCGCACCGGCGACCTCGGTCGCCTCGACGCCGACGGCTTCCTCTATGTCGTCGACCGCAAGAAGGACATGATTCTGTCCGGCGGGCAGAACGTCTATCCTGCCGACATCGAGAGCATCATGCGCCAGCACCCGGCGGTCGCGGAGGTGGCGGTCGTGGGCGTGCCGAGCCGCCGGTGGGGCGAGACCCCGGTGGCGGTGGTGGTCGCGCAGGCGGGCCAGGCGCTCGACCTCGCGGCGCTCAAGGAATGGACCAACGGCCGCGTCGGACGCCAGCAGCGCGTCGCTGCGGTCGTCGGGCGCGAGGCGCTGCCGCGCAACCCGAACGGCAAGGTATTGAAGCGCGAGCTGCGCCGGGAACTTCAGGACGGGACATTCGAATGAACGCGAGCACGGCCTTCCGCGAACAGTACTGGACCTCGGCCGACGGCCTGCGGCTCTACGCCCGGGTCTACGAGTCCGCCGGCGCGGACGCACCGGCGGTGCTGTGCCTGCCGGGCCTGACGCGCAACAGCCGCGACTTCGAGGACCTCGCGCCGCATCTCGCCGCCCGCTACCGGGTCGTGTGCCCCGACCTGCGCGGTCGCGGCCTGTCGGCGCGCGACCCGGACTGGAAGAACTACCAGACCGCGACCTACGTCGCGGACCTGATGGCGCTGTTGCCGGTGCTCGGCCTGCGCCGCGTCGCCATCGTCGGCACCTCGCTCGGCGGCCTGCTCGCGATGATCCTGGCGTCGGTCGCGCCCGCGGCGGTGGCCGGCATCGTGCTCAACGACATCGGCCCCGAGATCGACCCGGTCGGCGCCGAGCGCATCCGCGGCTACGCCGGGCGCCTGCCGCCGGTGCGCAGCTGGGACGAGGCGATCGAGCAGCAGCGCCTCGTGTTCGGTGCGGCGTGGCCGAACCTCGCGGCAGGGCGCTGGGCGACGCTCGCCCGGCGCAACTACCGCGAAGACGCCTCCGGCACGCCGGTTCTCGATGCCGATCCGGGCATCGGCGAGGCGATGCGCGCGGCTGCGGCGGCTGCACCGCCGCCCGACCTGTGGCCGCTCTACGCGACGCTGAAGTCCGTCCCGGCGCTCGCCATCCGCGGTGTGCTCTCGGATATCCTCTCCGCCGCGACCTTCGAGCGTATGCAGCGCGAGAAGCCGGACCTCGAGCGGCTCAGCGTCGCCGCCCGCGGTCACGTGCCGCTGCTCGACGAGCCGGAATGCCTGGCGGCGATCGACGGCTTCCTCGGCCGTCTCTCGTACCGGGTGCCGACCCCCGCCTGAGCGCGCGAGCGGCGCCCGCCGCTCAGCCGCCGGGGCCGAGGTACTTCTCGAGCCAGGCGGCGACCTCCTGGTAGAAGTAGCGGCTGTCCTCGCCGCGCAGGATCCAGTGGTTGGCTTCCGGGAACACCAGCAGCCGGCTCGGCACCTGCTGGCGCTGCAGCGCGGTCCAGTACTCGAGCGTGTTGTTGAGCGGCACGCGAAAGTCGTGCTCGCCCACCGACAGCAGCACCGGCGTGCGGAACTGGGCCGCGTACTCGATCGGGCTCTGCGTGCGCCACAGCGGGTCGCCGGCCCACGGCGGGCCGCCGATCATGACCTCGCGGTGGTAGACGGCGTCGCTCGTGCCCCACTGCGCCTCGAGGTCGACGAGGCCGGCGTGGCTGACGAGGCAGCGGTAGCGGGTCGTGCTCGCCTGCATCCAGTTCGCGAGGTGGCCGCCGTAGCTCGCGCCGGCCGCGCACTGGCGCGTGCCGTCGACGAAGGGGTAGCGCCGGATCGCCTCGTCGGCGGCCGCGTTGATCTCGTCGGCCGGCCCCTTCAGCGGGTCGCGCTCGATCGCCCGGGCGAAGGCCTCGCCGTAGCCGGTCGACCCCGAGTAGTCGGTCAGCAGCACGACGTAGCCGGCGCGCGCCAGCAGATGGTAGTTCCAGCGGATCACGAACTGGTCGCGCCACATCGTGGCCGGCCCGCCATGGATCAGGACCAGCAGCGGGTACTTGCGCTTCGGGTCGAAGCCCGCCGGCCGGATCAGCATGCTGTGGATCGCGCGGCCGCGCTCGCTCGTGAACCAGAAGTGCTCGGGCGGCTGCAGGTCGAGCTCGGCGGCGCGCGCCGTGTTGAACTGGCTGAGCGGCGCGTGCCCGCCGGCGGGCTCGATGCGCACCACCTCCGGCGGATGCGCGGCGCTCTCCCAGCGCGCGACCAGCACGGGCCTCGCCGCTCGCGCGGCGACCGCGAGGCCGCTGTAGACGCCGGCCGGCACCGGCGCGAGCAGCCGGGCCGGCGCGCCGTGCGCGGCGACGTAGACCTTCTCGAGGCCGGCGTCCTCGGCGAGGAAGTACAGGCTGCCGTTCGCCGCGACGCCCCAGCTGGTGACCGAGCGGTCGAGCGCCGCGGTCAGGTCCCGCGGCGGTGCGGCGGGCACCGTGCGCCCGCCCGCGTAATCGAGCGCGGCGATGCCGGTCGCCTCGTACACGTGTCCCGTGCGCCGCGAGCGCTCCGCGTACAGCGTACGCCCGTCGGCCGCGAAGCGCGGCGTCGCCCACGAGTCGCCGCCCGGAGTCAGCCGCACCGGTTCGCCGCCGTCGGTGGCTACGTACCACAGCTGCGTCGTGGTGAAGTCGCGCGCCGCATGGTCGTGGTCGACGCTTGCGACGAACACGAGGCCGCGGCCGTCGGGCGCCCAGACCGCGTCGAGGCCGACACCCTCGTCCTCGCGGCGGCCGCCGTAACCCGCGGCCGCCACGAGCGCGCTGCCGGCGAGCAGGTCGCGCGCCGGCGCGCCGGGCGTGAGCGCCTGCACGAACAGGTGCGCCTGCCGCTCGTCGAGCCACTTGTCCCAGCTGCGGACCGGGAAGCCGTCGTAGACGCGCACGCTGTACTTGCGGTCGGCGCGCTCCTTCGCCAGCCGGCGGTTGTCGGCATCGTCCTTCGCGCCGGGCCAGACGTCGGCGACGAACGCGATGCTCCGGCCGTCCGGCGAGAAGCGTGGTGAGCGGGCGCCGAGCGCGATGCTGGTCACGCGCTGCGCCTCGCCGCCGGTGGCGAGGTCGAGGACGTAGATCTGCTCCTCGCTGTCGCCTTCGCGCTTGGTGCTGAACGCAATCCGGGTGCCGTCCTCGCTCCACGTCACGCCCGACTCGCTGCCCTTCGACCAGGTCAGGCGCCGCGGCGCGCCGTTGCCGTCGGTCGCGACCAGCCACAGGCCGGACATCTGCTCCTTGCGGTCGTAGGCCGGCTCGATCACGCCGAACACCGCGCGGCGGCCGTCCGGGCTGACGGCCGGCGCGGCGATCCGCCTCATCAGCCAGACGTCCTCGTGCGTGATGGCGCGTCCGGCCGCCGGCGCGGCGGTCGGCAGCAACAGCGCGAGCATGAGCGCGGCGGTCAGGCCGCGAACGAGCGGATGTGGCATGGGTTCGGCCTCGTGACGGGACCCGCGGGTCGTGAGGCCTGCGACGATACCGGAAGTCCCGCCGGCCCGGAGGCCGTGCGAGAATACCGCCCTCGCACCGCTCGAGTACCGCCATGCCCCTGAGCATCGTGATCCTGGCCGCCGGCCAGGGCAAACGCATGAGGAGCGACCTGCCGAAGGTGCTGCAGCCGCTGGCCGGCCGCCCGTTGCTGCAGCACGTCGTCGACTGCGCCCGTGCGCTCGGCGCCGACGCGATCCACGTCGTCTACGGGCACGGTGGCGAGCGCGTGCGCGCGGCCTTCGAAGGCCAGGAGCTCGGCTGGACGCTGCAGCCGGAGCAGCACGGCACCGGGCACGCGGTGCAGCAGGCGATGCCGGCCATCCCGGACGATCACCTGGTGCTGGTGCTGTACGGCGACGTGCCGCTGGTCCAGGTCGCGACGCTGCGCGACCTCCTCGCGCGCGCCGGCGAGCGCGCACTGGCGCTCTTGTCGGTGCGGCTCGACGACCCGACCGGCTACGGCCGCGTGCTGCGCGACAAGGCCGGCAACGTCTACCGGATCGTCGAGCAGAAGGACGCCAACCGCAAGGAGCTCGCGGTGCGCGAGTCGAACACCGGCCTCATGGCGGCACCTGCCGCGGCGCTGCGGCGCTGGCTCGCGAGACTCGGCAACGACAACGCGCAGGGCGAGTACTACCTGACGGACGTCGTCACGCTCGCGGTGCGCGACGGCTTCCGGATCGAGGCGGTGGTCGCGCCGACGGTGGCGGAAGTGCTCGGCGTCAACGACCGGCTGCAGCTCGCCGCGCTCGAGGCCGAGTACCGGCGCCTGCAGGCGCGGGCGCTGCTCGAGGCCGGCGTCACGCTCGCGGACCCGGCGCGCATCGACGTGCGCGGCCGGGTGGTCTGCGGCCGCGACGTCGCGATCGACGTCAACGTCGTGCTCGAGGGCGAGGTGGCGCTCGGCGACCGGGTCGTCGTCGGCCCCGGCTGCGTGCTGCGCGACGTGCAGGTCGGCGCCGACACCGTGCTGCATCCGCACTCGGTCCTCAACGGCGCCGTCATCGGCGAGCGCTGCAGCGTCGGGCCGTTCGCGCGCATGCGCCCCGGCGCCCGGCTGCTCGCCGACGCGCACGTCGGCAACTTCGTCGAGCTCAAGAACGCGACGCTCGGCGCGGGCAGCAAGGCCAACCACCTCAGCTACCTCGGCGACACGACCATCGGCCGCAAGGTGAACGTCGGCGCCGGCACGATCACCTGCAACTACGACGGCGTCAACAAGTGGCCGACGGTGATCGAGGACGGCGCGTTCATCGGCTCCGGCACGATGCTGGTCGCGCCGGTGACGGTCGGCCGCGACGCGACCATCGGCGCCGGCTCGACGATCACCAGGCCCGTGCCGCGCGGTACCCTGACCCTCGAGCGCAGCCGGCAGCAGACGCTCGCCGGCTGGCACCGGCCGGTCAAGGCCTCCGACGAGGAGCGCGAGCGGCACGTCGCCCGCGGGCGGCTGCCGGACGAGCCGGCGAAGGACTGAGCCCAGGACCGCGAGCGCCGGGCCGGATCCGGGTCACAATCCGGCCGCGCGGGATGGGCCATAATCACGGACTCGACGGGCCTCAGGAACGAGGGCGAAACCCATGTGCGGAATTGTAGGCGCGGTGGCGAAGCGGGACGTGCTCCCGATCCTGATCGACGGGCTGCAGCGGCTCGAGTACCGCGGCTACGACTCGGCGGGCGTCGCAGTGCTCGGCCGCGACGGCCACCTGGCGCGGCTGCGGACCGTCGGCAAGGTCGCGCGCCTGCGCGATGCGCTTGCCGAGTCGCCGACCGCCGGCCTGCTCGGCATCGCGCACACGCGCTGGGCGACGCACGGCGTGCCGAGCGAGCGCAACGCCCACCCGCACATCTCGCGCGACGGCATCGCGATCGTGCACAACGGCATCATCGAGAACCACGAGGAGCTGCGCGCCGACCTCGCCGCGCGCGGCTACGTGTTCACCTCCGAGACCGACACCGAGGTGATCGCGCACCGCGTGCACTTCCACCTGCAGAGCCAGCCGGAGCTGTTCGACGCCGTGCAGGCGACCGTGCGCGAGCTGCAGGGCGCCTACGCGCTCGCGGTCATGAGCGAGAAGGACCCCGACACGATCGTGCTGGCGCGCGCCGGCTGCCCGGTGGTCGTCGGCCTCGGCGTCGGCGAGAACTTCGTCGCCTCGGACGTCGCGGCGCTGCTGCCGGTCACGAAGCGCTTCCAGATCCTCGAGGAAGGCGACGTGGCGGCGATCCACCGCAAGAGCGTGCGCATCGTCGACCGCGAGGGCCGCCGGGTCGAGCGCGCGGTGCGCGAGAGCGAGCTGTCGGCCGACGCCGTCGAGAAGGGCGAGTACGCCCACTACATGCTGAAGGAGATCCACGAGCAGCCGCGCGCGGTCGCACAGACGCTCGAGGAGCGGGTCGCGGGCGGCAAGCTGCTCGAGGCCGCGTTCGGCCCGGCGGCGATGGAGATGCTGGGCCGCACCGAGGCCGTGCAGATCGTCGCCTGCGGCACCAGCTGGCACGCGGGCTCCGTGGCGCGCTACTTCATCGAGCAGATCTGCCGGCTGCCGTGCTGGGTCGACATCGCCAGCGAGTTCCGCTACCGGGACCCGGTCGTGCCGCGGAACACGCTGTTCGTGTCGATCTCGCAGTCCGGCGAGACCGCCGACACGCTGGCCGCGCTGCGGCTCGCCAAGCAGGTGGGGTACCTGTCGACGCTGACGATCTGCAACGCGCCGGAGTCGTCGCTGGTGCGCGAGTCCGAGCTCGTGATGCTGACGCGCGCCGGCCCGGAGATCGGCGTCGCCTCGACCAAGGCCTTCACGACGCAGCTGGCGGCGCTCAACATGCTGGTGATCGCGCTCGGCAAGCACCACGGCATCGACCGCGAGCGCGAGCACAACCTCGTCGGCCGGCTGATCGAGATCCCGCGCCTGATCGAGGAGACGCTGACGCTCGACCCGGTGGTGCGGCGGCTGGCCGAGAAGTTCGTCGACAAGCACCACGCGCTGTTCCTCGGCCGCGGCGCGCTCGCGCCGATCGCGATGGAGGGCGCGCTCAAGCTCAAGGAGATCTCGTACATCCACGCCGAGGCCTATGCCGCGGGCGAGCTCAAGCACGGCCCGCTGGCGCTCGTGGACGCCGACATGCCGGTGATCACGGTGGCGCCGAACAACGACCTGCTCGAGAAGCTGAAGTCGAACCTGCAGGAGGTCCGCGCCCGCGGCGGCGAGCTCTATGTGTTCGCGGACCCGGAGTCCGGCATCGCGTCCTCGGACGGCGTGCACGTGATCACGATGCCGAAGCACGTCAGCTACTTCCAGGCGCCGGCGGTCTACACGATCCCGCTGCAGCTGCTCGCGTATCACGTCGCGACGATGCGCGGTACCGACGTCGACCAGCCGCGCAACCTCGCCAAGAGCGTCACGGTCGAGTAGCGGCTGCGCCCGGGAACGATCGCATCCGGGCCCCGATTGCGAAGCAACGGCCGACCGTCGCCTGCAGCGGGCCGTGGTCGCGCACGGTCCGCGGCACCGACACCCGCGTTTCGGTCCGGTCACCGATCTGTCGGACGTGGCTTGCGGTGATCGGCAGAGGGCTCAAGTCCCTGGCGCATCACCGCAGTTCGGGTGCGCCGCGAGTCGACCACGCGCGTCGTTAGGCGCAGCCACCGCTTGTTGAGGTAGCGTTGACTCATGAACGCTCGCCTGCCCAGCCCCAAGGCACAGTTCTCCGCGTTCCTGTCGCGGTTCTCTCCCGAGATCGTCGCGCTGGTGAGGCGGTGCCTGCCAAAGCTGCGCCGCGCCTTGCCGGGCTCCCACGAGCTTGTCTACGACTACGCCAACTCCCTCGTGGTGGCGTTCGGCATGTCGGAGCGCGGCTACGAGGCCGTCGTCGCCGTGGCGATCTTTCCGAAGGAGGTCCGCCTGTACCTCGACAAGGATCTCCCCGACCCCAAAGGCCTGCTCGAGGGTTCTGGCAGCAAGGTACGCAGCGTCGTGGTGAAGACCGCAGCGGACCTCGATCACGGGGATATCAAGGCGCTCGTCAGGGCGGCGATCAAGCACTCCGGGGCCACGTTCCCGCGCACGCGCCCGACCCGCATGGTCATCAAGTCGGTGGCGAACAAGCGGCGGCCGAAGAGAACCGGGCGCGCCTAGCGTGCGGATGCGCGCGCGACGACGGTCGGCGACGGTCGAACGCCCGCGGCCCGCGGTCGTGCGGATGCCCGGCGGCCGTTAGGGCGCTCAAGGACAGCCGGCGGGGCCGTCGGATTCGGCCCCGCCGGCCGGCCGCCAGGCGGGCACTCGACTACGGCCTTGGCATCGGCGTACAGCTGAGCAGCGGGACCACCGTCGTGAGCCTGTTCGTCGCAAAGTCGCCGCCCGCGAACGCGAGCCGTCGCGCCGACGCGGTATGCTGCACCAAAGGCGCGCCGCCCGCGCCGCCAGGGGGATCCCGATGGACGAGGCGCGCCTGCAGCGCCTGACGCGCCGCGCCGTGCTCGGCGGGCTGCTCGGGCTGCCCGGAATCGTGCGCGGCGCTGCGGCCGCGGACGGCGTGCCGCCATCGCGCGCCTTCCTGCGCGCGCCGCCGCCGGTCACCGCCGCCGGGCAGGTGCTGAACGTGATGGAGTTCGAGGCCCTGGCGCGCGAGGCGTTGCCGCCGGCGCACTTCGGCTACCTCGCGACCGGCGTCGACGACGACCGTACGGTCGCGCGCAACCACGACGCGTTCTCGCACTACGAGATCCGGGCGCGCCGCTTCGTCGACGTCAGCCACGTCGACACCGCAGTCGAGCTGTACGGCGCGAGACTCACGAGCCCGGTCTACCTGTCGGCGGTCGGCGGCATGCGCGCCTTCCATGCCGAGGGGGAGCTGGCGATGGCGCGGGCGGCGGCGAGCCGTGCCACGCAGGTGATGCTGTCGACGGCGTCCTCGACCGCGGTCGAGCCGGTGAGCGCGGCGCGCGGCGCGCCGCTCTGGCAACAGCTCTATGCGACCGACGACTGGGCCGTCACCGAGGCGCTGGTGCGCCGCGCCGAGCGTGCCGGCTGCACCGCCATCGTGTTCACGGTCGACAACATCCCCGGCCGCAACAACGAGACGCTGGCGCGCGCGGCACGCGTCGACAGCCGCAACTGCACGGCATGCCACGTCGGCAACACCCACGACATGTGGCGCAAGGCGCCGATGTTCGCCGGGCTCGATGTCTCGCGCGTGACCGGCCACACGCCCGCCAGCCTGACGCCTGCGTACCTGGACCGGCTGCGCGCGCTCGTGACCACCAAGCTGATCGTCAAGGGCATCGTGACGGGCGAGGACGCCGTGGTCGCGATCGAGCACGGCGCCGACGGGGTCGTGGTCTCGAACCACGGCGGCCGCGACGAGGAGTCGCTGCGCGCGACCATCGACTGCCTGCCGGAAGTCGCGGCCGCGGTCGCCGGGCGTGTACCCGTGCTGTTCGACGGCGGCATCCGCCGCGGCACGGACGTCTTCAAGGCGCTGGCCCTCGGCGCGACCGCGGTCGGCATCGGCCGGCCGCAGATCTGGGGGCTCGCGGCCTTCGGCCAGAGCGGCGTCGAGGCGGTGATCGACATATTGGACCGCGAGCTGCGGGCGATCATGCGCCAGGCGGGCACGCCGGCGCTCGCGCGCATCACCCCCGGGCACGTCCTCAACTCCGCGTGGCGCTGAGTGCCGCGTCGGGCCGGCGATCCCTGGCGGCCGTGCCGCCGGCGGCCGGATAGTGGCCGTCCGGTAGCCCCGGCGGCGCGGCGTACAGGGGGGGCGGTCGCGGCCTGCGCCGCGGCGCTGATGCACTGCGGAAACTGCCGATCGGCGGGTGCCGCGCAGTTCGCCCGCGGTGCGCTAAGCTGCACACCCCGTCCGGGTGCCCCTGCACCCGGCCTGATACGGAGAGATCCATGGATCGAACCACGCAGCCCGCTGGCGAACCCTCGGTCGCGGCACTCGGCGGGACCGGCTTCGGGGCGGCGCTCAGGCGCGCGTTCCTCGCGACCCGGCCCAAGTTCTTCACCGCCTCGGTGCTGCCGGTGCTGGTCGGCAGTGCCTGGGCGGGCGCGGCGCACCACGCCTTCAACGGGTTGTGGTTCGCGCTCGCGGTGCTCGCGACCGTGCTCGCGCACGCGGCGACCAACGTCTACAACGATTTCGGCGACGACGTGAACGGCACCGATCCCGCCAACGTGCTCAGGATCTACCCGTACACCGGCGGCTCGCGGTTCATACAGAACGGCATCATGACGCGCGCGGCGACGCTGCGCTTCGCCTACGGCCTCGCCGTCGCCGCGCTCGCGACCGGGCTCGCGCTCGCGTACCTGCGGGGGCCGGGCGTCGTGCTGCTCGGCGTGCTCGGCCTCGCGCTCGGCTACTTCTACTCGAAACCCGGCGTGCAGCTCTCCGGCCGCGGCGCCGGCGAGCTCGCCTGCGCGATCGGGCTCGGCGCGCTGCCGGTAGCGGGCGCCGTGTGGCTGCTGGCCGGAGCGGTCGACCTCGGCGCGTGGCTGCTGGCCGTGATCGTCAGCGTCTGGGTCGGCCTGATCCTGCTGATCAACGAGGTGCCCGACGCGGCGGCGGACGCGAGCGCCGGCAAGCGCACGCTCGCGGTGCGCCTGACGATCGGCGGCGTGCGGATCCTTTACCAGCTGCTGACGCTGATCGCGCTCGTCGCCGGGGTGGTGCTGGTCGTGCGCCACGACCTGCCGCGCTGGGCGCTCGTCGCCTCGCTCGTGCTCGCGGCCGGGGGCTTCCAGGCGTCGCGCGGCATCTCGCTCGATCCCGCCGGACGCGAGGGCTTGAAGAAGAGCATCGAGCTCACCCTCGCGATCCACGCGCTCGGCTGCATCGCGCTGGTCGCGGCGGCGCTGCTGCGCTGAGGCCGGCGCCCGTGACCGGGCGCGGCGCCTCGCCCGTGCCGGGGGCGTGGCGGGAGCCGACCGCGAAGGGCGACACATGAAGTGCGCCGTGCTGGGCGCGGGCCTGCTCTGTGGCGTCGCCGCATTCGCGGGGCCCGCGCGCGCGCAGCTCACGAATCCGCCGCCGAGCAGGCCGTTGTCGGCGTACGGCGCGTTCGAGCTGCGGCCGGCCGAGCTCGATGCGGCCGAAGCGCGGGAGAAGGGCAAGGCGCAGGTGGCCGGGCAGGTGCAGCAGCAGCTCGACGCGCTGGTCGCGCCGATCGTCGCCGGCTGGAACCAGAAGCCGCCGCTCGAGGGCGCGCCCCGCCTCGTGATCTCGCCGCGCATCGACATCATCAAGAAGGTGAGCGGCACGGCGCGCGTCTGGAGCGGCGCCTGGGCCGGCGACTCCTACATCACGATGCACGTCAGGTTCGTCGAGCAGCCCGGCGACACCGTCGTCGCCGAGCCGCGCTTCCATCAGCGCGCCTCGGCCGTGAGCGGCGCGTGGACCTTCGGCGGCCAGGACAAGGACATGCTGCGGCGCATCGCGCAGCTGATCGCCGACTACCTGCAGGCCAACTACGACGCGGCCGTCGGCGGGCCGACTGGCGAGCCCAAGTAGCGCAACGGCTCCGGCGCCGGCCTAGCCGGGCGCGGTCGCGCCGCCGGCCGCCTCCCGCGGCAGCGCGAGCGGCACGAGTTCCTCGCCGGCGACGGCCAGCCACTCGATGGGCGCCGGCGCCGGCGTCGCGACCGAGACCCGGTAGCCGTCGAGCTCGCGGCTGCTCCAGCCGAACGACGCGCCGTTCGCGTGCGGCCCGAGGCACGGCTCGCCGCCCTGCACGGCGGCGCGCAGACCGGCCTTGAAGCTCGCCTCGCGGAGCGTCCACAGCAGATAGAAGCGCGCGGCGCGCTCGCCGGGCGCGCTCGCATCGAGCCAGGCGACCTCCGCGTCGCTGTAGGCGTGGCGCGCGAACGCCAGCCAGTCGCGCTGCCGGTCGCAGCGCTCGACGTCGATGCCGACGGGTCCGGCGCCGACCGCGACCGCGACCCGCTCGTGACTGTGGGCGACGCTGACGCGCAGCGGTTCAGCGTCCCCGAGCCAGGGGCCGCGCCCGTCGCCGGCCTCGCCGACGCAGCTGGCCGGCAGCTCGCGGCCGAGCAGCCTGGACGCGGCGAGCGCCGCCAGCTGGCGCGCGAGCGCGCTCTGCGCCCGGCGCCGCGGCGCGTTGAGGCGCGCGATCCGCGCCTGGCTGGACGGCGACAGCGGGCCGGCGCGCGCTGCGATCGCGGGCGCGGCGCCGAGCTCGGCGACCAGCGCCAGCACGCGGCTCATTTCTTGAGCTTGACGAGCCGCCCCGTGAACGCGACGCCCGCCATCAGGTTGCCGGCGTGGCACTCGTACTCGGTCTCGCTCGAGAACTCGACGTGCTGGTAGTTGCTGCGGATGTCGACGACCGCGTCGGCACCGCGGGAGCGGGCGCTCGACACCAGCGTCAGCAGCGCCGACAGCATCGCCCAGCGGCAGGCCTCGGCGTCGCCCTTGTTGAAGGCGTTGGTCTTCTTGCTGGTGCTGGCCGTGCCGAGCGCCGTCTCGATCGCCGGCGTCGCCTGCGCGCCGAAATAGAGCGCGACGTCGCTGCCGAGCCGCGCCTTGTTGCCGGCGTCCTCGGTGACTTCCTTGATCGGCAGGTGCAGCGCCTCGTCGCGGGCGTAGGCGGCGGGCGCGAGCGCCACGGCGAGGGCGACGGCCAGGCAACCGATGGTGCGTCCAATGCTCATGATGACCTATCCTGGGCGGCGGAAGATGAGGGAGGTGTTGATGCCTCCGAAGGCGAAATTATTGCTCATCACGTACTCGGCGTCGATCGTGCGGCCCTCGCCCGTCAGGTAGTCGAGCGGCGCGCACTCCGGATCGACCTTGTCGAGGTTGATCGTCGGCGCGAACCAGCCGGCGCGCAGCATCCCGATCGTCATCCACGCCTCGAGCGCTCCGCAGGCGCCGAGCGTGTGGCCCATGTAGCTCTTCAGCGAGCTGAACGGTATCCGGTGGCCGAAGATCTTCGCGGTCGCGGTCGTCTCCGCGACGTCGCCCTGCTGCGTCGCGGTGCCGTGCGCGTTGACGTAGGCGATCGCCTGCGGCGCGAGCCCCGCGGTCTCGAGCGCGAGGCGCATGGCCTCGGCCATGGTCTCGGCGCTCGGCTGCGTCACGTGCGAGCCGTCGCAGTTGGTGCCGAAGCCGACCAGCTCGGCGTAGATCCGCGCGCCGCGGGCGCGGGCGTGCTCGAGGTCCTCGAGCACGAGCGTCGCCGCCCCCTCGCCGAGCACCAGGCCGTCGCGGGCGGCGTCGAAGGGGCGCGGCGTCAGCTGCGGCGTGTCGTTCTTGGTGCTGGTCGCGAACAGCGTGTCGAACACCGCCGCCTCGGTCGGGCACAGCTCCTCGCCGCCGCCCGCCACCATCGCGGTCGCGTAGCCGTGGCGGATCGACTCGAAGGCGTAGCCGATGCCCTGGCTGCCGGAGGTGCAGGCGCTCGAGGTCGTGATGACGCGCCCGGTCAGCCCGAAGAACACCGCGATGTTGACGGCCGTCGTGTGCGGCATCATGCGGATGTAGGTGGTCGCGTTGAGGCCGGCCGTGGTCCGGTACTCGAGCATGCCGGCGAAGTCGCGCACCGCCTGGGTGCTGCCGGTCGAGGAGCCGTAGGCGACGCCGACGCGGCCGCTCGAGAGCAGCGGGTCGTCGAGCAGCCCCGCGTCCGCGAGCGCGAGATCGGAGGCGCGGCACGCGAGCAGCGACACGCGCCCCATGCTGCGCGTCGCCTTGCGCGTGTAGCGCGCGGCGGGCAGCTCGAACGGCGCCGCGGGCGCCGCGAGCCGCGTCAGCAGCCCCTGGTAGATGTCCCACTCCGGCATATGGCGCACGGCGTTCTGCCGCGCGTGCAGCCGCCGCTCGACCGTCGGCCAGTCGTTGCCGAGCGGGCTGATGCCCGCCATGCCGGTGACCGCGACGCGCCTCATATCAGCCCGCCGTTGACCGACAGCACCTGCCGCGTGACGTAGGCGGCGTCGTCGCTGCACAGGAAGCTGACCGCCCCGGCCACCTCCTCGGGGCGCCCGGCGCGGCGCGCGGGGATCAGCTTCAGGAGTTCGTCGGCGAGTTCGGGCGCAACCATGTCTGTCTCGATGAGGCCGGGGGCAACGCAGTTGACGGTGATGCGGCGCTTGGCGAGTTCGAGCGCGAGCGCCTTGCTGGCGCCGATGACGCCGGCCTTGGCGGCGCTGTAGTTGACCTGGCCGCGGTTGCCGACCAGCCCGGACACGGAGGCGATGGTCACGATCCGCCCGCCGTCCCGGCGGCCGATCATCGGCATCACGAGCGGTCGCAGCACGTTGTAGAAGCCGTTCAGGCTCGTCTCGATCACGCTGTCCCAGTCCCGGTCGCTGAGCGCCGGGAACGCATTGTCCGCCGCGATGCCGGCGTTGCAGACGACGCCGTACGGGGCGCCGTGCGCGAGCACGTCGGCCTCGAGCGCCGTGCGCGTCGCCTCGCGGTCGGCGACGTCGAAGGCGAGCACGCGCGCGCCGCGGCCGAGCGCGCGGATCGCGGTTGCCGTCTCCTCCGCCTCCGCCCGCCGCGACCGGCAGTGCACGACGAGGTCGAAGCCATCGGCCGCGAGCCTGAGCGCAATCGCGCGGCCGATGCCGCGGCTCGAGCCGGTCACCATGATACTGCGCTCGCTCATCGGCCGATCACGTCCTCCGGGCGGGCGGGCTGGAACACCGTCAGCAGCCCCTCGCCGAGCAGGCGCCCGTCCTCCGCCAGAATCCGGCCGCGCGCGGCGCCCAGGCCGTCGTCGGTCTGGAACTCGCGGGTCACCTCGATTCTCAGCCGGGCGCCGAGCGCAAACCCCGGCACGCTGCTGCGGTAGCGGCGCGTGCCGAGCAGGAAACCGATGCGCACCGGGCGGCCGGCGCGCAGCGCCTCGATCCCGGCCAGCGCGGCGATGCTCTGCGCGATCAGCTCGATGCCGATCCAGGCGCCGACGTGCCCGTCGGCGCAGTAGGGATTGTCCTCCCGGACCTGGGTCTCTGTCACAACGACGTCGCCGTGCGCCTCGACGACGCGGTCGAGCAGGAGCGCCGGCCGCGCGTGGGGCACCAGCTGCTCGATCGGCGTCACGCGCGCTCCAGCACGAGCGCGGCGTTGCTGCCGCCGAAGGCGAAGGAGGTCGTGACCGCGGCGGCGGGCGGCGCGCCGAGGCGCGTGCCGGCGGCGACCAGCGCGAGCGGCGCCAGCTCGGGGTCGGTCGCGCCGTCGTAGAGGTGCGGCGGCAGGCGGCCGGCGGGGTCGGTGAGCGCGAGCCAGCAGAAGGCGGCCTCGATCGCCCCGGCGGCGCCGAGCGCGTGGCCGGTCAGGGGCTTGGTGGAGCTCGACGGCACCCCGGGCAGGAGGTCGTGGACGACGCGGCTTTCCATGGCGTCATTCTGCCGCGTCCCGGTGCCGTGCAGATTGACGTAGCCGACGCGCCGGGCGGCCCCGGCGCCGGCGCGGGCGAGCGCGGCCTCGATCGCGAGCCGCGCGCCCCGCCCTTGCGGGTCGGGCGCCGAGACGTGGTGGCCGTCCGAGGCCTCGCCCCAGCCCGTGAGCCGCACCGGCGCCGGCGTGCGGGTCAGCAGGAACAGCGCCGCGCCCTCGCCGATGTTGATGCCGTCGCGGTGGATCGAGAAGGGGTTGCTGCGCCCCGGGCTCACCGCCTCGAGCGCGGCGAAGCCCGCCACCGTGAACCGGCACAGCGTGTCGGCGCCGCCGACGATGACGGCGTCCGCGAGCCCGGCCGCGAGCAGCCGGGCGCCGCTCGCGATCGCCTTGGCGCTCGAGGAGCACGCGGTCGAGACGGTGTAGGCGGGGCCCGTGACGCCGAGCGCCTCGGCGAGGAAGAGCGCGCCGGAGCCGAGCTCCTGCTGGCCGAGGTGGAAACCCGCCGGCAGCGCGCCGGTTGCGGCCTCGGCCGCGACCGCCTGCTCGGTCTCCTCCATGCCCGAGGTGCTGGTGCCGAGCACGACCGCGACCCGGTGCGGCGGCAGTGCCGCGAGCACCGGCTCGAGGCGCGGCCTGAGCGCGGCGAGCGCCGCCGCCAGCAGCCGGTTGTTGCGCGAGCGGTGCCGAAGCGCCGCCGCCGCCGGCGCCTCGAACGCCGCCGTGCCGACCATCAGCGGCCGGCCCGGGCTGTAGGCCTCGGTGCTGCGCAAGCCGGGGCTCAGGCCCGCGAACAGGTTCTCCCGGACGGTCGCGAGCTCGCCGCCGAGCGCGCAGACGATCGCGGGCTCTCCCAGGAAGAAGTTCACTGCACCACCGTCGAATCCACGACGAGATCATAGTCGAGCGCGGCGTTGTGCAGCCGGCTGCGGCCGTTGGCGGGGTCCGCACCCTCGTAGGTGATCGCCACCAGCAGCCGCGCGTCGCGGTACAGCCGGCGCCCGCCCGGGTCCGCGACGAGGCGCAGATCGTCGGGCAGAGCGGCGGCGAGGACCTCGGTCGGTGCGTACAGCAGCAGGAAGTCGTCGAGCAGGACCGAGGGCGGCGGGGCGCCGCCAGCGGCGCCGCCGGGGCCGCGGACCACGCGGCGGCCGTCGTACTCGAGCGCGTAGAGCCGCACGCCGAGCGCGGTCGCGATCAGCGTGACGCGCGTCGCCGCGACGTCGGCGACGCCGTCGAGGACCATCGACCGGCCGTGGCGGGTGAGCTGCAGGCGCTGCTCGATGGTCCGCGGCGGCCCGAGGTCCGCCGGCCGCACCTCGAGCAGCGGCAGCGGCAGGAACCCGGCGGCGCAGCCCGCGAGCGCCGCGCCGAGGAGGAGCGCCGCGCGCGCCCGGCGGCCGCTCACGGGCGGCCGCCCCGCGCCGCGCCCGGGCGGCACACCGGCGCCACCAGCCAGACGCTGACGACGCCGAGCAGCGTCGCGATGCCGAAGGCCCGCAGCGCCGGCGTGCCGCTCACGGCGAGCAGCCCGAAGGACAGCAGCGTCGAGGCCGCCGACAGGCAGATCGCCACGAACATGCGCCCGTCGTCCGGCCGCTCCATCAGGAAGATGCCGTAGTCGACGCCCATGCCGAGCAGCAGCAGCAGGCTCACGAGCGTCAAGAGCTGCACCGGCAGGCCCGCGAGCCCGTGCGCCGCGAGCACGAATAGCGTCGCGACCGCGGTCGGCGCCAGCACCCGCCAGCCGTCGGCGCGGTAGCGCAGCCAGAGGAGCGCCGCCGCGAGCGCATAGCCCGCCGCGAGCAGCACCCCGAGGAGCTCGCGCTGGCGCTTGAAGAGCGCCGAGATCTCAGCCGGCTTGTCGACGTAGTGCAGGCCTGGCCCCGCGAGCGCCGCGAGCGCGCGGCCGGTGCCGGCGTCGCCGAGCCCCTTCAGCAGCACCAGGGTCGCCGCGCCGCCGCCCGGCGCCCTGCCGAGCCACAGGTAGCGAAACGGCGCCGACACCGGGTCCGCGAGCCAGGTCTCGAGCGACAGCGGCGCGCCCCGCTGCCAGAGCGCCGCCGTGGCGGCCGCGTCGAGCCCGGTCTCGGCGGCGACGCGCGCGAGCGCGCCGCCGGGCGCGATGAGCGCCTCGCGCACCAGGCGCCGGTCGGCCTCCTGGCGCGCGGCCGACGGCACCCAGCGGCTCACGCTGTCGTAGCCGCTGAGGCGGTGCGCGGCGACGAAGCCGTCGAGCAGGGCGGCGAGCTTCTCGCCGGCGACCAGCGTCGCCTCGGGGTCCGCGCCCTCGACGACGAAGAACTGCGCCGGGCTCGGCAGCTCGAGCACCCGGCCGACCGCGAGCTGCTCGCGCAGCAGCGCGGGGTCCGGGCGCACCAGCGCGCGCACGTCGTCGTCCGCGCGCAGCCGCGCGAGCCCGGCAACCGACAGCACCGCGAGCAGCGCGATCAGCGGCCAGCCGCGCGCACCGAGGCGTGGCCAGGCGCCGAGCGCGGCGCCGATGCGGCGCGAGGCCGGCGACTCGGCGATCGTGCGCGGCGCGAGCCGCGGGAACCAGAGCACGACGGTGAGCCAGGCGCCGGTGATGCCGGCGGCGGAGAACACCGCCATCTGCAAGAGCCCCGTGAACGGCGTGACCGCGAGCGCGAGGTACCCGACCAGCGTCGTCAGCAGCGCGAGCAGCATCGCCGGCAGCAGCTGCCGGTAGCGCGTTGCGACCGCGGCGGCATCGCCCGCCGGCGCGCCGAGCGAGGCGCCGAGCGCGAGCAGCCCGTAGTCGACCGCGACGCCGACGAGGCTCGAGCCGAACACCAGCGTCAGCACGTGCACGCGCGGGAACAGCGCGAAGCTGACGGTGGCCGCGAGCAGCGTGCCGGTCAGCAGCGACAGCACCATGAGCGCCGCCGGCCGCAGGCCGCGGAACGCGATCACGACCAGCAGCAGCGCGCCGAGCGTCGAGCCCGCGCCGATGACCGACATCTCGCGCTGCGCACCCGCGGCGGCAGCGGCGGCGTGCAGCACGATGCCGGCGCTGAGCACCTCGGCCCCGGGCGCCGCGGCGCGCGCGGCCGCCACCGCGGCCGCGAGCCGCGGCGCGAGCTGCTGCTGCAGCGCGAGCGCAAAGGCGCTGCCGTCGAGCTCGTAGGGCAGCACGATGTAGGTGCGGCCGTTCGCCTCGACCGCGAGCTGGTCGCCCTGCGGCCGCACCCGCGTCGCGCCGCCCTGCGCCAGCAGCCAGTTGCCGTAGAGCCCGAAGGGATCGGCGCTCCACGGCAGCGTGCCGCCCGAGAGCGGCGCGAACGCCGCCGCGAGCGCGCGCTGCGCGAAGTAGTCGGCGGCGTCGGCGGCGCCGAGGCGGGCGCGGTCCGCAGGCGCGAGCAGGCCGGCGCGATGCGTCGCGTAGAAGCTGACGATGCGTCCGGCGGCGTCGCCGCCCGCGCTCGGATGCAGCGGCCCGCCGCTGAGCCGTGCCGCGAGCGCGCGCGCCCCGGCCGCGGCGCGCGCCGGGTCCGGGTCGCCGACCAGCACGATCAGCTGGCGTTCGCCGGCCGCCCCCATCGCGGCGAGCGCCGACTCGGCGAGCGGGTCGCGCGTGTCCTTCGGCAGGAGCGCGAAGAGGTCGGTGTCGATGCGCCGCTCGAGGCCGCGGCCCTCGGCGAGCAGCCAGCCGGCGGCCGCGAGGCAGGCCGCCAGCCAGAGGATGGCCAGCGGCCTAGTCAAGTTCCGCGGCCTCCGCGGCGCTCGGCGCCGGGGCGGTCTCGACCTTCTGGAACTCGATGTGCAGCAGGTCGCCGCTCGCGGACTTGAGCTCGACGCGCCGCACCTCGTGCTCGCCCGCGAGCTCGAGGCTCTCGATCAGGCGCGCGAGGCCCGCTTCCCTGGGCCGCAGCGTCAGGTGCCAGGCGGCACCGTTCGTCCCGCCGTCGATGCTGAAGTACGGCGACAGCGCGCCGAAGTCCGCGGCGAAGGTCGCGAACAGCACGGCGCTGACCGCCTTGACCGCCGGGTCGCGGTCGGTCGCGAGCTGCATCAGCACCCGGCTGCCGTCGGTCTGCACGATCTCGCGGCGCGTGATCTTGAGCACGCTCCGAAACGGGGCCTCGGTGCGCCACACGACGCCGCGGTCGCGGTCGACGAGGAAGCTGCCGCGGCCGTGCAGCGGCCGCGCGATGCCGACCAGCCGCTTCTCCTGCTGGAACTCGCCGCGCGACACGCGCGCCTGATCGAGCCGCGCCTTGACGTCGCCGAGGAGGTCGGCGGCCGCCGCCGGCGCGGCGAGCGCCGCGAGCAGCGCCACCGCCAGCACGCGCAGGACCGGATCCATCGCAGCTCCTCAGCCCGCGCCCGGCGGGGCCCAGAACGGGTAGAAGTTGAACCACTGCAGCGGCGCGGCGCGGCACTCGGCCGCGAGCAGCGCCACGAAGCGCTCCAGCAGCGCGCGCACCGCCTCCTCGCGCGCGCGCCGCGGCAATTCTACCCGCTCCGCCAGCTGCTCCACGCTGATCCGGTAGGTCTCGCCGTGGCGGGTCGCGAACAGCGCGATCAGCGGGCAGCCGAGCGCCGCGGCGAGCACGTAGGGGCCGATCGGGAACGCCGCCGGCGCGCCGAGGAACGAGGCCTGCATCGAGTCGCCGGCGCCGGCGTTCAGCAGCCGGTCGCCGGCGATCGCGACCAGCTCGCCGGCGTCGATGCGCTGCGCCAGCAGCGCCGCCGTCGACGGCGACATGCCGTCGACCGGGATCAGGCACAGCCGGTCGGCGAGCGCGCTGCGCGCCAGCAGCGCATTGAAGCGGGCGGCGTTGGCGGTGTGCATCAGCACGTTGATGCGCACCGGCGTGTAGCGGGTCGCGAGCGCCTGGCAGAGCTCGAAGTTGCCGACGTGGGCCGTGATCAGCAGCGCGCCGCGCCCGGCGTCGACGGCGGCGTGGATCACCGCGTTGCCGTGCACCTCGTAGCGCAGCGCGTCGAGCCGGCCGCCCCAGATCAGCAGCTTGTCGAGCAGCGACTCGGCGAAGGCCGCGAAGTGCCGCAGTACCGTCGCGAGCGAGGGCGAGGGTGCCTCGTCGCTGACGCTGCCGAGGCGCGCCAGGTAGTCGAGCGAGGCCTGCCTCGCGGCCGGCCGGGTGAGCGCATACCACAGCACCACCGGCCAGAGGGCGAGCCGGAAGGCACGCCGGCCGAAGGCGGCGTGCAGCGCGAGCAGCACGCGGATGCCGGGCACGAAGGTGGCCTCGGGAATGCGCGACCAGTGCATCAGCGCACCCCGCGCCCGAGCCGCCGGCCGAGCAGCCGCGGCAGGCGCGCCAGCATGCCGAAGAACAGCCGCGCGTGCATCGCGCTGATCAGCAGGTTGTCGCGCCACAGCCGGAAGTGCGAGACGCCGCCGGTCGGGTAGCGCACCGTCACCGGCACGTTGACGATCTCCCGCCCGGCCCAGTCGAGCCGCACCAGCGCCTCGGTGTCGAAGTCCATCCGCTCACCGACGCGCTCGTGCTCGATGAGCGCCAGCACCGGCGCGATCGGATAGACGCGAAAGCCGCACATCGAGTCGACGATGCGCCGCGACAGCGTGTTGATCCACACCCAGACGTGGCTGAGGTAGCGCCCGTAGTAGCGGCTGCGCGGCACCGAGGCGTCGTACACCGGGTAGCCGGTGACCACCGCCTCCGGCGCCGCAGCCGCCGCGGCCAGGAGCCGCGGCGCCTCGGCGACGTCGTGCTGGCCGTCGGCGTCGATCTGCAGCGCGTGACTGAAGCCGAGCTCGGCGGCGCGCCTGAGGCCCGTGATCACCGCGGCGCCCTTGCCGCGGTTGCGCGGATGGCGCACCAGCTCCACCTGGCCGGGGCGCGCGAGCCGCGCGAGGCTCAGGGCGGCGGCGGGCCCGCTGCCGTCGTCGACGACGATGCAGGGCAGCCCGAGGCCGACGAGCGCGGCGACCACGCCCGCCGCGGGTGCCGCATGCTCGTAGACCGGCACCACCGCGCAGACCTTCACCGCGGCGCGCCGTCGAACCGGATCCGGCCGCTCGAGTGCGGCGCCACGGACTCGAAGCGGAACGCGAGCACCGGCTCGCGCCACTCGAGCGTCAGCGTGACCGCCATGCCGGGCGCGATGACGCGCTGGAACTTGAGCGCGTCGACGCCGCCGAACGCGCCCGCGATGCCGAAGGCCTCGCGCGCGAACGCGACCGCCCACTCGAGCTGCGCGACGCCGGGCACGATCGGCTCGCCGGGGAAGTGGCCGCGAAAGCAGGCGAGGCTACGGTCGATCTCGAGGAGGAGCGTCAGCCGGCCGGGGGCCGCCTCGCGGCGCGCGACGATCGGCCGCGCGCGCGCCGGCGCGAACAGCGCGGCGAGGTCGGCCACCCGCGTCTTGCCGAGCGGGTCGCGCGGCAGTTCGGCGACGAAGCGGAAGCGCCGCGGCAGGACCACCGCCTCGAACTCGCCGGCGAGCGCGCGCCGCAGCGCCCGCCCGGTCGCGAAGGCACCGCGGCGCTCGAGCTCGGCGCGGCCCGCGGCGCTCGGCACCAGCACGGCGCCGAGCTCGGCGTGCGCCCCCGGCAGCACCACGACGCGTGCCGCGGCCACCAGCGGCGTCAGCTCGAGCGCGGCCTCGAGGCGATCGAGCGAGACCCGCTTGTCGGCGATCTTCGCCAGCCGGTCCGCGCGGCCGGCGAGCTCGAAGCCGTGCGGCGTCGTGCGGGCGCGGTCCGCGCTCGGCTGCCAGCCGCGGGCGCCGAGCTGGGCCGCCTCGATCTCGAGCGTGCCGTCGGCGGCGACGCGGATGCCGACGCCGGGCAGCGGCTGCCACTCGGCGCCCGGCTCGCGTCGCAGCGCGACCGCGCCGGTCTCGGCCGAGCCGTAGATCTCGTAGAGCGGCGCGCCGACCGCGGCGCGCACCGCGCGCGCGACGCCCTCGGCGAGCGGGCTGCCCGCGCTCAGCAGCAGCCCCAGGCGCGCCGCCCCCGGCACGCCGCCGCCGTCGAGCACGCCGAGGAACACCGGGCTCGTGACCAGCACCGGCGGCGGCGCCGCGGGCAGGCGGGCCAGCTCCTCGGGAAAGCGGACCCCGCGGCCGACCAGCGGGCGGCCGCTGGCGAGCGGCCACAGCACGCGGAACATGAGGCCGTAGAAGTGCTGGTGGCTGACGGTGCCGGCGACGGCCGCGCCCGGCGGCACCGCCGCGCCGAGCGCGGCCTCGATCGCCAGTACCTCCGACTCGAGCTGCGCCAGCGTCTTGTCGATGAGCGCCGGCCGGCCGGTGGAGCCCGAGGTGTAGACGCGCAGCAGCACGCGGTCGCGCGCGATCGGGCCGAGCGGCAGGTCCGCGCGCGGCGGCGGCGCGGGGCGCTCCGCGGCGAGCTCGCCGAGCAGCAGCGCCTGCTCGGCGCCGAGCGCCGCGCGCGTCTCGGCCACGTTGTCGGCGGGCACGAGCACCGCGCGGCCGGCGTGCCAGCAGGCGAGCAGCCAGACCGCGAACTGGTAGCTGTCGCCGTGGTAGAGCGCCGCCGGGCCGCCGGGCAGCGTCGCGAGCCAGGCGGCCGCGCCCGCGACCGCCGCGCGCAGCTCGGCGGCGCCGACCGGTCCGTCGGCGCCGAGCGCCACCGCCCGCGCGGCGTCGGCGCCTGCGGTCAGCAGCGTCGCGAGCGGCGTCTCAGGGCTCACCGCAGCGTCCCCCGCGCGCGGCCCGGGCGCCGCGCCGGCCGGCGGCGGGCCGGGCCGGCCGGGCCGCTGCCGCGGGGACGCCGGGCGCCCGGCGCGGCATCAGTTCACGAGACCGTGTATCACGTCCACGACGTCGGCGACCGTGCGCACCGACTTGAAGGACTCCGGCAGCACGCGCTTGCTGGTCAGTTCGTTCAGCTTCACCATCAGGTCGACCGCGTCGATGCTGTCGATGTCGAGGTCCTGGTAGAGCCGCGCCTCAGGCGTGATGCGCTCCGGCGCGATCTCGAACATGTCAGTCAGGTGCCGGGCGACCCAGGCGTAGATTTCCTGCTTGTTCATGGCGGGCATGGGTCGGCGCTACTTGGTGCGGTTCGCCGCCACGAAGCGCGCCAGCGTCGCGACCGAGGCGAAGTGACGCCTCGTCTCCTCCGACTCGGCGGCGAGCGCGAGCCCGTAGCGGCGCTGCAGGGCGACCCCGAGCTCGAGCGCATCGATCGAGTCGAGCCCGAGCCCGTCGACGAACAGTGGCGCTTCGATGTCGATGTCCTCCGGCTGGATGTCTTCGAGGTTCAGGCAGCTGACGATCAGCGCCCGAATCTCAGCCTGCAGGGGGTCCATGACGCGCAATCTCCATCGTGAAGAACTCCTCCAGCCATTCCGTCAGCCACCGCGCCCGATGGACGTGCGCCGGCTCCGACGCGAGCAGCGGCTCGATCGGGACCACCGGCAGCACGTGCACGCTGAACTGCGGTCTGCGCCGCGGGACCCGGTACCAGGGATACCCCTTGGTCAGCGTGGGTTCGGACACCGTGAAGATTACCGGTGTGAGGTCGACTCGTCCACGCGCCGCGATGTTGGCGGCGCCGCGCTGGAAGCTCAGCGGCGCCCCCGGGCGCGTGCGGGTCCCCTCCGGGAAGACGATCAGGTTGTTGCCTGCGCGCAGCGAGTCGAGCGCGGCCGCGACCAGCTCCGGCCCCGTTTGATTATCGATGAAGCCGGCGGTCTTGACCGCGCCCCAGGTGAAGGGGTTGCGCCACAGCGCGCTCTTGACGATGCAGTCCGGCTGCTCGACCAGCGACATCAGGATCACGACGTCGATCAGCGACGGGTGGTTGGCGAGGATGAAGCGGCCGCGGCCGCCGAGGCGTGCAGCATCGTGCACGGTGAGCCGCAGCACGCCCGTGGCGCTCATCAGCGCGACGAAGAAGCGAAACAGCTGGCGGATCAGGATGCGCGCCAGCCGGTGACGCTGCTCGGCCCGCGGGATGAGGAACAGCAGCGGCAGCACCACGAGCGCGATGGCGAGGCCGCCGGCGCCGAAGGTCGCGAAGCAAAAGCCCGTCGCGCACGTGCGGTAGGCGCGATCGAGCGTTCCCACCGCTCACGGCCCCCGGCTGAGCCGGCCGCTCAGCCGGCCGGCCACGACCGTCGCCGTGCTCGCCGCGCCCAACAGGAATTCGAGCACCGCGAGCGCGGGCGGCAGCGCCGGCGCAGGCCCGGCCGGGCAGGGCCCGGCCCATTCGAAACGAAAATCATTTCCAGCCGCGAGCTCGAGCAGCACCGCGTAGGGGCAGTCGCCCGGCTCGGCGAAGGGGCCGAACACCGCCGGCACCGGCTCCTCGCAGAACACCAGCCGCACGACCGGCTCGCCGTCGGCGAGCAGGCCGGCGGCGTCGAGGAGCCCGGCGAGCGGCGTCGCCTCGGCGGCGGCCAGGCTCTGGATGTTCTCGCGCTCGCGCATCGCGATCGAGTAGAGCCCCGGGATTGCGTTGTGCACCGAGACGCTGAAGCCTTGCGGGGAAATGCCGCCCGTGGCGGCCAGCTCGCCGAGCAGCTTCGCGACGCGCTCGAGCTCGCCGTAGCGCGAGCAGTAGACGATCGGCGCCGCCGGGCAGGTGCTCTGGTAGAGCACGGCGAGCGCCATGCGGCCGAGCCGGTCGGCCCTGCGCCGGAGCATGGCCGGCATCTCGATGACCGCCGGCGCCGCCTCCCCGGCGGGCAGGCGCGGCGCCCGCGCCCAGGCGAGCCAGTCCTCGCGGCGCTCGAGGCCGGGCGCCCACGCCGCCCAGTGCCTGAGCGCGAAGCCGGTGGCCGGGCTGCCGCTCACGGGGCCTGGTGACGCCGCGGGTCGGCCGTGCGCTTCGGCGGGCGCGGCGGCGGCCGCCAACCGCTTCTCGCGCACCGCGGCCGACTGGAGCTGCCTGTCACTGTGACCGTTCCTGAAGTTCGCTGGCCCGGGCCCCGCGCACGATGGCTGCGCAGCGGCGCTGCCGTCGATCCCGACGCCGAGGTTACCACCAGGGCGGCGGCGGTTCGGCGCGGGGCGCGGCCGGCCGGCCGGCTCTCAGGGCCGCGACACTGGGCCGCCCGCGCCCCGGTGGCCCGCGCGTCGGTCGTCGGAACTCGTAGCCGAGGCCGAGCAGCGTCATCGCGAACCGGGCGGGGAACCGGGCCGTCGTTCCGAAGTGCAGCCTCCGCGCCGTCGTCGCGGACTTGGGCATGGCGACCGGCCGAGGTCCGGCCGGGCGGCGGCAGCGCTTGGGCGCGGTGTGTCATGATGCCGCGCCGCTCGCGCCGCGGCCCGGGCCCGGCCGGCCCGAGCGAGGTTTCGCCCCTGACGCGTGGTCCCATGCGCCGTCCAGCCCGTGACTTCGACGCCGAGTTCTTCGCCCGCTACTACGGCGATCCGGCGACGCGCGTCGCCGACCCGGGCGATGCGGCGCGCCTCGCCGCGCTGATCGGGGGCATCGTCCGCTACCTCGAGCTGCCGGTCAGGACCATCCTCGACGCCGGCTGCGGCATCGGCCTCCTCAGGACGCCGCTGCGGCAGCAGTTCCCCAAGGCGCGCTACGAGGGCCTCGAGGTGAGCCCGTTCCTGTGCCGCAAGTACGGCTGGCACCGGGGCTCGCTGGCCGAGTTCGCGGCACCGCCCTACGACCTCGTGATCTGCCACGACGTGCTGCAGTACCTCGACGACGCGAGCGCCGCGCGCGCGCTCGCGAACCTCGCGCGGCTCGCGCGCGGCGCGCTCTACTTCAGCGTGCTGACGCGCCGCGACTGGCGCCACGCCGCCGACCAGACGCGGACCGACCGCGACGTGCACCTGCGCGCTGCCGACTGGTACCGGCGGCGGCTGCGGCGCGGCTTCGGCCACGTCGCCGGCGGCGTGCACCTCGCGCGCGGCCTGAAGCCGATCCTGTGGGAGCTGGAGCGGCCGTGGCGCTAGCGGGGGCCCGGCGCGGCCGGGCCGCGCGCCGCCTGCAGGCCGCGCAGGTAGTCGACGAGCGCGGCGATCGCGTCGCGGGTCTTGCCGCCGGCGGTGACGTCGGCACCCTGCTCGCGCCACAGCTCCACGCCCCAGACCGGCATGTCGCGCGGTCCGTGGCTGAGGAGCGCCTCGCGCCCGTCGATCACGCGGTACACCCAGTTATCGGGGAACCGGCCGCCATGGCGCTCCGCGATCCGCCTGAGGTCCGGCAGCGCCACCGCGAGGCTGCGGCTCACCGGGCCGTCGCCCGCGCCCGCGCGGCCATGGCAGCTCTCGCAGAAGCGGTGGTAGAGCTCGGCACCGGTGTAGCCCGAGTAGTCGGCGCCCGCGGCCGGCGGCGGCACGGCGGCGCAGAGGGCCCAGAGGGCCGCGGCCGGAACCTGGGTGCGAGGGCGCATGGGGAGCCTCCGGTGCAGGCACCGACTCTAGCGCGCTCGAGGCGGCCCGCAGGCTCGGATTTCCGGGGTGTCGCTGCGCAGGCTACAATCCCGCGGGCGCCGACGGCGCCCGCTCAGGCAACGATCACCAGGGGGATACAGATGCAACTTTCGTCGAACCTCGCAGGCTGCGGCCGCAAAGCCCGCCTCGTCATCGTGACGGTGGCCGCCGTCGCCGTCGGCGGACTCGCCGGCTGCGGTGGAGGCGATGAGTCGGCCGCGCTGATCAGGGCCACCGTCAAGGTCCAGTCGATCACGCAGCAGGGTCAGTGCGAGGACGTCAACATCAAGGTGACGCCGGTGCAGATCCTGCCGGGCGCGCCGAAGCTGTCGAACGACCGCGAGTTCGTGACCCCGGTGAAGCTCACCAAGGGCGCCGACAACGTCTCGTGCACGGGCTCCTCGCAGACGATCCCGATGGCGCCGGGCAAGTGGAAGTTCACGGCGAACCTGCCGTCCGAGATCGCGAGCTGCGAGCGGGACATCGCCGCCACCGGCAACCGCGACGTCGGTTTCAAGGACGGCGACACCACCTGCAGCTGACGCCGGTGGCGACGCGCCGGCCCGGCGGCCGGCGCGCCAGCCCGGCTGCCGGCGCTCGCCGGTGCCGGGTCGCCGAGCCCCGAGCAACGCGCGCCGCCCTCCTGGCGATGCGTCCGCCTGGGCCTGAGGAAGCGGGCAGGCGGCCCTCATTAGGATCCGACCGGTCGTGCTAATATCCGACCCATGGGAAAGGGCGCGCGTACCCGGGCAGCGATCCTGACCGCGGCCGTCGAGACCGCCTGCCTCGGCGGCTTCGACGGCCTCAACCTGAAGCCGCTCGCCGACCGCGTCGGCATGACGAAGAGCGGCCTCTACGCGCACTTCGGCTCGAAGGAAGCGCTGCAGATCGCGACGCTCGAGCACGCCGCCGAGCTCTTCCAGGTGCGGGTCGTCGCGCCCGCCAAGTCCGAGCCTGCCGGCCTGCCGCGGCTCGAGGGCGTGTTCGAGCGCTGGCTCGACTGGCCCGGCAACGCGGGGCTGCCCGGCCACTGTCCCTTCTTCGCCGGCGTCGTCGAATTCGACGACGCCGAGGGCCCGGTGCGCGAGCGCCTCGTGCGCCTGTTCCGCGACTTCCGCCAGGTGGTCGAGCAGCTGGTCGCCTCGGCGGTCCGCCACGGCCACCTGCGTGCCGGCACGGATCCCGCGCAGTTCGCGCACGAGCTCCTGGCGCTGCGCTACGCCCACCACTGGGCGCAGGGCTTCATGCGCGATCCCGCCGCGCTCGCGCGCACCCGCGCCGCGTTCGCGCAGCTCGCCGGGCGCGCGCCGGCCGCGCCGCCGCCGCGCTAACGGCCGTAGTAGACGGTGAAGCTCGTCTTCTCGAGCGCGTTCGCGTTCAGCATGAATCCGACCATCGCGGCCGTGGCGGCCGGATCGGCGCCGAGCTTGTCGACCTTGAGCGCGTACAGCGTGAACACGTAGCGGTGCGGCTTGTCGCCCTGCGGCGGGCAGGGCCCGCCGAAGCCGGGCTTGCCGAAGTCGGTGCCGGTCTGCACGGCGCCCTTCGGCAGCTTGCCGCCCGCCGGGTCGCCGGCGCCGGCCGGCAGCGACGTGACCGTCGGCGGCAGGTCGAACAGCACCCAGTGCCACCAGCCGCTGCCGGTCGGCGCGTCCGGGTCGTAGACGGTGAGCGCGAAGCTCTTGGTGCCGGCCGGCGCGCCGCTCCAGCTGAGCGCGGGCGAGACGTTGCCGCCGCTGCAGCCGAAGCCGTTGAAGACGTGGCGCGCCTCGAGGCGGCCGCCGGGCGTGAGCTCCGGGCTCGCGAGCTTGAAGTCCGCGCCGAGGGCGGTGAGCGGCACGGCGGCCGCGAGCACCGAGAGGACCGGGCCGAGGCGTCCGAGCATGACGGTCTCCAGTGGCGGTACGGGTCGCCGATATTAGCAGCGGCCGGCGCGAGCGGCCCGCAGCCGATTGGGCGATAATGGTTTTTCCGCCCCGAATCCCCGGCCATCGTGCAGTCCCAGGCAACGCGTCCGCTCGTGCTCGCCTTCGCGCTCCTCGTCGCCGCCTGCGCCGAGCCGCACCCGCCCGCCTCCCACCAACCGTCGGTGGCCTGGAATCCGGCGGCCGCGCCGCACGTGCCGATGCGCATCGGGCCCGACCTCGTCATCAAGAAGGTCCAGTTCGGCATCCTCAGGACCACCGCCGAGGGCGAGGACCATTTCGAGCCTGCGAGCGAAGTGCCGGCCGAGGACGGCCAGGTGTTCGGCTGGGTGGTCGAGATCGACACGACCCGCGAGTCGCTGCACTGGCAGGAGTACCTCAAGCTGCCGCGGCCGCCCGCGGACTGGGGCGACGCCGCGGATGATCCGGATGTGCTGATCTCGAAGGACGGCAAGAGTGCCGTGGCGCAGGGCGAGGACCTGGTCGAGGACGGCGAGCTGTCGCGCTTCTACTGGTCGCTGGCGGCCGGCGACCCGGCCGGCGACTACGAGCTCGACCTCGCGATCGAGGGCCGCCCGGTCGCGCACTTCACCTTCCGCGTGCCGACGGTGGTGCAGGAGAAGGCGATCCTGGTGCGCGGCGCACCCGCCCGGGACGGCCGGCGGCCCGCGCCGGCGGTGATGGCCTCTATGGGAGCGACTGCATGGAGATGAAAACGGTCAGCGCCGGCAACCTGCGGGCGATCGGCTACGACGAGGCGAACCGCGCGCTCAGGGTCGAGCTCGCCGGCGGCGCACTCGTCGAGTACTCGGGCGTGTCGTCGGAGGTCTGGCGCCGCCTGTCGACGTCCTCCTCGATGTGGAGCTACTTCCGCGACAACATCGAAGAGAACTACTCCGAGCGGCGCATCCGCTGAGCGGCGCGGTGGCCCGCCATCCCCTGCTGCGGCGCCTGCTGCCGGTCGCGCTCTCGGCCGCGATCGTGGCGCTCGCCGCGCGCGCGCTCTACACGACGCTGCGCCACGTCAAGTTCGCGGACGTCGTGGGCGCCCTGCACGCGATCCCGGCCGTCAACATCGCCGTCGCGGGGCTGCTCGTCGCCACGCTCTACACGGCGCTCGCGCTCTACGAGGCGATCGTGGTGCGCTTCGTCGAGGGCGGCGCCAGCCCGCGGCGCGCGGTGCTGGCGGCGCTCCTCGCCGCGCCGATCGGCCACGCGATCGGCTGGGGCGCGGTCTCGGGCGGCGCGATCCGCTACCGCATCTACTCGGCGGTGCACCTGCCGCCGCTCGACATCGGCAAGATCGCGCTCCTGGCCGCGATCCCGTACCCGGTCGGCCTCGGCCTGCTGCTCGGCCTGTCGCTGGTGGTGCAGAGCGGGCCCGCCGGCGCGATCCTGCACGTCTCGGCGGCGCTCGCCCGCGGCACCGGGCTCGCGCTGCTGGCGCTGCACGGCGCCTACCTGCTGCTGATCGCCAATCGCCGCGCACCGCTCGCCTTCGGGCGCTTTCGCGTGACACTGCCGCCGCCGGCACTGACGGCCGTGCAGTACTGCGTCGGCATCATCGAGGTGTGCTGCGGCGCCGGCGTCCTGTACCTGATGCTGCCGGCGATCCCGGGGCTGCCGTTCGTCGTGTTCCTCGGCGTCTACGTGCTCTCGATCCTGGCGGCGCTCGCGAGCAGCGTGCCGGCGGGATTCTTCGTGCTCGAGGCGATGCTGGTGGGCCTGCTGCCGCACGTGCCGCAGCCGGCGCTGCTCGCCGCCGTCGTCGTCTACCGCTTCGTGCTCGAGGCGGTGCCGTTCCTGGTCGCGATCGGCCTGTTCCTCGCCTACGAGCTGTGGTGGAAGCTGCCGCGCCAGCGGCGGCGGGCGGCGGCGCTCAAGGCCGCGCGCATCAGCCGCGGCCCCTGATCAGTGCGCCTCGGCCGGCGCCGCGCGCTCGCCGCGCCGGACGCTGATCCGCAGCCGGCCGTAGCGCGCGGCGCCGAGGAACGCGACGCGCGCCGCCTCGGCGGCGTTCTCCGGCGTCGCGACCGGCGGCAGCTGGCGGGGCGCGAGCAGCTGCGCCGGCGTGAACACGACGAGGTAGCGCTCGTGCGTGTGCTCGGGATCGACGCCGAGCGAGATGCGATAGGCCGGCGCGACCGTGCCCTCCAGCGTCGGCAGGTCGAAGCGCAAGAGCTCGAGCTCGGTGGAGCGCGACACCAGGAAGTCGTCGTTGAGCACGGCGACCACCGGGTAGAACACGCGCGCGCGCGCCGGGTGCGCCGGGCCGTCGAGGAAGCTGCGCACGTCGATGTAGAACGGGCCGCCGTCGGGCAGGCGGAAGGCGCGGTAGGCGCTGACCCCGGTCTGGAACTCGAAGGTCGGGCTGGTGGCGTCCACCGCGAAGTCGACCGCGCCGTCGGCCGGGAGCGGCTCGTAGCGGAACTCCGCCGGGTCGGTCGCCGCGGCCGGCGCGGCACCGGCCGCGGCCGCGAGCCAGCAGGCCGCGAGGCCGGCAAGCGCGCGCGCGAGCCCGGCGGCGCGCGGCGGGGCGGAGCGTGCGGGGATCATGGGATGGAAGGCTAGCATGGCGGGCCCGTCGCGCCCCGGTCGAGTACCATAGCGGCCCCCGCAAACCCCCAGGCTGCGCACCGATGCCCCGCGAGGCGCCCCGAGCCGCGCTGCATCCGACCGACGTCCCGTCGCCGTTCGGTACCCGCAGCGACCCGTACTACTGGATGCGCGACGACGCGCGCGCCGACCCCGGCGTGCTCGCCTACCTCGCCGCGGAGAACGCCTACTGCGACGCCGTGCTCGGCCACCTGAAGCCGCTCGAGCAGCAGCTGTACGCCGAGATGATCGGCCGCCTGAAGCAGGACGACTCGACGGTGCCGGCGCTCGAGAACGGCTACTGGTACTACACGCGCTACGAGACCGGCCGCGAGTACCCGGTGTACGCGCGCCGCGGCCCGGCGCGGGAGTCGCCGGAGCAGGTGCTCGTCGATGCCAACCGCGAGGCGGACGGCCGCGACTACTACGAGGTCGGCGGCCTCGAGGTCAGCCCCGACAACCGCATCCTCGCCTACGCCGAGGACACCGTCGGCCGGCGCCAGTACACGGTGCGCTTCCGCGACCTCGCGGGCCGCGAGCGCTACGAGGAGCGGCTCGACAACGTCGAGCCGGACCTCGCCTGGGCCGACGACAGCCGCACGCTCCTGTACGTCGCCAAGGACCCCGAGACGCTGCTCGGCTACCGCGTCATGCGCCACGTGCTCGGCACGCCGGCGGCGTCCGACGCGCTGGTGTACGAGGAGCCCGACCCGAGCTTCTACGTCGGCGTGTACCGCGGCAAGAGCGGGCGCTTCCTGTACATCGCGCTGCAGAGCACCGTGTCCTGCGAGTACCGCTACGCGCTCGCCGCCGACCCGGCACTGGCGTTTCGGGTCGCGCTGCCGCGCGCGCGCGACCACGAGTACCAGCTCGACGACGTCGGCGAGCGCTTCGTGCTGCGCAGCAACCTCGGCGCGCCGAACTTCCGCATCGTCTCGGTGCCGTTCGCCGCGGTCGCCGAGCCGGGCGCGTGGCGCGACGAGGTCCCGGCGCGTGCCGACGCCTTCGTCGCCGGCTTCGACGTGTTCCGCGACTTCCTCGCGGTGGCCGAGCGCTCGCAGGGCCTGCGCAAGCTCCGGGTCCGATCCTGGGACGGGACGCGCGAGTTCCTGATCGACGCCCAGGAGCCCGCCTACACGATGGCGCTCGGCACCAACGAGGAGGTCAACACGACGACGCTGCGCTACGTCTACTCGTCGCTGACCACCCCGGCCACGACCTACGACTACGACATGGCGAGCGGCGCGCGCGTGCTGCTGAAGCGCGAGCCGGTGCTCGGCGGCTTCGACCCCGAGCGCTACGCGACCGAGTTCGTGCACGCCGAAGCGCGCGACGGGGCGCGCGTGCCGGTGTCGCTGCTGTACCGCCGGGACACGCCCCGCGACGGCACCGCGCCGCTCTATCAGTACGCCTACGGCGCCTACGGCCTGTCGCAGGACCCGGTGTTCCGCTCGACGATCTTCTCGCTGGTCGACCGCGGCTTCGTGTTCGCGCTGGCGCACGTGCGTGGCGGGCAGGAGCTCGGCCGGGCGTGGTACGAGGCCGGCCGGCTGCTGCACAAGCAGAACAGCTTCAACGACTTCGTCGACGTGACGCGCTTCCTGGTGCGCGAGCGCTACGTGGACGGCGCGCGCGTCTGCGCGATGGGCGGCAGCGCCGGCGGGCTCCTGATCGGCGCGATCGCGAACCAGGCGGCGGCGGACTACCGCGCGCTCGCCGCGCACGTGCCGTTTGTCGACATCGTCACGACCATGCTCGACGAGTCGATCCCGCTGACGACCAACGAGTACGACGAGTGGGGCAATCCCGCCGCCGACCGCGCCGTCTACGAGTACATGCTGGCGTACTCGCCTTACGACAACGTCCGCCGCCAGGCGTACCCGGCGCTGCTCGTGACCACCGGCTTCCACGACAGCCAGGTGCAGTACTGGGAGCCGGCCAAGTGGGTGGCGCGGCTGCGCGCGCAGAAGACCGACCCGCACGTGCTCGTGTTCCGCACCAACCTCGAGGCCGGCCACGGCGGCCGCTCCGGGCGCTTCGAGCGCTACCGCGAGATCGCCGAGGAGTACGCGTTCATGCTCGAACAGGTGGGCCTCGCCGGCGCCACCGCGGGCCCGCCGCCATGAAGCTCTACTACTCGCCGGGCGCCTGCTCGCTCGCCTCGCACATCGTGCTGCGCGAGCTCGGGCTGCCGTTCGAGGCCGAGTACGTGAGCCTGCCGCGCAAGACCACGCGCTCGGGCGCCGACTACCACGCGATCAACCCGAAGGGCTACGTGCCGGCGCTCGAGCTCGACGAGGGCGGCATCCTGACCGAGGGACCGGCGATCCTGCAGTACCTCGCCGACCGCGTGCCCTCCGCCGGCCTCGCGCCGGCCAACGGCACGCTCGAGCGCTACCGCCTGCAGGAGTGGCTCGCCTTCATCAGCTCCGAGATCCACAAGCCGTTCGGCCCGGCGCTGCATCAGGAGTACGCCGAGCCCGAGCGCGAGGCGGCGCGGCGCCAGATCGCGCGCCGCCTCGACTACACGGAGCGCGCGCTCGCCGGCCGCGACTACCTGCTCGGCGACAGGTTCACGGTGGCCGATGCGTACCTCTACACGGTGCTGCGCTGGACCGGCGCCGCCGGCATCGACCTCGGGCGCTGGCCGGCGCTCGCCGCCTACCGCGAGCGCATCGGCGCGCGGCCGGCGGTGGTCGCGGCGCGCGCGGCCGAGAAGCTGCGCTGACGGCGCCGGCGCGCGGCGCCGCGGCGCTCAGCCGCCGGCGGCGCGGTGGATCGCCCTGCGGATCCGGTGGTAGGTGCCGCAGCGGCAGAGGTTGCCGTTGAGCGCGGTGTTGATGTCCTCGTCGGTGGGCTGCGGCTTGGCGCCGAGCAGCGCGACCGCCGACATGATCTGCCCGGACTGGCAGTAGCCGCACTGCGGCACGTCCTCGGCGACCCACGCGTCCTGCACCTTGCGGCCGAGCGGCGTCGCGCCGACGCCCTCGATGGTCGTGACCTTCTTGCCCGCCAGCGCCGACAGCGGCAGCACGCAGGCACGCGCCGGCTCGCCGTCGACGTGCACGGTGCATGCGCCGCACAACGCCGCGCCGCAGCCGAACTTGGTGCCGGTCAGCTGCAGCAGGTCGCGCAGCACCCACAGCAGCGGCATCTCGGGCGGGGCGTCGAGCTCGTGGACCTGGCCGTTGACCTCGAGGCGCATGACGAGCGCTCCATTCCCGGCGGAAGGCCGAGCGTAGCGCGCCGGCGCGGGCGCGTCATGCCGCGGCGCCGGCGCCGCCGGGCCCGGACGGCGGCGGCTCTGCGGCCGCGGCGGGCGTCTCGGCCTCGGGCGTCGCGCCGGCTTCGGCGCCCGCCGGTGGCGGTTCCGCCGCCACGGGGCCGGGGTCGTCGCCGGCAAGCCGCACGGCGGCCGTGGCCGGTCCGGGCTCAGGCGCAGGAGGCGCCGCCAGCGCGGGTTCGGGCGGCGCCGCCGCCCGCGCGCTGCCGGCGTCGACGGGCACGGGGGCCGCGACGGCGGGTTCGGCCGCAGTGATCGCGGCCGCAGTGAGCGCGGGCGCTGCGGTCACGACGGCGGCTTCCGCGGCAGCCGGGGCGGCCGCCGGGGCGGCTGCCGCGGCAGGCGATGGGGCGCTCGCGACCGACCGCGAGGTCGCCGGTCTCGGTGCTGGCCGCGGCGCGGCGCCGGCGGACGGCGGCGGCCGAAGCGCAAGCCAGAAGCCGAGCAGGTGTGCGGCCAGCGCGCCGATCGCGACGAGCGCGAGCAGCGGCCGGCGCACCGGCATGGCCGGCGCCACGGCGGCCGGGGCGGCGAGGCGCTGGTTCACCCCGATCTCCCCCGAGCGGCGCAGCGCGGCGTCGATGAAGTTGCGCGCGCGCGCGGCCGACACCGGCCGGTGCAGGAAGCGGTAGACGAGGCCCCGCGAGATGAGTCCCGCGAGGCGCGCCTCGTCCTCGCGCGCGCCGACCGCGACCAGCGGCACGTCCGGGAACTGTTCGGCCAGGTGGCGCGCGACGGTCAGCGCCGCGGCGCCGAGCGCGCCGGTGTCGAGCACCAGCGCGCCGGCCTCACCGCTCATCAGCAGGTCCGCGAGCGCGGCCGGCGTCGTCGCGACCCGGATCGGCGTCGCCGGCACGGCCTGCCGAAGCGTCGCCTCGAGGTGGGCGTCGAGCGTGACGACGACGACCGGTGCCGGTTGCGCCCGCACCCTGGCGGCGACGGCGGCTGCCGCCGGGGCCGGCGCAGCGTGTCGGGCGCGGATGAGACTCATGCGTGGTCCTTGATCCGGCGGCAGCGCGCCGCCGAGCTCGTCTCGCGGCGACGCCAGGCTCTGCCGGCCCGACTGTCTCCGCCCCAGCGCGCATCCTTCGGCACAAATGCAGTTGCAGGGTGGAGACAGTTAACGTTTTGCCGGCCCCCGCCTGTGAATCCGGTCAAAAATCCATGCGATGCCGTAGCTTGTCCGGGTTTTCTCGACCGTGCCGGGGGCACCCTGTGGCCAAAAAGTGGCACGTAAGTTGTTGATACCGTGTCGTTTTTGCACCCGGGGACGTCGCAAAGGCCTCGACAGGAGCGCGGTGACAGCGCAGGATGCCGTGCGACGGGAACCGCGCCCGGTGATTCCACCGGCCGGTCTTATGTCTAATACCAAAGATCGCGGACGGGGGTGTGTGGATGTCCTACCGGATCACGGTCAAGTCGCGCCTGCCTGCCACGATGCGAGGCCAGATCGAGGCGCTCCTCTTCTTCAACGCCGGGCAGCACCGCATCCGGCAGGAGATCGAGGCGACGATCGAGCGCTACGGTCTGCCGGAGCTCATCGACGACACCGGCTGGCTGCACGTGCAGGTGGCCGGCATCCCCGAGGTGCAGACGCTGTTCGCGGTGCACGAGGAGGACGGCCGCGCGCGCCCGGTCGGCGTGGTCGTGTACGTGCGTGACAGCTTCGAGCGCATCACCGTGCTGCACGTCGGCGTCGCGGGCGACTACGCCTACGGCGGGCCCTACTCCGGCGAGCGCGTGCTGCACCGGCTGATGCAGCAGATCCGCCAGGTCGCGCGCCGCACCTCCGGCATCCGCCACGTCGAGGTCGCCTACCGGCGCAGCCGCGTCGCGACCGCCTGAGGCCGGCGGCCGTTCGCCGGACCGGGCGCCGTTTCGCTACCATGCGCGGCCGTCCGACCTCGAGGAGTGCCGCCATGACGCTCAGCCGACTGCCGCTCGTTCTCGCCGCCACCCTGCTGCTGCTGCTGCCGCCGGCCGGCCGCGCCGCGTCCAAGGAAGAGATCGACGCGCGCGTGCGCGAGGCGGTCGAGCAGCTTTACAAGTCGTCGGCCGCCAAGGAGCTCGGCGGCCGCGCGCGCGGCATGCTGGTGTTCCCGCGGATCATCAAGGGCGGCGCCGGCATCGGCGGCGAGTACGGCGAGGGTTCGCTGCTGATGGGCGGCCACCCGGTGCAGTACTACAACATCGCCGCGGCGTCGGTCGGCTTTCAGCTCGGCCTGCAGGAGGAGTCGGTCGCGATCCTGTTCATGACCGACGAGGCGCTGCATCGCTTCCGCGAGAGCGACGGCTGGAAGGCGGGCGTCGACGGCTCGGTCGCGATCGCGACCCTCGGCGTCGGCGGCGCGATCGATACCGAGACCGTGCGCAAGCCGATCGTCGGCTTCATCTTTTCGAACAAGGGTCTGATGTACAACCTGACCCTCGAGGGTTCGAAGATCTCGCGCATCAAGCGCTGAGGCCGGACCCCGGCCCGCGCGCGCGGTCGTGCGCGGCGGAGCCCGCGCCCACCGCTGCGGTCGCCATGCCGCCCGTCAACGCGAGCCGCATCGCGGCCTCGACCGGCATGTCGATGTGCTCGACCGCCGTCTTCGGCAGGTAGACGGTGACGCCCCCCAGCATGTAGCTCAGCGGGAAATACACCGCGACCAGGTCGACGCCGCCGGCCTGCTTCTCGAGCTCGGGCAGGTCGTCGCGCGTCACGAAGCCGAGGAAGCGCGCCTCGCCGACCCGCCAGACGACGACGCTCTGCAGATCGCGGCGGCCCTCGCCCGAGGGCAGCAGGCGCGTCACGTCGCGGACCGCGCTGTAGACCGTCTTGACGAGCGGGATGCGGCCGAGGAACTCCTCCCAGACCGCGATCGCGCGCCGCACGATGTAGGCGTTCACGAGCGAGCCGATCGCGAACAGCAGCAGCAGGCCCGCGAGGATGCCCATGCCCGGCCAGTACCGTTCCGGCGGCACGAACAGCGTGATCGCGCCGCGCATCAGCCCCTCGGCGGTGCGCGCGAGCCACCAGACCGCGTACAGCGTGAGCCCGATCGGCAGCACGGCCGCGAGGCCCTTCATCAGGATCGTCGTCAGGCTTTTCATGGGAGGTCGCTGGAACAGCCGGCGTCGGCAATGCTAGTTTGACACGCGCTGACCCCGAGCGGAGAACCGAAGGTGCACCGGACGTCGCTGCTGGTCCTGACCGTCGTGCTCGTGCTTGCGGGCTGCGGCCGCGCGCCGCCCGGGCGCGCGCCGGCGGCGCCGACGCCCGCCGGTGCGCTGGCCAGCGCGCCCGCCGCCGACGCCCGCGCCGCGGCGATCCGCGCCGCCGCGCCCGGCCTCGCGAGCCTCGCCGGCCGCCGCGACGCGCCGGGCCTCGACGCCAGCTGGCGCGCGTACTTCGCCGGCGAGGAGCTGCGGCTCATCGAGGAGAGCGTCGCCGACCCGCCGCGGCCGCCGCTTGAGAACCGCTACTACTTCGAGCACGGCGCGCTCTTCTTCTTCACCGGCGAGCAGCCGGCCGAGGCCGGCGGCGGCGCCGGCGGCGCCGCGCCGCGGGCGGCGCTGCTGGCGGAGTTTCGCGGTGCCGAGGCGGCGCGCGCGGTGCGCATCGAGCACTACGGCGCGGTGCGGCTCGCCCCCGAGCGGGTGGTGGCGATCGCGCGCCGTGCCGCGGAGCTCGCCTCGGCGGCGCGCGACGAGCGCAGCGCCACGCGGGTGGCGCCGTGAGCGCCGCGCCGCTCGAGGCGGAGCTGCGGCAGGTGCTGCAGGACCTGCTGTACGCGATCGCGATCGGCGACGCGGCCGCGCTCGAGACGATGTGGTGCGCCGAGGCGACGATGCACTTCCAGTTCGGCGAGCCGAAGGGGCTGATCGTCGGCCGCGCCGCGGTCGTCGAGCGCTTCCGGCGCCTGTTCGCCGAGCTCGCCGCGCGCATGCCCGGCGGGCCGCCGTACGTGCGCTTCAAGATCGAGGAGTTCGCGGCCGACGTGCTCGATGCGCGCTGCGCCGCGGTGTACGCCACGATCACCGTCGACGGGCGGATCGGGCGGCGCACGCTGCTGCTGCGGCGCGAGCCGCAGGCCTACAAGATCCTGCACCTGCACGCGTCGAACGTCGGCGGCGGCGGCGGCGGGCGCGGGCCGGACGCCGGCTGAGCTCAGCCGCGCGGCACGCAGCGCTCCTCGAGCGCGCTCGCGAGCGAGGCCACGAGGCGCAGCAGGCCGCTGTCCGGGTCCCAGACGTAGTAGCGCGTCACGAGCTCGCTCTTGTCGCGGCCGGTGACCGTCAGCAGCCGGCTGTCGCGCCGGAACAGCAGCGGGCCGCGGCTGCTGCACGGCGTGCTGGCCGGCAGCTCGGCGAGCGCCGGCGGGTACGCGACGCGGCCGCTGCCGACGTCGACCAGCGCCGCCTGCTCGCAGCCGCTGCCGCAGCCGAGCCGCACCAGCACCAGCCGGCCGGCGAAGTTGGGCGGGCTCGCGAGCGCCGCCGCCAGCGGCTCGCGGTCGCGCTCGAGGCGCGCATCGCCGCCGGCCGCGAGCGTCGCGGCCCGCGTGCCGGGCGCGGCCGGGGCCGGGTACTCGGAGAACTTGGGCGCGGCGAGCTGCACCTCGTCGCTGCTGCCGCCCTCCGGCCGGCCGAGGATCCGGTCGAGGTCGCGCGTCACGTCGTCGTCGAGGTGCCAGTCGCTGAGCTCGACGCCGCTCAGGCCGTGCGCACCGACGACGAGCAGCCGCAGCGCGTGCGACTGGCAGTCCGGCGCGCGCGGCTCGGCGCCGCGGCCGCAGGCCGCGGCCCCGGTGTAGGCGCCGTAGACCGGCGGCGCGCCGGGGTCGGCCGGCGTCGCGAACAGCCAGTAGCGGCCGTGCGGCAGGTCGAGGGCGAAGGTCGCCTGGCCGGCCTCGGTGGTCACCGAATAGAGCTGCGCCGCGGTCACCGACCAGGCGTACAGCGTCAGTGCCGGCACGACGTCGGTCGGCGTCGCGAGCCGGCCGGTCACCGGCGCGGCGGCGGCGCCGGCGGCGAGCGCGAGGCAGAGGGCGGCGGTGGCGGCGCGCGAAGTCACGGTCGGGCTCGGACGGCCAAGGCTGTGGACTATGGCAGCGCCACCGACGTCGTCAAGTGACCCCGGGCCGGGATCGCGTAACATCGGCAGCCCCGAACGCCCGCTGCCCGGTGGAGCCGCCGCCTTGACACTGTCCTTCGACGCCCCGACCCAGGCCGACGTGCCGGTGCTGATGACGCTGATCGGCGAGCTCGCGGAGTTCGAGCGCCTCGCGCACGAGGTGGTCGTCACCGAGGCGAGCCTTAGCGAGGCGCTGTTCGGCCCGCGGCCGGCGGTCGAGACGGTGCTGGCGCGCGTCGGCGGCGAGGTGGCGGGCTTCGCGCTCTACTTCCACAACTTCTCGACCTTCATCGGCCGGCGCGGCCTGTTCCTCGAGGACCTGTACGTGCGGCCGGCGTTTCGCGGCCAGGGCGTCGGCAAGGGGCTGCTGGTGCACGTCGCGCGCCTCGCCGCCGCGCGCGGCTGCGGCCGGATGGAATGGTCGGTGCTGAACTGGAACCGGCGCGCGATCGGCTTCTACGAGTCGCTCGGCGCGCGGCCGATCAACGACTGGACCGTCTACCGGCTCGACCGCGCCGCGCTGGACGCGCTGCTCGCGCCGGCGGCCCGGGGCTGACGGTGCGCCGGCGCCACGCCGCGCTCGCCCGGGCGGCCTTGCAACGGCGCGCGCGGCGGGCATGATGGCCGGCGTGCACCCGTCCGCGAGCGCCATGACCGGGACCCCGCCACGCGCCGCCGGCGTGCCGCAGCTCGGCCCCGGCGCGGCTGCGCCGCGCCGGGCCGGCCCGTGAGCCCGATCAAGCTCGGCCTGCTGGGAGCGATCGTCGCCGCCGGCCTCGCGCTCGCCTTCGTCTGGGTCGTGGCCGCGCGGCGGGTCGAGCGGCAGCGCCGCGGCGCCGGCACCTACCCGGGCTTCGCGATCGGCCTCGTCACGAACTTCCTCGACACGCTCGGCATCGGCTCGTTCGCGCCGACCACGGCGGCGCTCAAGGTCTTCAGGCTCGCGCCCGACGAGCTGATCCCGGGGACGCTGAACGTCGGCCTCGCGATCGGCTCGATCCTCGAGTCGCTGATCTTCATCACGACCGTCGCGGTCGCGCCGCGGCTGCTCGTCTCGATGGTGCTGGCCGCGGCCGTCGGCGCCTGGTTCGGCGCCGGCATCGTCGTGCGCCTGCCGCGCCGCGCGATCCAGGTCGGCATGGGCGTCGCGCTGCTGATCGCCGGCAGCGTGTTCGCGGCCGTCAATCTCGGCCTGCTGCCGGGCGGCGGCGTCGCGCTCGACCTGGTCGGCTGGAAGTTCCCGGTCGCGGTCGGCGCGAGCCTGGTGCTCGGCGCGCTGATGACGATCGGCATCGGCATGTACGCGCCGACGATGATCCTGCTGGCGCTGATGGGCGTGCACCCGCTCGCGGCCTTCCCGGTGATGATGGGCGCCTGTGCGCTTCTGATGCCGGTGGCCGGCGTGCGCTTCGTGAGGAGCGGCTGGCTCGCCTGGGGGCCGGCGCTCGGCCTGTCGCTCGGCGCGGTGATCGGCGTGCCGTTCGCGGCCTTCGTCGTCAAGTCGCTGGAGCTGCAGAAGCTGCGCTGGCTGGTGGTCGCGGTCGTGCTGTACGCCGCGGGCGCGATGCTGTGGTCGGCGCGTGCCGCCGTCAGCCGGCCACCTTCAGCATGATCTTGCCGACGTGCGCGCTCGACTCCATCAGCCGGTGCGCCGCCGCCGCCTCGGCCAGCGGGAAGGTCGCGTAGATCAGCGGCCCGCAGCGGCCGGCGTTCAGCACCGGCCAGACCCGCTCCTTGAGCGCCTGCGCGATCGCGCCCTTCTCGGCCGTCGGCCGCGGCCGCATCGTCGAGCCCGTGATCACGAGCCGGCGCTGCATCACCTTGAGCAGGTCGAAGCGCTCGACCTTCGCGCCGTGCATGGTCGCGACCTGCACCAGGCGCCCGTCCATCGCGAGGCAGCGCAGGTTGCGCTCGAAGTAGGGCGCGCCGACGATGTCGATGACGACGTTGACGCCGGCGCCGCCGGTGAGGTCCATCAGCCGGTCGGCGAAGTCGGCGGCGCGGTAGTTGATCGCGCCGTCGGCGCCGAGCGCGAGGCAGGCGGCGCACTTGTCGTCGCTGCCGGCGGTGGCGTAGACGCGGGCGCCGAACTCGCGCGCCAGCTGGATCGCGGTCACGCCGATGCCGCTCGTGCCGCCGTGCACCAGCACCGACTCGCCGCGCGCCAGGCGGCCGTGCTGGAACAGGTTGGCCCAGACCGTGAAATAGGTCTCCGGCAGCGCCGCCGCCTTGAGCGCGTCGAAGCCCGTCGGCCACGGCAGGCACTGCACCGCCGGCGCGACGCAGTACTCGGCGTAGCCGCCGCCGTTGGTGAGCGCGGTGACCCGGTCGCCGGGGCGCCAGACGACCACCTCGGCGCCGGCGGCGACCACCTCGCCCGCGACCTCGAGCCCGATCACCGGGCTCGCGTCGGCCGGCGGCGGGTAGCGGCCCTCGCGCTGCAGCAGGTCCGGCCGGTTGACGCCGGCGGCCTCGACCCGGATCAGCACCTCGTGCGGCTTCGGCTCCGGCACCGGCCCGGTTGCGATCTCGAGCACCTCGGGCCCGCCCGGGGCCCGCGCCTGCAGGAAGCGCATCGTCGTCGGGGCGGCTGCGGTCGGCACGGCGGCTCTGGCTCCTCGCGGGGTCGGGTGCTTCGCAGGCGATCCTACGCCTGATCGGCGCCCGGGTAGGTGTCGAACTGCGGCAGGCGGTCGCTGATCGCGTACCACGGCGCCTTCGAGGCGACGAAGATGTGGCGCTCGGGCCGCGCGCCGGGATCGTCGTCGAGCGTGCCGAGCGCGAGCGCGAAGTACTCGGCGTTGCCCGTCGGGCACCACTGCAGGTTCGAGCCGCAGACGCGGCAGAACGTCCGTGTCGCCTGCGGGCTCGCCTGGTAGCGCGCGATCGCGTCGGCGCCCGCCGTCAGCCGAAAGTCCGCGTAGCGCACGTGGCCGTAGGTCGCGAAGGCGGCGCCGTGCGCCTTGCGGCACTGGCTGCAGTGGCAATGGCTGACCGCGTCGACGTTGCCGTCGATCCGGTAGCGGACCGTCCTACACAGGCAGCTGCCGTTCAGCATGGCCGTCTCCGTCGAGCTGGAGCTCGAAGTATGCCGTGCCGGGCAGCGGGTTGTGGCGGTACGGCGCGATCGGCCTGAAGCCGAGCGAGCGGTACAGCGCCTGCGCCGCCTGCATCGTCGCGAGCGTGTCGAGCCGCACGCGCGCGCAGCCGAGCGCCCGGGCGCGCGCCAGCATCGCCTCGACGAGCCGTCGGCCGGTGCCGCCGCCGCGCGCGCCCGGCACCACGTACAGGCGCTTCAGCTCGCCGATCCCGGGCGACAGGCGCCGCAGCGCGACGCAGCCGGCGACGCCCGCGTCGCCGCGGGCGAGCAGCAGCGCACCGGCCGGCGGGCCGTACTCGCGCTCGAGCTCGGCGAGCTCGCGCGCCAGGTCCTGGAAGCCGAGGTCGACGCCGAGCCCGGCGCTGTACTGCTCGATCAGCGCCCGCGCCAGCGCCCAGTCGGCGGGGACGGCCGGCTCGGCGAGCGCGAGCACGGCCGCTCAGCCGCGGCGCGCCGCGGCGGCGCGGCGCGCAAGACGGCGGCGCGGGCGCCGGCCGAGCGCGCCGACGAGCTGCCGCCAGCGCGCGAGCTTGCGCGCCGGCGACAGCGCCGCATGCGCCGGGCTCGTCGAGGGCAGCTCGAGCGTCGCGAGCGCTCGCGCCCCGGCCGGCAGCGCCGGCAGCACGTGGCGGCGATAGAGCGCCGCGGCCGTGCGGCCGTTGAAGCACACCAGCCGGATGCGGCGGTGGCGCGCGAGGAACGCGGCGAAGTCGTTGACCACGACGCTGCCGGCGAGGATCGAGGCGTCGAGGCTGCCGGCGCGAAAGGCGGTCGCGCACACGTCCCAGAGCGCGATGCCGCTCGCGGCCAGGCGGCGGGTGCGCGCCGGGTAGGGCAGCTCGGGCCGCGCGCCGCACAGCGCGCCCATGATCGGCCAGAAGGCGTTGCGCGGCTGCGCGTAGTACTGGCGCCGGCGCAGCGACTCCTGCCCGGGCAGCGAGCCGAGCACCAGCACCCGGGCGTCGCGGCGCGCGATCGGCGGGAAGCCCTGCGAGTGCATGCGCGCGCCCGGACCCTCAGCGCGCGCGCAGGCTGGACGGCAGCACCGCGAAGTCCGCGGTGCGCGCCAGCGTCGCGAGCGCCGCGGCCATCGGCGGCGGCGGCGCGATGAGGCGTCGCGTCTCGAGGTCGAGCCAGCCCCCGGCGCTGGTCACGCGCGCCGCCAGCTGGCCGTCGGCGCGGTAGAACTCGTTCTGCATCCGCCAGCGGCTGCCGTCGTCGGCCAGGCCGGCGAGCGCCAGCGTCGCCCTGAGCGGCTCCTGCAGGTGCACCTCGCGGAAGTAGCCGAGCTCGTCGCTCATCACCACCGGCCCGACGCGCAGGCGCGCGAACTCGCCGATCCCGAAGTGGTGCGCGGCGAAGAACCTGAGCCGCACGTCGACCGCCTTCTCGAGGTAGGCGGTGTTCGCCATGTGGCCGTTCATGTCCATGTCGGACCAGCCGGTCTCGAGCGTCAGCTCGTAGAGCGCGTTCGCCACGGCGGCGGCGCCTGGGCTGCCGGCGGCCTACTTCGCGACCGAGTAGTGCACGTGCACGACCTTCCAGGCCCCGCCGCGCGGCTGCCAGACGTCGGTCTCGAAGGCGTGCTCGTCGCTGACCTTGCCGTCGGGGTGGCGGCTGCGCACGTCGAGCCGGTAGCTCGCGACCACCGTCTCGCCCCCCGGCGCGACCCGGACCACGAGGTCGGAGAGCCGCACCGACTCGAGCGGGCTGCCGCCCTGCACCGACTCGGTCCAGCTCTTGCGGTAGGCGGCGAGCGAGCTGCGGCCGTCGTCGAAGATCAGCACCGCGTCGTCGGCGTACTGGGCGAAGTACTTCGGCAGGTCGTTCGCGCCGTAGGCGGCGTTCCAGTCCTGCTCGAGGCGGGTGATCTCGCGTTCGAGCGCCGCGGCCGGGGGCGGCGCGGCGCGGGCCGCGGGCGCGAGTCCGCACAGCAGGGCGAGGGCGCAGGCGAGGGCCAGCAGCGGGCGGTGCATCGGCATCGGGAGTCCTCCGTGTCGGGCGCTAGGCTCGCCGCGGCCCGCCGCCTTGTCAATCGGACGCCGTCGCCCCGCCGCCGGCCGCGGGCCGCGGCGCCGCGTACTCCTGCAGCGCGACCACGAGCAGCCCCGGGCCGCCGTGCACGCCGAGCGCCGCGCCGAGCGGCACCAGCCAGGCGCCGTCGAGGTTGCTGCGGCCGCGCGTCAGGAGCTCGAGCAGCCGCGCGCCCTCGGCCGGCGCGTCGCCGTGGCCGACCATCAGCCGGTAGCGTCGGTGCGGCTCGATGCGCCGGCCGACGAAGCGCGCGAACTTCGCGGTCAGGTTCGAGCGCCCGAGCAGCGCGCCGCCGACCGAGATCCGTCCGTCCGGGAAGGTGGCGAGCAGCGGCGCGATCCCGAGCAGCCGCGCGAGCGTGCGCGCGATCGCCGGCACGCGCCCGCCCCGCACCGCGTAGTCGAGCGTCGCGAGGCACGCGAAGGTGCGCGTCCTGGGCAGCACCGCGCGCACCGCCGCCTCGACGGCCGCCGCGTCCAGTCCCGCCGCGACGCACTCGGCGGCGTACATCACCACGAGGCCCTGGCCGGCGGAGGCGTTGCGCGAGTCGATCACGCGCACCCGCTCGCGCGCCGCGACGCGGCTCGCGGCCGACTCGGCCGCCTGGCGCGTGCCGCTGACGGTGCCGGTGAGGTTCACCGACAGCACGGTCTCGTAGTGCGACGTCAGGAACTCGAACAGCCGCCGGAAGTCGCCGGCCGGCGGCTGCGAGGTCTTGGGCGCGACCGGGCTCGCGGCCAGCAGCCGGTAGAACTCCTCCGGGCCGAGCGTCACCTTGTCGAGGAAGCTGCGCTCGCCGAAGTGCAGGCGCACCGGCACGAGGTGGATGTCGAGGCGCTCGAGCTCGCTCTCGGGGATGTCGGCCGCGGAGTCAGTGGCGATCGCGATGCGGCGCTGCGCCGCGTGCAGCGTCGAGCGCTGCTGGCGCTGCATGTCGTCGGCCTTCTCGGCGCTGACCGCGCCGTGCGCGGCGGCGATGCGAAACAGCGCGCGCGGCTCGGCGACGTGCATGTGGATGCGGACCTTGCGCTGCGTGCCCGCGACCACCAGGCTCGAGCCGAGCGGCGCCAGCTGCTCGCGCAGCCGGCGGTGGTCGATGGCCGTGCCGCTGACCAGGCACTCGGTGCACCAGCGGTGCTCGAGGCGCGCCTCGCCGCCGGACGACTCCGGCTCGCTCGGTACGGCGCCGAAGGAGACCTCCGACTCGTCGAGCTCGCCGCTGTCGAGGTAGGCCGAGACGCCCTCGAGCAGCGTGACGAAGCCGGCCGCGCCGGCGTCGACCACGTTCGCCTTGTGCAGCACGTCGAGCTGCTCGCGCGTCGCCTCGAGCGAGCGCTGGGCGCGCTCGAGCGCGCGCCGCACCAGCGCGCGGATGTCGTCGACGCCGTCGGCGGCGAGCCGCCTGAGCTCGGTCGCGACGTCCTGCAGCACCGTCAGGATCGTGCCCTCGCGCGGATCCGCGAGCGCGTCGCGCGCATAGGCCGCGCCGCCCTGCACCGCCTCGGCGAACTCACGGGCGCTGAGCTCGGCGAGGTGGCCGGCGCGGTCGCCGAGGCCGAGGAAGAACTGCGCGAGGATCGCGCCCGAGTTGCCGCGCGCGCCGTCGAGCGCGGCGTCGGCGACCTCGGTCAGCAGGCGCCCGGCGTGATCGACCGGCGGCCGCTGACGCAGCACGCCCTGCACCGCCATCATCGTCAGCGCGAGGTTGGTGCCGGTGTCGCCGTCCGGCACCGGGAACACGTTGATCCGGTCGAGGTGCTCCTGCTGCTCGAGCAGGCGGCGGATCCCGGCGCGCAGCGCCCGCCCGAGCTCGGCGGCGCCGAGCCGCGGCATCACTGCGGCGGGCATCGCGCTCTCCCCCGGTCGCGGCGCCGGGCGCGCGCCGCGGGAGCCGGGACGCGGCTCGTGGTCATTCGCGGGGCAGCAGAAACCGTGTCCCTTGGTGGTTGAGGATCGCCCCCTCCTGGGTGATCCGCTCGACGGTGGGCCCTTCCTTGAGCTGCCCGCCCTCGTGCAGCCGCTGCCCGTTGATGATCACGAAGCGCTGCGCGGCGTCGCCGCTGTAGACGTGCAGATCGATGTTGAGCGGCGGCAGGCCCGCGGTCACCTGCGGCGCGAGCTGGTGGATCGTCGGCAGGCCGGTGGTCGCGACGCCGGGGTGGAACTCGCGTTCGGCGGCGGCGCGCTCGGCGGCGTACGCGGGGGGCGCCGCGCGCGCTGCCGCGCGCGGCGCGGCGGCGGCGGGCGGGGTCGGCGCGGCGCGCTCGAGCTCGGGGTCGGCGCCCGCCTCGGTCTCGGCCGCGAGCGGGCGGACCAGCGGCACCGCCGCGCGCGGCGCGGCGGGCGGCGCCGGGGCGGCGGCCGCTGCCGGCGCCGGCGCCCGTGCCGGCACCGCGCCCGGCGCCGCCGCCGGTCGTGCCAGCACCCAGACGAGCACCGCGATGTTGACGAGCAGCAGCACGGCGACGCCACCCAGGATCCACGGCAGGCGCGACGGCGCCGCGCGCGACACCGGCAGGTCCACGAGGCCGGGCAGCGCGCGCCGCTCGCGGGCGTGCTCGGACTTCCTGAGCGCGTCGAGGATGAACGACATCAGCCGCCGCTCCCGCGCAGCGTCGGCGCGCCGGGCGCGCCAACGAGGCCGTCGAGCAGCACCTGCGTCTGCTCGCCGGCGATGCCGTCCACCGTCAGCCGGTGGCTGCGCTGGAAGTCCTCCACCAGCCGCTCGAGGTCCTTGTCGTACACGTCCGAGCCGCCGCTCAGCACCTCGCCGCGCGCCGCCGCGAGGCCCTGGCGCAGCCAGCGCACCTCGGCGCCGCGCATGCCGGGCCTGAGCAGCCGCGCCATCGGCAGCGGCGGGCGCCACAGCACCAGGAAGTCGCCGTACCAGTAGCGCTGCAGGTCGAGGAGCTCCGCCTTCAGCGTCGCGCCGCCGGCCTCGAGCTGCGCGGCGCGGTCGTCGAGCGCCGACACGACCACCTGCTGCTCGCCGCCGTCGGCGCCGGTCAGCGACAGGATCGCCGGCCGGTTGAGGAGCCTCAGCTGCGCGAAGCTGCCCTTCTGCGCCAGGCACTCGAGCCCCTGCGCGCTCGCCTGCTCGCACGGCCGCGAGCCGCGCGGGTCGAACGGCGCGTTCCAGAGCGCGAACAGCCGCGCGAAGGCCGGGTCGGTGCCGGTGTCGGCGGCGTGCGCGGCGAGGAACTCGGCCACGGTCGGCGCAGGCGGCGCGGCCGGCGCCGCGGCGGTCGTGGCGGTCGTGGCGGTCGCGGCGGGTGCGGCGGGTGCGGTCGCGGCCGCAGCGGGCGTGGCGCGGCCGTGCGGCGCGAGCGCGGCATAGAGGCTGAGCCCGAGCAGCGCGACCCCGGCGAGGGCGGCGGCGCCGATCGCCCACGACAGCCACGGCGCGCTGAAGCGCCGGCCGTGGACCTCGCTCGCCGCGTGGCGCACGAGCGCCGGGCTGACGCGCGGCTCCTCGCGCGTGTAGGCGCCGAGGAGCGCGCGGTCGGCCACCACGTTGATGAGGCGCGGCACGCCGCCCGCGAGCCGGTGCAGCTCGCCGAGCGCGCCGGCGGTGAACACCTCGCCGCTCGCGCCCGCGACCTTGAGCCGGTGGCGCACGTAGGCGGCGGACTCGGGCCGCGACAGCGGGTCGAGGTGATAGCGGCCGGTGACGCGCTGGGCGAGCTGCCGCAGGTCGTTGCGCGACAGCACCTCACGGAGCTCCGGCTGGCCGACCAGGATGATCTGCAGCAGCTTCTGGGTCGCGGTCTCGAGGTTGGTGAGCAGCCGCACCTGCTCGAGCACGTCGGCCGACAGCTGCTGCGCCTCGTCGACGATCACCACCACCCGGCGGCCGCGCGCGTGGGCGTCGAGCAGGAACTGGTTCAGGAGGTCGACGATCCCCTTGACGCTGCCGCGCAGCTCCGCGGGCACGGCGACGTGCAGCTCCTCGCAGATCGCGAGCAGGAACTCCTCGGGCGTGACGCGCGGGTTCAGGATCAGCGCCACGTCCGCGTGCGCCGGCAGCTGCGCGAGGAAGCTGCGCACCATGGTCGTCTTGCCGGTGCCGACCTCGCCCGTGAGCTGCACGAAGCCGCCGGCGTCGTCGATGCCGTACAGGAGGTGCGCGAGCGCCTCCGCGTGCCGCTCGCTCAGGTACAGGTAGCGCGGGTCCGGCGTGATCGCGAACGGCTTTTCGGCGAGGCCAAAGAAGCTCGTGTACATCGTCCGCGCATGATAGCGGCTGCGGCCGGGTAGCGGCGCGCGCGGCGGCCGGGCGCGCCCATAAACCATTGATTCGGAACGATGCCGCGGCGCCCGCCGCGGCCGGGCGGCCTCAGCTGCGGCGCCTGACGCCCGTGAAGCCGTCCTCCTTCGGCCCGCGCTCCAGGCTGCTCGCGCGCTTCACCGCCTCGCTGCCGAAGCGCTCGCGGATCCGGTCGAGCGTCGGGTCGATGCGCGCCGCCTGGCGCTCGACCGGCCGCGCGATGCCCGGTCGCTCGCCGCCCGGCACCGGCGCCGCGAAGAGGTCGAGCTGCGCCTCGGGCGAGAGGGCGCTCAGGCCCACGCCGAGCAGGCGCACCGCGGCGCGCGGCTGCTCGGCGAGCCAGGCATCGAGCAGCTCGCGCGCGATCGCGAGCACCGTGCCGGTCTCCTGGGTCGGCGGGCGGAAGCTGCGGGCGCGGGTGTAGGTCGTGAAGTCGCGGCGGCGGATCTTGACGGTGACGCTCGCGGCGAGCAGCGCCTTGGCGCGCAGCCGCGCGCCGACCCGGTCGGCGAGCTTGGCGAGCTCGGCGTGCAGGTCCTCGCGCCGCCTGAGGTCGGTCTCGAAGGTCTCCTCGGCGCTGACCTGCTTCTCCTGCCAGTCCGGCACCACCGGCCGCTCGTCGATGCCGGCGGCGCGCTCGCGCACGCGCTGCGTGTAGCGCCCGAACAGCGGCCACAGCACCGAGTCGGGCGCCACGCGCAGCTCGCCGAAGGTGTGCAGCCCCGAGGCCTCGAGGCGCGCGGCGGTCTTGGCGCCGATGCCGGACAGCCGCCGGATCGGCAGCGGGTCGAGCACGCGCGCGACGTCGTCCGGCAGGATCACGCACAGGCCGTCGGGCTTCTCGAGGTCCGAGGCGATCTTCGCCAGCAGCTTGTTGTGCGACACGCCGACCGAGGCGCTGAGCCCGGTGCGCTCGCGGATCCGCGCCTTGATCGTCGCCGCGATCGCGGCCGGCTCGCCGAACAGCGCCCGGCTCTCGGTCACGTCGAGGAAGGCCTCGTCGAGCGACAGCCCCTCGACCAGCGGCGTGAACTCGCCGAACACGCCGAACACCTGCGCCGAGACCTCCTTGTAGCGGCCCATGCGCGGCTTGACGACCACGGCCTGCGGGCAGCGCTCGAGCGCCATGCGGGTCGGCATCGCCGAGTGCACGCCGTAGCGGCGCACCTCGTAGCTGGCCGCCGCCACCACGCCGCGGCCGGTGCCGCCGCCGACGATCACCGGCAGGCCGCGCAGTTCCGGGCGATCGTGCTGCTCGACCGACGCGTAGAAGGCATCCATGTCGACGTGCAGGATCGCGCGCATGGCGGGCCGAGTCTACGCGGTCAGGACGCTCACGAGTACGGTCCCGAGCAGCGTCACCAGCAGGAAGGTGAAGTAGGCGAGGCCGACCAGCGACAGCTTGCCGAGCGTCAGCAGCCGCCCCTGCCCGTAGTAGCGGCGCGTCGCGCGGTAGACGTACCAGACCGCGTAGCCCGCGACCGCGAATCCGCCGGCCGTGACCGCCGGGTCGAGCGCCGGCAGCAGCCGCGCGGCGAGGCTGAGCAGCTCCAGCAGGATCATCGCCAGGAACAGCGCCGCGTGGTTGTGCAGCACGAACACCAGGTGCTCGACGTAGTAGCGCCGCGGGAACCAGTACAGGAGCAGCATCGCGATGGCGATCAGCGGCAGGAACACGAACATCATCTTCGGGATGTTGGCGACGAAGGCGCGCGCGAAGGCACGGCCGTGGTCGGCGGCGAGGCGCTGGCACGCCCGTCGCAGCGGTTCCTGGAGCGAGGCGACCGAGGAGTGCACCGAGCCGCAGTTCTTGGCGTCCCAGTTGACGATGCCGCCGCTGTAATCCCCGGCGTCGGCAGCGGCGGGAACGCGCGCCGCACCCGGGGCGGCGCCGGCGGCGCCCCTGCCCGCGGTCGCGGCCGCCGCGCCCGGGACGGCCGGCGGTGCCGCGGCCCCGCCGAGCGCCCGGCGCGCCCCGAGCGCGGCCTCGCTCGCCTCGCGCTTGATGCCCGCGGTCTCGGCGGCCCGCTGCGGATCGGAGCCGCCGACGCCGGCGAAGGCGACGCGGCTGTCGCGCGAGGTCAGCGAGGCGAGCCCGAAGAACACGATGCTGATCACGAGGTACAGGCGCACCGGCGGCACGAAGCGCGCGCGGTGCTCGGCGAAGTACTCGAGCGTCAGCTGGCCCGGCCGGACCAGCAGCAGCCACAGCGTCGACCAGAAGCGGCTGTCGACGTGCGTGATCACGTGCCAGGCGTCGTGGAACAGGGCGCCGAGCGAGCGGGCGCTGTCGTGGGCGTGCTGGCCGCACTGGGCGCAGTACGGCCCGGTCAGCGGGGCGTTGCAGTTGCCGCAGGTAGCCGGGATCACGGTCGCTCGCGGGCGGCGGGGCGATCCGCGCACGTTGCCAGATCGGAACGCGAACCGACAGCGTTTTCGGGCCGTTGCGCAAGCCGCGACGCGGGCGGCGCCGGCGCGAGGCAAAATGGCGGGCGGCCGGCTGCCGTGGAGCGATGGGTGACCCCGACGAAACGCATGGCGACGCTGTCGATCGCGACGTCGGTGGCGACGCTGGCGCTCAAGTTCGGCGCCTCGGTGATGACCGGGTCGATCGGCCTCTTTTCGGACGCGATGGAGGCGCTCGTCAACCTCGCCGCCGGGCTGGTCGCGCTCGCGATGCTGGCGGTGGCGGAGCGCCCGGCCGACGACGACCACGCCTACGGCCACGAGAAGGCCGAGTACTTCTCGAGCGGCGTCGAGGGCGGCCTGATCCTGCTGGCCGCGCTCGGCATCGCCTACGCGGCGGTCACGCGCCTGCAGCACCCGGTGCCGCTGGCGGCGCTCGGGCCGGGACTGCTGATTGCCGCGGTCGCCGCGGTCGTGAACCTCGCGGCGGCGCGGCTGATGCTGCGGGTGGCGCGCGCCCACGACAGCATCGTGGTCGAGGCCGACGCGCGGCACCTGCTGACCGACGTCGTGACGACCGCCGGTGTGATCGCCGGCCTGCTGATCGTGATGGCCGTGCCGCAGCTCGCGATCCTGGACCCGCTGATCGCCATCGCGATCGCGGTGCAGATCGCCGGTACCGGCGTCACGCTGATCCGGCGCTCGGTGGACGGGCTGATGGATAAGTCGCTGCCGAGCGAGGAGATCGCCGCGGCGCGCGCGAGCATCGTTGCCACGCTGCCGGCCGGCGCGACCTTTGCGGAGCTGCGCACGCGCAAGTCCGGCTCGCGGCGCTTCATCGAGTTCAAGCTGCTGGTCGCCGGCACCCTGCCGGTGGCCGATGCGCACGCCACCTGCGACCGGCTCGAAGCGGCGCTCGCGGCGCAGCTCGCGAACGCCGTCGTGACCATCCACGTCGAGCCGCATGCCGTCGCCGCGGCGGCCGAGGGCACGCGCGGATGAGCGAGGTGGCCGCCTCGATCGTCGGCGAGCCGCTGCGGCGCGTGGTCGACGGCCTGAGCGATGACCTGCTGACCGCCGGGCTCGGCGGCGCGGGCCTGCGGGCCGCCCCGCCGCCCTGCGCCGACCCGCGCCGTCCCACCACGACGGAGCTGCGGCGCCGCGCGGTGCACGCCGCCTACCGCGGGCTGGTCGACGTCACCGAGGCAGGCGGCTACGGGCGCTACTACGGGCCGGGCGACGACCGCGGCATCGCCGGCATCGAGTACCTCGCCGCGCTGCGTACGCCCGACGGCGCGGGCACGACCACGGTGATG
>DATKOP010000018.1:0-8275 GCA_035524595.1 Steroidobacteraceae bacterium | reverse complement strand
CTTGTTGTGACGTTCCGACACCGTGCTATATTGCGCGCATCGGCGAAATACCTAGAGACGCTCACAACGTCCGTCAGAGGGAGTTACCGCCTGCAGAGGCTCGTCGGGACCGTGGTCCCGGGGAGTGCTCTCGCAGGCATTGAGCTCCCGCGGATGCAGCGCCTCGGTGGCGTGGCTCGCCAGTTTCTGGGCTTCAATCCGACCCGCTATTGGGAGACTTACTCAATGTCCAATTCCCGAAACCGCAACTTGCAGAGGGCCGTGCATCTGGCACTCGTGACGAGCGCGCTTGCCGCCGCCGGCGTCGCGAGCGCGCAGACCGCTCCGTCGACCGCCGGTGCGGCCGTCGAAGAAGTCGTCGTCACGGGATCGCGCATCGCGCTCGCCCCGAACCAGGTCTCGATCAGCCCCGTCACGCAGGTGTCGTCGGCCGACCTCCAGCAGAGCGGCGCGACGCGCGTCGAGGACATGCTGAACCAGATGCCGCAGGTCTTCGCCGCGCAGGGCTCGACCCTCTCCAACGGCGCGGACGGCACGGCGACCATCGACCTGCGCAACCTCGGATCGCAGCGCACCCTGGTGCTCGTCAACGGCCGGCGCCTCGGCCCCGGCGACCCGCGCAACGCCTCCGCCTCCGACGTCAACCAGATTCCGGCGGCGCTCATCGACAGCGTCGAGATCCTGACGGGCGGCGCCTCCTCGGTGTACGGCGCGGACGCCGTCGCCGGCGTCGTCAACTTCAAGCTGAACGACCACTTCGAGGGCGTGAAGCTCGTCACGAACTACGCCTTCAACAACCACCACCAGGACAACGCGGGTCTGTCCGGCACGGTGCTTCAGGCGCATAACGACACCTTCGGCACGTCCTTCGCGCCGGCGCCGAGCAACGTCAACACCGGGTTCACGAAGGACCTGTCGCTGATCCTCGGCATGAACACCGGCGACGGCAAGGGCAACGCCACCGCCTACGTCACCTACCGCAACGTCGCGGCGGTGCTGCAGTCGAAGTACGACTACAGCGCCTGCACCTTCGCCTCCGGCTGGGCGACCTACGCCTACCCGGCCGGCAAGGGCACGTTCGACTGCGGCGGCTCCTCGACGTCCTATCCCGGCCGCTTCCTGCAGTACACCGCCGCCACCGGCGGCTCGCCGATCGGCGGCAGCAAGACGCTCGGCCCGAACGGCACGCTGATCCCGTTCACGAACGCCTACCGCTACAACTACGGCCCGCTGAACTTCTACCAGCGCCCGGACGAGCGCTGGATGGCGGGCTCCTTCGCGCACTACGAGTTCAGCGAGCACGCGAACGTCTACACCGAAATCCAGTTCATGGATGACCACTCGGTGTCGCAGATCGCCCCGTCGGGCGCGTTCTTCGGCGCGCCGTTCACGGTCAACTGCGCGAACCCGTACCTGTCGGCACCGATGCTGACCGCGTGGTGCGGCGGCGCGACCACCGGCAACACCTACCTCGCGATCGGCCGTCGCAACGTCGAGGGTGGCGGACGCACCGACGACCTGACGCACCAGTCGTTCCGCGCCGTGGTCGGCGTCAAGGGCAAGATCAACGACGGCTGGAGCTACGACATCTACGGCCAGTACGGCTCGACGACGCTTGCCGAGACCTACCTCGACATGTCGAAGAACCGCATCAACCAGGCGTTGAACGTGGTCATGCAGGGCGGCCAGGCGGTCTGCGCCGACCCGAACGCGCAGGCGCAGGGCTGCGTGCCCTGGAACATCTTCCAGCCGGGCGGCGTGACGCCCGCGGCCGTCAACTACGTCAACGTGCCGCTGATCCAGACCGGCCGGCTGAACCAGTACGTCGCCAACGCCAACGTCAACGGCGACCTCGGTCGCTACGGCGTGCAGCTGCCGACCGCGCAGTCGGGCATGAAGGTGAACATCGGTGCCGAGTGGCGTGACGTGACCAGCAACGCGCTGCCCGACCTCGAGTTCCAGACCTTCGACGGTGCCGGCCAGGGCGGCCCGATCCTGCCGATCTCCGGCGGCCTGATCTCGCGCGAGGTGTTCGCCGAGATGAACCTGCCGCTCGTGGACGGCAAGCCGGGTGCGCAGGTGCTGGCGTTCGACGCCGGCTACCGCTACTCCGACTACTCGCTCGGCTTCAAGACCAACACCTACAAGTTCGGTCTGGAATGGTCGCCGGTCAACGACGTGCGCCTGCGCGGCAGCTTCGCGCGCGCGGTGCGCGCGCCGAACGTCGGCGAGCTGTACACGGCGCAGTCGGTCGGCCTCGACGGCAACACCGACCCGTGCGCGGGCGCGGCCCCGAGCTTCACGGCGGCGCAGTGCGCGCTGATGGGCGTGACGGCGGCGCAGTACGGCAACATCATTCCGAACTCGGCCAGCCAGTACAACGGCCTGACCGGCGGCAACCCGCAGGTGCAGCCGGAGACGGCGATCACGAAGTCGGTGGGCATCGGCTGGACGCCGTCGTTCATCCCGAACTTCCGCGCCCAGATCGACTGGTACGACATCAACATCGGCAACATCATCGCGCCGATCGGTGCCGACGTGATCCTGCAGCTGTGCGGCAACCAGGGCCTGTACTGCAACCTCGTCCATCGTGACAACAACGGGTCGCTGTGGCTGTCGTCGGACGGCTACGTGAACGACTCGCTGAACAACGGTGCCAACAAGCAGCAGAAGGGCATCGACTTCGACCTGTCGTACACGGCGAGCCTGGGCAGCGCCGGCAAGCTGCGGACGAACTTCAACGGGACCTACATCATCTCGGCGATCTACACGCCGGTGGCGGCGATCCCGTCGACGAGCTTCGACTGCGCGGGCTACTACGGCCTGAACTGCATCACGCCGACGCAGCGCTGGCGGCATGTCATGCGCATGACGTGGCAGACCCCGTGGAAGGGCTCCGACGTCTCGCTGGCGTGGCGCTACTACGGTCCGGTGAAGCTCGACCAGCTGGCTGCGAACGACAACATCCGCGCCGGCGGCGGGACCAACGAGGAGCTGATCGCGAACGGCGTCGTGTCGAGCACCGATGCGTACCTGAGCTCGCGCAGCTACCTGGACCTCACCGGGTCGATGGACCTGGGCGATCACGCGCAGCTGCGGCTCGGCATCAACAACCTGCTCGACAAGAGCCCGCCGGTGATCGGTACCACGAACCTGCCCGGCACGTACGGCAACGGCAACACGTTCCCGCAGGTGTACGACTCGCTCGGTCGCTACATCTTCGCGGAGCTGACGATCCAGTTCTAAGAAAGACAGCCTGTTTGGCACCTCAACGGCGGGCCTCGGCCCGCCGTTTTCTTTTTCGGGGACTGCGCGCCGGCGCGTGGCCCCGGGGCTCGGGCACAATGGCCGCTCTGGCGGCGTCTCAGCCCGGCGGCCGGGAGGCGGATCGGATGGAGCGCGATCGGCAGGCGGATCTTGCGACGCTGCGCGCGGTGCACGGCGCCGCCGGCAGCGGCGACTTCGCGCGCGCCGCGGCGCTCGCTGGCCCCGCGCTCGAGGGCGGGCTCGAGCATCCGCTCCTCTACAACGTGCTCGCGATCCGGCTCGAGCACGAGCAGCAGCTCGCCGAGGCGGCCGCGCTGCTCGAGCGGGGCGTCGCCCGCTTCCCGGCCGACGTCGGCCTGCGCAACGCGCTTGGCCTGTGCCTCCTGCGCCTCGAGCGGTCGGCCGAGGCGCTCGCGCAATTCGACGCGCTGCTCGCGCTCGACCCGAAGCTGCCGTTCGCGCACACGAGCCGCGGTGCGGCGCTGCTCTCGGGTGGCGCGCTGACGCGCGCCGAGGAGAGCTACCGGCGCGCGCTCGCGCTCGACCCGAGGCAGGGGGTGGCGCTGGCGGGACTCGCCAACATCGCGGCGCGGCGCGGGCTCTATGGCGACGCCCGCAGCTGGGCGGAGCAGGCGCTCGCGCTGCTGCCGGGCTACCCGGACGCGGTCGCGAGCCTCGCGGCGGCCGAGCTCGGCGAGGGCGAGGCGGCGCGCGCGGTCACGCGCCTCGAGACGCTGCTCGCGGACCCGCGGCTTGCCGGTGCCGAACGCGCCGCCGCCGAGGGGCTCAAGGGCGACGCGCTCGATGCGCTCGACCGCCCGGCGGAGGCCTTCCGCGCCTACGCGCGCTGCAACGAGGAGCTGCGCCGCTGCTACGCGCCGCGCTTCGCGGCGGGCCCGAGCGCGCTCGCCTACGTCCGGGCGATGACGGCCTATTTCCGCGCCGCCCGGCCCGAGGACTGGCGCGCGCCGGCCGCCGGTCCCGGCACGCCCTCGCCGGTGCGCGGCCACGTGTTCGTGCTCGGCTTCCCGCGCTCGGGCACGACGCTCCTCGAGGTTGCGCTCGAGGGCCACCCGCAGGCGCTCAGCCTCGGCGAGCGCGAGCTCCTGATCGACGGCGTCCACGAGTTCATGCGCGCGCCCGAGGACCTCGGGCGGCTCGCGGTCGCCGACGCCGCCGTGCTGCGCCGGCTCAGGGCCGCGTACTGGGCGCGCGCCGCCGAGGCGGGCGCGACCCTCGCGGACCGCATCTTCATCGACAAGCACCCGCTCAACACGCTGAAGCTGCCGCTGATCGCGCGACTCTTTCCCGAGGCGCGCATCGTGTTCGCCTGCCGGGATCCGCGCGACGTGGTGCTGAGCTGCTTTCGCCGGCGCTTCCAGATGAGCGCGCCGATCTACGAGCTCTTGTCGCTCGAGGGCGCGGCGCGCTACTACGACGCCGTCATGGGGCTCGCGGACCGCCTCGAGGCGGTGCTGCCGGTCGCGATGCGGCGACTGCGCTACGAGTCGCTGGTGTCGGACTTCGAGGCGCAGATGCGCCCGCTGTGCGGCTTCCTCGGCCTCGCGTGGACCGATGCCATGCGTGATTTTGCCGCGCGCACGCAGCAGCGGGCGAGCGCGACGCCGAGCACCGCCCAGCTTGCCCGCGGCCTCGACGGCGGCGGCATCGGCGGCTGGCGCCGCTACCGGGACGCGCTCGCGCCGGCGCTGCCGCTCCTCGAGCCGTGGGTGCGGCGCCTGGGTTACGAGCCGTAGCAACGGCGCGGGCCGAGTCCGGCCCGCGCGAAGTCCGCTACCGCCACCGCCGGTGGCCCGGCGGCAGCGCGGTCAGCGGCTGACCAGCTCCTTGAACTGCACGGTCACGCGCCGGTTCTCGGCGCGGCCGGCCGGCGTCGCGTTGCTCGCGATCGGGTGCTCCTCGCCGAAGCCCTGCGCGCTCAGCATGTCGGCCGGGATGCCGTGCGCGACCAGGTAGTCCTTGACCGCGTTGGCGCGGCGCTCCGACAGCCCCTGGTTGTACTCCGGCTTGCCGACGGAGTCGGTGTAGCCGTGGACCTCGACCTTGCCGCAGTTGCATTTGCGGATGCTGGTCACGACGCCGTCGAGCACCGCGGCCGAGGCGGGCTTCAGGACGGCCGATGCGGTCTCGAAGTTGACGCCCTTGAGGACGACCTCTTGCGGGGGCGGCGGCGGAGGGGGCGGCGGCGGCGGCGGCGGTGGCGGGGGCGGGGGCGGGGGCGGCGGCGCGGCGACCGGAGCCGGAGCGGGCAACGGCGCCGCAACGGGGGCCGGCGCGGGCGCGCCCCAGTTGAACTGGAAGCCGATGCCGGCGAGGAAGTCGTTCGGCTCGCCCTTGTGCCCGTTGCTGAACCAGTCGACGTTCCAGCGCTCCTTGGCCTCGAGGCGCAGCTGCACGACGGCGGAGTGGTCCGCGGCCGTCCACAGGCGCCCGAGCAGGCCGGCGCCGCCCTGCACCATCTGCCGGTCGACGTGGCCGGCGTTGTCGCTGTGCTCGCCGGACTGCACGAAGCCGACGGTCAGGTACGGGTGGATCGGCGAGTCGCGGTAGAAGTGCCTGAGCGCGTCCAGGCTGAGCGCGCCGATCGTCAGGTCGTCGGCGGAGCTCTTGGCCCGGTAGGAGCCGTAGTTCAGCGCGAGCTCGGCCGACCACTTGTCGGTGAAGTTCTTGCCGACGCCGAGCTGGAAGGCCCCGCCGTCGTCGACGTGGCGGTCGGTCCCGGTGCGCACGTCATAGACGAGCGGCGCGACGTACCACTTGCCGACGTCGTCCGCGGCGCTCGCCGCCGTGCCGCAACCGAGTAACGCGAGGCCCGCCGCGATCCCGAGCGTGCGCATCTGGTCCATGTCTCGCCTCCGGTCAAGATCCCGCTTTCGTTCTTGGCGGCGCGGTCGCCCGGCCCGGGCGCCGGCCGCAGTTGAGGGAAGCGATGATACCCGAGCGGGTCGCCCTGCGCCCGGCTGTACTACCGCACCGCGGCCTCAGTGATTGCCGAAGGCCGGGTAGCGCACGCGGTCGCCGGCCTTGAAACCGAGCTTGCCGGCCGTGCCGCCCGCGACCTCGAGCACGCCGAGCACGACGCCCATCGAGTCGATCGTGGCCAGCGACTTCGGCACCGCGTTCTCGGCGATGCGGATGATCCGCCCGTCCGGCGCGATGAACAGCAGGTCGAGCGGAATCAGCGTGTTCTTCATCCAGAACGAGGTCACCTGCGGCGTCTCGAACAGGAACAGCATGCCGCGCGCCGCCGGCAGCGACGGCACGTACATCAGCCCCTGGTTGCGGCGCGCCTCGGTGGCCGCGATCCAGACCTTGTAGCGGTGCGAGTGCCCCCCCGACTCGACGCTCAGCTCGCCGGTCGGCAGCCGCTCGAGCGGCTCGCGCGGCGGCTCGTCGGCGCGCGCCGCCGCAGTGGCGGCCAGCAGCAGCGCGAGCGCGAGGGCGCCGCTCAGCGCGGCGCGGCGCCGGCCGGCGGTGGCGGCGCCGTCGGCGCCGGGGGATCCAGTTCCCATGCAAGCTGTCCGCGAAAGTCGAAACGGGACACCAGTATCGCATCCCGCGCGCCCCCGACGGCGCGCGCGGGCTCGAGGCAGAAGCCGCGGGCGTCGATGCGCCAGCGGCGGGCCGGATGCGGGCCGCTCGCGGCCGGCAGCGGCTGCTGGCGGACCTCGTCCAGCAGGCACTTGTCCGCGCCGCGCGTGCCGTAGAGCGCGCCGCCCTCGCGGATCAGCGTCACGTTGACCGGCACCGCGTTCGCCGAGGCGCCCTCCGCGAGGCTCGGTACGCCGAACACCAGCGTCAGGCGCGCGCTGCCGACCGCGCCGGCAAAGGTGACGCGCAGTCCCTTGCCGTCCGGCCGGCGCATGCCGTCGCAGCTCAGGTCCTTGCCCTGCCAGCGCACGTCGGCGTCGATGGCACCGGCGAGCCGCGCCTCGAGGTACGCGTCCGGCAGCCCGTCGCAGCTCATTCGCCGTCCCGCGACAGGAGCAGCGCGCGGGCGAGGCGGCCGTGCAGCTCGCCGAGCAGGCGCACGCCGTGCATCACCGCGGTCATGGCGAAGATGCCGATGACGCACAGCGGCAGGGTCAGCGGCCAGGCGATCATCTCGCCGTCGAACTGGATGTCGGCGCTGGTGAGCCCGAAGCCGTGCAGCAGCGCGACCAGGGGCGCCGCGACGCTGACCGCGCTCAGCACCACCGCGACCAGCGCGGCCGTGAAGTAGCAGACGCCGAGCGGCAGCATCAGCAGCATGTAGAGCAGCGTCGTCCAGGTGCGACGGTCGAGCAGCATCTCGCGGATGCGCGCGCCGATGCCGATGCCGCGGGTCGAGCGCAGCGGCCGCCGCGGCATGCGCACGCCGAGCAGGCCCTCGACGATGCGGCCCTCGACCAGCGACAGCACGCGCGTCAGGCCGATGAACAGCAGGAAGAAGGGCACGCCGATGATCAGCACCGCGAAGCCTACCGACATCGCGAGACCGGTGACCGCCACGGTGAAGTAGAAGATGCCGGTCACGAGCGACAGCAGCATGAAGAACAGCGCCGTCCACGCGCGGCTGTCGGCGTAGATGCCGAAGAAGCGGCCGAGAGCGCTCTTGCGCGGCGGCGGCGCCATCGGCTTCATCGCCTCGCGGACCGTCTTCTCGGTGGTGCGGTAGGCCTCGGCGACCTCCTCCGGCGCGCCGTAGGTGCTCGCGATCAGCTCGAGGACGTCCGCCTCGCTCTTGCCGGCGTGGCTCGCGAGCTCGGCGCGCAGGTACTCCTCGGCGTCGTAGAGCGCGTCCTGCACGAGGGCCGGGTCCTCGCCCTTGAGCGAGTCCTTGAGCTGCGCGAGGTACTGGTCTATGGAGCGGGGGGCTGGGCGGTTCATGGGCGCTCACTCTCGGTAGCGGCGACGTCCCGGGCGGGCTGCGCCACGGCGTCGACGAAGTTGCGGGTGCTGGTCCAGACGCTGAGCCAGCGCGCGAGGGTATCGCGGCCGGCCTCGG
>DATKOP010000017.1:0-5480 GCA_035524595.1 Steroidobacteraceae bacterium | reverse complement strand
GGCGCCCGTGATGCTGCACCGGGCGATCCTCGGCTCCTTCGAGCGCTTCATCGCGATCCTGATCGAGCACCACGCCGGGCGCTTCCCGCCGTGGCTCGCGCCGACGCAGGCGGTGGTGCTGTCGATCACCGACCGGCAGGGCGAATTCGTGCGTAATGCCGCTGATTTCCTGAAAAATCAGGGGGTTCGGGTCGAGTCCGACTTGCGCAACGAGAAGGTGGGCTTTAAGATTCGCGAACATACGCTCCGGCGGGTCCCGTACCTGCTGGTGGCGGGGGACCGAGAAGTCGAGTCCCTATCGTTGGCCGTGCGCACGCGTTCGGGCAAGGATCTGGGCGTCATGCCTCTCAAAGAGGTGGCGACGCGCATTCTGTCCGACATCGCGGGCCGCGGCCGTCATTCTTTGGAGGACTGACTTATCTCAACTACGAAGCGCGTACGGCGCAACGAAGAGATCCTTGCACCGACGCTGCGGGTGATCGCGGACGACGGCAGCCAGGCAGGCGTGATGACGAGGGCCGAGGCGCTGGCGCTCGCCCAATCGCAGGAGCTGGATCTCGTCGAGGTGTCGCCGACCGCGGAGCCGCCGGTCTGCCGGGTCATGGACTTCGGCAAGTTCCTGTTCGAGCAGAACAAGAAGGCCCATGCGGCGAAGCGCAAGCAGAAGCAGATCCAGGTCAAGGAAGTGAAGTTCCGGCCCGGCACCGACGAGAACGATTACCAGATCAAGCTGCGTAACATCTTGCGGTTCCTGTCCGAGGGCGACAAGGCCAAGGTGACGCTGCGCTACCGTGGCCGCGAGCTGGCGCACCAGGAGGTCGGGCGCCGCATGCTCGACCGGCTGGTCAAGGACCTGGCGGCCGAGTCGGTGATCGAGCAGACGCCGCTGATGGAAGGCAAGCAGCTCGTGATGATGTTCGCGCCGAAGAAGAAGGGACAGTGACCCTTCGCGCGAGATGAATTGCTGACGCGGGCGCGCGAGCGCCCGCGACACAAGTGACCGGCCGGGACGCGACGCGAGTCGCCACCGGCCGTGCCCGCCCCGAGCCCGCCGCGGAATGGTCCGCGCGGTGCGACAGGGTCAAAAAGCGCCGGCGGGGAACCGTCCGGCAGGAGAACGTCGATGCCCAAGTTGAAGACCAACCGGGCTGCGGCGAAGCGTTTTCGCAAGACTGCGAAGGGCTTCAAGCGCGGCCAGTCCCACAAGCGTCACATCCTGACGAAGAAGCCGTCGAAGCGTAAGCGGCAGCTGCGCTCCGGGAAGATGGTCCACGAGACGGACGTCAACCGGGTCGCCCAGCTGCTGCCGAACCATTGATCGACGCCACCGTATAGGAGAGTGACATGGCAAGAGTGAAACGCGGCGTCATCGCCGGACGCCGGCACAAGAAGGTGCTCGGCAAGGCCAAGGGCTACTACAACGCCCGCCGCAAGGTGTTCCGCACCGCCAAGCAGGCGGTCATCAAGGCCGGCCAGTACGCCTACAAGGGCCGCAAGATCAAGAAGCGCGACTACCGCGCGCTCTGGATCCAGCGCCTCAACGCCGCCGCGCGCGGCTATGGCCTGAGCTACAGCCGCCTGATCCAGGGGCTCAAGCAGCTCGGCCTCGCGATCGACCGCAAGGCGCTCGCCGACCTCGCGGTCAACGAGCCGGCGGCCTTCGGCGCCATCGTCGAGCAAATCAAGGCGGCCGCCCCGGCTCCGGCTCCCGCCGCGAAGTAGCGGTGTGGAGCTCGCGAGCCTCGTCGCCTCGGGCCTCGCCGAGATCGCCGCCGCGGCCGACGCCGCGGCGCTCGATCAGGTCCGGGTGCGGCTGCTCGGCAAGAAGGGCGCGGTCACCGAGCAGCTGAAGGAGCTCGGCCGGCTGCCGGCGGCCGAGCGGCCGGCGGCGGGTGCGCGCATCAACGAGGCCAAGGCCGCGCTCGCCTCGGCCATCGAGGCGCGCGCGGCAGTGCTCGAGCGCGCGGCGATCGCGCACGCGCTCGAGGCCGGCCGCATCGACGTGACGCTGCCCGGCCGCGGCCAGCGGCCGGGCGCGCTGCACCCCGTGACCCGCACGCGCGAGCGGATCGAGGCGATCTTCCGCGGCGCGGGCTTCGGCGTCGCCGAGGGTCCGGAGGTCGAGGACGACTTCCACAACTTCGAGGCGCTCAACATCCCCGCCAACCACCCGGCGCGGGCGATGCACGACACCTTCTACTTCGGCGACGGCCGCCTGCTCAGGACCCACACCTCGCCGGTGCAGGTGCGGGCGATGCTGTCGCAGCCGCCGCCGCTGCGGCTCATCAGCCCGGGCCGCGTCTACCGCAACGACTCGGACCAGACGCACACGCCGATGTTCCACCAGGTCGAGGGCCTGGTGATCGACTCGAACATCAGCTTCGCGAACCTGAAGGCGATGCTGCGGCGCTTCGTCTCGGAGTTCTTCGAGAAGCCGCTCGCGATTCGGCTGCGGCCCTCGTACTTCCCGTTCACCGAGCCCTCCGCCGAGCTCGACTGCCAGTGCGCGTTCTGCGAGGGCCGGGGCTGCCGGGTCTGCAAGCACACCGGCTGGATCGAGGTCATGGGCTGCGGCGTCGTGCACCCGAACGTGCTCAGGAACTGCGGCCTCGATCCCGAGCGCTGGAGCGGCTACGCCTTCGGCCTGGGCATCGAGCGCTTCGCGATGCTGCGTTACGACGTCAACGACATCCGCCAGTACTTCGAGAACGACCTGCGCTTCCTGGCGCAGTTCGAGCGCGGCTGACGAGGAGCGAGCGATGAAGGTCGGGCTCGAGTGGCTTCGCGAGTGGCTGCGGATCGACGACGACGTCGCGACGCTCGCCGCGCGCCTGACCATGGCCGGCTTCGAGGTCGAGGGCCTCGCCCGCGCCGCCGAGCCCTTCGCGGGCGTCGTGGTCGGCGAGGTGCTCGCCGCCGAGCGCCACCCGCAGGCCGACAAGCTGAGCGTCTGCCGGGTCGCGGCGGGCGGCGGCGCCGAGCTCACGATCGTCTGCGGCGCGAGCAACGTGCGCGCCGGGCTCAAGGCGCCGCTCGCGCGCGTCGGCGCGACGCTGCCGGGCGGCGTCACGATCGGCCGCGCCAAGCTGCGCGGCATCGAGTCCGAGGGCATGCTCTGCTCGGCGCGCGAGCTCGGCCTCGGCGAGGACCCGGAGGGGCTGCTGGAGCTTCCGGCCGAGTTCGCGACCGGCGCGGACCTGCGCACGGCGCTCGCGCTCGAGGACACGGTCCTCGAGATCAACTTCACGCCGAACCGCGGCGATGCGCTCTCGGTGCTCGGCCTCGCGCGCGAGCTTTCGGTGCTCACCGGCGCCGCGCTCGCCGGACCCGAACTCGCACCGCTCGCGGCCAGGGGTACGGCGCGCGTACCGGTCACGCTCGCCGCGCCCAGGGCCTGCGCGCGCTTTGCCGGCCGCGTGATCACGGGCGTCGACCCGGCGGCGCGCACGCCGCTCTGGCTGCGGGAGCGGCTGCGCCGCGCGGGGCTCAGGAGCCTCGGGCCGCTCGTCGACGTCACCAACTACGTGATGCTCGAGCTCGGCCAGCCGATGCACGCCTACGACCTGCGCCAGCTCAAGGGCGGCCTCGAGGCGCGCCTCGCGCGGCCGGGCGAGGAGCTCGAGCTCCTCGACGGCAGCCGCATCGCGCTCGAGCCCGACATGCTGGTGATCGCCGACGCGAGCGCGCCGGTCGGTCTCGCCGGCATCATGGGCGGCAAGAAGAGCGGCATCGCGCCCGACACCAGCGACGTGTTCCTCGAGGCCGCCTGGTTCGCGCCGGACGCGATCGCCGGCCGCGGCCGCCGCTTCGGCGTGCTCACCGACGCCTCGCAGCGCTTCGAGCGCGGCGTGGACCCGGAGGGGCAGCGCCGCGCGATCGAGCGCGCGAGCGCGCTCCTGGTCGCGATCGCGGGCGGCACGCCCGGGCCCACCGAGGTCACGACCGCGGCCGAGGCGCTGCCGATGCGCGCGCCGATCGCGCTCAGGCGCGCCTACCTCGCGCGCCTGATCGGCGTCGAGGTGCCCGAGGCGCGCGTCGGCGAGATCCTGCGCGCGCTCGGCCTCGAGGTCGCGGCGGCGCCCGGCGGCTGGTCGGTGCGCGCGCCGTCGTGGCGCTTCGACCTGACGCAGGAGGCGGACCTCGTCGAGGAGGTGGCGCGCGTCTACGGCTACAACGAGGTCCCCGAGATCGACGCGCCGGTGCCGCAGCGGCCGGGCGCGGTGCCGGAGGGGCGGGTGAGCGCGGCGCGCCTTGCGCTGACGCTCGTCGAGCGCGGCTACTCCGAGGCCATCAACTACACCTTCGTCGATCCCGCGCTGCAGGCGCGGCTCTTCCCCGACGCGGGCGCGCTCAAGCTCGCGAACCCGATCTCGGCGGAGCTTGCCGAGATGCGCGTGTCGCTGTGGCCGGGACTGCTGCGCGCGCTCGGCGAGAACGCGCGCCGCCAGCAGAGCCGTGTGCGCCTGTTCGAGCACGGCGCGAAGTTCATAACGCAAGGCAATGATTTAAAAGAGATAGATTGCATCGCCGGGGTCGCCTGGGGCGCGGCGCTGCCGGAGCAGTGGGGCGTGCCGCGCGCAGGCTCCGACTTCTACGACGTGAAGGCCGACGTCGAGGCGCTCATCGCTGCGAGCGGCGAGCCGGGCGCGTTCAGCTTCGTCGCCGAGGCGCTCCCTTGCCTGCATCCCGGGCGCTCGGCGCGCATCCTTCGCGGTGCGCGCGCCTGCGGTTGGCTCGGCGAGTTGCACCCGGAAGTTGCGCGCGCACTCGAGCTTTCGCCCGCACCCTTCCTGTTCGAACTCGAATTGGACATAACGTCCGCGGCGCGCCTGCCGCACGCCGAGGAGCTGTCGCGCTTCCCGGCGGTGCGGCGCGATCTCGCGGCGGTAGTGGACGAAGTCTCCACTTTCAACCAGTTACGCGAATCTGTTACTGTCGCCGCGTCCAGCCTATTGCGCGAACTCAAAGTTTTCGACGTGTACCGGGGGCAGGGGATAGAATCCGGTAGAAAAAGCGTTGCTTTAGGCTTGATTTTGCAAGATAAATCGAAGACCCTGACGGACGCTGACGTGGACGCCGTCATGACGGCGGTTCGCGAGCGATTGCAGCAGGACCTGAGAGCGACCTTTCGCGACTGAACAAGAGCCCGACGACCGATGGCACTCACCAAGGCAGAAATGGCCGAAGCCCTCTTCGACCAGCTTGGACTCAACAAGCGCGAGGCGCGCGAGCTCGTCGATCTCTTCTTCGAAGAGGTGCGCACGGCGCTGTCGCAGGGCGAACAGGTGAAGCTCTCCGGCTTCGGCAACTTCGATCTGCGGGACAAGAACCAGCGTCCCGGCCGCAATCCCAAGACCGGCGAGGAGATCCCGATCAGCGCGCGGCGCGTCGTGACCTTCCGTCCGGGGCAGAAGCTCAAGGCGCGAGTCGAGGCGTATGCTGGAACCAAGCAATAACGCCGAACTGCCGGCGATTCCGGG
>DATKOP010000016.1:0-48405 GCA_035524595.1 Steroidobacteraceae bacterium | reverse complement strand
CACCGTCACCGACGGCGCCGTCACGTTCGTGGTCGGCGTGGCACCGGGAATGTAGTCGGTCGGCCTGAAGCCGGGCGTCGTCGTCAGCGACAGCGCGTTGCCCGCGCCGTCCGTGACCTTCATCGTCACCCGCACGTAGTCACCGACCGGGATCAGGCACGGGCCCGTGCCCGGGCAGGCGGTCGTGTCGAGATTGGCGCCGGCCGCGTCCGTCGTCGGCTCGGCCTTGACCACCACGAACTTGAAGTTCGCGAGCTGCTCGAGCTCGGGGATCGCGTGCACGGAGTCGACCTGCATCGACACGCCGTCGACCACCAGTCCGCTGGCCGGGCCGTGGCAGGTCTCGCAGTCCTTGTCGGCGGCCACGATGCCGGGCGGCACGCCGTGGTTGGCGCCGGTCGTGAAGTCGGTGGTGTCGTGGCACGCGCCGCAGGCCGCCGCATGCGGGATGTTCTTGTAGTTGACCGCGTCCGGGGTCGCCGGGTCGCTCGGGTTGTGGCAGGTCTGGCAGTTGCGCTTGTCCTGCGGCCAGATCACGACGTTGAAGTTGTTGACCGAGCCGCCGTAGCCCCAGATCGTGTAGCCGACGCCCGGCGCGACCGCCGTGCTGCCGGCGGCGACCACGGTCGGCATGCTGATGCCCATGTGGATCTTGTGCGCCAGGACCTTCATGTCGAGCGAGTTGCCCGACGACGGGTCGCTGTTGCCGGGGTTGTGGCACACGACGCAGTACTGCACGTCGATGCGCGGCCCGCCGTGCAGCGCGAGCCTGGCGTGGCAGGCGTTGCACTCGGCGTTGTCGGAGATGGCGCGCGTCAGCGGCAGGTTGGTGGTCGCGCCGGTGGCCGGCACGTAGGTGTAGACGCCGTTGTTGGTCGGCGAAGCGACCGTGCCGCGGAACTCCATGCCGACGCGGTGGGTCAGAGTGCCGTCGTAGCTCATCGCCACGCCGTCCGCGGTCGACGCGGCGGCGTAGGTCGGCAGGTCCTTACTGAAGGTGTAGGCGTAGGTGCCGTCGGCGTTGTCGACGAAGGTGCCGCCGGCGGTCGCGCCCGACTCGGTGGTCGGCTGCACCGCGGTGTTGCCGGCGCCCGGGCTGGTGCTGACGGCGTTCGCCTTGTGCTCGATGTAGCTCAGCCACTGGCTCGAGGTGCTGCTGCCGATCGCGACCGGGGTGAGCTGGGCGATCGCGAAGGAGACCTGGTTCGGCGGCAGCCCCTTGAGCGGCTGGCCGTTCTGGTCGGCGAGCGCGAACTTGATCGTCGGCTTGCTGGCGCCGGTGACGCCGCTGACGGTGGCCGTGATCGTGGTCGCGGTCGAGACATCGAGCGCGAGGATCGGACCCGACGGCCCCGGAGGACCGGCCGGCCCCGTGCCGCCCGGCGCTCCGCTGGCGCCGGTCGCGCCGTCCTTGCCATTGGAGCAGGCCGAGAGCATCGCGGCGCCGAGTAGCGCCAACGCGCAGATCCGCAGCAGCGCGCCGAGAAAGCCTCTGTGGTCGCTCATCTCATCCCTCCCCTGCTTCCCGGCCCGATCGCAACAGCGATACGGACGGAACCGACGGCCGCACCGAATCTTCTTTCGCGCGGGTACGATGCACCGCAAAAGAAGGGATTTCTCTAGCGGAATATGCCTAGGCAATTGAGGCGGCTTGACCCGCGCCGGGGATCGGCGGCGTAGCGGTTTCGGTCGGGCCACCCGGGTAGTCACCGGGGCGCAACCCGCCTTCGGAATCTGCGGATGGACCGCGCCACAACCGGCCCGCCGGCGGGGGGGCCCGGCCCCCGGCTTGCCGCGTCGCGTCGCGCTTCCCGCAGACGGGCGGCCGCCAGACGGGTCGTCTCGCGCCGGCGCGCCGCAAGGCATGACGACGGCAGCCGCTGACAGCCACCGGCTCCGGCGGCAGCGCCGGCGAAGATCATGACGTCCAGATGACGGCGCCGCGCCGCCGCCGCGCGACCATCGGCCTGGCGGCGCTGACCGTGCGCTGCGGCAGGTTGCGGGCGATCAGCCGCGGCCCGGCCGCAGCGCGATCGTGCGGCGCCGCCGCCCGGCGAACTCGGCCGGGCCGCCGCTCAGCGGTAGCTGGCGTAGAAGTTGACGATCGCCTCGATGTCCGGGTCGGACAGCTTCTCGGTCTGGCGGCGCATGCTCGGTGGCTGCTTGCGGTGCCCCGACCGGTACTGGCCGAGCGCATAGCGCAGGTAGTCGGCCCACTGGCCGTGCAGGATGCTCTTCTCGGCGTCGGCGGGGTTCTCGCCGTGGCAGACCGCGCAGTAGTCCTCGTGCAGCTGTCGCCCGCGCTCGACCAGCTCGGGCTTGAAGGGCTGCTGCGCCCGCTTGAACGGGAACGCGGCGAAGTAGTCCGCCAGCTCCTTGATCTCGGTGTCGCTCATGCCGACGACGATCTTGCACATCCGCGCGACCGGCCCGCAGTCCCGCGTGCCGTCGCGATAGGCGCGCATCGCGTCCATCTGCAGCCTGGCCGGCAGCCCGGCGATCGTCGGGTACGCCGACTCGTCGCTGAGGCCGCGGTCGCCGTGGCAGATGGTGCACTTCTTCAGGAGCTCGGCGTTGACCGCCTCGGCGGCGGTCGCACCGAGCGCGAGCGCGGCCAGCAGCAGCGCGGACAACGACAGCCTAAGACTCATGCGCATGGTCGCTACTCCGTCCCGTGACTCCGCCGTGCTCACCTCTTCCCAGTCCGTCCTGTCCCGCGCAGCGCCGCGGGCCGCGTGTGCCGCTCGCGGTCACGGCATGAGCTTCTTCAGGATCTCGGGATCCTTCTCTTCCTCCGCGAGCACCGTGTGGCAGATGCCGCAGTCGCGCGAGATCTTCTCGCCATCCTCGGTCTTGTGCTTGCGATCGTGGCAGCGCCAGCAGCCGGGCGAGTCGAAGTGCTGGCTGTTGTCCGGATAGGTGCCCCAGGTGACCTTCATCTCGGGGAACACGTTCGCGGTGTAGATCAGCTGCAGTTCATGGATCGCCTGCTCGACGGCGGCGTTGTTCTGCTCCGCGACCTGCGGGTAGTTGGTCTTGTAGAAATCGCGCAGCTCGCGCGCGATGGTCGCCTTGGCGACTTCCTGGTTCGGGTAGTCGGCCTTGAGGACCCGGATCGACTCGCGCTTCAGGTACGGCAGCGACTTGTCCATGTGGCCCGCGGCGATGGCGCCGTCCACCTCGTCGACCGGCATGCTGTAGCGGTGCGCCGGACGATTGTGGCAGTCCAGGCAATCCATGATCCGCCAGTCGGGGGCGTCCTTCGGCGCCTCGATGGACTTGAACAGCTTCACCTTGCCGGCCGCGTCCTTGAGCTCGACGTCGTAGACCGTCTGGCGGTCGGCGCTCGCCCGGTAGCGGATCTGCACGCCCGGGTTGACGTGCCAGTGGATGCCGGAGGACTCGCGCCCGGCGAGGCCGCCGACCCGCAGCAGCACCGCGGTCTTGAGCTCGGTGTTCGCCTCGTCGTCGGTGTAGACGGTCTTGACGCGCAGCTTGTCGCCGACGAACGTCGTCGGCCAGTGGCAGACCTCGCAGGTCTCGCGTGCCGGGCGCAGGTTGCCGATCGGGGTCGGAATCGGCTTCGGGTAAAGATTGAACGTGACCGCCACCAGCTGCCAGGCGCCCGAGAGCTTCGACTTGACGAACCAGCCGGCTCCGGGGCCGATGTGGCACTCGGCGCAGGCCACGCGCGCGTGCGGCGAGCGCGCGTGCGCGACGTACTCCGGCTTCATGACCGTGTGGCAGACGGTGCCGCAGAAGGCGACCGAGTCCATGACCTCGATGCCCTTGTAGGTCGCCGCCGCGAGCACGACCAGGCCGACCGCCGACAGCACGATCAGCCCGATCACGGACTTGCGCGTGCGTTCGTTGTTCATGTCGAGGATCGGGAAGCGCAGTTCCTCGCCCGGCTTCAGGGCCGCGGCCCGCTTGCGCGCGCGGCGGATGCCGACCGGGATCATGACCAGGCCGACGCCGAGCACGCCGGGCAGCAGCACGAAGGTGATGATGCCGAGGTAGGCGCCGCCGCGCAGGCCGGCGGCCTCCATCGCGATCAGCGACAGCATCAGCGTCAGGCTGGCGACGACCAGGGCCGTGCCGATCAGGCTCACGGTGTTGCGGGTCATCGCCGCGAAGTAGTGCTTGCGCATGTTGATCCTCTACTAGGGCGGGCTCGCAAGAACCGGGGGCACCGGGCGACGCCGGCGCCCCCTCGCGACGTCAGACCGCCGTCGTATGCTGCCCGCTCCGGCGGGTCGGTAGCAAGCGGATCAGCACGATCAGGATGACGAAGGGCGCCGACAGCAGCACCACCGCGGTCAGCAGGCTCTCGATGCCCGTCAGCTCCATCTTGTAGCCCATCAGCCCGCGCAGGCTCTTGGAGTAGAGCTGTCCGCCGATCACGACGTTCCAGCGCATGCTGAGGATGCCGAGCTGGATCAGCATGGCGGCGCTGAAATAGAGCAGCTTGCGAAACTCGTCGTTCAGCCGCCAGATGCGCAACAGCACGAGGATCAGCAGCGGCACCAGCATGCCGAGCAGCACCTGCATGATCACGAGGCTCGTGAACAGCTTGGCCGACACCAGCTGGCCGAGGATCTTGATCGATTCCTCGCTCTGGTACAGCCGGTGGATGTAGTCCAGGCCCTCGAGCGCGAAGTCGACGATGATCGCGACCAAGAGGAACAGCCCGACCTTGTCCAGGCAGCGCGTGTCGAGCTTCTCGTTGCGGATCAGGCTGAGCACGATGTAGACGAGCATCACCATCGCGATGCCGGAGACGATCGCGGACATCAGGAACACGATCGGCATCAGCACGCTGCCCCACCACGGGTTCGCCTTGACCGAGCCGAAGATGAAGCCGACGTAGCCGTGCAGCAGGAACGCCGACGGAATGCCGATGATCGTGACGATCTTGCTCGCCTTCTTGTCGAACTCCAGCGCCGCGGGGCTCAGGTCCCGCGAGTACAGCGACAGCGCCCGGTAGAGCGCGCCCAGCAGCCCGCGGCCGCGCTGCCCCATCTGGATCAGCTCCTGCCGGTACTCGAACCACACCTCGATCAGCAGGATGCCCATCAGGTACCAGAGGTACACGAAGCCGAACATCGCCATCGCCGACGTCGGCTGCGGCGTCAGGTAGATCTCGTAGGCGCGCTCGGGATGGCCGAGGTGCAGCTGCAGCGGCATCGGCGCGATCAGCATGAAGGCGAGCGCGGTCAGCAGCGCGAGCCGGTAGATGGGCTGCACCTCGACGACGTTGAACACCTTGACCAGCGAGGCGAGGATGAACGCCCCGGCCACCACTCCGGTGATGTAGGGATAGATGACGATCAGGATCGACCAGTGGGTCTCCACCTCGTTCGGGTAGATGAAGCCGATGACCTGGCTCAGCTGGCTCGCCAGCTGCTCATACAGTCCTGCCGGGGCCTGGGCGTTCATCGGACCTCCCCGTCGAGCTTGGCGTAACGCACCTTCGGCTCGGTGTTCAGGTCGGGCTTGAGGACGCTGATCTCGTTGGTGCGCTGGAAGCGCACCAGACGATCAGACAGCTTGTTGAGGTCGCCGAAGATCCGCGCCTCGGTCGGGCACACCTCGACGCACGCGGGCTGCAGGCCCTTCGTGACCCGGTGATAGCAGAACGTGCACTTGTCGGCCGTGCGCGTGTAGGGATTGAGGTAGCGGGCGCCGTACGGGCAGGCCTGGATGCAGTAGCGGCAGCCGATGCAGCGCTTCTCGTCGACCAGCACCACGCCGTCCTTCGTCTGGAAGGTCGCGCCCACCGGGCAGACCTGCACGCACGGCGGGTTCGCGCACTGGTTGCAGAGCTTCGGCACGAAGAACGTGCGCACCACGCTCGGGTCCTCGGGCTCGGCCTGCTTGGCCGGTCCGGGCCTGGTGCTGATGCACTCGACCGTCGTCTTGCCGTCGCGCCGGACCGTGTAGCGCTCGATCCAGGTGCGGAAGAAGTAGGGCTCGTCGGGCACGTTGTTCTCGGCCTTGCACGCCTCGACGCAGCGGTTGCAGCCGATGCACTTGTCGGTGTCGATCCCCATCCCGTACCAGTGCAGCGACGGGTCGTAGGCGGTCTTGGTCTCCGCCGACACCTCCTTGCCCTCCGCCTTGAGCGCCAGCGTCTGCAGCATGGCGGCCGCGGGAAAGAAGACCACGGCTTCCGTGAGGAACTCGCGTTTGTTCATTTCGGGCCCTCGGGTAGGTGGGCGTAGTGGCATTCCCAGCAGAGGTACTTGCCGCCGTGCGAGGCGGGGTCGATCCTGGCCTTGGAAGCCGCCGGGTCGGTGGCGGTGGCGGCGTGGCAGCGGTTGCAGGCCTCGCGGCCGCTCGGCTTGGTCGGCAGCGCCGAGCGCGGCTGCAGCAGGTGCTGCGGCTCGGCCTTGTGGCATTCCGAGCAGGCCAGCTGCGTGTGCGTCGACAAGGCCTTGATGCGCGCGATGCGGCCGTGGCAGCCGCCGCAGTCCTGCATCTTCTCCGGCGGCGCCGGGTCGTGCGGATCGTGGCAGCGCACGCACTGCTTGCGCGGGTTGTGCTGCTGCGGATCGACCTGCGGGAACCCGTTCGGCCGCGCCGCGTCGTAGGCGTGGCAGGCCAGGCAGAACTCGCGGTCCTTGTCCTTGCGCGGCATCGCCGACTTGTCGCCGGCGGCGTGCTCGGCCGAAGGGCCGTGACAGTTCTCGCAGCCGATGTTGCGGTGGTAGCTCGCGTACTGCGCGTTGACCTGCTGCTCGTGGCATTCGCGGCAGCTCGCGGTGCCGGCGTAGTGCAGCGGTTTCACCATCTCGCGCTCGACCTTCGCGGCCTGGTGCGGCCGGGCGGAGAAGAACGACGCCGGAAGGATGAGGAAGCGCAGCGACAGCACGATCGCCAGCAGCACGATGAGGACTGTGCCGAGTCGGACCACCTGCTCAGGAAGTTTCACCGCCGCCCTCCCTTCTCTGCGCTCCGACCGGCAAGGGTCGGACTGCCCGGCTGCAGGGTCGATGTGCGCGTCCCGCCGTGGCTGTCGTGTGCGCTGAGCGGTGGCAGCTGAGCGCCGCGACCTGCGGCCGGCACACGATCATCCGCGTCTCGGGCGGCCCAAGGGCCGGTTGAATGGCGGGGATCTTAGACCGCTCCCTCCACGCAATGATCTAAGTAATTGCAGCTACGCGATTGTGGCGATCCGCTGCGACGCGCTGCCGAACGTTCGGCGCCGACGGCTTGCGGCGACGCCGCGCATCGCGCGCCGCGGCGGCGCGCGCCGGCGGTGCGGCCGGCACCCGTCGCACGCGCCCCGGCGTCGTTGCACGCATCTTCCCAATTTGCAGTTGGGCGCGTACGGAGTACATTGCAGCGCCGTGACCGCCCCATCCGGCGGCGGGTACTTCTTTCTGGAGGTTCGTATGCAGAAGCTGACTCGCCTTGCCATCGCCCTCGCCGGCGTCGCGATCTCGGGTGCCGCGGTTGCCGCCGACGCGAAGCTGCTGCAATCGTGCACCGATTGTCACGGCACCAATGGCGTGACGCAGGCACAGGAGATCCCGTCGATCGCCGGCATCTCGTCGACCGTGCTCGAGGGCGCGCTCGCCGGCTTCAAGGCGAAGAAGCTGCCCTGCGCCAAGGTGAGCTACCAGCAGGGCGACACCAAGCGCCCGCAGACCGACATGTGCACGGTCACGGCCTCTCTCAGCGACGCGCAGATCAAGGAGCTGGCGGATCACTTCTCCAAGCAGCCCTTCAAGCCGATGAAGCAGCCCTTCGATGCGGCCAAGGCGGAAGCCGGCAAGAAGATCCACGCGCGCGACTGCGAGAACTGCCACACCAAGAGTGGCCGTGACGCCGGCGACGATTCGAGCCTGCTCGCCGGCCAGCCGGTCGGTTACCTGAAGGCCGCGCTCAACGACTTCAAGGCGGGCAAGCGCACGGCGGAGAAGAAGATGACCGAGAAGGTCAGCAAGCTGTCGCCTGCGGACCTCGAGGCGCTCGCCCACTACTACGGCAGCCTGCAGTAGGACGATCGCGGACGGCGCGCGACCCGCACGGTCGCGCGCCGTCGCGCAGCGGGTCCGCTGCCGCCTGGCCGGGCCCTCACTCCCGCCCCCGGATCGCCGGCACGCGCGCCGCCCTCGCCCGGCCGCGTCGCGGTCACGGCCGCTCGCGCGCAGCGGACCGCAGCGACTCCCCTTCCCAGACGAACGACAGCGGCGCCCGTGCCCCGCGCCGGCGAAGATCGACGTCGAGGTCCGGGCAATGGAAGCGTCCTGACGCCGGGCAGCGCACCCGGCCGGTCACAGCACAGCGCACCCAACGACCGGCACCAGCTGCCCGCGCGCGCGCCTGCGAACGGCGGCGCGACCGGATACCGGCCGGCGGGCGACGGCGCCAGCGGCGCAGGCAACCGCGCCGGGGCGCCGGCGGCTGGCCCGAGGTGCGGCGCCGCCGGCGGTGCCCGGGCCAGCCTCAGTGCACCAGCCCGCCGAGCACGGCCGCGAAGATGGCGATCGCCAGCACGATGCCGATCGCGACGGCGAAGAACCCGAACACGTAGGCGCGCACGAGGTCGCCGGTGGTCGGAGCCGGCACCATCAGCCCCTCAAGCCGCTTCTCGGCGACCGCCCGCTGGTACTCGAGCGGACGTTCCTCCTTGAAGCGCTCGAGCGGCATGCGGCCGGTGAACACGACCGGGTCCATCGGGAAGCTCTCGGGCCGCAGATGCGTGTGGAAGAAGTGGAACAGGAAGATGAAGCCGGTGGCGAGCAGCGCCTCGTCGCTGTGGGCGATGTACGCGGCGTTGAGCGCCCAGCCGGGCAGCAGCCTCGTGAAGGCACCCGGGAACCAGAGCACCAGGCCCGTGAGGCCGATGATCGCGACGCCCCAGAACACCGCGAGGTAGTCGAACTTCTCCCAGTACGTCCAGCGGTCGAACTCCGGCCGCGGACGCCGGTACAGGAAGTAGCCGACCATCGCGATGAGATCGCGCACGTCCTTAGGCTGCGGCACCATCGAGCGCGCGCCCCACAGGAAGCCTTTCTGCTTGCGCACGAGCATCTGGAACGCCACGTTGGCGAGGTGGTAGGCGAAATAGCCGAAGGTCACGATCGCGGCGATCCGGTGCAGCACGCCGGCGACCAGCGGCCCGCCCCACAGCGCCATCATCTTCGGCGCCCAGGCAGCGGCGGCGAACTTGAGCGGCAGGCCGGTCGCCGCGAGCACCAGGAAGCTGACGACGATCGTCACGTGCACGGCGATCTGCGCGCTCGAGAAGCGGCGCACGTACGGGCCGGCGGTCGCGCGCGCCGCCTTGAACTCGCCGCGCACGGCGCCGACCAGCGCGCGCTGCAGCCACAGCAGATCGTGCAGGCCGAAGAAGCCGAACACGCCGAGCAGCAGCCCGGTCATGGCGATCCAGACCCAGTACAGATAGGGATTGCGGCTGCGGTCGCTCGGCTTGGCGTGCGGGTCGAAGGTCAGGAACGAGGCGTTGATCTCGCCCTGGTGGCACTTGCCGCAGGTGGCACCGAGGTTGGCCGGGTTGACGCTCGAGCGCGGGTCGGAGACCTTGAGGTTGTGATGCGGCGTGTGGCAGTCGGCGCACATCGCGACCGCGGTGTAGCCGAGCGCCCCGGCCTTGCCGTGGAAGCTGTCGTGGAAGGACTCATAGAGCTCGGCGTGGCAGTTGCCGCAGTCGCTCGGGAAGCGCTGGCGCATCTCGGCGCTGGTCGGCAGCTTGATCGCGTGCGCCTGGTGGCAGGTCTTGCACACCGGACCCCGGGTGTCGCCCTGCCGCCAGAGCTTGCCGTGCTCGCTCTCGGTCCACTGCTTGAGGATGCCGACGTGGCACTTGCCGCAGGTCTCCGGGCTGTGCGCCGCCGCGGTCGCGGCCGCCGGCGCGTCCTTCTTCTGGATCTCGTGGCCGCCGCCGTGGCAGTCGGTGCAGGCCGGCGCGCTGACGAGGCCCGACACGAACAGCGCGTGCGCGTGCGCGCTCGACAGGTAGCCGGTCATCATGCTCTGGTGGCACTGGCCGCACTGGCGCACCTGGTTGACGGCGGTCATCGAGTTGTTGGGGTCGCGGCCCTTCAGCACCGCGTGCAGGCTGCCGTGGCAGCCGGCGCAGCCGGCCGGGCTCACGCCCTTCTGGCCGTGCACGCCGTCCTTGACCTTGTCGATCTCCTCCTGGTGGCAGCCGGTGCAGGCGGCGAGCTCGACCTTGGCGAGGTTCTGGCGCGGATGGCGGGTCGTCAGCGCATCCGCATGGCAGTCGGTGCAGGCGAGCTTGCGGTGCGCGGAGGCGGCGAGCGTCGCGCCCTGCACCGTCAGCGAGTGGCCGGCGTCGTCCTTGAGCGTCGCGTCGTCGTGACAGCCGAGGCACTTTTCGTCGGGAATCGCCGCCGGCGCCGGCGCAGCGGGCGGCGCGGCAGCGGCCGCGCGTGCGCCCGGCAGCGCCAGCGCGAGCGCGAGCAGCACGCCCTGCAAGAAATTCGCAACACTCGGACCTGCGTGCCGGTAACCGGCGCTCTGTGCGTTCACGGGACTGCCTCGGCTGGCGGCGCGCTCCGACGCGTCTGATTCGCCGCCGAGCCTAACGCGCGGCCGGGACCCGCCGCGACCGGGTTTTCCGCAGCAGTGGCGCGGGCTTCCACGTGGCGGCGCAAGCCGCGTTGTCGGCCGCGCGCCGCCCTGCTAGCGTCTCGACCGAAGGAGTCACCGCCATGAACGACGCCGCCCCGACATTCAGCGCCGACGCCGCCGGCTGGGCGCGCCTGTTCGCCGCGATCGACGCGCGCGACGCCGACGCGTTCGCCGCGTTCATCACCGAGGACGGCGAGTTCCGCTTCGGCAACGCCCCGCCGGTGGTCGGGCGGGCCGCGATCCGGGCGGCGGTGGCCGGCTTCTTCCAGGCGATCGGCGGCTGCCGCCACCGGCTGCTCGGCAGCTGGACCGGGTCCGGCAGCGCGGTCTGCGAGGGCCAGGTGACCTATACGCGCCACGACGGCTCGACGCTGACCGTGCCGTTCGTGAACGTGTTCGCGCTGCGCGGCGGGCTGATCCAGTCGTACCGGATCTACATCGACAACGGACCGCTGTTCAGCGCACCCGCCTGAGCGCACCCGGTCCGTGACGGATCTCGGCGAGCGGCACGAGCGCCTCGCCGAGCGCCTCCCCCTCGAGCTCGGCACGGATCTGGTGCCGCATCTGCTCGCGAAAGGCGTTCACCGACTCGAAGAACGCCGACATCATCTGCACCCACAGGAACATGCCGCGGTCGGTGAGGTGCCAGCCGTGCGCGTCGCTGTCGATCGCGCCCAGCAGCCTGAAGGCGGCGAGCTCCGGCGCGAGCGCGCGCTCGAAGCGCTCTCCGTAGCGCGCCCGCGCCCAGGCGCGGTCGAGCCTGAGGCCGAACAGCCGCAGCAGCAGGTCGTACTGCATCCGCTCGCGCGCGCCGAGCCGGCGCTCGCCGGTCACGCCGCTGAGCCCGCGCTCGATGCGGTCGACGTAGCTGTTCAGCGAGAAGGTCGTCGCGTACAGCGTGCCGCCGACGTAGCCGAAGGCGCCGCTGCCGAGACCGACGTAGTCGCCGCTGTCGACGAGGTACTCGTCGATGCCGCGCGCGCCGCGGCTGAAGCACCAGCCGGAGGTCGGCGTGAACTCCGGCCGCAGCCGCGCCAGGATCCGCTCGTAGTCGCGTCGCAGCCGCCGGCGCGCGGGCAGGCCCATGGTCTTCGCCATCTGGCGCGCCGCCGCGCGGGTCTGCATCAGCGGGTAGAAGGACGCCTGGTTGGCGGGACTCGCGAGCACGCCCTCGAGGTCGGCCTCGAGCATCGCCTCGCTCTGCTGCGGCAGGTTCCACATCAGGTCGACGTTCAGCGTCCGAAAGCGCCCCGCCGCGGCCGCGAGCCGGCCGAGGATCTCGGCGCGGTCGCCGTACTTCTCGAGTCGGCCCATCTTCGCCAGCAAGCCGTCGTCAAGCGTCTGCACGCCGACCGACAGGCGCCCGACGCCGGCGCCGGCCAGCGCCGCCAGCACCTCGTCGCGCAGGTCCTTGGGATTCGTCTCGACGGAGATGTCGCCGAGCGCCGGATTGAGCTCGCGCACCAGGCCGAGCGTCGCCACCAGCTCGTCCGGCGCGACGGTCGGCGTGCCGCCGCCGACGTAGACGCCGCTGTAGCGGTAGCCCAGCTCGTGGTACAGGCGGATCTCGCGGCGCAGCGCGGCGAAGTAGCGGTGCACCTTGCCGTCCTGGTAGCGGACGCGGTGGAACGAGCAGTACGGGCAGAGCACCTCGCAGAACGGCACGTGCAGGTACAGGCTCACCGGCCCGCCGGGCGGCGCGGCGATGCCGGTGCTCGGCACGAGACGCATCCTGCGGCGGGCCTCGAGGCGGAACACGCCGGCGACCAGCGACTCGAGCATCAGGCTCCCTCGGGGCGGGCCCGGATTATGCCTCCGGTCCGACCGTCGCCGGCCCACGGTTTACCGCAGTAGCGCGGGCGCCGGCGCGCGATCAGCGGGCCGCAGCGCGCAGCTCGAAGGCGTCGCGCTCCTGCCAGCGGCCGGGCGCCGGTCCGTCGTAGTCCTCGAGCCGCACCATCTCGCCGCGCAGCACCGGGCCTTCCAGCGTGAAGCGCAGGTAGTGGAAGTTCGGGAAGCCCGGCCCGCGGTACAGGTCGGCCGGCCCCCGCACCACCTCGTAGGGCCGCGCACCGCCGCCGCCCGAGACGAGGTAGACGATCCCGTCCTCGAGGTGGCGCTCGTAGTTGTGGATGTGGCCGCCGGCGACCACGAAGCGCGCGCGCGAGCGCGCCGCAGCCTCCTTGAGGTAGGCCGCGAGCGCGCGCTCGTTCGGCCGCGGGTTGTGGTCCGCCGCAGGGCCGCTCTGCAGGTCCGCCACCGGCGGGTGATGCAGGAAGATCACGACGAAGTCGACCGCCGGCGGCAGCGCCGCGAGCTCGGCCTCGAGCCAGGCCCGCTGCGCGCCGCCCGCCTCGAGCGAGGCATCGCTGTCGAGCGCGATCGCCCGCAGCCGCGGCCCGATCGACACCGAGTACCAGCGCCGGCCGCGCAGCGCCGGAAAGGCGTTCCACCAGTTCTCGAGGCAGTCGGCCTCGGCGCACTGCGCGAACTCGTGGTTGCCGAGCGCCGGGTACACCGCGAGGCGCCGCTCGCGCCAGGCCGCGGTCTCGTCGCGAAAGACCTCGTAGTCGGCGACCGTGCCGCCGTGCCACGGCACGTCGCCCGTCAGCAGCACCGCGTTGGGCGCCTCGGCCGCGACGCGCGCGATCAGCGCCTGGCGCGCGGCCGGCGCGCTCGCCACGCGCTCGCTCGCGGCGGTGAAGCGGCTGTCGCCGTAGAGCACGACCCGCAGCGGCCCGCCCGCCGGCACCTCGACGCGAAAGGTGGGCTGCTGCGCACCGGCCGCCGGCCCGCGGTGCGCGCAGCCGCCCGCGAGCGCCGCGGCGAGCACCGCGAATGGCACGCCCCAGAGCCGGCGCGGTCGAAGGGCGGGCACTTCGTTCATGTCGCAGCGCTCCCGGTCGGCACCCACGCCGCCCGGCGGGCAGCATCGCCCGCGGCCCGGCCACGGCGCAAGCGCCGCCTCATTGCGCGGCCGGGGCGCGGTACACGCGCCGCCCCTCGAACCAGGTGCCGAGCACCCGGGTCGCGGCGATCGCCTCGTAGTCGCGCTCGCGCGCGAGCGCCAGCAGGTCGCGATCGAGCAGCACGAAGTCGGCGGACTTGCCGACCTCGAGCGAGCCGGTCTCGCGCTCGCGGCCGAGCAGGCGCGCGCCGTTGAGCGTGTACGCCTGCAGCACGTCCTCGATCGTGATCGCCTGCGCGGCGTTCAGCGGCGGCTCGCCCGGACTGTGGCGGGCGAGCGCCATGGCCATGTTGACGAACGGCCGCGGGTCGCGCGTCTCGACCGGCGCGTCGGAACCGGCGGTGAGGATCGCGCCGGCGTCGCGCACCGCCCGGAACGGGTAGGCGTTCTCCTCGTAGTAGCTGCCCGGCGCGTGCAGCGCCGCGTAGCTGTTGCCGGCCACCCTCTGGATGAACGGGATCACCGTCAGGTCGTACTCCTGCGCCGCGTTCGCCCACGCGTAGGTGAAGGCGACGAACAGCCGGTCGCGGCCGATGCGCCGCACGTCGTCGGGATGCGCGAGCTGCACGTGCGCGAGCGCATCGCGCGTGCTCGTCACGCCGTCGGCGGCGCGCGCCGCCTCGATCGCGTCGATCGCGGTGCGCACCGCGCGGTCGCCGATCACGTGGATGTGCAGGTTGAAGCCCGCGAGGTGGAAGCGGCGCGCGAATTCGAGGATCACGGCGCGCTCGTGCTGCAGCTGGCCGCTCGAGATCTGGCACTGGGCGGGATGGAAGCCGTTGGCCTTGGTGAAGCCAGCGATCTCGGCCGCGGCGGCGTAGCGCTGCGGGTCGCTGCGCACGCCGGCGCAGACCGCCGAGCCCGTGTCGACGTAGCCGGCGACGGTCGCGTGACCGGCGGCGTCGGTCGCGAACACCGGCTGCAGCAGCGGCTCGAGCACCGCGCCGTTCGGCAGCGTCGGCGGCACCGCGAAGGGGTTGCCCTCCAGCACGCCGTCGGCGAACAGCTTCACGGTGCCGGCGTCGAGCAGCGGATTGCCGGCATAGCGGGCGCGCACCGCCTTGGCCTGCGCGAGCATCGCGTCCCAGTCCACCCGGCCGTCGGCGCCGCGAAAGCGCGCCGGGTCGTAGAACTGCGCGAGCGTGGTGCGCACCGTCAGCTGGTGGCGGGCGAGCAGCCTGTCGTACACCGCGAGGCCGTCGGGGGCGGCCATCGCGTCCAGCATCGCCGTGATGCCGACGCTGTTGAGCCGCGCCGGGATGCGCTCGGCGACCTTCAGGGTCGCCTCGAGCTCGGTGTAGAGCATGCTGTTGGGGTTGATCGCGTAGCGCGCGTCCTCGTTGACCGCGCCGTTCGGCTCGCCGCCCGCGTCGACGCCGACCAGCCTGGCATAGGGCGCGAAGTCGCCGGCGAGCGTGGCCCGCGAGATGCCGACGACCTCGCCCCGTGCGTTCTTCGCGCTCGCGAGCGCGAGGCTGTTGAACGCCGCGTGGTGGGCGTCGTTGCCCAGCAGCTCGATCTGGTGCCGCGTCGAGGCCTTGTCGAGCGCCACGCGCAGCGTCGGGTACTCGGCATCGGGTTGGTTGCCGGTCGTGTAGTTCCACTGGTGGACGATGAGCCGCTGGCCCGGTGCCGTCCGGTAGCGCGCGAGGCAGGCGCGCACGAAGTCCGACAGCTCGCGCAGCGGCATCGGCCGGCTGTCGAGGTCGCAGACGTCGAGGTCGACGATGTCGAGCGGGTGGATGTGGGTGTCGGCGAGTCCCGGGATCACGAGCCGCCCGGCGCCGCGCTCGATCGTCGTGTGCGCGCCGAGGAAGGGCTTGAGGCCCATGGCGTTGCCGACGTAGACGAGCCGCCCGCCGCGCACCGCGAGCGCCTCGGCGAGCGGCCCGCCGGCGGCGGTGTAGATGCGGGCGTCGGTGAGCGCGAAGTCCGCGGCCGGCAGCGGGGCGGCGGCAGCCGCCAGCGACGGGCCGGCGAGCAGGCCGATCGCCACGCCATTCATCCAATCCCTGAAGCCACGATGAACCATTGCGCTCGCCTCACGCCCGCAGCCGCCGGGACGGGCGATCTTGGCATCGCGCCTCCCGGCTGGCCAGCGACGTCGCGGCTGTCGCGCGCGCGCCTCTGTGCAGCCGCGCCATTCTCGGGTACCGTGCTGGGGCGACGGTAATGATGGACCGTCGCCCAAAACGCTAGGGACGGTATCGGTGTTGCGCGCCGCCAACGAGGGGGGGACGGCGCGCACGGTACGGCGTCGCGCGGGCGACGCGCTCAGCAACTCGCACAGAGTCAAGGGGATCGCAGTATGACCGGGATACTCGCACGCATCAGCGCGACGGCCGCCCTGCTGGGCGCCCTGTCCGCCGGCACCGCCATCGCACAGACCGCCGAGAAGGGCGCCTCCGGCGGCGGCCTCGAAGAGGTCGTCGTCACGGCCACGCGGCGCGAGGAGCGCCTGCAGGACGTGCCGATCAGCGTCAGCGCCTTCAGCCAGGAGAAGCTCGACTCGCAGGGCCTCAAGAACATCGACGACCTGTCGCGGCTCTCGCCGGGCGTCACGTTCTCGCGCAACGGCACCGGCTCCTCGGCCAACTACAACGACGAGAACTCCGACATCTCCATCCGCGGCATCGACTCGCAGGTGGGCGCCTCGACCACCGCCGTCTACCTCGACGAGACGCCGCTGCAGAGCCGCCACATCGGCTTCGGCGCGATCAACGTCTTCCCGCAGCTCTTCGACGTCGAGCGCGTCGAGGTGCTGCGCGGCCCGCAGGGCACGCTGTTCGGCGCCGGTGCCGAGGGCGGCGCGGTGCGCTTCATCACGCCGTCGCCGACCATGGTCGGCTCGACCGGCTACCTGCGCGCCGACACGGCCTGGACCGAGCACGGCGACCCGAGCTACGAGCTCGGCGCCGCGATGGGCACGGCGCTCGTCGACGACGTGCTGGGCCTGCGCGTCAGCGCCTCGTACCGCCGCGACGGCGGCTGGGTCGACCGCGCGAGCTACACGGTCGACACCAGCCAGAGCACGCTGCTGCCGACGATCGCCTACGACAAGACCACCGAGAAGGCGGCGAACTGGCAGGACACGCTGACGCTGCGCGCGGCGATGAAGTGGAAGGCGAGCGACACCGTCACGGTGCTGCCGTCGATCTACTACCAGCGGCTGCACATCAACGATACCGCCATCTACTGGCCGACCCTGTCGGACCCGTCGGCGGGGCAGTTCCGCAACGGCAACGCGCTGACGAACCCGAGCACGGACCCGTGGTACCTCGGCGCGGTCAAGGTCGACTGGGACGTCTCGTCAGGCGTCCATTTCGTGTCGAACACCTCGTACTACGGGCGCAACCAGTCGGCGACCTCCGACTACACGCAGTACCTGCGCGCGACGTGGGCGCTGTACGGCAACGTGCTCTACCCGCCGCCGGCCCAGCCGATCCCGTACCCCAATACCTACCCGCAGCCGGGCGACGCCGGCTACGCGCCCTTCGGCGACCAGCAGCACAACTTCTACCAGGAGTTCCGGCTGTCCTCGACGGATCCGAACGCGCGGCTGTCGTGGACCGCGGGTGTCTACTACGCGCACACCAACGAGAACATCCCCGAGCTGATCTACGACAACAACCTCGAGGCGGAGACCGGCGGCGGCGTCTGCGCGTGGATCGACGTCGCCTGCCCGAACGGGCAGATCCTGGCGCTGCCCGAGCAGCGCATCGTCGAGAAGCAGTTCGCGGGCTTCGGCGAGATCGGCTTCAAGTTCACCGACACCCTGAAGGCGACCGTCGGCGCGCGCGTCTCGCGCATCGACGTCGACGGCACCTCGGCCGTGGGCGGGGCGTTCAACTTCGCGCCGCTCGAGCCGCTGGCGGCCGCCGAGTCGAGGACGTCCGAGACGCCGTTCACGCCGAAGGCCGTGCTCAGCTACCAGCCGAACCGCGACAACCTCTTCTACGTGAGCGCGGCCAAGGGCTACCGCGCGGGCGGCGTCAACTACGAGGTGACGCCGGGCTGCGACCAGAACCTGCTGACGCTCGGCCTGCCCATCGGTGCCGACGGCCGGCCGCACGTTCCGCTCGCGTTCAACTCCGACTCGCTGTGGAGCTACGAGATCGGCGCCAAGAACGCGCTCTTCGACCACCGACTGCTGATCAACTCGAGCCTGTTCGTCATCGACTGGTCGAACATCCAGCAGAACGTCTACCTGCCGAACTGCGGCCAGCAGTTCGGCGCGAACGTCGGCAAGGTGCGCAGCGAGGGCGGCGACATCGACATCACCTACCAGCCGACGCGCGGGCTGACGTTCGGCCTCATGGTCGCCTACACCGACGCCAAGTTCACGCAGAACTCCTGCACCGGCGTACTGGTCCCGCAGGGGTCGACCTGTCACAACCCGACCACCGGCGAGGATTTCGCGCCGATCGTCAACCAGGGCGACCGGCTGCTCGGTGCGCCGTGGACCTTCCTCGTCAACGCCGAGTACGCCGCGCCGATCGCCGCATGGGCGGGCAAGACCGTCTACCTGCGCGTGGACTACCAGCAGACGACGGCGCAGACGGCACTGACCCCGGGGATCGACGACCGCAACGCGCTCTTTGACGACTCGGTGCCGGGCCTGCCGGAGACCAAGAGCCTGTCGCTGCGCGCCGGCCTGCGGTTCAGCGGCGTCGACGTCTCGCTGTACGCCAACAACCTGACGAACGAGCACCCGCTGATATTCCGCTCGCGCGACATCGCCTGGGACTGCGCCACCGGCAGTCACTGCGACCCGAACGGGCCGTACAGCACAGACAACCTGTACTTCGACCGCGGCGTGCGGCCGCGGACGATCGGCCTCACGGCGACCTACCGCTACTGAGCGACCGGGCGGGGCGGCCACTGCCGCCCCGCCCGCCGTCCGATGCCGACGCCGCGACAGACCGGGCTGGTCGCGCACGAGCGCTACTTCTGGCACGACGCCGGCAGCGGCGCGGGCTTCGCCGACGGCAGCCCCTACGCCCAGCCGGACCGCCACCCGGAGTCGCCGGACTCCAAGCGCCGCCTGCTGTCGCTGCTCGACGTCAGCGGGCTGCTCAGTGAGCTCACGCGCATCGAGCCGCGCCCGGCGACGCGCGCCGAGCTCGAGGCCTTCCACAGCGCGCGCTACATCGACGAGGTCGCACGCCTCTCGAGAGGCGCCGGCGGTGCGATCGGCGACAGCGCCTCCATCGGTCCCGGCAGCTACGAGATCGCGCTGCTGTCGGCCGGCGGCTGCATCGCCGCCGTGGACGCGGTCCTGAGCGGCCGGGTCGGCAACGCCTACGCGCTGGTGCGCCCGCCCGGCCACCACGCCGAGGCCGACCGGGGACGCGGCTACTGCGTGTTCGGCAACGCCGTGCTCGCGATCCGCCACGCGCAGCGTGCGCACCGCCTGGCGCGGATCGCGGTCGTCGACTGGGACGTGCACCACGGCAACGGCACCGAGAGCGCGTTCCTCGACGATGCCTCGGTGCTGACGATCTCGGTGCACCAGGACCGCTGCTACCCGGTGGACTCCGGCGGGCTCGAGGTCACCGGCCGCGGCCGCGCCGCGTACACGAACCTGAACGTGCCGCTGCCTGCGGGCAGCGGCCACGGCGCCTACCTCGCCGCCTTCGAGCGCGCGGTGGTGCCGGCGCTGCTGCGCTTCCGGCCGGAGCTGATCGTCGTCGCCTCGGGGCTCGATGCGAGCGCGATGGACCCGCTCGGCCGCATGCTGTGCACCAGCGACACCTACCGCGAGCTCGCCCGGCAGGTGCTGGCCGCGGCCGACGCGAGCGCCGGCGGCCGCGTGGTCGCGACCCACGAGGGTGGCTACTCGAACGCCTACGTGCCGTTCTGCGGCCTCGCCGTCGTCGAGACCTTCGCCGGCGTGCGCACGCCCGCCGCGGATCCCTATCTCGGCGAGCTCTCGCAGATGGCGGGCCATGCGCTGCTGCCGCACCAGGCGGCGGTCATCGACGCCGCCGCCGCGCTCGCGGCGCGGGTTCCGGCCGGCGGTGCCGCCGTCTAGAGCGGGGTCGACAGCTCGTCGCGGTGGCGGGCGTGCAGCACGAGCCCGTAGACGACCCCGACCGCGAGCCAGCTGAGCCCGACCTCGGTCGCGAGCGCGCTCATTCCCGAGAACACCGCGCCGACCACGACGATGCCGGCGAGCGGCGCGAGCCAGTGCGCGAACAGCTGCCGCGAGCGGCCCTTGACGCCGAACTGGGCGATCACGCTCACGTGCAGCAGCACGAAGCCCGACAGCGCTCCGAAGTTCACGATCGTCGCGAGCTCGTCCATCATGTTGCGCATCGCGAGCGCGACGCCGAGCGAGATCGCCGCGGTCGCGAGCATGCCGACCCAGGGCGTGTGGTAGCGCGGGTGCACGCGCGCGAGCGCGTGCGGCAGCTGCCGGTCGCGCCCCATCGCGTACAGCACGCGCGCGACCCCGACCTGCATCGGCAGTGCGTTCGAGAACCCGACCACCGTGACGTAGGCCCAGGCGAGCGCGGCCGCGGCCCAGGCGCCGATCGACCAGCCGGCGAGCTCGAAGGCCGCTGCCGACGGGTCGCGGATCTGCATGCCCGGCAGGAGGTTGCCGAGCACCCAGGTCACGAGCACGAAGAACGCCCCCGAGATCACCAGCACCGCGATGATCGCGCGCCCGACGAGGCGCCGGTCGTGGCCCTCGACCTCCTCCGACAGCGTCGAGATCGCGTCGAAGCCGAGGAACGACATCACCGAGATCGACGTCGCCGCGAAGATCGCGCCGGCGTCGAAGCGGCCCGCCTCCCAGAACGGCCGCAGCGTCAGCGCGCCGTTGCCCTTGCCGTGGCCGAGCGCGAGCACCGCGAGCGCGAGGAACGCGAGCAGCACGACGACCTGCACGCCGACCGCGACGAAGTTCGCGCGCGTCGTGACCGTGACGCCGAACCAGTTGATGCCGAGCGTGGTCGCGACCATGATCACGATCCACGCGGCGCGGTCGACGCCGGGCACCAGCGTCTCCATCGCGACCGCGATCAGCACGTAGACGAACGACGGGATCAGCAGGTAGTCGAGCAGGATCATCCAGCCGGCGATGAAGCCCGGCACGGTGCCGAGCGCGTGGCGCGCGAAGCCGTACACCGAGCCCGCGGTCGGGATCGCCTCGGTCATCACCGCGTAGCTCTTCGCGGTGAAGTACATGCAGACGGCGCCGAGCACGTAGGCGAGCGCGATCAGGCCGTGCGAGGCCTGCCAGACGAAGCCGAGTGTCGACAAGGGCGCGATTGGCGCGATGTAGGCAAGGCCATAGACGATCAGGTCCCAGTACCTGAGCGTGCGCTTCAGCTCGTGCGGCGGCGCCGCCGGGGTGGTGGTCATCCTCAACCTCAGGCGGCGGCGGCGAGCGGCGGGAAGCTGCCGCGGAAGAGGTCGAGCCCCGCCGCGGCCGCATGGTGGAAGGCGACCGCGAACACCGCCTCGTCGCCGAACGGCGGCCCGACGATCTGCAGGCTGGTCGGCACGCCGCTGGCGGCGCGCCCCGTCGGCACCGCGAGCGCCGGGTAGCGCGACAGCAGGTTGAAGGGCTGGGTGAAGGTCCAGCCGAGATAGCCGTCGACCGCGACGCCCTCGATCTCGAGGTTGCGGGCCGCCGAGGGGTCGAAGTCGGCCGGCACCGCCGTCGTCAGCACGGTCGGACACAGCAACGCCTTGCCGCCGCGGCTCCAGAGCTTGGCATCGAGCTCCTGGTGCAGCCGCGAGGCGAGCGTCGCCGCCTTCATGGTCGAGTTGCGCCGGCCACGGTGCCGGTCGATCAGCCAGCGCAGGTAGGGCGTCGCGCGCTCGAGCGCGGCGGCGTCGAACGCCGCGAGGTACTCGTCGAAGAACAGCCCGAAGATGGCCTCGATCAGCGTCGCGCCGAGCGCCGCCGGATCCCAGTCGAGCTCCACCGGCTCGATGCGCGCGCCGACGCCCGCCAGCAGCCGGGCGGCGGCCTCGAGGCCGCGGCGCGTGTCGGGGCAGAGCGGGCGCCCCGCCGCCGGCCAGGCGACGCCGAGCAGTGCGCCGCCGAGATCCGGGTAGCGCGCCGGCAGGCGCGTCGCGGGCATGCCGCTGTAGCTCGCCGGATGCGGCCCGGCGAGCACGTTCTGCATCAGCACCAGGTCGTCGAAGCTGCGCGCCATCGGGCCCTCGACCGCGAAGGCGAACAGCTCCTCGCCCGGCGTGCTCGCCAGCCGGCCGAACGGCGGCTTGTAGCCGTAGACCCCGGCGAGTGCGGCCGGGATCCGGATCGAGCCGCCCATGTCGCTGCCGGTCGCGAGCGGCGCGAGCCCGGCGGCGAGCGCGGCGCCCGAGCCGCCACTCGAGCCGCCGGGGGTCAGCGCCGGATTCCAGGGATTGCGGGTGACGCCGAAGCGGCGCGAGTGCGTCTGCGGGATCACGCAGAATTCGGGATTGGTGGTCTGCAGGTGCGGGATCGCGCCGGCACGGGTCAGCTTGTCGACGATCGGGTGGTGGGCGGCGGCCACCTCATCGTGCAGCCAGGAGCCGATCGTGCGCCGCCAGCCGGCCACCGCGGTCTCCTCCTTGATCGCGACCGGGACCCCCTCGAGCGCGCGCGCCGTGCCGGCCCGGTAGCGGGCCTCGGCGGCGCGCGCCGCGGCGAGCGCCGCCTCGGCATGGATCGCGGTGGTCGCGTTGATGGCCGGCGCGAGCCGCTCGGCGCGGGCCAGCAGCGCGCTCATCAGCTCGACCGGCGACAGGTGCCGCGCCGCAAACCGGTCCACCGCCTCGCGGGCGGAGAGGTAGCAGAGCTCCTCGCTCATCCGCGGCCCCGCGGCCTCGATGCCCTGCGCGGCGGCGGCCGCGGGCCGCCGTGCGGCACGACGCGGGCGCGCGCGAGCCCCGCCGCGAGGCCGGGCTCCGGCAGCGGCGTGCCGATGCCGTGGCGGAACGGGACCACGCCTGCCCACACCGGCCAGGCCTCGTCGCGCGGCGGATCGCCCGAGCCGCCGGTGCGCACCTTGGCCGAGGCCATGTCGAGCGGCATGGACAGCACCCGGGTCGCGCCGAGCTCGCGCTTGTTGACCGGCCGGAGCGCGTCCCAGCGGCCGGGGAACCAGTGGTCGGCGAAGGCCCTGAGCGCCGCGGCCTTGTCGGCGTCGGCGACGACCTCCGGTCGACCAAAGCACATGACCGCGCGATAGTTGGCGGTATGGTTGAATGCCGAGCGCGCCAGCACCCAGCCGTCCATGAGGATCACCGTGAGGCAGACCTCCCCGCCGGCGGCACTCGTCCGCAGCATCCGGCTCGCGACGCTGCCGTGCCAGTAGATCCGCTCACCGATCCGCCAGTGCAGCGTCGGGGTGGCGACCGGCCGGCCGTCGACGACGTGCGCGACGACGCAGCTCGGGGCGGCGTCGAGGATCGCGTGGATCGTGGCCGCGTCGTAGGCGCCGAGCTCGGGGAGCCGCCGGACCCGGGTGAACTCGCCCGGCGGCCTGCGCCCGCCGCCGCCCCGCCCGCCCCGCTTGCTGTCGCCCATGCGCTCGCCTCCTTCGATCGGTCGACGCCCGGCGGAGTATGCCTCGATCGCCCCCTCCAAATCCTGTACGCGGACGCCGCGCTGGTCGCGGTCGCGAAGCCGTCGGGGCTGCTCGTGCACCGCACCGCGCTCGACCACCGGGCGACCGAGTTCGCGGTGCAGCGCCTGCGCGACCAGCTCGGCCGGCCGGTGTTCCCGGCGCACCGCCTCGACCGCGCGACCTCGGGCGTGTTGCTGTTCGCGCTCGAGCGCGAGGCGCACGCGCGCCTGGCGGCGGCCTTCGAGGCCGGCGCGGTCGAGAAGCGCTACCTCGCGATCGTGCGCGGCTGGCCGCCGGCCGAGCTCGAGATCGACCACCCGCTGTCGCGCCGCGACGAGGATGCCGGCAGCGGCGCGCCGGGGCCGGCGCGTGCCGCGCTGACGCGCCTGACGCTGCTCGCGACGACCGAGCTGCCGCTGCGCGTCGATCGCTACCCGACGAGCCGCTATGCGCTGGTCGCGCTCGAGCCGCGCACCGGCCGGCGCCACCAGCTGCGGCGCCACCTCAGGCACGTCCACCATCCGATCATCGGCGACACGACCTACGGTCAGGGCCGGCACAACCGGGTGTTCCGCGAGCGCTACGGCTGCGCACGGCTGCTGCTGCACGCCTGCTCCGTCCGGCTCGCGCACCCGCTGAGCGGCGCCCCGCTCGAGATCCGCGCGCCGCCGCCGGCGGACTTCGCCGCGGTGGCGGCGGCGCTCGGCCTCGGCTGGCCGCTGCCGCCGCCGTGAGCGCGCCGCTGCTCGCGATCGTGAACCCGGCGGCCGGTCGCGGCCGCGCGGCCCGCGCCTGGCCCGCGCTCGCCGCGGCGCTCGCGGCCGAGCGCGTGGCGGTCGAGGTCGCGCCGACGCGCGCCGCGGGCGAGGCCAGCGCGCTCGCCGCGCGGGCCGCTGCCGGCGGCCCGCGCACGGTGCTCTCGGTCGGCGGCGACGGCACGCTGCACGAGGTGCTGAACGGCCTGCTGGCGGCCGGCCGGCCGGCGCGCCTCGCGGTGGCGCCGTTCGGCACCGGCAACGACTACGCGGGCTTTCTCGGCGTGCCGCGGGCGCCGCGCGCGCTCGCGGCCATGCTGGCGCGCGGCCGTAGCCGCGCGGTCGACGTCGGCCGCATCGAGTACACGGACGGCGCCGCGCGCGCGACGCGGCACTTCATCAACGTCGCCGGCGTCGGCTACGACGCCGACGTGCTCGAGCGCATGGCGCGGCCCGGCCCGCGCCGGCCCGGCTACCTCGCCGCGCTCGCGGCCGGCCTGATCCGCTACCGGGCGCCGCGCTTCGCGGTGCGAAGCCCGGGCGCGACGATCGAGGGCCGGCTGTTCGTGGCGCTCGCGATGCTCGGCCGCAGCTGCGGCGGCGGCATGCGCTTCGCACCGGGGGCGGAGCCCGACGACGGGCTGCTCGAGCTCGTGACCGTCGACCACCTCGCCCCGCTCGCGGCGCTCTGGCGCGTGCCGAAGATCTACACCGGGGCGATCCTCGCCGACCCCGCGGTGCGCTCGCGCCGGTGCGCCGAGCTCGCGATCGACGCCGAGCCCGCCGCCCGCGTCGAGGCCGACGGCCAGCTGCTCGGCACGACGCCGGTCGGCATCCGGCTGCTGCCTCGGGCGATCGAGTTCGTCGTCCCGTAAGATGCGCTCTTCGCGACCCGGCCGATGAGGTGCCGCGCATGTACGAGAAGCGTCTGGAGGCCCTCGCCCCGGCCCCGGTGTTCGCGCGCCGGATCGCACGCCACGCCGCGGTCGCAGGCGCGCTGGTCGGCTGCTCGCTGGCGCTCGGCATGGCGGGCTACCACGGCTTCGAGGGCCTGCCCTGGATTGACGCGTTCCTGAACTCGGCGATGCTGCTCGGCGGCATGGGCCCGGTCGACGCGCTGCACACCGGCGCCGGCAAGCTGTTCGCCGGCTGCTTCGCGCTCTACTGCGGCCTCGTGGTGATCGTCGCGGCCGGCCTGCTGTTCGCGCCGTTCGTGCACCGGCTGCTGCACCGCTTCCACCTCGACGCGGGATCGGGCCGCTGAGCGCGCCGTCGCCCCCGCCGCGGCTCGCCGTCGCACTGATCGCGCTCGCCGCGACGCTGGCCGGCGGCGCCGTGCCGGCCGCGGCCGACGAGGTGCCGCCGGCGGCGCCGCGGCCGAAGGTCTGCCTGGTGCTGTCCGGTGGCGGCGCCCGCGGCATCGCCCACATCGGCGTGCTGCGGGTGCTCGAGGAGCTGCACGTGCCGCTCGACTGCCTGGTCGGCACCAGCGCCGGCGCGATCATCGGCGGCGCCTACGCGGCCGGCTCCTCGCCGGACGAGATCGAGACCGCGATCGCGGCCGCCGACTGGGACAAGCTGCTCTCAGACCAGCCGGATCGCGCCGACCGCTCGGTGTACGCCAAGGAGCTCGAGCGCGAGCGCATCGGCGCCACCGAGGTCGGCCAGCGCGGCCTCAGCGTGGTGCTGCCGCGCGGCATCGCCGGCCAGCACCTGCAGTTCTACCTGCAGTCGCTGGTGTCGCCGGCCGGTCGCGGCGCCTTCGACGACCTCGCGATCCAGTACCGCGCGATCGCGACCGACTTCGAGAACGGCGCCATGGTGGTGCTCGACCACGGCGACCTGGCGACCTCGATCCGCGCCAGCATGTCGGTGCCGGGCGCCTTCGCGCCGGTGGAGATCGACGGCCGGATCCTGGTCGACGGCGGCCTGGTGCGCAACCTCGGCGTCGACGTCGCGCGCGCGCTCGGCGCCGAGCGGGTCATCGTCGTCAACGTCGGCACGCCGCTGCTGAAACGCTCCGAGATCGGCTCGGTGCTGTCGGCGGCCGAGCAGACGCTCAACATCCTCGCCTCGCAGAACGTCTCGGCGTCGCTCGCGACCCTCGGGCCCGGCGACGTGCTGATCACGCCCGAGCTCGGCGAGCTCAGCGCCACCGACTTCGCGCTCGGCACCACCCAGATCCCGGCCGCGGAGGCGGCGACGCACCGCGCCGCCGCCGCGCTCGCGCCGCTCGCGGTCAGCGCCGCCGACTACGCCGCCTGGCGCGCCCTGCACCGCCGCTCGCACCTGGCGCCGAACTACGTCCGCATCGTCGTCGACACCTCGGCGCTGGCGCGCGTGCCGCCGGCCGCCGTTCACCGGCTGCTGGGCGCGGAGCCCGACCCGCGCGACCCGCAGGGCGCGATCGCGACGCTGCTCGGCACGGACGACTTCGAGTCGGTGGCCGCGACCGTCGAGCCGGGCCCCGCGGGCGCGACGCTGGTGCTGCGGCCGGTCGAGAAGCCGTGGGGCCCGAACTACCTGCATTTCGGCGCGGTGCTGAGCTCGGACTTCTCGAGCGAGAACGACTTCGTCCTGACGCTCGACCAGCGCGAGAGCTGGCTCAACGACCGCGGCCTCGAGTGGCGCAACCGCCTCAGCGTCGGCCGCATCGACGCGCTGACCTCGGAGCTGCGCCAGCCGGTGGACGTGGCGCGCCGCATCTTCGTCGCGCCGAGCATCGACCTCGAGCAGCAGCTGCGCAGCATCTACCAGGAGCACGACGCGCTCGGCACCTTCCGCACCCGGCGCCTGCGCGGCGCGCTCGACCTCGGCGTGCGCCTCGGCAACTACGGCGAGCTGCGCGCCGGCATCGAAACCGGCGACGACGCGGTCGCGCTCACGGCCGGCCTGCCGGTGATCCCGGACGTGCGCGAGCGCATCACGGCCTGGCGCGCGGCGCTGGTGATCGACCGGCTCGACAGCCTCGACTTCCCGCGCCGCGGCTACCAGCTGACCGCCGACGCGCACCTCGCGCGGCCGATGTTCGGCGGCGACCTGAGCTACGACCGGCTGTCGCTCGAGGCGCAGCAGGCCCTCGGCAGCGAGCGCTACAGCGTGCTGCTCGCGGTGCGCGTGCAGAACGAGACCGGCGATTCGATCCCGCTCGGCGAGGTGTTCTCGCTCGGCGGCTTCCAGAACCTGTCGGGCTACACGCGCGACCAGGTGCTCGCCGAGCAGATCACCTTCGTGCGCGCGGTGGTGCGCCGGCGGCTGGCGGGCTTCGGCACGCTGTTGCCCGCGGTCTACGGCGGCTTCTCGCTCGAGGCCGCCGACGTCGCGCGCCGCGTCGACCTGTCGGCGCCCGGCCGCCTGTACGGCGGCTCGCTGTTCGTCTCGGCCGACTCCGCGCTCGGGCCGCTGTATCTCGGCGCCGGCTTCGCCTCGCGCGGCTACGCGGCGCTGTATCTGTACCTCGGGCGGCCCTGAACGGGCCGCGCCGCGCGCCGTGCTCCGCCGCCCGCTCCGCCGCCGGCTCGCCATGCTGGTGCTCGGCGTGCTCGCGCTGGTGCACCTCGCGGCGTTCTTCCTGTACACGCGCCGCGAGCGCCAGTCGCAGCTGCTGACGCAGTACCTCGACGCGCGCGACCAGTGGAAGGCCGGCCACCTGGACGCCGCGGCGCGCGAGTACCGGGAGGTCCTGGCGGGGCGCGCCGCCGCCGCCTGGCCGCTGGTGCTGGTGCGCGGCTTCCCAGACGCCGCCAGCGGCTGGTTCGTGCTTGGCCGCGTCGAGAGCGAGCGCGGCGACACCGACGCGGCGCTCGGCGCCTTCGAGCACGCGATGGCGATCGACGCCAGCCGCGGCCGGCGCGAGTACCGCGACCTCCTGCTCGACAGCGGCCGCGGCGCGGCGCTCGCGGCCTTCGCGCGCGCGGAGCTCGCGCGCGACCCGGCTTCGGCGCTCGCCGCCAAGGACCTCGGCGCCGCTCTGCTCGCGACCGGCGAGCCGCGCGCGGCGGCGGACGCCTACCAGCTCGCGCTCGCGCTGCTGCCCGCGTACCTCGTGCGCCACGATCCCGCCGCGGCCGCCGCCGGTCTGTCGTCGCAGGAGGCCGACCTGCTGAACCTGCTGTCGGTGGCGACCCGCCTCGCGGGCGACCGGGCGCGCGCCGACGCGCTCTGCGACGCGCTCGCCAGGCGCCAGCCGCGCGGCACGCGACTCGACCGGCTGTGCCGCGCCTACGCGCGCGCCGACGGCGGCGACCCGGCGGGCGCGCGTCAGGAGCTCGCCGGCTACCAGCCGCCGGCGCCGGAGCACGAGGCGCTGGCCGCGGCGCTCGGCGCGCGGCTCGGCGAGCACTAGGCCGGGGTGCGCCTCAGCGGATGCCGTCGCGCACCAGCGCCGCGATCCGGGTGGCGGTCTCGAGCGCGGCGAGCCCCTCGGCGCCGCCGACCAGCGGCGGCCGGCCGGTGCGGATCGAGTCGGCGAAGGCCTCGATCTCGGCCTTGAGCGCGTCGCCCTGCTCGTAGGTGCGCTCCTCGATCGCGACCTGCGGCAGGTCGCCCACCGCCGGCGCCGCGCCCTTGCGGATCACGGTCAGCACCTTCTGCTGCAGGTCCAGCGACAGGTAGGCCTCGTCCTCGAACAGCCGCAGCTTGCGCTCCGTCTTGAGACTGACCCGGCTGGCGGTGACGTTGGCGACGCAGCCCGACTCGAACTTCAGCCGCACGTTGGCGATGTCCAGGTCGTCGGAGAACACCCGGGCGCCGATCGCGTCCATGGACACGAGCGCCGAACGCACGATGCTCTGGATCAGATCGATGTCGTGGATCATGAGGTCGAGCACCACGCTGACGTCAGTGCCGCGCTGGCGGAACGGCGCGAGCCGCGCCGACTCGATGAACCGCGGCCGGGTCACGAGGCCCTCGATCGCGCGCACCGCCGAGTTGAAGCGCTCGAGGTGGCCGACCTGCAGCACGCGCCGCCCGGCGGCGGCGACGCGGATCAGGTCCTCGGCCTCGGCGACCGTGGTGGTGATCGGCTTCTCGACCAGCACGTGCACGCCGGCCTCCAGGCAGGCGCGTGCGATCGGGTGGTGCAAGGGCGTCGGCGTCGCGATCGACACCGCCTCGACGCGCCCGAGGAGCTCGCGCCAGTCCGCCACCGCCTCGACGCCGAGCTCGGCGGCCACCGCGGCACGCGTCGCGGCCACGGGGTCGGCGACCCCGACCAGCCGGCAGCCCGGCAGCGCCGCCCACTTCTGGGCATGGAAGCGGCCGAGGTAGCCGGCGCCGATCACTGCCACCTTGAGCCCGTCAACGTCGGTCATGGTCATCCCCTCGGCGGCGCGGCCCGCGGCCGGCCACCGCGGCGCGGTTGTCGCGCCCGGTGCGGCCCGCCATTATAGGCAGGCCACCCGCCCCTCACCGCCGATGCCAGACACCGCCACCGCCGCCCCCCCGAGTGCCGACCCCGAACGCCGTGCGCGCCTGCGGCGCGAACTGCTGATCCTCGCCGTGGTCGGCGGCTTCGGCGTCGTGCTGCTGCCGTTCCTCGTCTACTTCGCGGGCGCCGCGACGCTGGGTCCCTACGAGGGCGGCCTCGGCACGTTCCTCGTCAAGCTGTACGGCGACCTCGTGCGCCTGCGGCCGTCGGCGCTCGGCCTGCTGTTCGGGCCTTATGTCATGTTCCAGGCGGCCCGTTTCCTGACGCGGCCGCTGCGGCGCAGCTGGGCCTCCGGCAAGGCCCGGACCTAGGGCCACCCCTAAAGAATCCGCCGGCCCGGACGTTAAAGGTTCAGGACCGGCGTGTCAGCGCCGGGATTTGCAGAGCCCGCTCGACGGAGCCCCTGGCATGACGCCGGAACTCGATGCCCAGCTGCGTTCGTTGGTGAACTTCCCGTCGCCGCCGGGCGTCGCCTCGCACATCATCCAGCTGGCCCAGGACCCGAATATCGAGATGGGCAAGGTCGCCAAGGCGATCGGCATGGACCCGGCGCTGTCGACCAAGGTGCTGCGCATCGCCAATTCGCCGCTGTACGCGCAGCGCCGCCGCAGCGAGAACCTCCGCCAGGCGCTGATCGTGCTCGGCCTGAACGCGACGCTGACGCTGGCGCTCAGCTTCTCGCTGGTCAAGTCGCTGCGCGGCGGCAAGCCGAACGGCGTCAACCACCCGCTCTACTGGCGCCGCGCGCTGCTCGGCGCCTCGGCCGCGCGGGCGCTCGGCGAGGCCACCGGCCAGACGCTGCTCGAGGAGCTGTTCCTCGCCGGCCTGCTGCAGGACATCGGCATGCTCGCGGTCGACAAGGCGGTGCCGGACCTGTATCGCGACAGCGGCGAGCTGCAGAAGAACCATCGCGACCTGGCCGCGCACGAGCGCAAGCGCATCGGCGTCGACCACGCCGACGTCGGTCACTGGCTGATGAAGCAGTGGAACCTGCCGGAACGGCTCGCGACCGCGATCGGCAACTCGCACAAGCTCGACAACCGCCGCGTGCTCGACCCGGCCGACGGCTTCAACCGCTGCGTGGCGATGTCCGGCCCGCTGGTCGACATCTTCGTGCTGCCGAACGACAGGAAGCCGTTCGCCGAGACCGCCCAGCAGGTGGAGCGCGTCTTCGGCCTCGACAAGGAGGAGTTCGGCCGCGTCATCCAGCGCGTCAGCTCGCTGGTGCCCGAGACCGAGGCGATCTACGAGACCGACCTGCTGGCCGACCCGGAGGCGATCGTCGACCAGGCGCGCGAGGTGCTGATGATCCGCAACCTGCACGCGATGCAGGAGATCACGCAGCTGCGCGACACCGCCGACTCGCTGTCCGAGCGCGCGCGCGAGCTCGAGGAGGAGTCGCGGCGCGACGCGCTGACCGGCGTCTACAACCGCACCTACCTCGAGCAGTACCTGCGCCAGGAGTTCGACCAGGCGAGCCGCAACGACTGGCCCCTGTCGATCGCCTTCTGCGACCTCGACGGCTTCAAGAAGGTCAACGACACCTACGGCCACCAGGCCGGCGACAAGGTGCTGAAGACCACCGCCGCGATCCTGAAGAACAGCGTCCGCCGCGTCGACGTGGTGGCCCGCTACGGCGGCGAGGAGTTCGTGCTGGTGCTGCCGGCCACCGACCGCGACATCGCGCGCAGCGTCTGCGAGCGGATCGTGCAGTCGTTCCAGACCACCCGCCACGACATCGGCCCGCAGCCGGTGTCGGTGACGGTGTCGATCGGCTACGCGACCCACGGCGGCGGCCAGCGCTTCGCGAGCGTCGAGGCGCTGGTCAAGGCCGCCGACCAGGCGCTCTACACCGCCAAGCTGCAGGGCCGCAACCGCTTCGTGCGCTACGAGGCGGGCGAGCGCGCGCCGGTGGTCCAGTTCCTCTGATGGCCGCCCCGCCGCGCCGCGCGGCAGCGACGCGACATAAGCGGGCCGCGCGCCCGGGCTGAGCGGTCGGTCACGCCCGGCGGCCGGCGCGCGCCGCACGCTGTCCCCGACCCCGCCGCGGGTCTGGGAGCCTGTGCGATGACCGGAGCTCTGCGCGACGCGCTCGTCGCCGCCGGCGCGCTGATCGTGCTGACGCTTGGCTGCGCCGGCGCGCGGGCCGACGAGCGCCCGGCCGCCGAGTGCACGCGCGAGGACGCCCGCGACGCGGCCGGCGCTGAGGGCGCCGGCAGCACGAGCGCCGCCTCCGAGTCGAGCGCGATCGCCGCCGAGGCCGCCCACACGCTGCCGCCGGTGACCGTCGAGTCGCAGGCCTTACAGCCGGCCCCGCACCGCGCGTTCTGGCCGGTGCGCTTCGTCGACCACTTCGTCGACCACTTCGATCTCGGCGCCAAGCTGCGCGCCCTCAAGCGCCTGAAGATCGTGCCGGTGTTCGACAACGCGCGGATCACGGTCTTCCTCGGCGTCGACCGCCGCGGCGTCGCCGGGCTGCACATCCAGCAGCAGGACCCGAACGACCTGCCGCCGCTGCTGGCGCGCGACGCGCCCGCCGAGTTGCCGTTCAGGGCCGTGCCGCCGCGCTCACCTTGAGGCGGGCGCGCGGCTCGCCGCGCGCGCCGCCCGGAACTCGCTCGAGGGGTACCACTGCGGCCAGCGGCGCTCGTCGGCGACGTGCCGGCCAACCGCGTACAGGAGCTCGAGGTCCTCGAGGCTGCCGGACACGTCCCACGCCGGATCGTAGGTGTCGGCCGGCTTGTGGTAGCGGTTCGCGATGAAGTCGGCTTCCTGCGCCGCGGCCCAGCCGGGCGGGTGGTCGCGCGAATCGACGCCGGACTTGATGAACAGCGACGGCACGCCCTGCTTCGCGAGGTTGAAGTGGTCCGAGCGGAAGAAGAAGCCCTTCTCCGGCTGGCTGTCGGGCCTCAGCACCCGGCCCTGGCGCGCCGCCGCCGCCCGCAGCTCGTCCTCGAGCTCGGAGGCCCCGAAGCCGATCACCTCGACGTCGTGGGTGCGGCCGAGCGGCGCGAGCGCGTCGATGTTGATCGCCGCGGCGGTCGCGGCCAGCGGGTAGAGCGGGTTCTGGGCGTAGTAGGCCGAGCCGAGCAGCCCCGACTCCTCGCCGGTCACCGCGAGGAACACGACCGAGCGCTCGGGGCGGCGCGCGGCGTGGCCGAAGGCGCGCGCGATCTCGAGGATGCCGGCGACCCCGGTCGCGTTGTCGACCGCGCCGTGGAAGATCGCGTCCCCGCCCGGCCCCGCGGCCGGCGCGCGGCCGAAATGGTCCCAGTGCGCCATGTAGATCACGTACTCGTCCGGCCGGCGCGCGCCGCGCAGGATGCCGGCGACGTTGGCCGAACTCGTGCGGCGGACCGTGTTGTGGACCGCGACGCTCGCGCGCGCCGCGAGCGGCACCGGCCGAAAGCCTGGCCGGGTGGCGGCGCGCTCGAGCGCGTCGAAGTCCTGGCCGGCGAGCGCGAGCAGCCGGCGGGCCGACTCGAGGGTGACCCAGCCCTCGATCGCAACGCGCCCGGCATGGCCGTCGGCGGCGTCGGCCTCGAGCAGCGGCCCGGTGTTGCTGTTGCGGACCACGTCCCAGCCGTAGGCCGCGGGTCCGGTCTGGTGCACGATCAGCGCGCCCTGCGCGCCCTGGCGCATCGCCTCCTCGTACTTGTAGGTCCAGCGGCCGTAGTAGGTCATCCTGCGGCCGTGGAACAGCGCCGGATCGCGATAGCCCGGGTCGTTGACCAGGATCAGGGCCGTCTTGCCGTGCATGTCGACGCCGGCATAGTCGTTCCAGCCGAACTCCGGCGCGACGACGCCATGGCCGACGAACACGAGCGGCGAGGCCGACAGCGCGGCCTCCGGCACGACCCGCTTGGTCCAGACCACCATGTCGCTGCCGTAGGCAAGCGCAGCGCTGCCGCCGCCCGCGGCGACGTCGAGCACCGCGCCGGGCTGGGCCGTGATCTCAACGAGCGGCACCGGCTGGCGGTAGCTGCCGGCGGCGGCCGGCTCGAGGCCGAGGGCGCGGAACTGCTGCTCGAGGTAGTCGAGAGTCTTCGGCTCGCCCGGCTGGCCGGGCTTGCGGCCCTCGAACGCGTCCGAGGCCAGGGTCGCGACGGCGGCCCGGTAGCCGGCCTCGGTGATTCCCGCAACGGCCGCGGGGTCCGCGGGCGCCGAAGCGCAGCCGCCGAGCGCCAGAACGAGGGACAGGGCGGGAACGCGGCCGGCTAGACGCATGTCCAACTCCCGGTGCAGGTCACTTCGGCCAGTAGTACGCGGCGAGCACGGCGATCGCCGCCCAGGTGCCCGCCTGGGCGAGCCACAGCCAGCGCTTCTGTCGCAGGGTGCCGACGAAGGCATAGCCGGCGACGAAGGCGAGGCCGAGGAACAGCGCGAAGCTCTTGAGCAGCGGGAAGTATTCGCGGGCCAGCTCCGGCTGCTCGCCGGACATCACCAGAAACACCACCAGGACCATCGCCAGACCGATGACAATCGTCACCGCCGACCCCAGAATGATCCCCGTCAGGACCGCCAATGGCGACATGCTGCCCTCCCCGGTTCCGGCACTTGATCCCGGCCCCCCCGGTCACTACGCTCAAGCCTATGAAATACTTCGGAAGCGCGACGCAGGCCGCGCCGCCGGCACCAGGCCGGTCGCTAGTCTAACCTCCCCATGACCGACCACCCGCAAGCAGCTTCCGGGCGGCGCCCGGGCCTTGGCTCACGCCTCGCGCTCATCCTGCCGCTCCTGGCCGTCGCCGGCCTGCTCTTCACCGGCTCCACCGCGAACCGCCCCGCCGCCGTGCCCGCGACCCACGCGGCCGGCACCGAGCTGCAGCCGTCCGAGCGGCACCGCAAGGTCGCGCGCCTGGTGGGCGAGGTCATCGAGCGCTCGCACTACCGCCAGGCGGTGCTCGACGAGAAGATGTCCTCGCAGGTCTTCGACCGCTACATCGAGTCGCTCGACCCGAGCCGCAGCTACTTCCTCGCCACCGACATCGCCGAGCTCGAGCGCTTCCGCTTCAAGCTCGGCGAGGCGATCCGCACCGGCAATGTCGATCCCGCGTTCGTCGTGTTCGCGCGCTTCCAGGAGCGCAACCGCTCGGCGATCAAGGGCGCGATCGCCGACCTCGACGTCGAGCCCGACTTCACGCTCGACGAGACCTTCGCCTTCGACCGCGCCAAGGCGCCGTGGCTCGCGACGCAGGCCGAGGAAGACGACCTCTGGCGGCGACGCGTCAAGAACGACGCGCTGTCGCTGATGCTCGCCAACAAGACCTGGCCCGAGGCGCGCGAGGTGCTGAGGAAGCGCTACGAGCGGGTGCTGAAGCGCGTCGACCAGGTGTCGAGCGACGACGTGTTCGAGAACTTCATGAACGCGTATGCGCACGTCTACGATCCGCACTCGAACTACCTGTCGCCGCGCTCGAGCGAGGAGTACAACATCCAGATGAAGCTGAGCTACGTCGGCATCGGCGCCTCGCTGCAGCTCATCGACGACCACGTCACGGTCATGAACGTGATCCCGGGCGGCCCGGCGGCGGTCAGCGGCACGATCAAGGTCAACGACCGCATCACCGCGGTGGCGCAGGGCAAGAGCGGCGAGCTGGTCGACGTCGTCGGCTGGCGGCTCGACGACGTCGTGCAGCTGATCCGCGGTCCGGCGGGCACCGTGGTGCGCCTCTCGGTGCTGCCGGCCGGCGCGACGCCGGGCTCGAAGGAGGCGACGCTCGAGTTCGTGCGCAACAAGATCACGCTCGAGGCGCAGGCCGCGCAGAAGAAGGTGCGCAGCGTCAAGCGCGGCGAGCAGGAGTTCAAGGTCGGCGTCATCGACGTGCCGAGCTTCTACCAGGATTACGAGGCCAAGGTCACCGGCGACAAGGACTACCGCTCGACCACCCGCGACGTCGCGCGCCTGATCGGCGAGCTCAAGAAGGAGAAGGTCGACGGCATCGTCATGGACCTGCGCGGCAACGGCGGCGGCCACCTGTCGGAGGCCACCAGCCTGGTCGGGCTGTTCATCCGCAAGGGCCCGGTGGTGCAGCTGCGCGAGACCGGCGGTCGCATCGAGGTGCTCGACGACCCCGAGCCCGGCGAGATCTGGGACGGGCCGCTGGTGGTGCTCGTCGACCGCTCGAGCGCCTCGGCCTCGGAGATCTTCGCGGCCGCGATCCAGGACTACGGCCGCGGCCTGATCATCGGCCAGCAGACCTACGGCAAGGGCACGGTCCAGAACCTCTACCCGCTCGACCGCTGGGCGCTCGGCCCGAACGCGGGCTTCGGCCAGCTGACGGTGACGATCGGCAAGTACTACCGCGTCACCGGCGACAGCGTGCAGAACCGCGGCGTCATGCCCGAGATCAGCCTGCCCTCCCTGATCAGCACCGTCGAGGTCGGCGAGTCGACGCGCGACAGCGCGCTGCCATGGGACCGGATCCGCTCGGTGGAATTCGAGCCCGACCACGCGCTCTCGGGCGCGCTCGACAGCGTTGCGCGCGCGCACGAGCGGCGCATGCAGACCGACCCCGACCTCAAGGCGCTGATCGGCGATGCGCAGGCGGTCGAGCAGCTGCGGCTCGAGAAGACCGTGTCGCTGAACCTCAAGGCGCGCAAGGCCGAGCGCGAGCGGCTCGACGCCGAACGCCTCGCGCGCATCAACGTGCGCCGCGCGGCGCACTCGGAGCCGGCGCTCAAGTCGCTCGAGGAGCTGAAGGCGGATGACGAGCCCGACGCCAACCTGGGCGAGACGGCCGAGATCGTCGCGGACCTCGACCAGGCGCTTCGGCAGACTCCGGCGCGGCTGTCCCAGGTACAGAATCACAAGAGATAGGCGGATCAGTCACTTACAGACGTGATAGTGTTGTAGTTGACTATAACACTGAGCGGGCATAGCATGCGCTCCAGAGTCGATCCCTGGAGCCCGCCATGCCGACCCCCCAAGGCCCCGCCCCCGCCGGACGCGCCCCCCGCACCGTAGGCGCCCTCCTCGCCCTCACGCTGCTCGCCGCCCTGGCCGGCGGCTGCGGCCGCTCCCAGGCCGAGCAGAAGCCCAAGGGCGACGCGGCGCCGGCCGTCGCGGTCGAGACCGTGCGCCCGGCGCGCTCGGACATGGCCGCGGTCTACTCGGGCACCGCACCGATCGAGGCCGACCAGGAGGCCAGGGTCGTCGCCAAGGTCGGCGGCGAGGTGCGCCGGCTGCTGGTCGAGGAGGGCGACCCGGTCCGCGAGGGCCAGGTGCTCGCGATCCTCGACGGCGACAAGCTCAGGCTCGAGGCCGCCGAGGCCAAGGCCAACCTCGCCCGGCTCGAGCGCGACTACGCGCGCAACCTCGAGCTCAGCAAGCGCGGCCTGATCGGCAGCGCCGCCTTCGACACGCTGCGCTACGAGCTCGACGCGCAGCGCGCGGTCACCGAACGCGCCGTGCTCGCGCTCTCCTACACCGAGGTGCGCGCGCCGATCGCGGGCGTGGTCGCCGAGCGGCGCGTCAAGGTCGGCAACAGCGTCCAGCCGAACGACCCGATGTTCGTCGTCACGCGCCAGTACCCGCTGCTGGTGCGCGTGCACGTGCCGGAGCGCGAGCTCGCCAAGATCGCGGTCGGCCAGCGCGCCGACGCCCAGGTCGACGCCGCGCAGGGGACCTTCCCGGCCACGATCCGCCGCATCAGCCCGGTGGTCGACCCGGCCACCGGCACCTTCAAGGTCACGCTCGAGTTCGAGCCGAACGCGCGCCTCAGGCCCGGCATGTTCGCGCGCGTCAACATCGTCTACGAGCGGCGCCAGAACGCGCTCTTGATCCCGCGCTCGGCGCTGATCGACGGCGAGGCCGGCCCGACGGTGTTCGTCGTCGACCACGGCAGGGCGGCGGCGCGGCCGGTGCGCATCGGGCTTGCCAACGGCGGCAGCATCGAGGTCCTGTCCGGGCTCGGCGACGAGGAGCCGGTGGTGGTGGTCGGCCAGAACGGCCTCAAGTCCGGCAACGAGGTCCGCATCGTGCCGCCGGCGCCGGCCACCGCCGGCCGCGCCAGCTAGCAGGCGCGCCGTGCGCCTGATCGACTTCGCGGTGCGGCGCCGGGTCACGGTGCTGATGTTCACGGTGGCGCTGCTGCTGTTCGGGCTGGTGAGCCTGACGCGCCTCAAGCTGACGCTGCTGCCGGACCTGTCGTACCCGACGCTGACGATCCGCACCGAGCTGCCCGGCGCCGCGCCGCTCGAGGTCGAGAGCCTCGTCACCCGCCCGATCGAGGAGGCGGTCAGCATCATCCGCAACGTGCGCCAGGTGCGCTCGGTGTCGCGCTCGGGGCAGTCCGACGTCGTGCTCGAGTTCGCCTGGGGCACGAACATGGACCTCGCCGGCATCGACGTGCGCGAGAAGGTCGACCTGCTGCAGCTGCCGCTCGAGGCGAAGCGGCCGCTGCTGCTGCGCTTCGACCCGTCCACCGAGCCCGTGATGCGGCTCGCGCTCCTGGACGCCGCCGGCGGCGCGGCCGGCGAGGACCGCCTCAAGGTGCTGCGCCGCTACGCGGAGGACCGCCTGAAGCCCGACCTCGAGTCGGTGGAGGGCGCGGCCGCGGTCAAGGTCAGCGGCGGCTACGAGGACGAGGTGCAGGTGCGGGTCGACCAGCAGAAGCTGGCCCAGCTCGGCCTCGCCACCGACGCCGTGGCGCGGCGCCTCAGGCAGGAGAACGTCAACCTGTCCGGCGGGCGCCTCGAGCAGGGCACGCAGCGCTTCCTGGTGCGCACGTTGAACGAGTTCGCGACCGTCGAGGACATCGCGAACGCGATCGTCGCGATGAAGGGCGGACACCCGGTCTACCTGCGCGACGTCGCGAGCGTCAGCCGCGGCCACAAGGACCGCGAGGCGATCACGCGCGTCGACGGCCAGGAATCGATCGAGCTCGCCGTCTACAAGGAAGGCGACGCCAACACCGTGCGCCTCGCCGGCGCGCTGCGCGAGCGGGTCGCCGCGCTCGACAAGTCGCTGCCGGGCGGCGCGCGGCTGCGCCCCGTCTACGACGAGTCGCACTTCATCTCGGCGGCGATCGGCGAGGTCAAGGACGCGGCGCTGATCGGCGGCGTGCTGGCGGTGCTGGTGCTGTACTGCTTCTTGCGCGATGCGCGCATGACGCTGATCTCGGGCGTCGCGATCCCGGTGTCGGTGGTCGGCACCTTCATGCTGATGTACTCGGCCGGCGTGTCGCTCAACATCATGTCGCTCGGCGGCATCGCGCTCGCGGTCGGCATGCTGGTCGACAACGCCGTGGTCGTGCTCGAGAGCATCGTCCGGCGCCGCGAGCGCGGCGCCGACCAGGCGACCGCCGCGCGCGAGGGCACGCGCGAGGTGTCGATGGCGGTCACCGCCGCGACGCTGACCTCGATCGCGGTGTTCTTCCCGATGGTGTTCATCAGCGGCGTCGCCGGCCAGCTGTTTCGCGACCAGGCGCTGACCGTGACCTTCTCGTTGCTGCTGTCGCTGGTGGTCGCACTGACGCTGGTGCCGATGCTGGCCGCCGGCCGGCCTGCGGCGGTCGCCGCCGCCGCCGGACGCGCCCCCGGGCGCCTGACGCGCGCGCTCGCGGTGCTGCTCGGCCTCGCGCGCCGCGCCGGCGGCGCGGCCGCGGCGGCGCTGCGGCTCGCGCTCAGCCCGCTGGTGCGGGCGACCCAGGCGGTGTACGCGGCCGCCGACCGCGTCTACCCGCCGGCCGTGACCTGGGCGCTCGCGCACCGCGGCCGCGTGCTCGGCGCCGCCTTCGCGCTGTTCGCGGCGACGCTCGCGCTGGTGCCGCTGCTCGGCACCGAGCTGCTGCCGCAGATGTCGCAGGGCCAGTTCGACGTCAACCTGCGCCTCGCCCCCGGCACCCCGCTCGAGCAGACCGACGCGGCGATGCGCGCCGCGAGCGCCGGCGCCACCGCGCTCGGCAACACGGCGCTCGCCTACTCGGTGGCCGGCACCGGCAACCGCCTCGATGCCAACCCGACCGACGCCGGCGAGAACAGCGGCCGGCTCGGCGTCACGCTCGCGCCGGGCGCCAAGCGCGCCGACGAGGAGCTCGCGATCGGCAGGCTCAGGCGCACGCTGGACGCTCTGCCCGGCGTGCAGTACGAGTTCAGCCGGCCGAGCCTGTTCACGATGGCGACGCCGCTCGAGGCGGTGGTCGCCGGCTACGACCTCGCCGCGCTGCGCACCGCCGCCGACGCGATCAAGGCGCGCATGCTGGCCGACCCGCGCTTCACCGACGTGCGCTCGACGATCGAGGCCGGCACGCCCGAGATCCGCATCGTCTTCGACCAGGAGCGCGTGACGCAGCTCGGCCTCGCGGTGCGCGACGTCGCCGACCGCGTCGTCGGCAGCATCCGCGGCGAGGTCGCGACCCGCTGGCAGTGGCGCGACAAGAAGATCGACGTCCGCGTCCGCAGCCTCGACACGCACGCCGCCTCGATCGAGGACGTCCGCAACCTGATCATCAACCCCGGCAGCGCGCACCCGGTGCCGCTCGCGGCGGTCGCCGACGTCGCGCTCGCGCTCGGCCCGGCCGAGATCCGCCGCGCCGCGCAGGAGCGGGTCGCGATCGTCTCGGCGAGCCTCGGCCGGGGCGACCTCGGCGGCGCCTCGCTGGCGCTCAGGGGGATCGTCGCCGCAACGCCGCTGCCGGGCGGGCTGAGCGCGCGCGTCTCCGGCCAGAGCGACGACATGCGCGACTCGTTCCGCTCGCTGCAGTTCGTGCTGCTGCTGGCGATCTTCCTCGTCTACCTGGTCATGGCCTCGCAGTTCGAGTCGCTGCTGCACCCGCTGGTGATCCTGTTCACGATCCCGCTGGCGGTGATCGGCGCGATCTGGGCGCTGCTGATCACGCACACGACGCTGAACGCGGTCGCCTACATCGGCCTGATCATGCTGGCCGGCATCGTCGTCAACCAGTCGATCGTGCTGATCGACGCGGTCAACCAGGCGCGCGAGCGCGGCCTCGACAAGGCCACGGCGATCGTCGAGGCCGGGCGCGCGCGGCTGCGGCCGATCCTGATCACCAAGCTGACGACGATCCTCGGCCTGCTGCCGATGGCGCTCGGCCTCGGCGAGGGTGCGGAGGTGCGCGCGCCGATGGCGATCACGGTGATCGGCGGCGTGCTGCTGACGACCTTCCTGACGCTGATCGTGATCCCGGTGGTCTACGCGGTGCTCGACCGGCGCGTGCTGGCCGCGGACGTGGCCGCGACGCGCGCGCCCCGGGCGGCACCGGGCGCGACGGCGGCGCTGGCCGCGGGCGGCTGAGCCATGCTGCACACCGAGTTCGCGCTCAGGCGGCCGGTCACGACGCTGATGATCTTCGTCGCGGTCGCGGCGGTCGGCCTGATCGCCGCGCGGCTGCTGCCGCTCGAGGAGTACCCCGAGATCACCTTCCCCGGTCTCGAGGTGCGCATCCCCTACCCCGGCTCGACGCCCGAGGAGGTCGAGCGGCTGGTGACGCGCCCGGCCGAGGAGGCGCTGGCGACGCTGCCGGGCATCAAGCGCGTCGCCTCGACCTCGACCGCCGACATGGCGCGCCTCAACGTCGAGCTGAGCTGGGGCCGCAAGCTCGAGGCGGCCAGCTTCGACGTGCGCGCCAAGCTCGACTCGATCCGCTCGCAGCTGCCGCCCGGCGCCGACCGCATCCTGGTGCAGTCGTTCTCGTCGGCCGATCAGCCGGTGGTGGTCGTGCGGCTGTCGGCCAACGAGGACCTGTCGCAGCAGTACGACTCGCTCGAGCGCCACCTCAAGAAGCCGATCGAGCGCCTCGACGGCGTCGCCCGCGTCAGCCTCGAGGGCGTGCAGCGGCGCGAGGTCCGGATCCTGGTGGACGCCGACCGGGCCGCGGCCCACCAGGTGGCGCTGGCGCAGCTGCGCGACGCGCTGCAGAAGAGCAACTTCGCGGTCAGCGCCGGCGAGATCACCGAGCGCGCGAGCCGCTTCACGGTCCGGCCGCTCGGCGAGTTCCACTCGGTCGACGACGTCCGGCGCCTGTCGATCCGCCCCGACCTGCACCTCGGCGACGTCGCCGACGTCGCGCTCGTGACCCCGCCCACCGAGGTCGGCCGGCACGTGGACCTGCGGCCCGCGGTCGGCCTCGACGTCTTCAAGACCACGCAGGCCAACGTCGTCGACGTCGTCGACCGGGTGCTGAAGGCGCTGGAGAGCGCCCGCGACCTGCCGAGCCTGCAGGGCGTGAAGATGGTGGTCGTCGGCAACCAGGCCGAGAGCATCAGGAACTCGCTGACCGAGCTGCGCAACGCCGGGCTGCTCGGCGGGCTGATGGCGCTCGGCGTGCTCTACTTCTTCCTGCGCGACGGCCCGACCACCGCGATCGTCAGCCTCGCCGTGCCGTGCTCGCTGGTGGTCACGCTCGCGGCGATGTACTTCCTCGGCCTGACGCTCAACGTGCTGACGATGATGGGCATGATGCTCGCGGTCGGCATGCTGGTCGACAACGCCGTGGTCGTGACCGAGAGCATCTTCCGCCACCGCGAGCTCGATCCGCGCCACGCCGCGGCCGCCACCATCCGCGGCGTCAGCGAGGTCGGCGTCGCGACGCTGGCCGGCACCGCCGCGACCGTGATCGTGTTCCTGCCGCTGGTGTTCGGCGAGCGCAGCCAGACCTCGATCTTCCTGGTGCACGTCGCGATCCCGATCGTGGTGGCGATGGTCGCCTCGCTGCTGGTCGCGCAGACGCTGATCCCGCTGCTGACCTCGCGGCTGCCGGCGCCGAAGCCGCAGGCTGCCAGCAGCTTCATCGGCCGGCTGCAGGAGCGCTACGCGCGCGTGCTGCGCTGGGTGCTGCGCTCGCCGTGGAAGACCGCGGGGCTCGTGACGCTGACGCTCGCCTCGCCGGTGCCGCTGTTCGCGCTCGGCCTCGTCAAGGTCGACCCGTTCCCGCAGGGCGCGAGCCGCACCCTGATCCTCGACTACAAGATCGACGGCAGCCACCCGCTCGACCGGGTCGAGCAGGCGGTCAACCGGGTCGAGGCCTACCTGCAGCCGCACCGCGCCGAGTTCGAGATCGAGACCATCTACTCGCGCTACGAGCCGAACCAGGCTGTGACCTTCCTGCAGCTGACGCCGAAGAAGGACGCCAGGCTGCCGGCGCGCGAGATCATGGACCGCATCAGCAAGGGCCTGCCGGAGATCATCATCGGCAAGCCGACCTTCCAGCTCGACGACTCCGGCGGCGCCGCCGGCTTCAGCGTGCAGCTGAGCGGCGAGTCGACCCCGGTGCTGGCGGACCTGTCGGTGGCACTGGCGCAGCGGCTCGCGGCGGTCGCCGGCCTCGAGGCGGTGCACTCCGAGGCGCGCAGCGGCGACCGCGAGGTGCAGATCGTGGTCGACCGCGACCGCGCCGCCGAGGTCGGCCTCGCCACCGAGGACATCGCGCGCACGGTGCAGGCGGCGCTGCGCGGCGACAAGCTGCGCGAGCTGAGGAGCGGCGACCGCGAGCTCGACATGCGCCTCGCCTTCCGGCCGGACGACCGCCAGGGCGTCGACGACCTGGCGCGGCTGCTGATCCCGCTGCCGGCCGGCGGCCAGCTGCCGCTCGGCGCAGTGGCACGCCTGCACGAGGTGCCCGGCGAGCGCGCGATCGAGCGCAGCAACCGCCTGACCTCGGTGGTGGTCAGCGGCGCGGTCGCCAAGGGCGCAACCCTGGACGAGGTCCGCCAGCGCGTGCAGCCGGTGCTCGACTCGTTCCCGTGGCCGCCCGGCTACGCCTGGAAGTTCGGCCGCGGCTTCGACGACAACGACGCCACGCTGGCCACGATGCTGCAGAACATCGTGCTCGCGATCGTGCTGATCTTCCTCGTGATGGCGGCCCTGTTCGAGTCGCTCTTGTACCCGCTCGCGATCGTGACCTCGATCGGCTTCGCGGTGATCGGCGTGTTCTGGCTGTTCGCCGCGACCCAGACGCCGGTGACCCTGATGGCGATGATCGGCATCATGATCCTGGTCGGCGTGGTCGTGAACATCGGCATCGTGCTGATCGCGCACGTCGCCAACCTGCGTGCCGCCGGCATGGACCGCGACGCGGCGATCGAGCGCGCCGGCCGCGACCGGCTGCGGCCGATCCTGATGACCACCGCGACGACGCTGCTCGGGCTCGTGCCGCTCGCGATCGGCGACGCCCAGGTCGGCGGCGGCGGCGGGCCGGCCTACTACCCGATGGCGCGGGCGATCATCGGCGGACTCGCCTTCGGCGCGCTGGTGTCACTGGTGTTCGTGCCGGCCTTCTACGTCTGGTTCGACGAGCTCGCGGCCTGGCGCCGGCGGCTCGCGGCACGCGCCGCGCCGGTGGCTCAGCGCAGCAGCGCCGTGTACAGGTCCCAGTAGTCGTCGCTCAGCACGTTCGGCTCGCGCACCGGCACGCCGCGGCCGAGAAAGGCCGACGGCAGCGAGCCGGGGTCGGGCACCGTGTCCTCCGGGTGGCGGTAGCTGGCCGCGTTCTTCAGCGCCTCGGTGCGCTGGCGGATCTCGCTGGCGATGTCCTTCTGCGACTTGACCAGCGCGGCGCCGTTGGCGATCTCGACCATCAGCGCCTCGCACTCGGCGCGGGCACCGTAGTTGCTTTCGTGGACGCTCTTGACGCGCGCCTGGCGCGCGTGCAGCGCGAGGCCGGACTCCGCGAGCCGCGCATAGAGCAGCTGGGCGTAGGCGATCACGGCGTTGTTGATCGCGCGCCGGCCCTCGAGCGACAGGCCGCCGAACTCCGGCCACGGCTCCTTCTCGATCGTGCGCTTCGCCTCCTGCATGTCCTCGAGGTAGCTGCGCGCCGTGCCGAGCTGGACGATGGTGCGCGACAGCTGCTCCGTCAGCCGGCGGCGCCGGAAGTAGTGCCAGAAGCCGCTGGCCGCCGCCAGCCGGCTGCGCAGCGCCGCCTCGGTCTGCTCCTCGACCTGCAGCGCCGCGCTCGCCGCCTCGAGGCGCTCGGTGGCCAGCTGCGTGCGCGACTGCCGGTCCTGGTGGAAGTCGACCAGCTGGCGCTTGCGCTCGCGGTCCTCCTGCTGGCGCCTGAGCTCCCCGGCGAACTGCTCGAGCTGCGCATGGCAGGTGCGCCACAGGCCGTTGAGCTGGAAGTGCACCAGCGCGCCGAAGCCGAGCTCGGGATTGCCGAGCAGCGTCTCGAGCGACTCGCGCTCCTCGACCGCGCGCTGGGTCGCGGCCTCCTGCTGCTTGAGGCGGTCGCGCAGCTGGTACAGCTGATCGTCGAGGCTGGCCAGCTCCTTCTTGAGCTCGGCGCGGTTCCAGTAGAGCTTGAGCAGCCGCTCCTGCTCCTCGGCGCTCTTGCGGGTGCCGATCAGCGGCAGCTTGAGCGCGCTGATCTTGTCGCCAATGCTCATCGGAGGCGGCGCGCCGGGGCCCGCGGGCGCGCGCTCAAGAGCTCGCCGCGCCGAAGCGATGCCCGCGGTCGACGCAGTACTCGAGCCACTTGTTCAGCATGACGTTGCGCGCCCAGCGCGAGCCGAGGTCGCCGCGGTCGGCGCCGGCCCGCGCCGCGGCGCCGAAGGCGTGCGCCTCGGCGACCCGCGCGTCGTGGTAGACCCGCACCGCGAGGTCCGGTGCGTCCGGCCACTCGGGCTCGGCGCCGAAGACGTAGGTCAGCTGCAGCATCGTCGTGTAGGGGCTGCGCTCCAGCACCGTCAGCTTCAGCTCGACGTCGCGCGCCGCGCGCGAGCGGTGCTCGCCGGCGAGGACGCGCAGGTCCCCCGCCAGCCAGCCGAGCCGGATGTAGTTGCTTTCGTAGAGCGTCATCAGACCGACGAAGCTGCCGGGCCGCGCGCGCCACGACACTGCACAGAGGTCGTCGCCGAGCATGGATTGAATATAACACAGCGATTTTGCGCGTCCGCCGGCCGCTTTGGAGATGAGAACACGCGCAAATAATTGCGCATGGCATGCGAACTGCATCACGCCCGGTCAGGGCTTCAGGCGGCGCTCGATCCCGGTGGCATGCATGATGCGGCTGCCGATCTCCTCGACCGAGCAGTGGGTCGTGTCGAGGAACGGGATGCCGAGCCGCCCGAACAGCGCCTCGGCCGCCCGGACCTCGAAGGCCACCTGCTGCGCCGACGAGTAGCGGCTGTTCGGGCGGCGCTCGTGACGGATCTCCCGCAGCCGCTCCGGGCGGATCGTCAGCGCGTACAGCTTGGCCTGGTGGCGCACCAGCGCCGCGGGCAGCTTGCCGGCCTCGAGGTCGTCCTCGGTCAGCGGGTAGTTGGCGGCGTAGATGCCGTACTGCAGCGCCATGTACAGGCAGGTCGGCGTCTTGCCGGAGCGCGACACTCCGATCAGAATGACGTCCGCCTGCTCGTACTCGCGGGTCTGCGTGCCGTCGTCGTTGGCGATCGCGAAGTTGGTCGCGTTGATGCGCGCGTTGTAGCCGGCGAGGTCGGCCATGCCGTGGGCGCGGCCGGCGGCGTGCGAACTCTTGACGCCAAGTGCGGCCTCAAGCGGCGCGAGGAAGGCGTCGAAGAAGTCGAGGAACACGCCGCGCGCGGCCTTGACCTCGTCGCGCAGGTCGTCCTTGATGAGCGTACTGAACACGATCGGCAGCTCGCCCTCGGCCGCGGCGGTGGCGTCGATGCGCGCCCGCGCCTCGACCGCCTTGTCGCGCGTCGCGACGAAGGGCAGCGTCACCGCGCGGAAGGTCAGCCCCTCGAACTGCGTCAGCAGGCTGTGACCCATGGTCTCGGCCGTGACGCCGGTCTGGTCGGAAACGAAGAACACCGTGCGCTTCGGCAAGACCGTACCTCCCCGGAACCGGAGTGTAGCGCGCCGGCCGGGGCGCCGGCGGGGACGCCGTCGCGTTGCGGCAGGCGCTCACGCAGGCCGGCCGCGAATGCGGCACAATCCGCGGCCGGGCACCGCTTGGCCGAGGACTGAGGCGTGAGCAAGTACATCGTTCCCTTCGAGCAGCTCGGGATGCACGACGTCGAGCGGGTCGGCGGCAAGAATGCCTCGATCGGCGAGATGATCGGCAGCCTCGCGCGCGTCGGCGTCCAGGTCCCGGGCGGCTTCGCGACCACCGCCGACGCCTACCGCGAGTTCCTCGCCAGGGACGGCCTCGCCGGCCGGATCCAGACGGCGCTCGGCCAGCTCGACGTCGACGACGTCGACCGCCTCGCCGCGACCGGCGCGCAGATCCGCGACTGGATCCTGGCGACCCCCTTCCCGCCCGGCCTCGAGCGCGAGGTCGGCGGCGCCTGGGAGGCGATGGGCGGCGACGCGATCGCGGTCGCGGTGCGTTCCTCGGCGACCGCCGAGGACCTGCCGGAGGCCTCGTTCGCGGGCCAGCAGGAGACGTTCCTGAACGTGCGCGGGCGCGCCGCCGTGCTGCGCGCGATGCACGAGGTGTACGCCTCGCTGTTCAACGACCGGGCAATCGCCTACCGCGTCCACCAGGGTTTCGACCACGCGCTGGTCGCGCTCTCGGTCGGCATCCAGCACATGGTGCGCAGCGACCTTGGCGCGAGCGGCGTCATGTTCACGCTCGACACCGACTCGGGCTTTCGCGAGGTGGTGTTCATCACCGCCTCGTACGGCCTCGGCGAGACGGTCGTGCAGGGCGCGGTCAACCCGGACGAGTTCTACGTCTACAAGCCGGGGCTGCGCGCCGGCCGGCCGGCGATACTGCGGCGCAACCTCGGCGGCAAGGCGATCAAGATGGTCTATGCCGCCGACGGCGAGGCCACCCGCGGCCGGCGCGTCGAGACCGTCGACGTCCCGGCCGCCGACCGCGCCCGCTTCTCGATCGACGACGCCGACGTCGCTGCGCTCGCCCGCCAGGCGCTGCTGATCGAGGCGCATTACCAGTGCCCGATGGACATCGAGTGGGCCAAGGACGGCGGCAACGGCCAGATCTACGTGCTGCAGGCGCGGCCGGAGACGGTGCAGAGCCGCGCCGGCCGCTCGATCCAGCGCTTCACGCTGAAGGGCACCTCGAAGGTGCTGGCCTCGGGCCGCGCCATCGGCAGCCGCATCGGCACGGGCCCCGCGCGCCTGATCAAGGACGTGCGCGAGATGGCGCGCGTGCAGAACGGCGACGTGCTGGTCGCCGACATGACCGACCCCGACTGGGAGCCGGTCATGAAGCGCGCCTCGGCGATCGTCACCAACCGCGGCGGCCGCACCTGCCATGCGGCGATCATCGCCCGCGAGCTCGGCATCCCGGCGGTGGTCGGCTGCGGCACCGCGACCTCGACCGTCCAGGAGGGCCGCGAGGTGACGGTGTCCTGCGCCGAGGGCGACACCGGTCACGTCTACGCGGGGCTGCTGGACTTCGAGAAGCGCCAGGTCGAGCTCGACGCGCTGCCGGTGCCGCCGGTCAAGATCACGATGAACGTCGGCAACCCGGACCGGGCGTTCGACTTTGCCGGCATCCCGAACCACGGCGTCGGGCTGGCGCGCCTCGAGTTCATCATCAACCGCATGATCGGCGTGCACCCGCGCGCGCTGCTCGAGTTCGAGCGCCTCGAGCCCGCGCTGCAGGCGACGATCCGCACGCAGATGGCCGGCTACCGCGACCCGGTGTCGTTCTTCGTCGACAAGCTGACCGAGGGCATCGCGCAGATCGCCGCCGCGTTCGCGCCGAACCCGGTGATCGTGCGCCTCTCCGACTTCAAGTCCAACGAGTACGCGAACCTGATCGGCGGCAAGGTCTACGAGCCGCACGAGGAGAACCCGATGCTCGGGTTCCGCGGCGCCGCGCGCTACGTCGACGAGACCTTCCGCCCCTGCTTCGAGCTCGAATGCCGGGCGCTCAGGCGCGTGCGCGACGAGATGGGGCTCACCAACGTCGAGGTCATGGTGCCGTTCGTGCGCTCGCTCAGGGAAGCCGAGCAGGTCACGGCGCTGCTCGCCGCCAACGGCCTCGGCCGCGGCGTGAACGGCCTCAGGGTCATCATGATGTGCGAGCTGCCGACCAACGCGCTGCTCGCCGAGGAGTACCTCAAGTACTTCGACGGCATGTCGATCGGCTCCAACGACATGACGCAGCTGACGCTCGGGCTCGACCGCGACTCCGGCGTGGTCGCGAAGCTGTTCGACGA
>DATKOP010000015.1:0-14271 GCA_035524595.1 Steroidobacteraceae bacterium | reverse complement strand
CCCGAGCGCAGCGTGCGCTTCGGCGGCGACGCCACGGTGTTCGCGCCGGTCGGCGGGCCGCCGTTCGTCAGCGACCTCGACCGCGGCCGGCGCTACGGCACGCTCGAGGACGCCTGCAACTTCGTCAAGCTCGCGCACATGGCGCCGGCCATCCACTTCTCGAGCTGCTCGATCGTCGAGCCGATGGACGTGCCGCCCGGCAAGCGCCACCTGGACGTGCAGTACGCGCATTTTCGCTACTCCGACATGGGCTGCGAGGGCACGCCGGAGACGCCTGGCCACGCGGCCGACGCGGTGCGCATGGCGGCGGTGCTGTTCGGCGACGAGTACCTCGAGCGCCACGTGGTGCTGCTCGGCAATATCAACTCGAACTCGCCGCTGACCTTCGACGGCCGGATGCTCGGCTCGCTGCGCGCCTTTGCCGCGCGCAACCAGGGGACGATCATCGTGCCCGCGGTGCTCGCCGGGGCGATGGGACCGGTCACGGCCGCCGGCTGCATGGCCGAGATCCTCGCCGAGACGCTTGCCGGCATGGCGCTGACGCAGCTGGTGCGGCCCGGTGCGCCGGTGATCCTCGGCTCGTTCGTCGGCGCGATCTCGATGCGCACCGGCGCGCCGACCTTCGGCACGCCGGAGGCGACGCAGATGATCTTCGCGACCGCGCAGCTGGCGCGCCGACTCGGCGTGCCGTGCCGCAGCGGCGGCTCGCTGTGCTCGGCGAAGGTCGCCGACGCGCAGGCCGCCTACGAGAGCGCGCACACGCTGCTGCCGACGCTGCTCGCCGGCGTCAACCTGGTGACGCACGCCGCCGGCTGGCTCGAGGGCGGGCTGGTGGCGGGCTACGAGAAGTTCGTCATGGACGCCGACCAGCTGGCGATGATGCAGGTGCTGTCGCAGGGCATGGACCTCTCGGAGCGGGGCCAGGCGCTGGACGCGATCCGCGAGGTGGGCCCGGGCAGCCATTTCCTCGGTTGCGCGCACACCCAGGCCAACTTCGAGACCGCGTTCTACCAGTCGACCGTCGCCGACTACTCGTCCTACGAGCAGTGGTCGCAGGAGGGCAGCCTGACGGCCGAGCAGCGCGCCAACGGCGTGTGGAAGAAGATGCTGGCGGAGTACCAGGACCCCGGCATCGACCCGGCCCGCGACGAGGCGCTGCGCGACTTCATCGCGCGCCGCAAGGCGGTGCTGGCCGACGCGATCGAGGAAGAGTAGGGCGGCGCGCGCGCCGGGAGAGCACAGGCGGTCCGGACCCCGTCTCGCTGCGGCGCTCGCGCTGCCAATGCTCGCCACCGCCGTCAACGTCGAGCCGCGCCGGTCGCCGGACGGCCGGCGGATCGCGTTCGTGTCGAGCGCGTTCCACGGCTGGCGCGCGACCGGCTCGGCCCCGACGGCGACTTCGACGTCGCCGACCGGTACGCGGGCCCCAAGGCCGGCCGCAGCTTCGCGACCAACGGGCCGCTGCTCGACCTGACGCTCGGCGGGCAGCCGATCGGCGGCGAGCTCGGGCTCGCGGCCGCGGCCGCGGTGCCGTGCCACGCGCACCGGTCGTCGATCGTGCCGGTCGACCACCTCGGGCTCGTCTGCAACGGCCGCGTCGTGCGCAAGATCCCGCTCGCGGGCGCGCGCAGCGAGGCGGAGGCGGACGGCACGCTGCGCCTCGGCGAGAGCGGCTGGTGCCTGTTGCGGGCCTCGAGCGACCGGGCCGAGTACCCGGTGCTCGACAACTGCCCGTACGCGACCACGGGCCCGGTGTACGTGACGGTCGGTGGCCGGCCGGCCCGCGCGCCCGCGGACGCCGCCTGGTTCGACGCCTGGATCGACCGCCTGCGCGAGTCCGTCGAGCGGCACCCGGACTGGAACTCGCCGGCCGAGAAGGCGGCGGTGCTGGCGCGGCTCGAGGCGGCGCAGGCGGTGTACCGGCGCCTGCGCTGAGCCGTGGCGCGCCGCGCCTCAGTCGGCGCGCCCGCCGACCAGCTCGAGCGGCAGCTCGGTGGTGTTCTTCGCCTCCTCGAGCACGATCCGCGACTCGATCGCCTGCACGCCCGGCACCTGCGACAGGCGCTTCTGGATGAACTCGTTGTAGTCGTTGATGGTGCGGGTGGCGACCAGCAGGATGAAGTCGAAGTCGCCGATCACCATGAAGCACTGCACGACCTCGGGGAAGCTGACGACCTTCTGCTTGAACTTCGGCAGCGACTGCCAGCCGTGGCTGGCGAGCTTGACGTGCGTGAACACGAGCACGTCGAGTCCGACCTTGTCGCGCGACAAGAGCGCAACGCGCTTGCGGATCACGCCGTTGGTCTCGAGCAGGTTGATGCGGCGCCAGCACGGCGACTGCGACAGGCCGACGCGCTGGGCGATCTCAGCCGTCGATAGCGCGGCATCCTTTTGCAGCGCACTCAAGATGCGCAAGTCGGTTCTGTCGAGGTTCATGGATAATTAGTCCTGCAGCCGGTGGCCATGCAGCTAAAATATCGATGACGGCCCCCGCCGGCAAGCCGCTTTTGGCTGATTTCACCCGCGCCGCGGCGGTAGGCTTGCGCGTCGGCCACGGAGACCCTGTATGCCGCGTCCATCCCGCCTGCACGTGCCGCACGCCCCCGCGCGGCCCGGCGAAGCCCCGGACTTCAGCTACGTGCGGCTGTCGCCGGCCGGCAGCGTCGCGCGGCCGGACGTCGCCGCGGCGGCAGCAGACATCGAGCCGCTGGCGGTCGACCTGATCCGGGTGCTCGACGACGCGCACCGCGCCGTCGGCCCGTGGAACCCGCATCTCGACGTCGACGTGCTGCAGGTCGGGCTGCGCCACATGCTGCTGACCCGGATCTACGACGACCGCATGCTGAGGACCCAGCGGCAGGGCAAGATCTCCTTCTACATGAAGTCGACCGGCGAGGAGGCGGTCGCGGTGGCGGCGGCGATGGCGCTGCGTCCCAGCGACATGCTGTTCCCCTCGTACCGCCAGCAGGGCCTGCAGTTCGTGCGCGGCGCGAAGCTCGTCGACCTGATGTGCCAGCTGCTGTCGAACACCCGCGACATGTGCAAGGGGCGGCAGCTGCCGGTCATGTACCATTCGGTGCCGGGCCGGCTGTTCTCGATCTCGGGCAATCTCGCGACGCAGTTCCCGCAGGCGGTCGGCTGGGCGATGGCGGCCGCGATCAAGGGCACCGACGACCTCGCCGCCAGCTGGATCGGCGAAGGCTCGAGCGCCGAGGCGGACTTTCACCACGCGCTCCTGTTCGCGTCGGTGTACCGCGCCCCGGTGCTGCTCAACGTCGTCAACAACCAGTGGGCGATCTCGACCTTCCAGGGCTTCGCCGGCGGCGAGCAGCGCTCGTTCGCGGCGCGCGGCCCGGGCTACGGCATCCCGGGGCTGCGCGTCGACGGCAACGACTTCCTGGCGGTGTATGCCGCGACCGAGTGGGCGGCCGAGCGCGCCCGCAAGGGCGCCGGCGCGACGCTGATCGAGCTCGTCACCTACCGCGCCGCGGCGCACTCCACGAGCGACGACCCGACGCGCTACCGGCCGAAGGACGACGCCGAGCGCTGGCCGCTCGGCGACCCGGTCGAGCGCCTCAAGCAGCACCTGATCGCGCTCGGCGAGTGGAGCGAGGAGCGCCACACGGCGCTCGCCGCCGAGCTCGGCGAGCAGGTCGGCGCCGCGTGGAAGGAGGCGGCCAACTACGGCACGCTGACCGACGGCCCGCGCCTCGACCGCGACCTGATGTTCGAGGACGTGTTCAAGGAGCTGCCGCGCCACCTGATCGAGCAGCGCGAGCAGCTGCGCCGCGAGCGGAGCTGAGCGCCATGCCGCAGATGAACATGATCCAGGCGCTGAACTCCGCGATGGACATCGCGCTCGGCCGCGACCCGGCCGTGGTGGTGCTCGGCGAGGACGTCGGCTACTTCGGCGGCGTGTTCCGCGTCACCGACGGCCTGCAGCGCAAGTACGGCACGCACCGGGTGCTCGACACGCCGATCGCCGAGGGCGGCATCATCGCCGCCTCGATCGGCATGGCGGTCAACGGCCTGCGGCCGGTGGCCGAGATCCAGTTCGCCGACTACATCTATCCCGGCTACGACCAGATCGTCAGCGAGCTCGCGCGGCTGCGCTACCGCAGCGCGAGCGCCTTCGCCGCGCCGGTCACGATCCGCACGCCCTGCGGCGGCGGCATCCGCGGCGGCCAGACCCACTCGCAGAGCCCGGAGGCGCTGTTCGCGCACGTCTGCGGCATCAAGGTGGTCATGCCGTCCAATCCCTACGACGCCAAGGGGCTCCTGATCGCGGCGATCGAGGACGACGATCCGGTGCTGTTCCTCGAGCCGAAGCGCCTCTACAACGGCCCCTTCGACGGCGACCCGAACAAGCCGGCGGTGCCGTGGAGCACGCACCCGCGCGGCGAGGTGCCCGACGGCCACTACACGGTGCCGATCGGCAAGGCCGCGGTCGTGCGCGAGGGCCGCGAGCTGACGATCATCAGCTACGGCACGATGCTGCACGTCGCCGAGGCGGCGGCCCGCGGCCTCGGCCTCGACGCCGAGATCGTCGACGTGCGCTCGATCGTGCCGCTCGACGTCGAGACGCTGGTGGCCTCGGTCGCGAAGACCGGCCGCTGCGTGATCGCGCACGAGGCGACGCGCTTCGCCGGCTTCGGCGCCGAGCTGGTCGCGACCATCCAGGAGCGCTGCTTCTGGCAGCTCGAGGCGCCGATCGAGCGCGTCGGCGGCTGGGACACGCCGTACCCGCACGCCTTCGAGTGGGAGTACTTCCCGGGGCCGCAGCGCGTCGGCGCGGCGCTGAAGCGCGTCATGGAGGCCCGATGAGCCGCTACGTGTTCAAGGTGCCGGACCTCGGCGAGGGCACGGTCTCCTCGGAGATCGTCGCGTGGCGCGCCAAGGTCGGCGACCTCGTGCGCGAGGACGAGCCGCTGGTCGAGATGTCGACCGAGAAGGCCGTGGTCGAGGTGCCCTCGCCGGTCGCCGGGCGGATCGTCGCGCTGAACGGCGGCCCGGGCGACGTGGTCGCGGTCGGCGCCGAGCTCGTGGTGTTCGACACCGACGCGGACGGCGCGGCGGCGGCCGCGCCGGGCCCGGCCGCGACCGCTGCCGTCGCGGCGCGCCCGGCCGTGGCCGCGGCGCCGGCCGCGCCGCCGGCTGCGGCACCGGCCGCGCCCGCCGCTCGCGAGGCGGCGGCCGGCAGCGTGCGCCGCGTCATGGCGTCGCCGGCGACGCGGCGCCGGGCGCGCGAGGCCGGCATCAACCTCGCCGCCGTGCCGGGCAGCGGCCCGGGCGGGCGCATCGAGCGCGGCGACCTCGAGCAGATGCTCGGCGCCGGCGGCACGGAGGCGCCGGCCGCGGCCCCGGTGCGCGGCCGCGCGCCGCGCCAGGGCGTCCAGGAGATCAAGGTCATCGGCGTGCGGCGCGTGATCGCCGAGCGCATGAGCGCCGCGAAGCGCAACATCCCGCACTTTTCTTACGTCGAGGAGATCGACGTCACCGAGCTCGAGTCGCTGCGCAGCCATCTCAATTCGCGCCTGCCGAAGGGCGCCGCCGGTTACACCTACCTGCCGTTCCTGGTCGCGGCGCTGACGCGCGTGCTCGAGGCGTTCCCCCAGTGCAACGCCCACTACGACGCCGAGCGCAACCTGATCCTGCGCCACGCCGCGGTGCACGTCGGCATCGCGACCCAGACGCCGGACGGTCTCAAGGTGCCGGTGGTGCGCCACGCGGAGAGCCTGACGCTCGGCGCGCTCGCGGCCGAGATCCGCCGCGTCTCCGAGGCGGCGCGCAGCGGCAAGGCGACGCGCGCCGAGCTCGGCGGCTCGACGATCACGGTCACGAGTCTTGGTAAACTGGGCGGCATCGTCTCGACGCCGGTGATCAACGCGCCCGAGGTTGCGATCGTCGGCGTCAACAAGGCGGTGGAACGGCCGGTGGTGATCGGCGGCGCCGTGGCGGTGCGCCGGATCATGAACCTGTCCTCGTCGTTCGATCACCGCTTCGTGGACGGCTTCGACGCCGCGGCGATGGTCCAGGCGCTCAAGGAGCGCCTCGAGCATCCCGCGACGATCTTCATCGACGACTGAGACCCGCCCCAGGACAACGCCCCATGACCAGCACCACACCGCAGAACGCCCCCTTCGGCAGCATCCTCACCGACGTCATGGCGATCGCCAGCTACCGCGACGGCCACTGGGGCGCGCACTCGCTGCGCGCCGTCGGCCCGATCGAGATCCACCCGGCGGCGCACGCGCTGCACTACGGCAGCGAGTGCTTCGAGGGCTTCAAGGCCTACAAGTGGGCGGACGGCAGCGTGCACCTCTTTCGCATGGACCGGCACATCGAGCGGCTGCGGCAGAGCGCGCGCAGCCTCGTGCTGCCGGAGCCGGATGCGGCCCAGCTGGCCGAGATGGTGACCGCGGTCGTCGACCGCTGCCGCGCCGCGGTGCCGGAGGCGCCCGGGGCGCTGTACCTGCGGCCGATCCTGTTCGGCACCATGCCGAACATCGGCGCGGCCTCGACGCCGAGCAACGAGGCCTGCCTGATCGTGCTCGCGAGCCCGGTGTGGGACTACTTCGCCGGCGGCGCGCGGCCGCTGCGCATCTACGTCGAGGAGCAGGCGACGCGCTGCGCCTCGCACCTCGGCGTCGTCAAGACCGGCGGCAACTACGCCGCCGCGCTCGGGCCGACGCTCGCCGCGCGGCGCGCGCACCGGGTCGACCAGGTGCTGTTCTGCCCGCAGGGCGAGGTGCAGGAGACCGGCGCCTCGAACTTCCTGCTGATCCGGCCGCGGCGGATCCTGACGCGCGGCCTCGACTCGACCTTCCTGCACGGCGTGACGCGCGACTCGCTGCTGCGCATGGCGGCCGACCTCGGCTACCGCGTCGAGGAGCGCGTGTTCACGGTCGAGGAGATGCTGAAGTGGGTCGCGGACGGCGAGGCGGCGCTCTCGGGCACTGCCGCCGTGCTGTCCGGCGTCGGCACGCTGGTGCGCCAGGGCGGCGCCGAGATCCGGGTCGGCGGCGGCGAGATCGGCCCCGAGACCCAGAAGCTGCGCGCCGCGCTGGTCGCGATCCAGCAGGGCACGGCGCCGGACCGCTACGGCTGGCTGCGCCGCGTCTGAAAGGCCGGCGCCCGCAGGGCGGGAAGCGTAGACTCAGCGCGCCCGGCCCCCGCCGGGCGTCTTTTTTTTGGGAGTTCCCGGATGTCGTTCGCCGATCTCAAGCTGCACGCGACCCTGCTCTCGGCGATCAAGGAGCTTGGCTTCTCGCGCCCGACGCCGATCCAGCTCGACGCGATCCCGCCGGCGCTGGCCGGCCGCGACGTGCTCGCCTGCGCCGCGACCGGCAGCGGCAAGACCGCCGCCTTCGCGCTGCCGATCCTCGAGCGGCTGATGACGCGGCCGCGCGGCAAGACCCGCGCGCTGGTGCTGGCGCCGACCCGCGAGCTCGCGGCGCAGATCCTCGAGGACTTCCAGGACCTCGCCGTGCACACGCCGGTGACCGGCGCCGCGATCTTCGGCGGCGTCGGCATGGGGCCGCAGGAGCACGCGCTCAGGAGCGGCGTCGACGTCATCGTCGCCTGCCCGGGCCGGCTGCTGGATCACCTGCGGGCGCCGTACGCGCGCTTCGACGCGCTCGAGGTGCTGGTGCTCGACGAGGCCGACCGCATGCTCGACATGGGTTTCCTGCCGGACATCCGCCGCGTGCTGAAGCACCTGCCGGCCAAGCGCCAGACCCTGTTCTTCAGCGCGACGATGCCGCCGCCGATCGCGGCGCTGACGCGCGAGATGCTGCACGACCCCGCGACCATCAACCTCGAGCGCCAGTCGCGCCCGGCCACGGGCATCACCCAGGCGCTGTACCCGGTGGTGCAGGAGCTGAAGTCGCAGCTGCTGCTCACGCTGCTCGAGCGCGGCGACATGAAGGAGGCGCTGGTGTTCACGCGCACCAAGCACCGCGCCAACCGGCTGTGCGAGTTCCTGGTCAAGCGCGGCATCGACGCCGACCGCATCCACGGCAACCGCTCGCAGGCGCAGCGCACCGCGGCGCTGGCGAACTTCAAGTCCGGCAAGCTGCGCGTGCTGGTGGCGACGGACATCGCCGCGCGCGGCATCGACGTCGAGGCGCTCGGCCACGTCGTGAACTTCGACGTGCCGCTGGTGCCGGCGGACTACATCCACCGCATCGGCCGCACCGGCCGCGCCGAGGAGGTGGGCGATGCCTTCACCTTCGTCGCGCGCGAGGAGGAGGGCGACGTCGCCGCGATCGAGAAGGTGCTCGGCAAGCGCCTGCCGCGCGTGCAGGTCCCCGACTTCGACTACAACGCCCGCCCGGAGGGCAAGCTCGAGATCCCGCTCGGCGAGCGGCTGGCGGCGATGCGCGCGCAGAAGGCGGGCGATCGCGCCCGCGCCCAGGCGAACCGCGGCGGCGGCCGCGGCCACGGCGGCGGCCACGGCGGCGGCCACGGTCACGGCGTCGGCACGCGCTCCTTCGGCGGGCGGCCGGGCGGCGGCCGCGGCGGTGGCGGTCGCCCGGGCGGTGGCGGTCGTTCGGGCGGCGGCGGCGGCCGCCTCAGCCACTAGCCAGCCGTCAGGTCCGCGCCGGCGCGGCCGCCAGAGTCGGCGCGCCCTCGCGCAGCAGCGCCGGGCCGAGCTCGGCGAGCGCGCGGCAGCCGAGCTGGCCGAGCACCCGGTCGAGTTCGCTGTGCAGGATCTCGAGCGCGTGGCTCGCGCCGGCCTCGCCGCCGGCGGCGACCCCGTAGAGCACCGCGCGGCCGATCATGACCGCGTGCGCACCGAGGGCGATCGCCTTGGCGATGTCGGAGCCGCGCCGGAAGCCACCGTCGATCAGGATCGTGATCTGGTCGCCGAAGGCGCGCGCGATCTCCGGCAGCACCTCGAGCGGCGCGACCGAGGCATCGAGCTGGCGGCCGCCGTGGTTGGTGAGCACCACGCCGTCGCAGCCGAGGCGCACCGCGCGTTCGACGTCGGCCGGGTCGAGGATGCCCTTGATCAGCAGCCGCCGCGGCCAGCTGTCGCGCAGCCGCGCGACGTCGTCCCAGTCGATCGTCGCGGCGAACAGCGCCGGGATCCGCGTCACGCCCGCCTTGGCGCTGCGGGCCTCCGGCGGGAAGAAGTCGGCGACGTTGACGAAGCGCGGCAGGCCGCGCGGCACCATCACGTCCCAGATCCAGCGCGGGTGCAGGCCGACGTCGAGGACGCTGCGCAGCGTCAGCTGGCCGGGCCCGCGGTAGCTGCGCTTGTCCCACTCGCGGTGGCCGAACACGTTCGCGTCGGTCGTGAACACGAGCGCCTCGCAGCCGGCCGCGTCGGCGCGGCGCACGACGTCGGCCGGGATCGCGGGCTCGCGGAACCAGTAGAGCTGCATCCACAGGCGGCCGCCGCTCGCGGCCGCGACCGCGTCCGGGCGCGCGTTCGCGACCGTGGAGAGCGTGAACGGGATGCCGGCCCGGGCCGCCGCCGCCGCGAGCTTGAAGTCCGCGTCCCGGGTCAGCATGCCGTTCAGCCCGGTCGGCGCGATCACCATCGGCGTCGGCATCTCGGTGCCGAACAGCCGCGTGCGGGTGTGCCGCCCCTCGGTGTTGACCAGCGTGCGCGGCACGAAGTGCCAGCGGTCGAAGGCGAGGCGGTTGCGGGCGAGGGCGAGCTCGTCCTCGGCACCACCCTCGACGTACTCGAAGGCGAAGTTCGGCACCCGCCGCGCCGCCACCCGGCGCAGCTCCTCAATGGTGAGCGCGCGCCGGAAGTCCCGGCCCGGGTAGTAGCGCCGCTTAATCGGCGTGTCAGCCGGTGAAGAAGCCCATCTTGACGCCGGCCAGCGTGATGACGTCGTTGTCGGTCAGCCGGCGCGCCTGCGGCCCGATCGGCGAGCCGTTGACGTGCGGGAAGTCGTCCGGCGTGCCACTGTCGACGTGCACCAGGTAGAAGCCGTCCGCGCGGCGGGTGATCGCCGCGACCTGCACGCCCGGCCGGCCGAGCGTCGTGAGCGCCTTGATGAGCTCGAGCTCGCGGCCGGCGAAGGCGCCCGAGAGCACCTGCAGCTTGGCCTTGGGCGGCGCGACCGGGCCTGCGCCCGGGGCGCCGGCGTCGCCGTTGGCGCGGCCCCCGGCCTGCGCCTTGGGCGGCGGCTGCGGCTCGGCCTTGGTGGCGCGGACCCGCTCCTCGATCGCAGCCGACGGCTGGATCACCATCGTCTTCTCGAACTCGTCGGGCTCGTTCTCGCTGGCCTGGCTGTCGACGAAGCGCAGCTGGTGGTGGCCGCAGGTGATCACGTCGCCGTGCTGCAGTGCGTGCTTCTTGATCAGCTTGCCGTTGACGTACGTGCCGTTGGTGCTGTTCAGGTCCTCAAGGAACGAGTCGTTGAGGATGTTGATGATGAGCGCGTGATGGCCGCTGACCGCCGGGTTGTCGATGCGGACGTCATTGTCCGGGAGGCGGCCGATCGTGTACCGCTCCTTGTTCATGTTGTATTCGGCCAGCACCTGGCTGTCCAGGCTGAGAATCAGTCTAGCCATGAGGCTTGCATCCTTCGTGCGTCAACCAAACCAGCCCAATATTCTGTCAAGTATGCCCCGCCGGGCCGGGAACGAGTCAATGACCTGCGTCATGATTACCGAGATGTTGTCGCGCCCGCCGTGTTCGTTCGACAGCTGCACCAATTGCCTCGCAATGGTCTCAAGATTATCACTGAACGTACTGATTGTTAAGTGAATATCCTCGTCCTCGACCATGTCCGAGAGGCCGTCGGAGCAGAGCACGTAGTGATCGCCCTTCACGACCGGGTGCTCGCGGATGTCGACTTCGACGTTCGGCTCGACCCCGAGGGCGCGCGTGACGTAGTTCTTGTTGGTCGACCGGGCGGCCTCTTCCTGGGAGTAGAAGCCCCGGTCGACGAGCTCCTGCAGCAGCGAATGGTCCATCGTCAGCTGCTCGAAGCGGTCGCCGCGCAGCCGGTAGATCCTCGAGTCGCCGACGTGGGCGGTGATGACCTTGTCGTCGTAGTAGAGCGCCGCGACCACGGTGGTCCCCATGCCCTCGCACTGCGGCTGGGTCTTCGAGGTCTGGTGGATGATCTTGTTGGCCCTCAGGATCGCGTCCCTGAGGATGATGCTCGGGCGCATCAGGCCGCTGGCGCGGTCCACGACCTGCAGGTCCTGGACCTGGTAGGCCTCCCGCACGAGGTTCAGGATGGTCTTGACCGCGATGCCGCTCGCCACCTCGCCGGCGTTGTAGCCGCCCATGCCGTCGGCCAGCACGTACAGCCCGATGTCGGGCTCCGAGCCGATCGTGTCCTCGTTGTGCTCCCGAATCCGGCCGGTGTCGGTGAGCGCGACGCTCTTGACCTTGTTGCGCACGCCCGGGCTCTCAGGCCGACACGGACCGGGCGCAGGCCCTGAGGGCCCGCGCCATCTCGGCGCCGGTCGCGTAGCGCTGCGCCGGGTCTTTCTGCAGCGACTTGTCGATGATCGACGTGACGCAGGGCGGGAGGTCGGGCCGTATGGTCTTGAGCGGCGGGTGCTGGGAGTTCGCTATTTTGTACATGAGTCCGGTCATGGAGTCGGCCCGGAAGGGCAGCTGCCCCGCCAGTAGCTGGAATAAGGTAACACCGAGTGCGAACAAGTCCGAGCGCCCAGTCACATTCCGGCCCTCCAGCTGCTCGGGGGCCATGAACGACGGGGTGCCGAGGACGATGCCGCTGCGCGTCGCGCTCGTGTTGGTCAGGCGGGCGATGCCGAAGTCGGTGATCTTGATCTGGCGGCTGGCCGGGTCGTAGAGGACGTTGGCCGGCTTGATGTCGCGGTGGACGATGTCCTGGCTGTGGGCGTAGTCGAGCGCGTCGGCGATCCGCGCCACGACCTCGAGCACGGTGGCGGGCGGCAGCAGCCGCTCGGCGACCGTGTACTGGCTCAGGATCTCGCCCTGCAGGTACTCCATCGCGATCCAGGCGATGCCGCCGTCCTCGCCCGCGTCGTAGACGGTGACGATGCCCGGATGGCGCAGGCGTCCCGCCATCTCCGCCTCGCGGAAGAACCGCGCGCGCGCCTCGGCGAGCTCGGTCTCGGTGAACTCCTCGACGATCGGGATGGCCTTGATCGCGACCACGCGGTTGATGCGCGGATCGCGGCCGAGGTAGACGGTGCCCATGGCGCCGCGGCCGAGCTCGCGCTCGAGCTCGTAGCGGCCGAGGCGCGGGCGCTGCGGGCGCTTGCTGCGTCCGAGCAGCACGTCGGCGACGTCCGCCTGGCTCGGCTCCTCGGCGCGCGCCTCGAGGGTGTCGCTGATCTGCCTGAGCGAGGCCGGCCCCGAGCGGCTGTCCGGCTCCGGCGGCGGCGGCTCGGGCGCCTTGCCGCCGCGGGGCGGCGCGCGCGGCGGCTCGGCCGGCCGCGGCAGCGGCGCCGCCGGGCGCGGCACGACCGGCTCGCGGCGCGCCACCCGCGGCGCGGCCGGCTCGGGCATCAGCGCCCCCGCCAGCGTCGCGAGCGGCGCGGCGACCGCGGCCAGCGTCAGCGGCACCCACAGGCGCGCCTCGGCGAGCAGCACGAGCTCGAGGACCAGGAGCCCGAGCGCGAGCAGCAGCGCAAAGCCGAAGCGCGCCGGGGCGGCGAGCCGCGGCGCCAGCACGCCGGCGTAGGCGATGACGGCGAGCAGCGCGAGCGCGGTCGCGAGCCGCGCGAGGCGCGGCACGACCGCGTAGCTGTCGGTCTCGAGGCTGTCGATGCGCTGCGCGAGCGCCTCGCCGAGCGTGAGGCCGGCGCCGGTCGGCACCACGAGCGTGCCCGGTCCGTCGCCGATGACGACGATCTGGCCGGCGAAGCGCGCCGCCGGCACCCGGTTCGCGGCCAGCTCCCGGAGGCTGACGCGCGCCGTGCCGCCCTGCTCGGTCGCGCGGCGCCCGTAGTGCGGGATCCAGCTGCCGCCGCTGCCGGCGCGCAGCCGCACCGCGGCCGCAAGCGCCGCGCCGTCGGCGGTCGGCGCGTCGGCGCCGAGCTTGCCGTGGGCGACCAGCCAGCCGAGGAAGCTGAGCGACGGCGCCGGCGCGCCGGCCGCCTCGCTCGCGTACAGGCGGTCGCGGCGGCTGACGCCGTCCGCGTCGGGCGCCGCCGCGGGCTCGGTGCCGACGCCGCGGGCGGCGCTCGCGAAGCGCTCGAGCGGCGCCGCGGCGGGCGCCGCCAGCAGCACGACGTTGCCGGCCGCGCGCAGCGCCCGCTCGAGCTCCGAGTCGTGGTCGAGCTCGGCCTCCCAGGCCTGCAGCCGCGCGCGCATCGCCGCGTCCGGCGGGCTGTCCGCGCTGTCGAGGAAGGAGCGCACGCGCGCGAGATCGGCGCTGTCGCTCGGCTCGGCGACCGGCAGCGCGAGCACGATCGCGCGCGCGCCGCCGCGGGCCGCCGCGTCGACCGCGCGGGCGACGTCGCCGCGCAGCTTGCCGGCATCGCCCGCGGCGTCGCCCGTGACCCACACGACCCGCGCCGTGGCGGGGGCGTTCTCGGCGCGCTGCACGAGCGCGAGCGCGGCGCCCTCGAGCGTCGCCCCCCCCGCCGGCGCGAAGCCGAAGGCGATCGCCGCGGTCAGCACGACGATCAGGGTGGCCGCGGCGAGCGGGCGGAACAGGGGGTGCGCGTGCATCGCGGTCCGTTCAGGAATGCCGCCGCGAGTCTAGCGGAGCCGGACCCGGCGCGTCGCGTGGGTGCACGACAAGTGTGACGCCCGGCGCCAGCGCCAGCGTCGCCGCCGAGGGCTCTGCTAGCATCGCCGCCGTGACCGCCCGGCCCCGCACCGTCTACGTCTGCAGCGCCTGCGGCGACAGCGCGCCCAAATGGCAGGGCCAGTGCCCGGCCTGCGGCGCCTGGAACACGCTCGCGGCGCACGCGCCGGCGCGCGCCCCGGCGCGCCGCGGCGGCGGGCCGCCGCCGGCCGCCGTCGCCGCGACGCTCGATGCCGCCGCGCTCGCGGAGGCGCCGCGGCTCGCGACCGGCTCCGGCGAGTTCGACCGGGTCCTCGGCGGCGGCCTGGTCGCGGGCTCGGTGACCCTGATCGGCGGCGATCCGGGCATCGGCAAGTCGACGCTGCTCCTGCAGGCCGCCGCGGCGCTCGCCCCGTCGGCGCCGGTCCTGTACGCGACCGGCGAGGAGAGCCTGCGGCAGGTCGGCCTGCGCGCGCGCCGGCTCGGCCTCGCCGCCGGGCCGCTTGCGGTGCTCGCCGACTCCGGCGTCGAGTCGATCCTCGCCGCCGCGACCGCCGCTGGCAGCCGC
>DATKOP010000014.1:0-21589 GCA_035524595.1 Steroidobacteraceae bacterium | reverse complement strand
ATCCAGCCGCTCGCCGACGTCGACACCTACGACGAGCGCGAGATCGACGTCCTGACGCGCTCGGTGATCTCGCAGTTCGAGCAGTACGTCAAGATGAACAAGAAGGTGCCGCCCGAGGTCCTGACCTCGCTCGCCGGCATCGAGCAGGCCGGCCGGCTCGCCGACACGGTCGCGGCGCACATGTCGCTGAAGCTCGCCGAGAAGCAGAAGGTGCTCGAGATCGCGGACGTGCGCCGCCGGCTCGAGCACGTGCTCGCGCAGATCGAGGGCGAGATGGAGGTGCTGCAGATCGAGAAGCGGATCCGCGGCCGCGTCAAGCAGCAGATGGAGAAGAGCCAGCGCGAGTACTACCTGAACGAGCAGATGAAGGCGATCCAGCGCGAGCTCGGCGACCTCGAGGACGCGCCCAACGAGCTCGGCGAGATCGAGAAGCGCATCAAGAAGGCCGGCATGCCGAAGGAGGTGCGCGACAAGGCGACCGCCGAGCTCAACAAGCTGAAGCTGATGTCGCCGATGAGCGCCGAGGCGACGGTGGTTCGCAACTACATCGACTGGCTCGTCCGGGCGCCGTGGAAGAAGCGCACCAAGGTGCGCACCGACATCGCCGCCGCGCAGAAGGTGCTCGACGAGGACCACTTCGGGCTCGAGAAGGTCAAGGAGCGCATCGTCGAGTTCCTGGCCGTGCAGCAGCGCGTGCAGACGCTGAAGGGCCCGATCCTGTGCCTCGTCGGGCCCCCCGGCGTCGGCAAGACCTCGCTGGGCCAGTCGATCGCGCGCTCGACCAACCGCAAGTTCGTGCGCATGAGCCTGGGCGGCGTGCGCGACGAGGCCGAGATCCGCGGCCACCGCCGCACCTACATCGGCTCGATGCCCGGCAAGATCGTCCAGAACATGGTGCGCACCGGGGTGCGCAACCCGCTGTTCCTGCTGGACGAGGTCGACAAGATGTCGATGGACTTCCGCGGCGACCCGTCCTCGGCGCTCCTCGAGGTGCTCGACCCCGAGCAGAACGCGACCTTCAACGACCACTACCTCGAGGTCGACTTCGACCTCTCCGAGGTGATGTTCGTCTGCACCGCGAACACGCTCAACATCCCGGCGCCGCTCCTCGACCGCATGGAGGTGATCCGCCTCGCGGGCTACACCGAGGACGAGAAGATGAACATCGCGCGGCGCTACCTGGTGCCGAAGCAGGCCAAGCAGAACGGCCTCAAGGAGGGCGAGCTGAAGGTGGCCGACGGCGCGCTCACCGACATCGTGCGCCACTACACGCGCGAGGCCGGGGTGCGCAACCTCGAGCGCGAGGTGTCGAAGATCTGCCGCAAGGCGGTCAAGCAGCTGCTGCTGAAGCCGGACGACGCGCCCGTCAGCGTCACCGCCAAGAACCTCGACAAGTTCCTGGGCGTGCAGCGCTTCCGCTACGGCAAGGCCGAGGAGGCCAACCGCATCGGCCAGGTGACGGGCCTCGCCTGGACGGAGGTGGGCGGTGAGCTCCTGACGATCGAGTCGGCGGTGGTGCCGGGCAAGGGCAAGCTCCAGTACACCGGCCAGCTCGGCGAGGTGATGCAGGAGTCGATCCAGGCGGCGATGACCGTGGTCAGGAGCCGCCAGGCGCTCTTGGGCCTCGAGCCCGACTTCTACCAGAAGAACGACGTGCACGTGCACGTGCCGGAGGGCGCGACGCCGAAGGACGGCCCGAGCGCCGGCATCGGCATGGCGACGGCGCTGATCTCGACGCTGACCAAGATCCCGGTGCGCGCCGACGTCGCGATGACCGGCGAGATCACGCTCCGGGGCGAGGTGCTGCCGATCGGCGGCCTCAAGGAGAAGCTCCTGGCGGCGCACCGCGGCGGCATCGCGACCGTGCTGATCCCGTCGGAGAACGAGAAGGACCTCGCCGAGATCCCGGACAACATCAAGGACAAGCTCGAGATCCGGCCGGTGAAGTGGATCGACGAGGTGCTCGAGGTCGCGCTCGAGAGGAGTCCGCTGCCGGTCGGCCAGGCGGTGCGCGACGCCGACGGCGCCCCGGCGACCACGGCGAGCGCGACGCGCCCCCGCCGCGGCAAGGGCAAGGGGCGCGCCGTCCCCGCCCACTGAGGCCGCTGCCTTGAGGAGCCCGGCGGTTATCGGGTAAACTTTCGGGCTCTCCCGGGCGGCCCGGTGACGCGGGCGCGGGCCGGGAGAGCCGGGTACGGGTGCTTAGCTCAGTTGGTAGAGCGTCGCCCTTACAAGGCGAAGGTCGGGGGTTCGAGACCCTCAGCACCTACCAGTGAGTGCCGCGGCGGAGGGCCGTCCGCGGCGGTTTCGATGTGGAGTGGTAGTTCAGCTGGTTAGAATACCGGCCTGTCACGCCGGGGGTCGCGGGTTCGAGTCCCGTCCACTCCGCCAGTATTTCTTCCGGGCCACCGCCTTGCCGGCGGGCCGCCCGGGCAACGAACGGCCGCGCTGACCGCGCGGCCGTTTTCACATCGGGAAGCTGCCATGCTGCAGTGGATCAACGACCGGATGAAGGTGATCGGCTGGATCTTCATCCTGCCGCTCGCGCTCGTGTTCGCCGTCTGGGGCGTGCACGGCATCGTCGACTTCACGACGCGCCAGGACAAGGGCCTGCGGGTCAACGGCGAGGACGTCAACCTCGAGCGCCTGCGCCAGGCCTACCAGGAGCAGCTCGTGCAGCTCAACCGGCTGTACCCCGACGAGGTGCCGGCGGACGTGCGCAAGGCGACCCAGGACCACGTCGTCGAGCAGTTCGTCAACACCGCGCTCCTCAACCAGCGCGTCAAGGAGCTCAACTACGTCGTCTCCGACAAGGACGTGGTCGACTCGATCGCCCGCTACCAGGGCTTCCAGGTGGGCGGCAAGTTCAACAAGGACGCGTACTACGCGCTGCTGCGCGCGCAGGGCTACACCCCCGAGAAGTTCGAGGCCGAGCAGCGCGAGATGCTGAAGGTCCGGGCGCTCGAGTCGGGCCTGTACGTGTCCTCGTTCGCGACCCCGCTCGAGATCGCGCGCGAGGCGGCGATCCGCGGCGAGGAGCGCGAGCTCGCCGTCGCCATCGTGCCGCTCGCCAAGTACCTCGGCAGCGCCAAGCCCGACGAGGCCGCGGTCAAGGCCTACTACGAGGCCCACAAGGCGGAGTTTCGCACCCCGGACACGGTGCACCTCGCCTACGTCGCGCTCAAGGTCGCGGACGCCGCCCGCGAGGTCCAGGTCGACGACGCCGCGCTCAAGGCCTACTACGACACGGTCAAGGAACGCTACATCGAGCCCGAGCAGCGCCGCGCGCGCCACATCCTGATCCAGGGCCAGGACGCGGCGGCGCGCAAGAAGGCCGAGGAGGTGTACGCGCTCGCCAGCAAGCCCGGCGCCGACTTCGCCGCGCTCGCCAAGCAGTACTCGCAGGACGCGGGCTCGGCGCCGCAGGGCGGCGACCTCGGCTTCGCCGAGCGCAGCTTCTTCGTCGGCCCGTTCGCCGACGCCGTGTTCTCGATGCACCCGGGCGACGTCAGGGGCCCGGTGCAGACGACCTTCGGCTGGCACGTGATCAAGCTCGAGGAGATCCAGCCCGGCAAGTCCAAGGCCCTCGAGGAGGTCCGCGCCGACATCGAGCGCGAGTACCGGAAGTCCGAGGCCGAGCGCCGCTACGGCGAGCGGCAGGAGAAGCTCGAGCAGCTGGCCTTCGAGAACAGCGGCGCGCTCGAGCCCGTCGCCAAGGCGCTCGGCCTCAAGGTCGAGGAGATCCCCGCCTTCTACAAGGGCCTGCCGGACAACGAGCTCGCCGCGAACCCCAAGGTGCTGCAGGCCGCCTTCAGCGCCGACGTGCTGGGCGGGCAGAACAGCCGGCCGATCGAGCTCGCCCCGGGCGACGTGGTCGTGATCCGCGCGAGCGACCGCCACCCGCCCGAGGACCAGCCGCTCGAGGCGGTGCGCGCGAAGGCGACCGAGGGCGCGCGCCGCGAGCTCGCGGCGCGCGAGGTCGGGGCCGCCGCGGCCCGGATCGCGGGCGCGGTCGGCGCCGGCGAGAAGTGGGACGCGGCGCTGCGGGCCGTCGGCACGGTCGCGACGGCCAAGACCGCGACGCCCGAGCAGCTGCGCTTCGAGCCCGCGAAGTTCGTCGGCCGCGGCGGCGAGGGCATCGCGCCCGAGGTGCTGCGCGAGGCCTTCAAGGTCAAGCCGCCGGCGGCCGGCTCGAGCGCGACCGGCACGGTGCGGCTCGCGAACGGCGACGTCGCCGCGTTCGCGGTCACCGGGGTCAGGCCGGGGACCGTCAAGGCCGGCGGCGAAGCCGAGCGCCGCGCGCTCGGCACCGCGGCCGCGGACGCCGAGTTCACGGCCTACCTCGATGCGCTCCGGGCGCACGCGTCGGTGCACTACAACCCGGCGATCTTCGAGTAGCCGGGCGCGGTCCGCGCCCGGGCGGGCGCCTCAGCCCTCGGGCTCGGCGAAGCTCATGCCGACGCTCGAGTAGCCGCCGTCGACGTACAGCACCTCGCCGGTGATGCCGGCGGCGAGGTCCGAGCACAGGAACGCCGCCGCGTTGCCGACGTCCCCCTGCGTGACGTTGCGCCGGATCGGGTTGGCCGCGGCCACGTGGCCCAGCATCTTGCGAAAGCCGGCGATGCCGGCGGCGGCGAGCGTCTTGATCGGGCCCGCCGAGACCGCGTTCACGCGGATGCCGTCGGGCCCCAGGTCCGCGGCCAGGAAGCGCACGCTCGCCTCGAGGCTCGCCTTGGCGACGCCCATGACGTTGTAGCCCGGGATCGAGCGCACGGCGCCGAGGTAGGAGAGCGTGACGATCGCGCCGGCGCGGCCCTTCATCATCGGCTTCGCGGCGCGCGCCAGCGCCGTCAGGCTGTAGCTCGAGACCTCGTGCGCGACGCGGAAGGCCTCGCGCCCGGTGACGTCGGTGTAGCGCCCGGCGAGCGCCTCGCGCGGCGCGAAGGCCACCGAGTGCACCAGGATGTCGAGCGAGTCCCAGGCCTTGCCGAGCGCGGCGAAGGTCGCGGCGATCGCCGCGTCGTCGGTGACGTCCATGTCGTAGACCAGCGAGCTGCCGACGGTCGCCGCGAGCTCGGTGATGCGCTCCTTGAAGCGCTCGCCGACGTAGGTGACCGCGATCTCGGCGCCCTCGCGCCGCATGGCCTCGGCGATGCCGTAGGCGATCGACCGGTCGCTCAACAGGCCCACGATCAGGGCGCGCTTGCCCGCCAGAAATCCCATGTTGGTGCCTTCCTCAGCCGTCGGAACCGGGACCGGCGCCGCGGAGGGCGGCGAGGCCGCCGCCCGGGACCCGGCCCGCGTCGCCGACCGTGCGGGTCGCGCCCGCGGCGGCGTTGGCGGCGTTGCGGGTCTTCTTCTTGCGGTGCTTGACCTTGTGCTCGCTGACCTCGACGACCAGCGTGTTGCCGGCCTTCAGGTGCGCGTGCGGCGCGAGGCCGTTGAGCTGCGCGAGCTCCTCGACCGCCACGTGGTGGCTGCGCGCGATCGAGGCCAGCGTCTCGCCGCGGCGCACGACGTAGGTGTGGCGGCGGTGGCCGGGGAGCGGCGTCTCGCCCTCGATGATGAGCCCCGTGTGCAGCGGCGTCACCTGGCTCGCGGGCAGCAGGATGTCCTCGCCCGGGTGCAGCTCGGCCGTCATCAGGCCGTTCATCTGCCGGATGGTGTTGACCGGGATGTCGCGATCGCGCGCCAGTCCCTGGATCGACTCCCCGTCCGAGACCCGGTAGCGCTCGACCGGCATCCGGAGCTCGGGCGCAAGCGCCGCCACCGTGCGCGCGAACTCGGGCGCCGCGGCCGCCGGCACCAGCAGGTGGTGCGGGCCGTCCGGGTCGGTGGCCCAGCGGTTGAACGCGGGGTTCAACTGGTGCAGCTCGTCCTCGGTGACGTCGAGCAGCATCGCCGCGAGCCTAAGGTCGAGCTGGCTGCCGACCTCGACCTGCGCGAAGTAGGGCTTGTTGGCGATGCTCGCGAACTCGAGGCCGTAGCGGTCGGGGTCGGCGACGATGCGCGCCATCGCGATCAGGCTCGGCACGTAGCCGCGCGTCTCGCGCGGCAGCTTGATGTGCCAGAAGTCGGCGGGCTTGCCGGCGCGGCGCGCCTTCGCGACCGCGCGCTGCACCGCGGCCTCGCCGCAGTTGTAGGCGGCGATCGCGAGGAACCAGTCGCCGCCGAACATCGTGTGCAGCTCGGACAGGTAGTCGAGCGCCGCGCGCGTCGAGTCGACGATGTCGCGCCGCCCGTCCTGCCACCAGTTGACGCGCACCTCGTAGCGGCGCGCGGTCGGCGCGATGAACTGCCAGATGCCGGCGGCGCGCGCGCGCGAGTAGGCGTAGGGGTTGTAGGCGCTCTCGATGACCGGCAGGAGCGCGAGCTCGAGCGGCATGTCGCGCGCCTCGAGCTCGCGGACCACGTAGTAGAGGTAGCGCTCGGCGCGCTCGAAGGTGCGGTCGAGGAACTCGGGCTTGGCGGCGAAGTAGCGCACCTGGCCGGCGACCGCCTTGTCGGCGACCTCGGGCAGCTTGTAGCCGAGGCGGATGCGGTCGAAGACGTCGTGCAGCTCGGCGAGCGGCGCCGACGACTCGGGCGGCACGGGCGAGGAGACCAGCGAGTCGGTGGAGGTCTCCGCCGCCACGGTCGGCGGCAGCGGCGCCGCCGGGTCGGGCGCGGTGCCCTCGGCGTGCGCGACGTGCGTCGACGGCACCATCGCGAAGTCCCGCTTCGGGTCCGGCGCCGGGGCGGTCGCGCAGGCGGCGAGCGTCGCGAGCACGGCGAGCGCGGCGGCCGGGCGCAGGCGGTGCGGGCGGCGCATCAGCGGAACCCGTTCTTCCACTCGCGCACCAGCCGAAACGCCTCGGCATCGTCGGCCGGCGCCGCCCCGGCGTGGGCCGCGGCCGCGGCGCGCACCGCGGCGAGGCGCGTGCGCAGGAAGGGGTTCACGCGCTGCTCGAGCCCGATGGTGGTCGGGATGGTCGCTTCGTTGCGGGCTCTCAGCGCCGTCACGACGCCCTGGTACTCGCGCAGCGCCGCGTTGCCGGGCTCGACCGCCGCGGCGAAGCGCAGGTTCGAGGCCGTGTACTCGTGCGCGCAGTAGACCCGCGTCTCGGGCGGGAGCTTCGCGAGCTTGTCGAGCGAGCCGAGCATCTGCGCCGGGGTGCCCTCGAAGAGCCGCCCGCAGCCGCCGCTGAAGAGCGTGTCGCCGCAGAAGAGCGCGCCGTGGCCGTAGTAGGCGATGTGGCCGGCGGTGTGGCCGGGCACGTCGAGCACGCGGAAGGTGAGGCCGAGGGGGCGGAGCGCGACCTCGTCGCCCTCGCCGAGCGCGACGCTGCGCGCCGGGATGTCCTCGCCGCGCGGGCCGTAGACCGGCACGCCGAAGCGCTCGGCGAGCGCGGCGACGCCGCCGACGTGGTCGGCGTGGTGGTGGGTGACCAGGATCGTCGCGAGCTCGAGCTTGCCGGCGGCGAGCGCGGCCAGCACCGGGGCCGGGTCGCCGGGATCGACGACCGCGACCTTGCGGCGGGCATCACCCGCGCCGTGGATCAGCCAGAAGTAGTTGTCCTCGAAGGCGGGCAGGCGGGTGACCGCCAGTTCCTCGGGCAGGCTCTCGATGGGGCTCACGTCCTGTCTCATCGGCGGCGGATGTCCTCGCTTGAGACCGTGGGGCACGCAAGGCGTTCCGGGCCTGGCCCGGAGCTGAGAAGCGGGTTGTATTTAACCCATAAGCCACTCGGATTGCTACTTTTTTTCGCGGTGGCCCCGTGGGCGCCGGGCCGGTATTCTGGCGCCCATGTCAGGCAGCCCCGATGCCGTTACGCCTGCCGTGGCACTCGATGAGTGGCTCGCAGGCCCGTTCGGCCGGCTGCTGATCCACGAGGAGCGCGCCCACCTCGGCCTCGCGCTCGAGGACGTGTTCGGCGCGCACTGCGTCCAGATCGGCCACTGGGGGCCCCCGGACGCCTTCCTGCCGCTCGCGCGCATCCCGCGCCGGGGCCTCATCGCCGAGCCCGGCGCCCGCGGCGACTGCGTGAGCCATGCCGCCTCGCTCGCGATCCAGACGCTCGCGGTGGACGCCGTGCTCCTGCCGCACACGCTCGAGTACGAGCCCGAGCCCCACGAGGTGCTGAGGGAGGTGGAGCGGGTGCTGGTCGGCGAGGGCCACGTGCTGATCCTCGGCTTCGAGCCCGGCGCGCCGTGGGCGCTGCGGCACTACCTGACGCCGGGGGGCTTCCCGCCCGGCCTCGTGCGCCTGCTCTCGCGCGGGCGGCTCAGGGACTGGCTGCGCCTCCTCGGCTTCGACGTCGTCGAGGTGCGCCGCTTCCTGAACGTGCTGCCGATCGAGGCGCTCGCGCGCGGCGCGCTCGCGGCCCGCCACGCCCGGCCGGGCGGTCACCCGGGCGGGCGGCTCGGCAGCGCCTATCTCCTCAAGGCGCGCAAGCGCGTCTACTCGCTGACGCCGATCCGGCCGCGCCGGCGCAGCGCGCCGCAGGTCACCGCCGCGGCGGTGGAGCCGACGTGAGCGGCACGATCCGGATCTACACCGACGGCGCCTGCCGCGGCAACCCCGGGCCCGGCGGCTGGGGCGTGCTGCTGGTCGCGGGCGAGCGCGAGAAGGAGCTGTGGGGCGGCGAGGCCCAGACGACCAACAACCGCATGGAGCTCACCGCCGCGATCCGCGGGCTCGAGGCGTTGAAGCGCCGCTGCAAGGTCGACCTCTACACCGACTCCCAGTACGTCAGGAACGGCATCCGCGAGTGGCTGCCGCAGTGGAAGAAGCGCGGCTGGAAGACCGCCGACAAGAAGCCCGTCAAGAACCAGGACCTGTGGCAGCAGCTCGACGCGGCGGCGGCGGCGCACGAGGTCGAGTGGCACTGGGTCCGCGGCCACGCCGGCCACGACGGCAACGAGCGCGCCGATGCGCTCGCCAACCGCGGCATCGACGGGCAGATCGGCTGAGCGCGCCGCGACCGCTCAGCCGGTATAGACTCGCGCATCCCCGCCGCCGGCCGTGCCGATGCGCCAGATCATCCTCGACACCGAGACCACCGGCCTCGAGCCCGCGCAGGGCCACCGCATCATCGAGATCGGCTGCGTCGAGCTCGTCAACCGCCGCGCCACCGGCCGCACCTTCCAGCGCTACCTGAACCCCGAGCGCGACATCGACCCGGGGGCCGAGGCGGTGCACGGCCTGTCGGGCGCCTTCCTCGCCGACCAGCCGCGCTTCGCCGAGGTGGCCGAGGAGTTCGTCGGCTTCGTCAGCGGCGCCGAGCTCATCATCCACAACGCGCCCTTCGACGTCGCCTTCATCGACCACGAGTTCGGGCGCCTGCCGCCGCCGCAGCGGCTCTTGACCGACCTGTGCACGATCCTCGACACCCTCGCGCTCGCGCGCCAGCTGCATCCGGGCCAGCGCAACAGCCTGGACGCGCTCTGCAAGCGCTACGGCGTCGACAACTCGAACCGCGAGCTGCACGGTGCGCTGCTCGACGCGCGCATCCTCGCCGACGTCTACCTCGCGATGACCGGCGGGCAGGGGGCGCTGACGCTGCACGCGCAGGCCGACGACGGCGGCCGCGCCCGCGCGATCCGCGCGCAGCGCCGCGGCCACATCGAGATCCCCGTGATCCGCGCGACCGCCGAGGAGCTCGAGGCGCACGAGCGCGCGCTCGACTCGGTCGCGAAGGCGAGCAAGGGCAGGTGCCTGTTCCGGGCGCCGCCGGCGGCCGCCGACGAGCCGCGCCGGGGCTAGGGCGGGCGCCGCCGGGGCGTGACCGGCGTCACACTGCGATGCCGGCGGCGGCAGGCCCGGCAGGACCCGGGGCCGGCCGAGCCGCTATACTGCCGCCGCTTCAAACACTGGCTGAGACGGAACATGGCCACACGCAAGCTGAGTCTTCGCAAATGCCGGGTCGGCGTCATCGGGCTCGGCTACGTGGGCCTGCCGCTCGCGGTCGAGTTCGGCAAGCACTTCGAGACCATCGGCTTCGACATCCGCCAGGCGCGCATCGACGAGCTCGAGCGCGGCCGCGACTCGACGCTCGAGGTGTCGCGCCAGGAGCTCAAGGCCGCCGCGCGGCTCGCGTACACCGCCAAGCTCGCCGACCTCAGGCGCTGCAACGTCTTCATCGTCACGGTGCCGACGCCGATCGACGGCTACAAGCGCCCGGACCTGACGCCGCTCGTCAAGGCCAGCGAGACGGTCGGCAGCGTGCTCAGGAAGGGCGCCGTGGTCGTCTACGAGTCGACCGTCTACCCCGGCTGCACCGAGGAAGTGTGCGTGCCGATCCTCGAGCGCGTCTCGGGGCTCAGGTTCAACGAGGACTTCTACGCCGGCTACAGCCCCGAGCGCATCAACCCGGGCGACAAGGAGCACCGGCTGCCGACCATCAAGAAGGTGACCTCGGGCTCGACCCCGGAGGTCGCGAGCTTCGTCGATTCGCTCTACCGCTGCATCGTCACCGCCGGCACCCACAAGGCCTCGAGCCTGCGCGTCGCCGAGGCCGCCAAGGTCATCGAGAACACGCAGCGCGACGTCAACATCGCGCTGATCAACGAGCTCGCGCTCATCTTCAACCGGCTCGGCATCGACACCCAGGAGGTGCTCGAGGCGGCCGGCTCGAAGTGGAACTTCCTGCCCTTCAGGCCGGGCCTCGTCGGCGGCCACTGCATCGGCGTCGACCCCTACTACCTGACGCACAAGGCGCAGGAGATCGGCTACCACCCGGAGATGATCCTCGCCGGGCGGCGCATCAACGACAACATGGGCAGCTACGTCGCGACCGAGGTGCTGAAGCTCATGACCTCGAAGAAGATCCACGCCAAGGGCGCGCGCGTGCTGATGCTCGGGCTGACGTTCAAGGAGAACTGCCCGGACCTTCGCAACTCCAAGGTCGTCGACGTGATCCGCGAGCTCGAGAAGTTCGGCGCCAAGGTCGACGTCTACGACCCGTGGGTGGACGGCGCCGAGGCCCGCCACGAGTACGGCATCCGCCCGATCCGGGAGCCGAAGCCGCACCAGTACGACGCGGTCGTGATGGCGGTCGCGCACCGCGAGTTCCGGGCGATGGGGGTGGCGCGCATCCGCCGCCTCGCCAAGCGCCAGCACGTGCTGTACGACATCAAGCACGTGTTCGCGCGCGCCGACGTGGACGGCCGGCTCTGAGGCCATGAAGGTCCTGGTCACCGGCGCCGCCGGCTTCATCGGCTTCCACGCGGCCGAGCGGCTGCTGGCGCGCGGCGACACGGTGGTCGGCCTCGACAACCTGAACGCCTACTACGACGTCAACCTGAAGCTCGCCCGGCTCGAGCGCCTGAAGGCGCACTCGCGCTTCAGCTTCGTCAAGCTCGACCTCGCCGACCGGGCCGCGATCCCGGAGCTCTTCGGCGCCGAGCGCTTCGATCGGGTCGTGCACCTCGGCGCCCAGGCGGGCGTTCGCTACTCGCTCGAGAACCCGCTCGCCTACGTCGACTCGAACGTGGTCGGCACCGCGAACATCCTCGAGGGCTGCCGCCACCACAAGGTCGAGCACCTCGTCTACGCCTCGACGAGCTCGGTGTACGGCGCCAACACGAAGATGCCGTTCTCGGTGCACCAGAACGTCGACCATCCGCTCTCGTTCTACGCCGCGACCAAGAAGGCGAACGAGCTGATGGCGCACACCTACTCGAGCCTCTATGGTCTGCCGACCACGGGGCTCAGGTTCTTCACGGTCTACGGGCCGTGGGGCCGGCCGGACATGGCGCTGTTCCTGTTCACGAAGGCCATCCTCGCCGGCAAGCCGATCGACGTCTTCAACCACGGCCACCACCGCCGCGACTTCACCTACGTCGACGACATCGTCAGCGGCATCGTCGGCGCGCTCGACCGGGTCGCCGCCGCGGACCCGGCCTGGAACGGCGATGCGCCGGACCCGGCCACCAGCCGCGCGCCGTACCGGCTCTACAACATCGGCAACAGCCAGCCGGTCGAGCTCATGCGCTACATCGAGCTCATCGAGCAGTGCCTCGGCAAGAAGGCGCAGATGAACCTGCTGCCGCTGCAGGTCGGCGACGTGCCCGCCACCTGGGCGGACATCGACGACCTGACTCGAGACGTCGGCTACCAGCCGACGACCCCGGTCGAGGTCGGCATCGAGCGCTTCGTGCGCTGGTACCTCGAGTACTACGGCCCCCGGTAGGGAGCCGGGCGATCCGCGGCCGCCCGTGCCGCTCCGCAAGGATGCTAGGAGCACTCGCAGCGAGCGCACCCTCGAGAAGTCCCGGGTCGTGCGTGACGAACCGGGGCCCGAAGACCGGTGCGCGCTGCGGGTGGCGTTCCAGGAAGCAGATGATCGCGCCGGAGTCCGTCGGGAGCAGGGCGCCGGACGGCAGCGCCGCAGGGTTCACCGGTTCCATTCGCCGCGCAGCTTGCCGAGTGCGCGGCCGCTGTGCCGGCGCCACCGGCCCGCGCCGGAGCCTTCGAGCGGCAGCAGCGACCGCTGCCGGTGGTGATCGCGGAAGGCCGCGAGAGGCACGAGTGCCGCGACCGGGCGGCCCCGGCGCGTGATGATGGTCGCGCGCCCGCCTTCCGCCGCCTTGATCAGGCTCGGCAGCTCTTTGCGGGCGTCCCCGCATCCGCGGTGCGAGACCTTGCTCATCGGACGACACCTCCTGATCGTGCCGACTGTACCGACCTGCAGTTCGCAGTCAACGCCGGGGCGGGATCCGGACGGACTGCGGCACACGCAGTGTCGGTGGTCGCGCGCGGGACGCGCGAGGCGCATTTCTAGTCGGTTCGTGCAGGAACGAAACGGCGCGACGCCGGACCTGCCCGGGCGTTCCTAGCTCTGCCTGAGCGCGCTCGTCAGGGTGGCTTCGCTCTCCCGGATCGCCGCAGCCTCGGCACCGACGTCGAGGCGCCGCGCGAGCAGCAGGTACGTGCCGCCCGAGACGGCGAGGCCGACCAGCCAGCCGACGTCCACCCCGCCGATCGCCTGCGCCGCGGGCCCCGTCCAGACCTCCGGCAGCACGAAGAACGGCAGCGTGGCGACGAAGCCGACGACGTAGGCAATCAGCCCGCGCGCCCCCCAGGCGCCGTAGATGCCGTGCGGCATCAGGAGGTGCGTGATCGCGTAGCGGCCGCGGCGCACGAAGAAGTAGTCGACCAGGTTGACCGAGGTCCACGGCACCAAGAGGTACAGCATGATGTTGAGCGTCGCGAAGAGGAGCGCGATCGCGTTCGCGGTGATCGCGAAGGTGATCGCGACCCAGGCCACGGTCAGCGCGACGATCGAGCCGTTGCGAAGCGCGAGGCTCGGGCGCAGCTCGAACAGCGAGCTCAGCGCCGTCACGATCGTCAGCATGCCGCTGTAGGCGTTGAGGCCCATCGTCACGAAGAGCGCGGTCACCGAGGCGAGCGACAGCACGATGCCGAAGCCCGGCAGCAGCGAGTTGCCGGCGTCGTTCAGGGCGACGAGGCCGTCGGCGGCGCCGAGCCGGGTCGCGAGCCAGGCACCCAGCGCAATCATCCAGATGGCCGCCGAGGAGGCGCCGACGAACACCGCGCTGATGATGGCGAGCGGGCGGGTGTCGCGCGGCAGGTAGCGCGAGTAGTCGGAGACGGACGGTGCGTAGGTGATGTTGTAGCTCGCGCTCGCCGCGAACTGCGCGACGAACGCCACCCAGCCGAAGTGCGTGGCGGCGGGGTGCGGCGCCGGCACCCGGCCGAGCATGATCGCGAGCGTCAGGATCGTGTAGAGCGGCAGGCACGCCCAGAAGCACCAGCGAAACACCCGGTGCAGCCAGTCGTGGCCGTAGATCGCGAGCACGCAGGCACCGAGGGCCGCAGCGAGCGTCACGACCTGCTCGTTCCAGCCGAGGATGCCCTTGAGGCCGCTCGCCGCGAGCACGCTGTCGGCGACGTTGAAGCCGATGAAAGTGAACAGCGTGCCGAACAGCACCAGCACCACGCCGCGAAAGCCGAACTGCGCCCGCGACTGGATCATCTGCGGCAGCCCCAGCTCCGCGCCCTGTGAGGCGTGGAAGGCGACGAACACCGTGCCGAACAGGATGCCGAGCGTGGCCGCGAGCGCGGTCCAGCCGAAGCCGAGCCCCATGCTCGGGCCGACGAAGCCGATCGCGATCGTGAAGAAGTGGAAGTTGCCGAGGAACCAGAACGGCCCCTGGTCGATCACGCGCCCGTGGCGCTCGTGCTCGGCGACGTAGTCGATGGATTTGTGTTCGATCGCCACCCGGCGGCTCCGTGACGGAAGGATCGGCGCCGCCCGGGGCGCGGGACCGGGGCTACTCTAGCAGCCGCCGGCGCACGCCGGCGGCGCCGGGGGGGGGCGCGGGTCCGGGACGGCGCTATTGCCAGCGGTAGCTGTAGGTGAGTCCGATCTGGCGCGGCGCCGCCGGGAAGCCGATCACCGAGCCGCCGTCGTTGAAGATCTCGCGGTAATAGTGCTTGTTGCTCGCGTTCTTGGCCCAGAGCGCAAGCTTCCAGACGTCGCCCGGCCCGCCGAGCGTCAGGCGCGGGTTGATCAGCACGTAGGCCGGCTCGAACTGGTCGGGGGTGTTCTGCACGTAGTAGAAGGTGCCGCCGCGCCAGTTGACGTCGATGCCGGCGGTCATCGAGAGCGTGCCGGTGAGCGCCCAGCGGTAGGTGGCCGAGGTGTCGAGCTCCATGTTCGGCGCGTTGCCGAGCCGGTTGCCGACGTCGACGCCGCCGACCGCGGACTCGACCACCTTGGTGTCGAGGAGACCCAAGCCGACGTCGATCTTGAGGCCGGTGAGCGGCAGCCAGCTGGCCTCGAGCTCGCCGCCCTGCACGCGCGACTTCGCGACGTTGAAGATCCGAAACTCCGGGAAGCCCTGATCGTTCGGGATCACGCCGAAGGCCTGCAGGTCCTTGTAGTCGTAGTAGAAGAGCGCGGCGTTGAGCCTGAGCTTGCGGTCGGCGAGGCTCGACTTGACGCCGAGCTCGTAGGCGTTGATGAACTCGGGGTTGTACGGGGCCTTGGCGCCGACGTCGGTGACGTAGAAGCCCGTGACGCCGCCCGACTTGTAGCCGCGCGAGACGCTGCCGTACAGCATCGCCTCGCCGATGCGGTAATCGAGGCCGAGCTTGCCGGTCGGCTCGTGGTAGTGGAGGGTCGTGTCGACCGTGCACGGGCAGGTGTCGAAGGCGAGCAGCGGGTCCGACTGCACCACCAGCGTGCCGCCGACGTAGTGCTTCTCCTCGTCGGTGTACCTGAGCCCCGCCGTGAGGCGCAGGTTGTCCGAGAGCCTGATCTCGTTGTGCGTGAAGAGCGCGACGTTGGTGACGTTCTGCTCGTACTTCTCGTTGAAGATGTAGCCTTCGTAGATCGGGTTCATCAGCTCGTTGTAGAGGTCGTCTTCCTTCAGCCGGTCGTGGCCGGCGAACAGCCCGACGATCCAGTTCCAGGCCTGGTCGCCGTTCGAGGTCAGGCGCAGCTCCTCGGAGTACTCGACGAGATGGCCGGGGTAGGTGTTCCAGCCGACCGGGAACGGCACGGAGCCGTAGTCCTCGGTGCGCTTGTAGTCGAGGTCCTCGACCGCGGTGATCGACTTGAGCGTCGCGGGGCCGAAGTCGTGGTCGATGCTGAGGGTGAGCCCGTTCGAGGTGTTGTCGATGTACGGCTGCGGGTCGATCGTGTGCTGGCCGTGGAAGATGTCGGGGTTGCCGCTCGCCGCGACCGCGGCGAGCTGCGCGCCGAGCGGCAGGCCCGAGGCGTCGGCGATGTACTTGTAGTACCAGTCGTCGGAGCGGTCGATGCCGCCGTGCAGGTTGACGAGCACGTGCGTCGATCCCAGGTCCCACAGCAGCTGGCCGCGCCAGTTGGCGCGGCGCGACTGGCCCCAGTTGTCGCCGTTGGTGTCGTTCGTGAAGAAGCCCTTCAGCTGGCGCTCGGCCGCGACCGAGAAGCGCCCCGAGAGGTGCTCGCCGAGCGCGCCGTTGACGTAGGCCTCGGCGCCGAACAGCTGCCACTCGCCGGCCGTGACCGAGACCCCGGCGTCGAAGGTCGGCGAGGGCTTGTTGGTGATGAAGTTGACGGCGCCGGCGGTGGTGTTGCGGCCGTACAGGGTGCCCTGCGGGCCCTTCAGGATCTCGACCCGCTCGAGGTCCATCATCTGGAAGGAGAGCTGCGAGTTGTTGACGAGGTAGACCTCGTCGAGATAGACGCCGACCGGCTGGGTGCCGTTGGTCGCGAAGTCGTTGAGGCTGATGCCTCGGAGCGCAAAGATCGGCGCCGTGTTGCCGACCGCGTTCTTGGTCGTCAGGTTCGGCGTCAGGATCGCGAGGTCCAAGGGCTGCACCGCGCCCGAGTCCGCGAGCGCCGCGCCGCTGAAGGCGTCGACCGCGACCGGCACCTCCTGCAGGTTCTGGTTGCGCTTCTGCGCCGTGACCACGACCTCCTCGAGCGCCTCCTGCGCGTGGGCCCTCGGACCCGGCAGCAGGAGGGCCGCGCTCGCGGCCGAGAGCAGGATGCGGTGGGCGAGGGTCATGGGGCGCTCCGGGGCGGCCGGCCGGCCGGTGAGGTTAAGTCGATTAACCTCGCCGAAATTAAACCACCCGCGACCGCCATTGCAAGCGCCGCCCCGCGGTTGTCGCGCGGCCGCGACTCTGACAGAGTGCCGCACCGAGAATCGAGAGGAGCTCCCCGATGCCGGCGGCCGCCGCCCCCCGCAGCGCACGCGTGCCGACGCGCGAGCGGATCCTCGACGAGGTCGAGCGGCTGATCGCCGTCAAGGGCGTGTACGGCTTCACGCTCAAGGACGTCGCCGAGCCGCTCAGGGTGCAGGTGCCGGCGATCTACAAGCACTACACCAGCCGCGACGACGTGCTCGTCGAGGTGTCGCGGCGCTTCATCGCGCTCCTCGCGCAGCAATTCCGGCCGGAGCCGGCGCTCGCGCCGCCCGCGGCGATGCGCCGCGCGCTCGACGCCTTCGTCGACTTCAAGATGGCGCACCCGGCGTACGTTCGGCTCGCGCTCATCGACTTCGCGACGCCGGGCGGCGGCATGGAGTACGTCAAGCTCGCGGCCGGCGGGTCCTTCCGGGAGAACTTCTCGGGCGGGCCGCTCGCGGCGATGCACACGCGCTTGAGGCGCCTGCTGCGCGCAGGTCTCAGGAGCGGGGAGTTCCGCGCCGTCGACCCGTCCGACTTCTACGGGGTCGTGAAGTCCGCGCTCCTGATCCGGCTCGTGTTCCCGGACGACGAGCTCCTGGTCCGCCCGCCGACGCGCGCCGAGGTCGGCGCGGTCCAGCGCTGGCTGTGGGACGTCGCGCTCGGGTACCTGGCGCCCCGGGCGCCGCTGCCCGGCTCGCGGCCGCGGAAGCAGAGGAGCGCCCGCCCGAAGTAGCCGCGCGATCGCGCCGGCCGCACGCGTCCGGCATCCGCCGGGTCGCGGCCGGCGGGCGGCGTCGTTCCCGAACGGCGACGGGCTCCGCCTGACGGCCGACCCCGGTTCGGGCAATAATCCCGGGCCCGAACGGAGTCGCGTCCTTGACGAGCCCCACGCTCCCTTTTGCCTCCCCGGACCTCGCGGCGCGCCTCGCAGCCCATGCCGCGCGCCTGCGGGCGACGCCGGTCCGCGAGCTCGCGGCGGCCGACCCCGGGCGCTACGGGCGCCTGTCGCTCGAGGCGGAGGGAATCCTCCTCGACTTCTCGCGGCAGGTCCTTGATTCGGCGGCACTCCTGGCGCTCGTCGAGCTCGCCGAGGCCGCCGGGCTCGGCGCCGCCGTCGAGCGGCTCTACGGCGGCGCGATCGTCAACCCGACCGAGGGCCGGCCGGCGCTGCACGTCGCGCTTCGCGATCGCAGCGGCACGCCGCTCGCGGTCGGCGGCACGGACGTCCGCGCCCTTGTCGCCCGCGAGCGACAGCGCTGCCGCGACTTCGTGCGGGCGGTCGCGACCGGCGCCCGCGTGGGCGCGACCGGGCGGCGCTTCACCGACGTCGTCAACATCGGCATCGGCGGCTCGGACCTGGGGCCCGTGATGGCGGTGGAGGCGCTCCGCGGCTACGCGCACACCGGGCTCGACGTCCACTTCGTCTCGAACCTCGACGGCGTGCAGTTCGCGGACCTCGCCGGGCGGCTCGAGGCCGCGACGACGCTGGTCCTCATCTGCTCCAAGACCTTCACGACGCTCGAGACGCTCACGAATGCGCGCCTCGTCCGGCACTGGGTCGCGGAGCGGCTCGGCGAGCCGGCGGTGCCGCAGCACTTCGCCGCGGTCTCGGTCAATCACCCGGCCATGGACGCGTTCGGCATCGCGCCGGACGCCCGCTTCACGATGTGGGACTGGGTCGGCGGGCGCTACTCGATGTGGTCGGCGATCGGGCTCGCGATCGAGCTCGCGATCGGCTCGGAGCACTTCGAGTCGCTGCTCGACGGCGCCTACGCGATCGACGCGCACTTCCGTACGGCGCCGCTTTCGCGCAACCTGCCGGCGCTCCTCGGCCTGCTCGGCGTCTGGAACCGGCACTACCTCGCCTGCGGCAGCCTCGCGGTGCTGCCGTACGACCAGCGGCTGCACCGCTTCCCGGCGTACCTGCAGCAGCTGTCGATGGAGTCGAACGGCAAGCGCGTGCGCCGGGACGGCGAGCCGGTGCGCTGGTCGACCGAGCCCGTGATCTGGGGCGAGCCTGGCTCGAACGGCCAGCACTCGTTCTTCCAGCTGCTGCACCAGGGCACCTCGCCGATCGCGCTCGATTTCCTGCTGCCGGCCCAGTCGTCGGTGGGGCTGCCGGAGTCGCAGAACCTCGCCGCCGCGAACTGCCTCGCGCAGGCCGAGGCCTTCGCGTACGGCTACACGCTCGAGGAGGCGACCGCCGAGCTGCTCGCGAAGGGGACGCCGGCGCCGCGCGCCGCAGAGCTCGCCCCGCACAAGGTGCATCCCGGCAACCGGCCGGCCAGCGTGATCGCATTCCAGCGCCTCGATCCCGCGACCCTCGGCAAGCTGGTCGCGCTCTACGAGCACAAGGTCTACGTCGAGAGCGTGCTCTGGGACATCAACCCCTTCGACCAGTGGGGCGTTGAGCTCGGCAAGAGGCTCGCCGAGCAGCTCGCGCCCGCCGTGCGCGGCGAGCGGCCGCTCGACGGACAGCCGGGACTGCAGGCGCTCATCGATCGCCTCGCGACGTGGAGGTCCGCGTGAGGGCGGGGCGGGGCGCGGCGCTCGGGCTCTCGCTCGCGTTTGTTGTCACGCTCGGCGCGGCTGAGTCGCGTGGCGATGCGCTCCCGTTCCTGCCGCCGGGCGATGCGCGCCTCCGCCACCTCGTGCAGATCGAGGCCGACGAGGGCCGCGTGCCGCTCTCGACCTCGTGGCCGATCCCGACGCAGGACCTCCCGGCCGACGAGCGCAGCTCCCTCTACTCCTATCAGCAGCCGGGGACGAGCACCGACGCCGGCTGGTTCATCGACGGCGGCATCAAGCCGGATCCGATCCGGACCTTCGACGACACGCCCCGGGAGACCGGCGAGCTCGGCGTGCAGGCGGGCTGGGCGGCCGGCGACTACGCCGGTGGCGCGCTGCGGGTCAGCTACGTCGCGAAGCCGCAGGACGACATGCACTACCGCTTCGACGACTCCTACGTCGCCTGGCGCTTCGGCAACTGGTGGGTGAGCCTCGGCCAGCAGGAGCGCTGGTGGGGGCCGGGCCACGACGGGAGCCTCATCCTCTCGAACAACGCGCGGCCGCTGCCGTCGATCGGCATCGACCGGGCGAGCGCCAGGGCGCCGGAGTGGAGCTGGCTCAAGTGGATCGGCCCCTATCGCTGGAGCACGTTCATGGGCCGCTTCGAGGACGAGCGGGTCGATTTTCCGCATCCGCTCCTGTGGGGGCTGCGGCTCTCTTTCCGGCCGTTCGACTCGGGGCTCGAGGTGGGCTTCTCGCGCACCGCGCAGTGGTGCCGGCCGGGCGTGTGCGACCTCACCGCGTTCAAGAACGTCGTCCTCGGCCACGACAACCGCGGCGAGAACGTGAGCGCCAGCCAGGAGCCCGGCAACCAGCTGGCCGGCTACGACCTTCGCTGGCACCTCGGGTCGCTGCCGACCGCGATCTACCTGCAGGTCAATGGCGAGAGCATCGACAATCGCAACTGGCGGCCGCGGCACCTGACGGACCTCGTCGGCTGGGAGTGGTGGTCGCACCCGAAAGAAGCGGGAAGCTGGCGCGCGTTCGCGGAGTTTTCGCAAACGACCTGCGGCGCATGGGGCGCGCAGTCGACCGACCAGGCCGAGCCAGATTGCGCCTACAACAATGCGCTCTTCACGGGAGGCTATTACTTCCGGGACCGGGTCATCGGCCATTCGCTGCAGGGTGATGGCAAGCTGATGACCCTGGGCGGCCTGTACCTCGATTCCCGGCAGCGCACCTGGGAGCTGCGGCTTCGCCACGGCGACCTGAACGCGTATGGCGCCTCCACGCTCAACACGCTGTCCACGGTGCCCACGGGGTTGTGGAGCGTCGAGGCCAAGGCGGAGGGTCGCTGGAACACTGTCACCTACAGCGTGGGCGCCGGCGCCGACCGGCTCGAGCCCCGCGACGGATCCCCGAGCACCGCCGGGCGCCTCTTCCTGAGCATCAGCAGGCCTTGGTGATTTATCGGCGCGCGACGTCGACGGAGACCGTCCGTCCAAGGCACTCCCGTGGTGCTTCCGGCGCCGGGCCCGAAAATTGCACCACGGGACACCGGCCCCTAGAATGCCCGGACGCCATCGGTCCGTGCGGGCCAGACGGAAACGAACCTGCCGGCGGCGAGCGGATGCCCGGACCACATCGCGGCCAAGCTGGAAGGCCAGCGAGCGTCAATGGCCTGCTCGCGAGCAGGTTTGCGAGTGCGGGCGGCCGGTCACCAGGGGACGACACGCGATGAGATCGATCTCGTTCGAGCCCGGGACGCGGCACGCTGGGACGGCGCACGAATGATCTGGGCCGCCCGACCGACGACTCACGCCGGCTGTCGCAATGCAGCCTGAACGGCGCCACCCGATCGCGGCAGTGTGTCTGGGGCTCCTGGGCGCCGTCGGCCTGTCGATGGGTGCACTGCCAGCCACGGCCCAGACGCCGACCGCCGAGCAGCTCAAGGCGCTCGACAACCTGCCTGCCGCGCAGCGCGACGCGATCCTTCAGCAGCTGACCGGTGGTCGTGGCACGACGCAGGCCACAGGCGGCGCGCAGCAAGACCAGATCACGGTCCTCCAGGCGCCGGGCGCAGCGGAGTCCGAGGTGGGAGTGCCGGTGCGCGAGCCGCGCATCAAGGGCCACGAGCAGCTGCTCATCCAGGTCGCGGTGCCGGACGCCGTCCCTGCGGGGGCCAAGCGCGCGCGGCTGGAGGAGCTTCGCGATCGCATCGTCAGCCGCAATCCCTTCGAGCTGACGAGCCTCGGCGTGCTGCAGATCCCGGGCTTCGACCCGATCCCGCTCGCCGGCCTCACGGCGAAGGAGGCGCAGGAGCGCCTGGCGCTCGATCCGCTCCTGCGAGACGTGACGCTGGCGGTGACGGTGCTGCGCCTCGAGGCGCAGGGGGTCCGGGCCCTCAAACCCTTCGGCTACGACATGTTCCGGGGAAGCGCCACGGCGTTCGTG
>DATKOP010000013.1:0-20596 GCA_035524595.1 Steroidobacteraceae bacterium | reverse complement strand
CGTGCGGGTTCAGCTTGCGCACCGCGAGGTACTCGAGGATGCGCTTCTTGATCTTGTCGAGGCCGTAGTGGTCGGCCTCGAGCACCTCGCGCGCCTTCTCGATGTCGATGCGCTCGGCGTCGAGCGTCGACCACGGCAGCGCGGCGACGAGGTCGAGGTAGGTGCGCAGCATCGAGTACTCGGCGCCCTGCTCCGGCATGCGCTCGAGCCGCTTCAGCTCCTTCCTGACCTGCTCGAGGGTCTCGGCCGGCAGCCCCGCCTTCTCGATCGCCGCCTTGAGCTCGCCGAGCTCGGCGGCGCCGTCCTCGCCCTCGCCCAGCTCGCGCTGGATCTGCTTCAGCTGCTCGCGCAGCACCGCCTCCTTCTGGCGCTCGTCGATCGCCTCGCGGGTCTGGGTCTCGATCTGCCTGGAGAGCTTCAGCACCTCGATGCGCTGCGCGAGGAAGGTCGCGACGCGCTCGAGCCGCGTGCGCAGGTCGCTGGTCTCGAGCAGCGCCTGCTTGTCGGCGGCCTTGACGTCGAGGAAGCTCGCCACCAGGTCGCCGAGCGCCTCCGGCGACTCGAGCGACTGCAGCGCCGTGCCGAGCTCGGCCGGCGCCGCAGGCAGCAGCTCCAGCGCCTCGAGCGCCAGGCGCTTCAGGTTGAGCGCGCGCGCCTCGACGTCGGCGCCGCCGGCCGGGGCGTCCGGCAGGTACTCGACGCGCGCCAGGTGGAAGGCGAGGCCCGGCTGGAAGTCGAGCACCCGAAAGCGCCGCTCGCCCTGGACCAGCAGCTGGCCGCCGCCGCCCGGCTGGCTCGCGTAGCGCAGGATGCCCGCGACCGTGCCGATCGCGTGCAGGTCCGCCGGGGTCGGGTCGTCGATGTCCGGCTGGCGCTGCAGCAGGAGGCCGACCTTGCGCTCGGTGCGCACGGCCTCCTTGACGCCCGCCACCGTCTTGCCGCGCTGCACGGCGACCGGCGCGACCACGCCCGGGAACAGCACGAGGTTCCTGACCGGCAGGATGATCAGCACGTCCTCCGGTACCTCGCTCTTCGCCGCGGACGGAGCGGCCGAGATCGGTGCCGGTGTCGGATCGTTCATGGGGGTGTCCTGGGCGTGGGTGGAGGGGCTGCCGGCCTGCATGGGGCCGGCCGGCGGGCTTTCAACGGCCGCGCCGCGGCCACGGCGCCGGTCAGGGTCGATGTGGGGCCGCAGGCCCGCCCCTTAAAGGGCGAGCGCCGCGCCACTTGGCAGCGCGCGTCCCGTTGGCGCAGGATCCGCCGGCGGCGCCCGGCCGTGGCGGAGATCCAGACGATGCGTAGCTGCCCCGAGCCGGCGCCGGCCGGCGCCGCCGGCCCCGGCCGGCCCCGCCCGCCGCGCTGACCGCATGCAGCGGCTGCGCGCGATCGACTCGCACACCGGCGGGGAGCCGACCCGCGTCGTCATCGACGGCGGGCCGGCGCTCGCAGGCACGCTCGCCGAGCGCCTCGAGCAGCTCAGGCGCCATCACGATGCGTTTCGCGCCGCGGTCTGCAACGAGCCGCGCGGCTCGGACGTGCTGGTCGGGGCGCTGCTGACCCCGCCGCTCGACCCCGGCAGCGCGGCCGGCGTGATCTTCTTCAACAACGTCGGCTACCTCGGCATGTGCGGCCACGGCACGATCGGGCTGGTGACGACGCTGGCCTGGCTCGGGCGCCTCGCGCCCGGCCGGCACCGGATCGAGACGCCGGTCGGCGTCGTCACCACCGAGCTGCACGCCTCCGGGCAGGTGTCGGTGCGCAACGTGCCCGCCTACCGGCTCGCGCACGGCGTCGCGGTCGACGTGCCGCGGCACGGCCGCATCACCGGCGACGTCGCCTGGGGCGGCAACTGGTTCTTCCTCACGGCCGACCACGGCCAGGCGCTCGCCGCCGACAACGTCGAGGCGCTGGTCGAGTTCGGCTGGCGCGTCCGCCAGGCGCTGACCGCGGCCGGCATCCGCGGCGCGAACGGCGCCGAGATCGACCACATCGAGCTGACCGGACCCGCGAGCCGCGCCGGCCTCGACGGCCGCAACTTCGTGCTCTGCCCGGGCAAGGCCTACGACCGCTCGCCGTGCGGCACCGGCACCAGCGCCAAGCTCGCGTGCCTGGTCGCCGACGGCAAGCTGGCGCCCGGCGGGCGCTGGCGCCAGGAGAGCATCGTCGGCAGCGTCTTCGAGGGCAGCGTCGAGCTCGAGGCCGGCGCGATCGTGCCGACGATCACCGGCCAGGCGTGGATCACGGCCGATGCGACCCTGATCCTGGATCCCGCGGATCCCTACTGCCACGGCATCGGCGCGCCGCGGTGAAGGACCTGACGCAGGGCCCGATCAGCGGCCACCTGATCGCGATGGCGATCCCGATGGCGATCGGCATGCTGGTGCAGACCGCCTACCTGATGATCGACCTGTACTTCGTCGCCCGCATCGGCCCGGCGGCGATCGCCGGCGTCAGCACCGCCGGCACCGTCATGTTCGCGATCATGGCGCTGACGCAGATGCTCGGCGTCGGCACCGTGGCGCTGATCGCGCACGCGGTCGGCGCCAGGGACCAGCCGCGCGCGAACCTGATCTTCAACCAGTCGCTGGTGCTGGCGGCGGCCTGCGCCGCGATCTCGCTGCTCGCCGGCTACGGCCTCGTGACGCCCTACCTGCACACGCTCGCCGCCGACGCCGCGACGGTCGCGGCCGGCACGAGCTACCTGGTCTGGTTCATGCCCGGGCTGTCGCTGCAGTTCGCGCTGATCGCGATGAGCTCGGCGCTGCGCGGCACCGGCATCGTGCAGCCGACCATGGTCGTGCAGCTCGTGACGGTGCTGCTCAACTGCGTCCTGGCGCCGGTGCTGATCGGCGGCATCGGCACCGGCCGGCCGCTCGGCGTCGCCGGCGCCGGGCTCGCGAGCACGCTGTCGGTGGTGGCCGGCGTCGCGATCCTGACGCTCTACTTCGTGCGCCTCGAGAAGTACGTGGCCTTCCACCGCGAGCAGTGGCGGCCGCGGCTCGCGACCTGGCTCGAGATCCTCAACATCGGCCTGCCGGCGGGCGGCGAGTTCGCGCTGATGTTCGTCTACATGAGCGTGATCCTGTACGCGATCGCGCCGTTCGGCGCGGCGGCGCAGGCCGGCTTCGGCATCGGCACCCGCATCATGCAGGCGGTGTTCCTGCCGGTGATGGCGATCTCGTTCGCGGTCGCGCCGGTCGCCGGCCAGAACTTCGGCGCGCGCAATGCCGAGCGCGTGCGCCGCACCTTCCGCGACGCGGCCGGCATGGGCGCGGCGCTGATGCTGCTGGTCGCGGTCGGTTGCTGGCTCGCGGCGCCGACGCTGGTGGGCCTCTTCGGCCGCGAGCCCGCCGTGCTCGAGGTCGGCGCGACCTTCCTGCGCTTCGTGTGCTGGAACTTCGTGGTCTCGGGGCTGATCTTCACCTGCTCGGGCCTCTTCCAGGCGCTCGGCAACACCTGGCCGGCAGTGCTGTCGAGCGCGACCCGGCTCGTGACCTTCGCGCTGCCGGTGCTGTGGCTGGCGCACCGGCCGGGCTTTCGGCTCGAGTCGGTCTGGTACCTCTCGGTCGCGACGGTGTGGCTGCAGGCGCTGCTCAGCACCTGGCTCGTGCGCCGGCAGATGGAGCGGCGCCTGAAGTTCGCGGCCTGAGGCCGCCGCGCGTGACGGCGCTGCCGGCCCTGCCGATCCTGGAGGCGCTGCCGGCGCTCGCGGCGGCGCTCGCGGCGCGCCCGGCGGCGGTGCTCGAGGCGCCGCCCGGCGCCGGCAAGAGCACGGTCGTGCCGCTCGCGCTGATCGACGCCGCGTGGCTCGCCGGCCGCAAGATCGTGATGCTGGAGCCGCGCCGGCTCGCGGCGCGCGCGGTCGCCGCCCGGCTCGCGGCGACGCTCGGCGAGCCCGTCGGCCGCCGGGTCGGCTACCGGATGCGGCTCGACACGCGCGTCAGCCGCGAGACGCGCATCGAGGTCGTGACCGAGGGCATCCTGGCGCGCCTGCTCGAGGCGGACCCGGCGCTCGAGGACACCGGCCTCGTGATCTTCGACGAGTTCCACGAGCGCAGCCTCGCCGGCGACCTCGGCCTCGCGCTGTGCCGCGACGTGCAGCAGAACCTGCGGCCCGAGCTGCGCCTGCTGGTGATGTCGGCGACGCTCGACGGCGCGGCGGTCGCGCGCCTGCTCGGCGGGGCGCCGCGCATCACGAGCGCCGGACGCCAGTACCCGGTCGAGCTGCGCCACGCCCGGCGCGCGCCCGAGCACCTCGAGCGCGAGGTCGCCAACACCGTGCGCCGCGCGCTCGCCGAGGCCGAGGGCGACGTGCTGGTGTTCCTGCCGGGCGCGGCCGAGATCCGCCGCGTCGAGCAGAACCTCGCCGCCGGCGAGCTGGCGCGCGGCACGCTGCTCCTGCCGCTGCTCGGCGAGCTGGCGCCCGAGGCGCAGGAGCGCGCGCTCGTGCCGGACCCGCAGGGCCGCCGCAAGGTCGTGCTCGCGACCAGCATCGCCGAGACCTCGCTGACGATCGAGGGCGTGCGGGTGGTCGTCGACTCGGGCCTCGCGCGCCGCGCGCGCTTCGACCCCGGCAGCGGCATGAGCCGGCTCGAGACGCTGCCGGTGTCGCTGGCCGCCGCCGAGCAGCGCCGCGGCCGGGCCGGCCGGCTCGCGCCCGGCGTCTGCTACCGCGTCTACACCGAGGCCGAGGAGCGCCGGCTGCCGGCCGCCCCGACCCCCGAGGTGCTCGAGGCCGACCTCGCGCCGCTCGCGCTCGACCTCGCCGCCTGGGGCACCGAGGCCGGCGCGCTCGGCTGGCTCGACCCGCCGCCGGCGCCGCACCTCGCGCAGGCGCGCTCGCTCCTGACGGCGCTCGGCGCGCTCGACGCGCACGGCCGCATCCTGCCGGCCGGCCGGCGCATGGCGCGCCTCGGCCTGCACCCGCGCCTCGCGCACATGCTGCTCGCGGCGCGCGGCGGCGCCGCGACCGCGCTCGCCTGCCGGCTCGCGGCCCTGCTCGGCGAGCGCGACCTGGCGCGCACCCGGCCGGGCGAGCGCGACGCCGACCTCGGCAAGCGGCTCGAGCTCCTGGCCGGCGGCGCGGTCGCCGGCCTCGAGGCCGACCGCGGCGCGCTCGGCCGCGTGCGGCGGCTCGCGGCGCAGTTCGAGCGCGACCTCGCGCTCGCGGGCGCCGAGCGCGCGGGCGGGCACGGCGCCGTCGAGGTTGCGGACCCGGGGCTGCTGCTCGCCCATGCCTACCCCGACCGGATCGCGCGGCGCCGCGGCGACGGCGGCCGCTACCTGCTCGCGAACGGCCGCGGTGCGGCCTTCGCGGGGCCGGACGCGCTCGCGCGCCAGGAGTTCCTGGTGGTCGCGGCGCTCGACGCCGGCGATCGCGAGGCGCGCATCCAGCTCGCGGCGCCGCTCGCGCTGCCGGCGCTGCTCGCGCACTTCGGCGCCGCGATCACGGTCAGCGAGCGGATCGAGTGGGACCGCCGCGAGCAGGCGGTGGTCGCGCGCCGCGAGCGGCGCCTCGGGGCGCTGCTGCTCGAGGAGCGGCCGCTCGAGGGCGCGCGGCCGGCGGCCGAGGCGCAGGCGATGCTCGCGGGCGTCGCCGAACTCGGCCTCGCGGCGCTGCCGTGGACGGCGGCGGCGACGAGCCTGCGCACCCGGGTCGCGTTCCTGCGCCGGGTGCTGCCGCCCGCGGAGGCCGCCGAGTGGCCGGACTGGTCGGACGCCGCGCTCGGCGCGACGCTCGGCGAGTGGCTCGCGCCCTACCTCGAGGGCATCACGCGCCGCGACCACCTCGCGCGGCTCGACCTCGCCGCGATCCTGCGCGCGCGCCTCGGCCACGCCGCCGGGCAGGCGCTCGAGCGGCTGGCGCCCGCGCAGCTGACGGTGCCGAGCGGCTCGCGCGTCGCGATCGACTACGGCGCCGACCCGCCGCGGCTCGCGGTGCGGCTGCAGGAGATCTTCGGCCTCGCGACCACGCCGACCGTGGCCGGCGGGCGCGTGCGGCTCGCGATCGAGCTGCTCTCGCCGGCGCGACGGCCGGTGCAGCTGACGCGCGACCTCGAGAGCTTCTGGGCGCGCGGCTACGCCGAGGTGCGCAAGGAGCTCAAGGGCCGCTATCCCAAGCACTACTGGCCGGACGACCCGCGCGTCGCCGAGCCGACCAGCCGCGTGCGGCCGCGCCGCTGAGGCCGGCCGGCGCGCGTCGCGCCGCCGGTGACCCGCCGGCGGCGATCGGGCAGACTGCCACCGCCCCCGTTACAGGAGCGGATCATGCCTCGTCGCGCCCTCGCCCTGACGCTCTGCCTCGGCGCGCTCGCCGCCCCCGCCGCGCCGCCGTCGCCGCCGCGGCCGCCGGCGGCGACCGCCGCCGCCGACGCGGCCGCGACCCGGATCCGCGCGCACGTCGAGTTCCTCGCCGACGACCTGCTCGAGGGCCGCGCGGCCGGCAGCCGCGGCTACGACCTCGCGGCGCGCTACGTCGCCGCCGAGCTCGCGGCGCTCGGCGCGCGGCCGGCCGGCACCGGCGGCGGCTGGTTCCAGCCGCTCGAGCTGCTCGAGGGGAGCGCGGTGATCCCGGCCGGGGGCCTCGTGATCGAGCGCGACGGCGCGACGACCCGGCTCGAGAGCGGCGTCGACTTCCTGCCGGGGCGCATCTACGCGGCGCCGCGCTCGAGCGTCACGGCGCCGGCCGAGTTCGTCGGCTTCGGCGTCAGCGCGCCCGAGCGCGGCTACGACGACTTCGCGGGCGCCGACCTCGCGGGCAAGATCGCGGTGGTGCTTTCCGGCGCGCCGCCGGGCTTCGACTCGGAGGCGCGCGCCCACTACTCGGCGTCGCTGACCAAGCTGCCGGAGCTCGTGCGCCGCGGCGCGGTCGGCGTGATCTCGATCCTGACGCCGGTCGACGAGGAGCGCACGCCGTGGCAGCGGCTGGTGCAGCGCAGCTGGTTCCCGGGCATGCGCTGGATCGGCGCCGACGGCCAGCCGGTCGACTCGTTCCCGGCGCTGCGCGGCGTGGCGTCGATGGGGCGCGCCGGCGCGGCGCGGCTGTTCGCGGCCACCGGCCAGGACCTCGAGGCCGCGTACGCGGCCGCGGCCGCGAGCCGGCCGCAGCACTTCGCGCTGCCCGGGCGGATCACGCTGAGCGCCGAGACGACGCTCGCGCGGCGGACGAGCGCCAACGTCGTCGGCCTGATCGAGGGCTCGGACCCGGTGCTGCGCGGCGAGTACGTGGTGCTGTCGGCGCACCTCGACCACCTCGGCCGCGGCGCCGCGGTCGAGGGCGAGACGATCTACCACGGCGCGCTCGACAACGCCGCCGGCGTCGCCGTGATGCTCGAGGTCGGCCGCATGCTCGCCGCGGACGGCAGGCGCCCGCGGCGCTCGGTGCTGCTCGTCGCGCTGACCGCCGAGGAGCGCGGGCTGCTCGGCAGCGACGTGTTCGCGCGCCAGCCGACGGTGCCGAGGGGCGCGCTGGTCGCGGACATCAACATGGACATGCCGGTCGCGCTCGGGCCGCTCGCCGACTGGGTGGCGTTCGGCGCCGAGCACTCGACGCTCGGCCCGGTCGCGGCGCGCGCCGCGCGCGCCGAGGGCTACCGGCTGGCGCCGGACCCGATGCCCGAGGAGATCGTGTTCGTGCGCAGCGACCAGTACATGTTCGTGCGGCAGGGCATCCCGTCGATCTACATGAGCGCCGGCACCGGCTCGCTGGACCCGGCCATCGACCTCGGCGCGCGCACCCAGGAGTTCCTGCGGCGCCACTACCACCAGCCGAGCGACGCCGCCGGCCTGCCGATCCACTACCCGTCGCTCGCCGCACTCGCGCGCATCAACGCGCGCATCGTGCGCGAGGTGGCGGATGCGCGCGCGCGCCCGGCGTGGAACCCGGGCGACTTCTTCGGCACGAGGTTCGCGCCGCCGCGCTGATCAGTGGCGGCGCCGCATCTGGCGGTGGACGAACAGCCAGTAGAGCACGCCGAGCACCGCGACCACGGCGGCCAGCCAGAGCGTGACGCGGTGCAGGTCGCCGGCGAGCAGGGCCTGGTCGGCGCCGGCGACGACGCCGAGCCAGCACAGCACCGCCGACCAGATCGCCGAGCCGGCGAGCGTCACGACGCTGAACCGGCCGTAGCGCAGCCGCACGATGCCGGCCAGGATGCCGATCAGGTGGCGGATCACGGGCAGCAGCCGCGCCGCGAACACGCCGTAGCCGCCGTAGCTCGCCGACCAGCGCTCGGCGGCCTCGAGCTTGGCCGGCGGCACGAGCAGGTAGCGCCCGTAGCGCACCACCAGCGGCCGGCCGAGGAGCCGTGCCGCCGCGTACATGACGCTCGAGCCGAGCCAGGAGCCGATCGCGCCGGCCGCGACGATGCCCGGCAGGCTCATGCGGCCGGTGGTGACCGCGAGGTGGGCGGCCGGCGGGATCACGAGCTCCGACGGCAGCGGCACGATCGAGCTCTCCACCGCCATCAGGAGCGCCACCAGCCCGTAGCCGCCCGAGTCGAGCGCGCCGAGGTACCAGTCGATCATCGCCTTCAGCACCGTCACGCCCCCGTGTGTCGGCCGGCACCTTACCCGATAATGCCGCCGGGGTCAGGCGCGCGCCGCCGGCCCCTGGCCCTGGCTGCGCGGAGACCGACCCCATGACCGATCGACGGCGCCTCGCCCTGACCCTGTCGCTCGGCCTCGGCCTCTGGGGCGCGGCGCTGCCGCTCGCCGCCCAGCAGGCCGACGAGCTCCGCGAGCGCCGCGACGGCGCCGCGACCATCGCCTGGCGCAGCACCGCGAGTCCCGAGACCACCGTGGTGGTGCGCATCGTCGGCATCAACGACCTGCACGGCCAGCTCGAGCGGCACTTGCGCGCGCGCGGCGCGGACTCGAGCCGCCCGATCGGCGGCGCCGCGGTGCTCGCCTCCTACCTCGCCACCGAGCGCTCCGAGCATCCCGGCCGCACGCTGACGCTGCTGGCGGGCGACGCGATCGGCGGCAGCGCGATCGCCTCGGCACTCCTGCGCGACGAGCCGACCATGGCGATCCTGAACGAGCTCGCCGACGGCGACTGCCCGCTGCTGCGGCGCGAGGCCGCGGCCGCGGCCGGCCCGGTGCTGACCCGCTGCCACGTCGTCGCGACGCTCGGCAACCACGAGTTCGACCGCGGCACGGCCGAGCTCGAGCGGCTCCTGTACGGCGGCAAGCACCCGGACGGGCCGGTGTTCGGGCACGACTGGGCCGGCATGCACATCCCCTTTGTCGCCGCCAACGTCGTGCGGCGCGACGGCCAGCAGCCGCTCGTGCCGCCCTCGGTCATCGTCGACCTCGGCGGCGTGCGCATCGGCGTGGTCGGCGCGGTGACCGCCGAGACGGCGGCGCTGGTGGTGCCCGAGCGGATCAGGGACCTGCAGTTCCTCCCGGAGGCCGCGCCGATCAACGCCGCGGTCGCGGCGCTGCGCGAGCGCGGCGTGCACACGATCGTGCTGCTGATCCACGAGGGGCTGACGGCGCCGGTGACGCCGCAACCGGCGCCGCGGCCGGTCGAGGAGCTGCGCGGCCGGCTCGCCGCCGTGCTGCGCGACCTCGACGGCGGCATCGACGTGGTGGTCGCCGGCCACACCCACAAGCCGAACAACGTGCTGGTGCCGCTCAAGGACGGCACGCTCGCGCTGGTCACCCAGGCGCGCTCCTACGGCACCGCCTACAGCGCCATCGACCTGGTGCTGAACGTCAAGACCGGCGCCGTGATCGCGAAGTCCGCGCGCATCGAGACCACCTGGGGCGACGAGGGGCCGGGCCGCGACCCGTCCCGCAGGGTCGAGCGCATCGTCGACAGCGCCGTCAAGGCCACCGCCGCGGTCGGCGGCCGGCTGCTCGGCAGCGCCGAGACCGCGATCCGCCGCGGCGAGCCCACCGACCCCGAGTCGGCGCTCGGCGACTTCGTCGCCGACGCGCAGCGCGCGGTGGCCGGCACCGAGCTCGCGTTCGTCAACGCGGGCGGCCTCAGGAACGACCTCGAGGCGGGGCCGATCACGTTCGCGGCGGTGTTCGACGTCCACCCCTTCGGCAACACGCTGGTGCGCCTGACGCTGACCGGCGAGCAGGTGCTGCGGCTGCTCGAGCAGCAGTGGTCCGGCCCGAACGCGGCCACGCCGCGCTTCCTCAGGGTGTCGGGGCTGCGCTACGTCTACGACCTCGGGCGGCCCGCCGGCCAGCGCGTGCTCGCGGCGGACGACGCGCACGGCGACGCCATCGAGCCCGCGCGGCGCTACAGCGTGGTCGCCAACGACTTCCTGGTCGGCGGCGGCGACCACTACTCGGTGCTCGCCGAGGGCACCGGCGCGACCGGGCTCACGACCGACATCGCGGCGCTCGAGGCCTACATCCGCAGCGCACCGGGCCCGCTGAAGGTCGCGCCCGACGGCCGGGTGCGGCCGTTCGCGCAGCGCTAGCCGGCGGCGCGGTTATCGTCCCATAACCGTTTGTTGCCGGCGGCCGCTTGCCGGCCGCGCGCCACCGCCCTTATAAGGTCCTGCCCTCAGCAGCGGATGCCCGCCATGCAGCTCGAAACCCTCGCCGTTCACGGCGGCTACGCGCCCGAGCCGACCACCAAGGCGGTCGCGGTGCCGATCTACCAGACCACCTCGTACGCCTTCGACGACACGCAGCACGGCGCCGACCTCTTCGACCTCAAGGTCGCCGGCAACATCTACACGCGGATCATGAACCCGACCACCGACGTGCTCGAGAAGCGCGTCGCGGCGCTCGAGGGCGGCGTCGGCGCGCTCGGCCTCGCCTCGGGCCAGGCCGCGATCACCTACGCGATCCAGACGATCGTCGAGGCCGGCCAGAACATCGTCAGCTCGGCGACACTGTACGGCGGCACCTACAACCTGTTCGCGCACACGCTGCCGCAGTTCGGCATCGGCGTGCGCTTCGGCGACCATCGCGACCCGCACAGCTTCGAGCGCCAGATCGACGCCGGCACGCGCGCGATCTTCTGCGAGTCGGTCGGCAACCCGCTCGGCAACATCACCGACTTCGAGGCGCTGGCCGCGATCGCGCACCGCCACGGCGTGCCGCTGATCGTCGACAACACCGTGCCGACGCCGGCGCTGTGCCGGCCGTTCGAGCACGGCGCCGACATCGTCGTGCACTCGCTGACCAAGTACCTCGGCGGCCACGGCAACTCGATCGGCGGCGTGCTGGTCGACAGCGGCAAGTTCCCGTGGGAGCGGCATGCCGACAAGTACCCGCGCCTCAACACGCCGGACGTCTCGTATCACGGCGTGGTCTACACCCAGGCCTTCGGCCCGGCGGCCTACATCGGCCGGGCGCGGGTCGTGCCGCTGCGGAACATGGGCGCGGCGATCTCGCCGTTCAACAGCTTCCTGATCCTGCAGGGCATCGAGACGCTGGCGCTGCGCATGGACCGGATCTGCGACAACGCGCTCGCGATCGCGCGCTACCTCGAGAAGCACCCGAAGGTGAGGTGGGTGCGCTACGCGGGCCTCGAGGGCGATCCCGGCCACGCGCTCGCGCGCCGCTACCTCGGCGGCCGGGCGTCGGGGATCCTGACCTTCGGCGTCGACGGCGGCCGCGCCGGCGGCGCGCGCTTCCAGGACGCGCTCGGGCTGTTCACGCGCCTCGTCAACATCGGCGACGCGAAGTCGCTCGCCTGCCACCCGGCCAGCACCACGCATCGCCAGCTGGGCGCCGCCGAGCTCGAGGCGGCCGGCGTCAGCGAGGACATGGTGCGCCTGTCGGTCGGCATCGAGCACATCAACGACCTGCGCGCCGACCTCGAGCAGGCGCTGGCCGCGGTCTGAGGGCGCGGGCGGGGCCGCGCGCCCCGCCGCCGCGCGACGGGCCCGGCGGCCGGCGGCGTGACGCGCGGGACGGCGCGCGGCATGATGAGCGCGAGCATGACGCGCGCCCCGCCGAAGCCGCTCGCCCTCCTGTCGCTGCTCGCGCTCGCCGCGGGCGGCGCGGTGGTGCGCGCCGCCGATGCGCCGGGCGCGGCGCCGCCAGCCGCGCCGCCGGCGCCCGCGGCCGCGGCCGCCTCGACCGCCGAGCGCGACGCCGAGTACCTGGCGTTCCGCGCCGACTTCGACGCTCACCGCTTCGCCGAGGCGCTGCCGCACGCCGAGCGCGTCGTGGCGCTGACCGAGCAGCTCGACGCGCGCCACCCGGACCTCGCGCGCGCGCTCAACAACCTCGGCGCGACCCACTACGAGCTGCACGACTACGTCGCCGCGCAGAAGGCCTACGCGCGCGCGGTGGCCCTGATCGAGGAGGCGCAGGGCGACCTCTCGCCGCGGCTGGTGGCGCCGCTGCGCGGGCTCGCGCTGACCTTCGAGAGCACCGGCCGCTCCGACCTCGCGGTGCCGCTGCTCGAGCGCGCCGTCGCGATCAGCCGGCGCGCCCACGGCCTGTTCAACCCGGCGCAGGCGAGCCTGCTGACGCCGCTGATCGACGGCTACGTCGCGGTCGGGCGCTTCAAGGACGCCGACCGGGTCGAGCAGTACGCGCTGCAGATCCGCGAGCACGAGTACGGCACGGGCGACCCGCGGCTCTTTCCTGCGCTGCAGCAGCTCGCCCGCTGGTACACCAGCACCGGCCAGCGCGTCGCCGCGCGCCAGACCTGGGAACGGCTGAAGAGCATCGACGCCGACGCCAAGCACCCGGACCCGCTCGGCCAGATCGTCGCCCTGCGCGGCATCGCCGAGACCTACCGGCTCGACTTCCAGGAGGGCGTCGAGCCGCCGCCGCCGCCGCGGCCGGGCGAGCTGCCGCCGCTGCAGAGCGCGCTCGATCTCGACCCGATGCGCCGCGGGCAGTCGGCCTTCGGGCCCGACTACGTGCTCGACTCGGCGGGCCAGGAGGCGCTCGAGCACGCGCTCGCGCTCGCCGAGCACCTCGAGCCGCCGGCGCCGCTGGCGCTCGCCGTGGTACTGGTCGACCTCGGCGACTGGCAGCTGCTCGCCGGCCGGCCGGAGCGCGCGCTGCCCTACTACCAGCGCGCGCTGCCGCTCGTGCCGGCGGACGCCGCCGGCGGCGCCGAGTCCGCCGAGGGCCCGCTGTCGCGGCCCGGGCTGCTGCTGTACCGCCACCCGGCCGCGAGCACGCGCTACCGCGACCAGCCGGCGGCGCTGTACGTCGAGAAGTACGCGGTCGCCGAGTTCACGGTGACCGAGGCCGGGCGGGTGCACGACCCGAAGATCACCGAGGGCGACGCGAGCGACACGCAGCGCTCGGCGTTCCTGTACGCGATCGGCCACGCGATCTACCGGCCGCGCTTCGTCGACGGCAAGGCGGTGGCCACCGAGCAGGTGCGCTACCGGGAGAGCTTCCGCCAGCCCAAGAGCTGAACGAAGGGCCCGGCGCGCGGCCGGCCGCGCTCACTTCTTGAGGTACTGGTGCACGATCTCGACCAGCTCCTCGGCGGCCGCGACCCGCGGATCGCCCGGGCCGGCGCGCGGGTCGAGCATGTGCTCGCGGATGTGGTCCTCGATCACCTCGGCGATGAAGCCGTCGAGCGCGCCGCGCGCCGAGGTCGCCTGGCCGAGCACGCCGGCGCACTCCTCGTCGGCGCCGACGGCGCGCTCGATCGCCTCGATCTGGCCGCGCAGCCGCCTGAGCCGGTTGAGCAGCTTGACCTTGTCGCGCGCAACGTGACCCATCGGCGCCCTCTCCTCTGGACAATATAGGGTAGGGGAGTATACCTTTGCAAGCCCAGGCCGGACGGGCCTCCGGCGGGGGGCCCGCCGGACGCCCCGCGGCCGCGAGACCGACTGCGATGCCGACCGCCCGCCCCCGCCACCCTGCCCCGAGCCGCCGCGCCGCGACCCCCGCCGTCGCGGCGCTCGCCGTCCTGCTCGCCGGCGCAGCCGGCGCGGCGGCCGGCGAGGCGGCGGCCGCGGACCCGCAGCCCGAGTTCGCGGTCCACGGCCAGACGACCTTCGTCGAGCAGGAGACCAACGCCTTCCACGCCCCGTACCGCGGGCCCAACAGCCTGACGCCCGACCAGGGCCGCGAGACCTTCGACGCGACCCTGTTCCTCGGCGCGCGGCTCTGGCCCGGCGCCGAGGGCTGGCTGGTGCCGGAGCTGGACCAGGGCTTCGGCCTCGACGACACGCTCGGCCTCGCGGCCTTCCCGAGCGGCGAGGCCTACAAGGTCGGGCGCAAGGAGCCGTACCTGCGGCTGCCGCGACTGTTCGTGCGCCAGACCATCGACCTCGACGAGCGCCGCGAGCCGCTCGAGGCGGGGCTCTTGGCGCTCGGCGGCCGCGCGAGCCCCGACCGGGTGGTGGTGACGCTCGGCAAGTTCAGCGTCGGCGACGTCTTCGACACCAACCGCTACGCGCACGACTCGCACGCCGACTTCCTGAACTGGGCCGCGATCGACACCGGCAGCTTCGACTACGCCGCCGACGCCTGGGGCTACACGGTCGGCGCCAGCGTCGAGTGGTACCAGGGCCCGTGGACGCTGCGCGGCGGCGTGTTCGCGCTGTCGAGCGTCCCCAACAGCGAGCACCTCGACCCCGGCGGCCACCAGTTCCAGCTGCTCGCCGAGCTCGAGCGGCGCTACGAGCTCGGCGGCCAGCCCGGCCGGGTGCTCGTGACGGGCTTCGACAGCCGCGGCCGGATGGGCCTGCTCGACGAGGCCGTGCAGCAGGCCGAGGCCACGGGCAACCCGGTCGACATCGCCGCGGTGCGCCGCTACCGCAGCCGCCTGGGCGGGGGCCTCTCGCTCGAGCAGCAGCTCGCCGCGGACCTCGGCCTGTTCGTGCGCGCCGGCGGCGCGGCCGGCAACGTCGAGACCTACGAGTTCACCGACATCGACCGCGCGCTCGCGGCGGGCCTGTCGCTCGGCGGGCGGCGCTGGGCGCGCGCCGGCGACACGCTCGGCCTCGCGCTCATCGACAGCGCGATCTCGTCCGCCCGGCGCCGCTACCTCGACGCCGGCGGGCTCGGGCTGCTGATCGGCGACGGGCGGCTGCCGAACGCGGGCCACGAACAGGTCCTCGAGACCTACTACGCGGCCAGGGTCGCGGGCCCGGTGCAGGTGACGCTGGATTACCAATGTGTGAACCACCCGGCCTACAACCGCGACCGCGGCCCGGTGTCGGTGCTGGCACTGCGCCTGCACGCGCAGTTCTGAGCGCGCCCCGGGGGTTGAGCGCGCGGGCGGTTGTGTCAGACTGCGGCGCCTGTTTGCCGCCCCGGACCGCCCGCATTCGCGCTCGCCCCCATGCCGCAGAGCCCCACTGCCTGGAATACCGCGAGCCGCGGCGCCCCGTCGCGCTTTGACCTGATCGCGCTCTTGCTGGTGGTCGGCCTGCTGGCGTTCTTCGCCGAGGGCAGCCACGGCGTGCTCGCGCCGCTCGCGACGCTGGAAGTGAGCCCGGTGTCGCTCAGCCCCTGGCAGCTGCCCGCATACGCGGCCCGCACCACGCTCAGGATGCTGGCGGCGCTCGCGCTGTCGCTCGCGTTCACGTTCAGCTACGCGACCTGGGCGGCCAAGAGCCCGCGCGCCGGGCGGCTCCTGGTGCCGCTGCTCGACATCCTGCAGTCGGTGCCGATCCTCGGCTTCATCTCGGTGACGGTGGTGTTCTTCCTGTCGCTGGCCCCGGGCCGCGTGCTCGGCGCGGAGTTCGCGGCCGTGTTCGCGATCTTCACCAGCCAGGCCTGGAACATGGCGTTCAGCTTCTACCAGAGCCTGCGCACCGTGCCGACCGAGCTCAGCGAGGCGGCGCGCAGCTTCCGGCTGTCCGCCTGGGCGCGCTTCTGGCGGCTCGAGGTGCCGTTCGCGATGCCGCCGCTCATCTGGAACATGATGATGTCGATGTCCGGCGGCTGGTTCTTCGTGGTCGCCTCCGAGGCGATCAGCGTCGGCTCGACGAACCTGACGCTGCCGGGGATCGGCTCCTACATCGCGCTCGCGATCGAGAGGAAGAACCTGGCCGCGGTCGGCTGGGCGATCGCGACCATGCTGGCGGTCATCCTGGTGTACGACCAGCTGCTGTTCCGGCCGCTCGTTGCCTACGCCGATCGCTTTCGCTTCGAGCAGGAGCCGGGCACGACGCCGCCGCGCTCGTGGGTGCTGGAGGCGCTCGGCAGCTCGATCCTGGTGGCGCGCTTCCTGCGCTGGCTGAGGCGCGTGGCGCGCAGCGTCGGCGCCGCGATCCGCACCGCGCCCGGCGCCGTGCGCTTCGAGACGCGCGAGCACGCGCGCCGCCTCGACCTGGCCGCGATCGCGGTGGTCGGCCTGCTGCTCGCGCTCGCCGTCTGGCAGGCCGGCCGCTTCCTCGCGCCCGAGCTCGGCGCGCGGGACATCGGCACCACGGTCGCGCTCGGCGCGGTGACCATGCTGCGGGTGTTCCTGCTGATCGCGATCGCGAGCCTCGTCTGGGTGCCGATCGGCGTCTACGTCGGCCTGAGGCCCGCGGTCGCGCGCATCGTGCAGCCGGTGGCGCAGTTCATGGCGGCCTTTCCCGCCAACCTGCTGTTCCCGGTGGCCGTGTTCGGCATCGTCAGCTGGCGCCTCAACGCCGACGTCTGGCTGAGTCCGCTGATGATCCTCGGCACGCAGTGGTACATCCTGTTCAACGTGATCGCCGGCGCCGCGGCGATCCCGGGCGAGATGCGCCACGTGGCGACCAACCTGCGGGTCCGCGGCTGGCTGTGGTGGCGGCGCATCGCGCTGCCGGCGGTGTTCCCGTACTACGTGACCGGCGCGCTGACCGCCTCCGGCGGCTCCTGGAACGCCAGCATCGTCGCCGAGGTCGCGAGCTGGGGCGACGAGAAGGTCGAGGCCGCGGGCCTCGGCGCCTACATCGCCAACGCCACCACCGCCGGCGACTTCCACCGCATCGTGCTCGGCGTCGTGACGATGAGCCTGTACGTGCTGCTGATCAACCGCCTGCTGTGGCGGCCCCTCTACTACTATGCGGAACGCAAGTTCCGCCTGTCGTGACCCCATGAACGCCAACCTCAAGCCGAATGTCGAGACCGCGCCGCTGCTCGAGGTCGTGCACGCGCGCAAGACCTTCCCGCGCGGCGACGGCGGCGAGCTGCTGGTGCTCGACGACGTCAGCCTCGCGCTGCGGCCCGGCGAGGTGGTCGGCCTGCTGGGCCGCTCCGGCTCCGGCAAGTCGACGCTGCTCAGGCTGATCGCCGGGCTCGCGCAGCCGACCGGCGGCGAGGTGCGCTACCTCGGCAAGGCGATCGACGCGCCCGCCGACGGCATCGCGATGGTGTTCCAGAGCTTCGCGCTGTTCCCGTGGCTGACGGTCTACGAGAACGTCGCGCTCGGCCTCGAGGCGCTGCACGTCGCGCGCGACGAGATCCGGCGCCGCTCGCTCGAGGCGATCGACCTGATCGGCCTCGACGGCTTCGAGTCCGCCTACCCGCGCGAGCTCTCGGGCGGCATGCGCCAGCGCGTCGGCTTCGCGCGGGCGCTGGTCGTGCACCCGAACATCCTGCTGATGGACGAGCCGTTCTCGGCGCTCGACGTGCTGACCGCCGAGACGCTGCGCACCGACTTCCTCGACCTGTGGTCGGACGGGCGCATGCCGATCAAGGGCGTGATCCTCGTGACCCACAACATCGAGGAGGCGGTGCAGATGTGCGACCGCATCCTGGTGTTCGCCACCAACCCCGGGCGCATCGTCTCGACGATCGAGGTGCCGATCCCGCGGCCGCGCGATCGGCTCGACCCGGCATTCGCGGCGCTGGTGGAGCGCATCTACGTCGAGATGACCGCCAAGCCGCACCGCGGCGCGCCGCTGCGCGTCGAGCGCGCCGCCGGCACCGGCATCGACCAGACGCTGGCGCGCGTCTCCTCGAACCTGCTGTCCGGCCTCATCGAGACGGTCGCGGCGCCACCGTTCTCCGGCAAGGCCGACCTGCCGGAGATCGCCTCCGAGCTGCAGCTCGAGATCGACGACCTGTTCCCGGTGGCCGAGACGCTGCAGATGCTGCACTTCGCCGAGGTCGAGGGCGGCGACCTGAAGCTGACGCCGGAGGGGCTCGCCTTCGCCGACTCGGCGCTCGACGAACGCAAGCGCCTGTTCGCCCGCCACCTGCTCGCGCACGTGCCGCTCGCGGCCCACATCCGCCGCGTGCTCGACGAGCGCGCGAGCCACGCGGCGCCCAAGAGCCGCTTCCTCGACGAGCTCGAGGACCACATGTCGCCGGAGGCCGCCGAGCAGACGCTGCGCGCGATCGTCAGCTGGGCGCGCTACGCCGAGGCCTTCGCCTACGACGACGAGACGGGGTCGTTCAGCCTCGAGAACCCGACCTGAGCCGGGCCGCGCTCAGCGCGGCGGCGGCGCCGGGTCGGGCGGCGGCGACGGCGGTGGGACGTCCGGTGGCGGCGCCTGCGCCGGGGGCGCCGTGGCCGGCGCCGCCGGGCCGGTCCCGGGCGTGGGGGGCGGTGCGGGCGCCGCGGTCGGTGGCACGGGCGGCGCCGCGGCCGGCGCTGCGCCGCTCGCCGGTGCCGCAGCCGGGGGCGGCGGCGCCGCGGCCGGCGCCACGGCAGCCGGTACCGCTGCCGCGGCCGCCGGCTTCGACGCCGGTGCCGGCGGCGCGGGCTTGCCGGCCGCCGGCTGCACCTCGCCAACCGAGCCCTCGGCAGCCGCGGACTCCGGCGCGATCGGCGGCACCGGCTCGTGCCGGAGCAGCTTGCGCACCACCGGCTGGTCCGGGAACTGCGCGGCGAACTTGGCGCCGGCGTCGCGCATCGCCTTGCGCGTCGCGGCCGCGAGCGGCGCGCCGGAGGACAGCGCGCCGGCGGGCTCGTTGCCGAAGCCGGTCAGCACCAGCGAGTCGATGAGGCGCGCCGCGCCGTCGTAGATGTTGATGCGGTACTTGATCGTGACGCTGTAGATCTCGCTGCCGGAGTCGCGCGGCGTCAGGAACGAGTACTCCTCGAAGCGCGGCTCGAGCACCACGTCGAGCGGCGCAGGCGGCGGCTTGCCGAGCTCGGTCACCGTCACGACGCTCTCGAACATCGCCTTCGTCAGCCGGTCGATTGCGGCGACGTGCGCGCCGCCGAGAATGATCTCCCACTGCGTCCCGGCGCGTTTCTCGCGGGCGGTGTAGCTCCTGAACTCGGCGCTGTAGTAGACGCCGGCGCGCAGCGGCAGCTCCTCGACCAGCGGCCGCGGCAGCGTGTTCTCGGCCGTGACGTGCACGCCGCCGCAGCCGGCGAGCAGCGCCAGGCCGGCGAGCGCGGCCCACGCCGCAAGCTGTCGCATCGAGGTCTGCTGCCGCACGCGCCCTCCCCGCGCTAGCGTACGAGCCCGACGAAGGAACCGCCATTGCGCTGGCAGATGATGCGCATCAGCTGCGCGAGGCGGATGTTCGTGAACTGCGGGTACTGCGGGTCGAGCGGGAAGCCGATGTAGTGGATGCGCACCGCCCGCTCGCCGGTCTGGTCGTTGCGGTTGATCCGGTCGACGGTGTCGACCACCTGCTGGATCGAGGCGCCGGTGAACTCGTCGCCGAACACGTAGATGCTGATCTTGTGCTCCGGCGTCCAGAAGGTGCGGATCGCGGCGATGATGCCCTCGGCCGGGCTCGAGGCCGAGAACGCGTTCCAGCCGTTGAACGAGTCGAGGATCGCCTTGCGGCGCGCCGGCGTGTCGGGGATCCACTTGCCGCGGTACTCGGCGAACATGTAGTAGCCCTGGTCGGACATCACCTGGATGCCCTTCAGGTGCGGGTACATCTCGAGCACCTCGCGCAGCTTCTGCTTGGCGAGCCCCCAGCTGTAGCTCTGCATCGAGCCCGAGGTGTCGATCAGGAAGATGACGTACTCGCTGTCGACGGGCACGCCGCCGATCGGCGCGTCCTTGGCGCGCTTGAAGTTCTGCCCGAGCAGCCGCTCCATCTCCGAGGTCAGCGTCTGCTGCGCCGCCGACAGCTTGCCCTCGAGCTGGGCCGCGACCGCAGCGTCCTGCTTGGAGGCCTGGTACTGGCCCTTGATCGTCGACAGCTCGCCCTGCAGGCGCGCGAGCTTGTCCTTGAGCTCGGACACCTGCTCCTTGCGGCCGAGGAGGTCGCGCGACAGCAGCTCGCTCTCGCCCCTCAGCTTCTCGAGCTCGGCCTCGCTCCTCGCGATCAGGCCGCCGAGGTCGGTGTCGATCGCCTGGATGACCTTCGGCCGGCCGACCTGCGCGAGCACCATGATCAGGATCAGCGCCCCGAACGCGCAGCAGATCGCGTCGAGGAACGACATGCTGAAGACCTGGAAGTCCCGGTCGCGGCGCCGGCCGCGGGTGCCGGCGGTCGCGGTCGCGGTGCGGCTCATGCGGCCTCCCGGGCGCCGGTCGCGCTCATGGCCAGTCCCTCGAGGGCGCCATGAACGAGCCCTGGGTCGCCTTGGCGAGGTTCCAGAACGCGCTCGGCGCGGCCGGATCGCCCTCCATCGGCAGCAGGATGGTGCTGACCGGCAGCCGCTTCGGCAGCGCCGCGATCGCGCGCTCGAAGAACCGCAGCCGGTCGTCGCCGTCGACGAGCTTCTTGCTGGGCGGCTGCGCGCCCTGGGTCGGCAGGCCGTCCGTGATCACGATCAGGTTGTCCGGCTGCGGGTTCAGCTGCT
>DATKOP010000012.1:0-4089 GCA_035524595.1 Steroidobacteraceae bacterium | reverse complement strand
AGTAGCGGTTGCCGAGCACGCCGCCGCCGTCCGCTCCGGTGCCGACCCGCCCCGTGTGCGCCTTCATCGTCGGCGTGAAGCTCTGCGGAAGCTGGCCTGAGTCCATCGCGCCGGCCGCGCTGCCGGCCGCCATCGCGAGCGCGCAGGCCGCTACCTGCAGGGCGCGGGTCCAGTGAGTTGAGACGCGCATAGTTCCCCTTCTTCGGTGTTGTGTGGAACTGATGACGAAGATCGGCCGGCGGCAAACGCGGCGCGCAGGCTCGAGCACGCATGCCGCGACGAGGCCGCCGGTGCGATCCGCGTGTGCGACGTGCAGTTCAACGACGTCCCTGCCTCCTCCGCTCGCTCGTCGGTCGGCCAGCCGCGCGAAGGTTGGTCTGCGACACTTCGCGCGCCGCCGCGCGACGCCTGCGGCCACGATTCCTTGGCTCTGTCGTTGCTGGTGTTGTGCTGCCGCCAGCACCGTGACCGGATTCCGCCAGAAACCGTATTTCAAGATCGATGCAGGTCTGCGGTGCGACATAATGCGGTGCGCGGGCGACGCGATGCGCGCGGAGCCGCGCAGCTCGCGGGCCGCAGCAGCGGCGGCGCAACGGCGTCGCAGCGACACGTGCGGCGCTGCGCTGCGGCGCAGCAGCCTGATCCGCCGACGTGACGCCGGCCGCCACCACCCGCCCGGCGGCCGCGCGCCGCTGCGGTCGAGCGACGGTGCTAGCCTTGGACGCCCACTTCGGGCGCTCTTGCGGACACCTGCCATGATCCGACGACTCCTGCTGCCGGCCCTCTGCGCCGGCGCCCTGCTCGTGGCCGTCGCAGCCGCGGCGGCACCGGCCGCGCCGCCCTTCGACGTCGTGATCGCGAACGGGCGGGTCGTCGACGGCAGCGGCTCCCCCTGGTACGCCGCCGACGTCGGTATCCGCGACGGACGCATCGCCGCGATCGGCCGGCTCGCCGACGCCCCGGCGCGGCGCCGGATCGACGCCGCCGGCCGGGTCGTGGCGCCCGGCTTCATCGACATGCTCGGTCAGTCCGAGCTGACGGTGCTGGTCGATCCGCGGCTGCCGTCGAAGATCTTCCAGGGCATCACCACCGAGATCACGGGCGAGGGTGGCTCGGCCGCACCGCTCGCGGGCCACTACCGCGCCGAGCTGCAGCCGACGCTGGAGCATCTCGGCCTGCGTGCCGACTGGAGCGACTTCGCCGGCTACTTCGGCCGGCTCGAGCGTCAGGGCATCGGCATCAACCTCGCCTCCTACGTCGGCGCCACCACGGTGCGCGCGATCGTGATCGGCGGCGACAACCGCGCGCCGAGCGCCGCGGAGCTGGCGCGCATGCAGGCGCTCGTGCGCACGGCGATGGAACAGGGCGCGGTCGGCCTCTCGACCTCGCTCGAGTACGCGCCGGCGCCGTACGCAAGCACCGAGGAACTGATCGCGCTGGCGCGCGAGGCGGCCCGCTACGGCGGCATCTACGCGACCCACATGCGTTCCGAGGGCGACGCGATCGACGCTGCCCTCGACGAGACCTTCCGCATCGGCCGCGAGGCCGGCATCCCGGTCGAGATCTGGCACCTCAAGGTGGCCGGCAGGAGCAACTGGGGCCGCATGGCCGACGTCGTCGCGCGCATCAACGCGGCACGCGCCGCCGGCATCGATGTCGCCGCCGACACCTACGCCTACACCGCCTGGTTCAACGACATGTCGGCGTTCGTGCCGCCGTGGGCCCACGACGGCGGCACCGCGCGGCTGCTCGAGCGGCTCAGGGACCCGGCGATGCGCGCACGCATCCGCAAGGACATGCAGACGCCGAGCACCGACTGGGACAACGAGTGGTCGGAGATCGAGGGGCCGGAGTCGATCCTGGTCGGCGTCGTCAGCAACCCGGCGCTGCGGCCGCTGCAGGGCCAGACGATCCAGGCGATCGCCGCGGCCCGCGGCAAGGACCCGCTCGACACGCTGCTCGACGTGCTGCTCGAGGACGGCGCCCAGACCGGCTGCGCGGTGTTCGGCATGAACGAGGCCGACGTCGCGCTCGCGCTCGTGCAGCCGTGGACCTCCGTCAACAACGACAGCTCCGGCACCTCCACCGAGGGCGTGCTCGGTGCCGAGCATCCGCATCCGCGCGCCTACGGCACGTTCCCGCGGATCCTGCGCAAGTACGTGCGCGAAGAGCGGCGCCTGACCCTCGAGGACGCGATCCGCAAGTTCTCGGCGTTGCCGGCGGCGCGCATGCGGCTCGCCGATCGCGGCCTCATCAAGCGCGGCATGTGGGCCGACGTCGTCGTCTTCGACCCGCAGACGATCACCGATCGCTCGACGTTCAACGACCCGAACCAGCTGGCAAGCGGCATGCAGTGGGTGCTGGTGAACGGCGTGCCGGTCATCGACGACGGCCGGGCGACCGGCGCCCGCCCGGGCAAGGTGCTGCGCGGCCCGGGCTACCGCGCCGCCGGCCGCTGAGCGTCAGCGGCGCTTCGCAGCGGGACCGCGGCGCGCCTTGCGGCCCGCGCCACGGCGCCAGCCCTCGGCGACGATGAACTGCTCGAGCGTCGCCTCGAGGCGGCGGCAGACGTCGGCGCCCATGCGCTCGATCTGCTGCAGGCGCGCCAGCACCGCGCTCGACAGTCGGCTCGCCGGCGCCTTGGAGACCTCCCGCCCGAGCAGCACGTCGGTCGAGACGCGAAACAGATCCGCGAGCAGCCCGAGCAGCGCGCCCGGTGGGCGCCCGCTGCCGCTTTCGTAGTAGGCGATCTGGCGGCGCGTGACGCCGAGGCGGTCGGCCAGCTCGCGCTGCGTCAGCGACGCAGCCGCGCGAAAGCCCGCGAGCCGGGACCCGAAGTCCCGGTGCGGGGCACTGGTGCTCGCCTTGCGCGCAGCGCCGCGGCGCGTGCGCTTCTGCCGGGCCTGGGCCATGGGGCCGAGGCTACGCCAGGGGCCCGAGCGAGGCAATTGCGGGGCGGTATGCAGACGGGCCGGGTTTGCGGACAATGGGGCCTCGTCACCTGGAGCGGGGGACCGACGCAATGACGACGGCACTGTGGTGCGTGCTCGTGGCAGGCCTGCTGCCCTACGCCGCGACGCTGACCGCCAAGGGCGGAGCCCGATTCGACAACCGCAATCCGCGAGCCTGGCTCGCGCAGCAGACCGGCTGGCGCGCGCGCGCGCACGCCGCGCAGCTGAACGGCTTCGAGGCCTTTCCGCTGTTCGCCGCCGCGGTGCTGGCGGCGCAGCAGCTGCACGCGCCGCAGGCGCGGGTCGACCTGCTGGCGCTGGTCTTCGTCGTGGCGCGGGTCGCTTATCTGCTCGCCTACGTCGCGGACCTGCACCTGCTGCGCAGCGTCGTCTGGTTCGTCGGCATCGGCTCGGCGGTGGCGATCTTCCTGGCGGGAACCTGATCGGTGGCGGCAACAGGTCGATTTGGCTAGGGTGACGACGTTGCCCCGCAGGATGGGTCCGCCATGAATCCCGCCGACCAGCGCGTCACTGAGCTCGTCGACAAGTGGATCAAGAGCCTCGAACTGCACCTGCGCTACGTTTCTCTGACCGACGAGGCGTACTGGCAGGTGCAACCGTGGGCCCGGCACCAGCGGCCAGCGCGCTGGATCCTGGACCTCGCGCTGACCCGCGCGCGCGAGCTCAGGCGCCAGCTCGGCGAGCGCGTCGCCGCGCACGACTCCGACTTCTCCGCGGCGCTCGAGCTGATGGCGTTCCTCGCTAACCTCGTCGGCGTGCAGAACATCGAGCGCTTCATCCCGCTGGCCGAACCGGAGCGCGAGAACCGCGAGGCGCTCGCCCAGACGCACTCCACCCTGTCACCGCTCACGAGCACCTCGACCCAGACGCGCGTGATGCTGGAGCCGACGCGGGAAATGCCGATTCCGGACGCCGCGCCGCCACCGCCACCGCCGCCGCCGCCGCCGCGTGCCGCGCCCCCGCCTCCGCCTCCGCCTCCGCCCCCGCCGCCCCCGCCGCCCCCGCCGCCGCCGCGCGCGGCACCGCCGGCGCCGCCTCCCCCGCCGCGTGCGGCGCCCCCGCCGCCGCCGCCACCACCGCCGCCACCACCGCCGCCACCACCGCCGCCACCACCGCC
>DATKOP010000011.1:0-10627 GCA_035524595.1 Steroidobacteraceae bacterium | reverse complement strand
CGACATCCTCGGCGACGAGGATCACCTCGGCGACATGGACTTCAAGGTCGCGGGCACCAAGGACGGCATCACCGCGCTGCAGATGGACATCAAGATCACGAGCATCACGAGCGAGATCATGAAGGTCGCGCTCGCCCAGGCTCGCGACGGGCGCCTGCACATCCTCGAGAAGATGAACGCGGTGCTCGCGAAGCCCCGCGAGAAGATGTCGGAGTGGGCGCCGACCATCACGACCATCAAGATCGACCCCGAGAAGATCCGCGACGTCATCGGCAAGGGCGGCGCGGTCATCCGCGCGATCACCGAGGAGACGGGCACGACGATCGACATCGAGAACGACGGCACCGTCAAGATCGCCTCGGTCAGCGGCGCGGCGGCCCGCGAGGCGCAGCGGCGCATCGAGCTGATCACCGCCGACGTCGAGGTCGGGCAGATCTACGAGGGCAAGGTGGTCCGGCTCATGGACTTCGGCGCCTTCGTCGCGATCCTGCCGGGCCGCGACGGCCTGGTGCACATCTCGCAGATCTCCAACGAGCGCGTCGAGCGCGTCTCGGACAAGCTGCGCGAGGGCGACGTGGTCAAGGTCAAGGTGCTCGAGGTCGACCGCCAGGGTCGCGTGCGCCTGTCGATGCGCGACGTCTGATCGATTGAGCCCGGCCCGCCGCGAGCGGCGGGCCGGGCGTCCATCTGCCGCGGCTCCGGCGGCAATCGCGACCGCCCGTCCGGCACCGGCCCCGGAGGCTCTCGGCGCGGGATCAGCCTGACGCCAAGGCGTCAGCGCAAGCTGCTGTTATTCAAGGCAGAACGGCGCGACGCTTGAGCGCCGCGACGCAGCGCTCGGCGGCGCGGCCGTCCCAGCGGTCCGGGCGCCGCCCGGTCGGCCACTTGCCGGCGAGCACCGTATCGACCATCGCCGGCAGGTCCTCGGGCTTCACCAGCCGGTTCGAGCCCTCGCTCACGGTCACCGGGCGCTCGGTGTTCTCGCGCAGCGTCAGGCACGGAATCCCGAGGTAGGTCGTCTCCTCCTGCACGCCGCCCGAGTCCGTGACCACCGCGCGCGCGCTCACGACGAGGTTCATGAACTCGATGTAGCCGAGCGGATCGGTGAGCCGGATCCGGCCGTTTCCGGCGAGGCGTTTCGCGAGGCCGAACTCCTCGAGGCGCTTCCTCGTGCGCGGGTGCACCGCGAAGAGGAGCGGCAGCCGCCGGCTCACGTCCTCGAGCTTCCCGACGAGGGCGCCGAGCGCGACCGCATCGTCGACGTTCGACGGGCGATGCAGCGTCACGACGGCGTAGCCCTGCGCCGCGAGACCCAGGCGCTCGCGCGCATCGCTCGCCTCGATCGCCGGGCGCAGCATCTCGTAGGAGTCGATCATGATGTTGCCGACGAAGTCGATCCGCGACGGGTCGACGCCCTCGGCGATGAGGTTCTGGTCGGCGTCGGGCGACGGCGTCCAGAGGACATCGGCGATCGCGTCGGTGACGAGGCGGTTGATCTCCTCGGGCATGCGCCGGTCGCGGCTGCGAAGGCCGGCTTCGAGGTGCACCACCGGGATCCACGCCTTGGTCGCCACCATCGCGCAGGCGGCGGTCGAGTTGACGTCGCCGACGACGACGACCCAGTCCGGCCGCTCGCGCGCCACGACCTTCTCGTAGGCGATCATCACGCCGCCGGTTTGCTCGGCGTGCGAGCCGCTGCCGACCTCGAGGTGATGGTGGGGCGCGGGCAGCTGAAGGTCCCGGAAGAAGGCATCCGACATGTTCGGGTCGTAGTGCTGCCCGGTGTGCACGATGCGCGCCTCGCACCACTCCTCACGCGCGAGCGCGTGGTAGAGCGGGGCGATCTTCATGAAATTCGGCCGGGCGGCGGCGATCAGGTGCACCCGCACCCTGCGACGAGACTCTGTCACGATCGGATCCTGTCCATTGAGCGACGGCGCAGGTTAGCAGCCGGGGGCGGTTCGCGACAGGCCGCGCGTCGCGATCCACGCGCCGCCAGCCGCGTCCGGGCGGGCCCCAGGACGACGTGCGCGGTCCCGGGCTGCTAAAATCGGCGCCCGAGAGTCCTCCCGGCAGGATTCGTGAGCGGGGAGGGCCACCGTGACCGCGAAGCGCGCATTGATCACCGGCGTCACCGGCCAGGACGGCGCCTACCTGACCGAGTTCCTGCTCGACAAGGGCTACGAGGTGCACGGTGTGCGGCGCCGCTCCTCCTCGTTCAACACCGGCCGCATCGACCACCTCTACCGGGACCCGCACGAGGCGAACGTGCGCCTGATCCTGCACTACGGCGACCTCACGGACTCGACGAGCCTGATCCGGATCATGCAGGAGGTGCAGCCGACCGAGATCTACAACCTCGGCGCCCAGAGCCACGTCGCGGTGTCCTTCGAGACCCCCGAGTACACCGCGAACTCGGACGCCCTCGGCACGCTCCGCCTCCTCGAGGCGATCCGCATCCTCGGCATCAAGGACAAGGTGCGCTTCTACCAGGCCGGGACGTCGGAGATGTTCGGCAAGGTGCGCGAGACGCCGCAGAAGGAGACGACGCCCTTCCACCCGCGCTCGCCCTACGGCGTCGCCAAGCTCTACGCCTACTGGATCACCATCAACTACCGCGAGGCCTACGGCCTCTACGCGGTCAACGGCATCCTCTTCAACCACGAGTCGCCGGTGCGCGGCGAGACCTTCGTGTCCCGGAAGATCACCCGCGGCCTCGCCCGCATCCGCGCCGGCCTCGAGGAGTGCCTCTACCTCGGCTACCTCGACGCGCGCCGCGACTGGGGCCACGCGCGCGACTACGTCGAGGCGCAGTGGCTGATGCTGCAGCAAGCAGAGCCGGACGACTACGTGGTCGCGACCGGGCGCCAGCACTCGGTGCGCGAGTGCGTGGTGCTGGCCGGCGAGCGCCTCGGCATGAAGATCGAGTTCCGCGGCAAGGGCCTCGAGGAGCAGGGCGTCGATGCCAAGAGCGGGCGCGTGGTCGTCAGGATCGACCCGCGCTACTTCCGCCCGGCCGAGGTCGACACGCTCCTGGGCGACGCCGCGAAGGCCCGCGCCAAGCTCGGCTGGACGCCGAAGGTGAGCTTCGAGGAACTGATCGCCGAGATGGTGGATGCGGACCTCGGCATCGCCGAGCGCGACGCGGCGCTCAAGCGCTCGGGACACAGCGTCCTGCACCCGCACCCGTGAGATGGGCTCGCCGCCCCATCCGGGGGCGGCCTGAGGGCCGATGCAAGGGGCGCGTGACGGCCCGAACTCTATAAGAACGCAATGAAACAAGGGGGGAGCCATGAGCGCGCGTGCCGCTGAATCGCGCCCGTCGGCGCACTGGGGACTGATCGCGACGCTCGCGATCGCCGCTGCCGCGGCGCTCTATTTCGTGAAGGCCAACGCGGTCCGGTACCTGAGCTACGACGCCGCGGCCTTCGGCGAGGAGTTCTGGTCGCGGCGCTTCGGCCTCTTGCCGCACCTCGCGGGCGGCGCGACCGCGATCAGCGCCGGGCTCGTGCAGCTCTGGCTCGGGCTCACCGGTCGGGTCGGCAGGCTGCATCGCAATGTCGGCCGGCTCTACCTCGGCGGCGTCGTGGTCGGCTGCCTCGGCGGCTACTACCTCTCGTTCACCGCGGTCAATCCGCCCGGCTGGACCTACCGGGTCGGGCTCTTCTTCCTGACCGTCGCCTGGACGGTGACGACGGCGGTCGCGTACGTCGCGATCCGCAATCGCAAGGTCGAGCAGCATCGCGACTGGATGATCCGAAGCTACACGGTCACGTTCGCGTTCGTGACCTTTCGCCTGCTCGACCGGGTGCTGGAGGCATGGGGCATCGGGCCCTTCGAGGACCGGCAGCGCATGCTGATCTGGCTCTGCTGGGCCGTGCCGCTGCTGCTCGTGAGTGCGATCCTCGAGTTCTCGCGCTCGGGGCGCCGCGGCGCCTAGAGCCGCCGCCGCTGCGCGCACCCGACAACAAAACGGGGCCGTCCGGCCCCGTTTCGATTCGACGCATGCGCCGCGCCGTCAGTCCTGGTGTTCCTCGCCGGGCGGGCGGTTGTTCGCGCCCATCATCGACTTGAAGAACGCATCCTGCATCTGCCGCCAGCGCTGGAAGTTCTCCTGCGCGAGGTTGGTCATCGAGGCCATCGGGTCCATGCCGACCATCGAGCGCACGCGGTCGCGGATCTGCGACTGCTGCGCCGTGAAGAGCTTCAGGCTCTGCTCGAGATAGTCGCCGGCGAGGTTCTGCATGGCGCCGCCGTAGGCGCGGATGATCTGGGCCAGGAAGTCCTGGCTCATCATCGGATTGCCCTCGTGCTCCTGCTCGGCGATGACCTGCAGCAGGATGCTGCGCGTGATGTCCTCCTGGGTCTTCTTGTCGACGACGACGAAGTCAACCTTGTCGGTCACGAGCCGCCTGATGTCCGCGAGGGTGATGTACCGGCTCTCGACCGTGTCGTAGAGACGGCGGTTGGGATACTTCTTAATGATTCTCGGTTCGCTCATCGTGCGCCCCTCGTGCTGCAACGCCGCGTATCCGCTGAGGGGGTCATCATACGCCGGCGGCGTTGCGGAGCAACATGGCCGCGCCATTTGTCAGCCGGTCTCGGTGATCTCCCTAACCCCCTGAAGCAGCGAGGGATTCCAGGCGGCCGTCGCCCAGTCGAGCTGGGCCCGCACGGGCCCCTGCTGCAGCTCCCGGGGCGGATTGTGGCGCAGCAAAGCGAGGATCTCGGTCAGCACCGCCGGGGCGGCGGCCGGGTCCGCCGGGAGCGCCCGGCGGGACTTCGAGAGCTTCTCCCCGTCGGCGGCGACGAGCAGCGGCAGGTGAAGCGTACGGGGCGAGGGCAGGCCGAGTGCCGCCTGCAGGACCCGCTGGCGGGGCGTGTTCTCGAGGAGGTCGACGCCCCTAACGACGTCCGTGATGCCCTGGAAGGCATCGTCGACGACCACCGCCAGCTGGTAGGACCAGAACCCGTCGCGGCGCCGCAGGACGAAGTCGCCGACCGCGGCCTCGACGAGCTCGGTCAGGCGTCCCTGCAGGCGGTCCTCGACCGTGACCTCGCCGAAGGCGAGGGTGCGAAGGCGCGTCGCGAGCGGCACGTCCCGGCGCCGCGGGCCCGCCCGGCAGGTGCCCGGATATCGGCCCTCGGCGCCGTCGGCGGCGAGGTCGGTGCGGCTGCAGGAGCAGAGGTAGGTGAGCCCGGCTGCCGTGAGCCGGGAGAGCGCCTGGGCGTAGGCCTCATCGCGCGCGCTCTGGTAGAGCACGGGGCCGTCCCAGTAAAGGCCATAGGCCTCGAGGGTCCTCAGGATGTCGGCGGCGGCGCCCGGCACCTCGCGGCCGCGGTCGACGTCCTCCATCCGAACGAGCCACTCGCCGCCCGATGCGCGGGCATCGAGGTAGCTGCCGACGGCGGCGAGCAGCGAGCCGCGGTGCAGGCGGCCGGTGGGCGAGGGCGCGAAGCGCCCCCGGGGCTTCGGGGACGCGGTCCCCGGCCGTTCAGCGGTAGCGGTCGTCCCGGTCGCCGTACTGCTTCTCGCGCCGCTCGCGGCGCTCCTGGGCCTCGATCGAGAGCGTCGCGACGGGGCGCGCCTCGAGGCGCTTGATGCCGATCTCCTCGCCGGTCTCGAGGCAGTAGCCGTAGCTGCCGTCCTCGATGCGGGCCAGGGCCTCGTCGATCTTGCGGATCAGCTTGCGCTCGCGGTCGCGGGTCCGAAGCTCGAGGCTGAACTCGGACTCGAGCGTCGCGCGGTCGTTGGGATCGGGCGGGTTCGCCGCCTCGTCCTTCATGTGGGTCACGGTGCGGTCGACCTCCTCCATGAGGTCGCGCTTCCAGCTGAGCAGGATCGTGCGAAAGTGCTCGAGCTGCTCCTTGTTCATGTACTGCTCGCCCTTCTTGGCGAGGTACGGCTTGACGTTGCGCGGCCCGGAGAGGAGCCCGAGCGCGGCGCTCTCCGCGGTCTCCTCCTCGCCATCGGCGCTCGCGACCCGCGGCAGGCGCGGCGCCGGCGTCAGGCGCACCGGCTCCGGCCGCGGGGCCGGGCGGACGATCGCGGGGCGCGCGACGGCGGGCTTCGGGAGGGCGGCGGGCCTTGCGGGCGCGACGGGCTTTGCGGCCGCGGCGGGCCTGGCGGCGGGGGCCTTGGCGGGGGCGGCCGGCTTCGCGGCCGGCTTCGCGGCGGGCTTGGCGGCCTTCGGGGCGGGCTTCGCCTTCGCGGGCGCCTTGTGCGCCGCGGGCCTCGCCTTGGGCGCGGCGGCCTTGGCGGCGGGCTTCTTGGCCTCGGCCTTCTTCACCGCCGGCTTCTTCGCCTTCACAGGCTTCTTAGCTGCCATCACCTACTCCGTAACGCGGATCAAGCCGGAAATTATAACCTGTTCGCGGCCGCCGTTCAGGCGCCGTCGGCCCCCGGCAGGACCACCGGCGGGGCCGGCTCCCAGCCGGCGGCGCGGTGCTCGGCAACCACCGAAGTATAGAGCCCGCCGCGCACGTTGAAGGTGCCGGTGAGGCGCATGAACCGGGGCCGGGTGGCCGCGACCAGCGTCGCCAGGATCTCGTTGGTCACGGCCTCGTGGAACGCGCCCCGGTCGCGGAACGACCAGACGTAGAGCTTCAGAGACTTGAGCTCGACGCAGCGCTCCTCCGGCACGTACTCGAGCACGAGCTCGGCGAAATCCGGCTGGCCGGTCTTCGGGCACAGGCACGTGAACTCGGGCATGCGGATCCGGATCGCGTAGTCGCGCTCTGGCGACGGATTCGGGAAGGTCTCGACGTGCGGCTGGGGCCGCGTGGGCTCACGATCGGTCATGCGCGCGCCTGTCAAGCGGGTCGTCTTCGAGGGCGGCGTACTCTACACTAGTGCGCTTTCGGGAACTACGCGCCCAAAGGCGCCGCCGACGCCGCCGCAGGAGCGCGGCGCGGCGTGAAAAACTCCAGGTTTTCCAATGCGTCTATCGAAGCTGAAGCTCGCCGGGTTCAAGTCGTTCGTGGACCCGACGACGGTGCACCTGCCGAGCAACCTCACGGGCGTCGTCGGCCCGAACGGCTGCGGCAAGTCCAACGTCATCGACGCCGTGCGCTGGGTCATGGGCGAGATCTCCGCGAAGCACCTGCGCGGCAACGACATGACCGACGTGATCTTCAACGGCTCCGGCGGCCGAAAGCCGGTCGGCACCGCCTCGGTCGAGCTCGTGTTCGACAACGCCGACGGCACGATCGCCGGTCCCTACGCCGCCTACGCCGAGGTGTCGCTGAAGCGCCAGGTGGGCCGCGACGGCCAGTCGACCTACTACATCAACGGCGCGCGCTGCCGCCGCAAGGACATCACCCAGCTGTTCCTCGGCACCGGCCTCGGCAGCCGCTCCTACGCGATCATCGAGCAGGGCATGATCTCGCGCCTGATCGAGGCCAAGCCCGACGACCTGCGCGCCTTCCTCGAGGAGGCCGCCGGCATCTCCAAGTACAAGGAGCGCCGCAAGGAGACCGAGAGCCGCATCGCGCACACGCGCGAGAACCTCGACCGGCTCAACGACCTGCGCGAGGAGCTCGACAAGCAGATCCGCCACCTGCAGCGCCAGGCCGTGACCGCGCGCCGCTACCAGGGCCTCAAGGAGGAGGAGCGCAAGCTGCGCGCCGAGCTGTTCGCGCTCAGGCTCAAGGACCTCGACGCCGAGGCCGTGACCCGCGCCGGCGCCGCGCGCGAGCGCGACGTCGCGCTCGAGGCCGCGGTCGCGTCCTTGCGGTCCGCCGAGGCCGCGATCGAGAAGGGCCGCGCGCACCACGCCCGCGAGAGCGAGGCGCTCGGCGCCGTGCAGGCGCGCACCTACCAGGCGGGCGCCGAGGCCGCGCGCTGCGAGCAGGGGATCCAGCACGCGCGCGAGCTGCGCGCCCGCCAGCGCGCCGACCTCGAGCAGGCCGAGGCGAGCCACGCGGAGGCCGCGACGCTGCTCGCCCGCGACCAGGGCGAGCTCGGCGCGCTCACCACCGCGCTCGCGGCGCTCGAGCCCGGCCTCGCCGCGGCGCGCGCGCGCGAGGCGACCGCGGCCGCCGCGCTCGCGGCAGCCGAGCAGGCGATGGGCGGCTGGCAGCAGCGCTGGGAGGCGTACACGCGCGAGGGCAGCGAGGCCGGCCAGGAGGCCATGGTCGAGCGCGCGCGCATCGAGCACCTGGACAGCCGCCTGCGGCGCTCGCTCGCGCAGCAGGAGAAGGTGGCGATCGAGCGCGACGCGCTCGCCGCGCCCGACGCCGAGCAGGCGATCGCGGCGCTCGCCGCGCGCGAGGCGGCGGCGCGCGCCGAGGACGAGGCGGCTCAGGCGCACCTCAGGGCGCTCCTCGATCAGCTCTCGGGCGCGCGCGACGGCGAGCGCACGCTTCAGGCCGAGCTCGACCGGGCCCGCAACGAGCTCACCCAGAGCCGCGGCCAGGTCGTCTCGCTCGAGGCGCTGCAGCAGGCGGCGCTCGGCCAGGCCAAGGGCAAGGTCGTCGACTGGCTGAAGGGCCATGCGCTCGGCGGCCGGCCGCGGCTCGCGCAGGAGCTCAGCGTCGACGCCGGCTGGTCGCGCGCCGTCGAGACCGTGCTCGGCAGCTACCTCGAGGCGGTCTCGGTCGACGGCCTCGACGCCGTCGCGGCGCTGGTCGGCGAGCTCGCGGTCGGCGAGGTCACGTTCATCGGCGGCGGCGGCCGCGAGGCGCGCGCGGCGGCGCCGGCCGACCGCCTGCGCGGCAAGCTGCGCGGCCCGGCCGTGCTCGATGAGCTGCTCGGCGGCGTGTACGCGGTCGAGCGCCTCGACGAGGCGCTGAGGCGCCGCGCGTCGCTCGCGGCCGGCGAGTCGATCGTCACCAAGGACGGCGTCTGGATCGGCCGCGACTGGCTGCGCGTCAGCCGCGACCCGGATGCGCACGCCGGCGTCCTCGAGCGCGAGCAGGCGCTGCGGTCGCGGCGCGAGGAGCTGCGCGTGGCCGAGGGCGCGCTCGCCGCGCACGAGCGCGCGCTCACCGCGGCGCGCGAGCGCATCCGGGCGCTCGAGGGCGCGCGCGACGAGGCGCAGGAGGCGGCCAACCGCCTGCACCGCGGCCACGTCGACCTGCGCGGCCAGCTGGAATCGACCCGGGCGCGGACCGCGCAGACCGCCGAGCGGCTCGCACGGCTCGCGACCGAGGCCGCCGAGCTCGGCGCCGAGATCGCCGCCGCCGAGGAGGAGACGCGCGCCGCGCGCGGCCGGCTCGCCGCCGCGCTCGAGCTCATGCAGGCCTGCGAGGAGCGCCGCCCCGGGCTCGAGGCCGAGCGCGAGCGCCTGCGGGCCGCGCTCGGCAGCGCGCGCAGCGACGCCGAGCGCGAGCGCGGCGCGGCGCAGCAGTCGGCGATCGCGGTCGAGTCGCGCCGCGCCGCGCTCGCCTCGCTGAACACCAGCCTCGAGCGGGTCCGGGCCCAGCTCGAGCAGCTCGCCGGCAGGCGCGCCGAGCTCGAGCGCGAGCTCGCCGCGGGCGAGGCGCCGCTCGCGGCGCAGCAGCGCGAGCTCGAGCAGCTCCTCAACCGCAAGCTCGACGGCGAGCGCGAGCTCGGGCTCGCGCGCGCCGCGGTCGAGGCCGCCGAGTCCCAGTTCCGGGCGCTCGATGCCGAGCGCCTGACCGCCGAGGCGGGCGTCGAGGCGGCGCGCCAGGCGGCGAACGCCGCCGCGCTCGCGGCGCAGGAGACGCGCGTCAGGCGCGAGTCGGTCGCCGAGCAGTTCGCGGCGATGCGCTTCGAGCTCGAGGCGGTGCTCGCCGGCCTCGCGCCGGAGGCGAGCGCCGCGGTCTGGGAGCAGAACCTGACCGAGGTCGAGGCCAGGATCGAGCGCCTCGGCCAGGTCAACCTCGCCGCCATCGACGAGTTCAAGGAGCAGTCGGAGCGCAAGGAGTACCTCGACCGGCAGTTCAACGACCTGACCGAGGCGCTCAACACGCTCGAGCAGGCGATCCGCAAGATCGACCGCGAGACGCGCCAGCGCTTCCAGGAGACCTTCGACCGCGTCAACACGGGGCTCAAGGACAAGTTCCCGCGCCTCTTTGGCGGCGGCCACGCCTACCTCGAGCTCACCGGCGAGGACGTGCTCGCGGCCGGCGTCGCGGTCATGGCGCGCCCGCCCGGCAAGCGCAACGTGACCATCAGCCAGCTCTCGGGCGGCGAGAAGGCGCTGACCGCGGTCGCGCTGGTGTTCTCGATCTTCGAGCTCAACCCGGCGCCGTTCTGCCTGCTCGACGAGGTCGACGCGCCGCTCGACGACCACAACGTCGGCCGCTTCTGCGACATCGTCCGCGAGATGAGCGAGCGCGTGCAGTTCGTGTTCATCACGCACAACAAGAACACGATGGAGCTGGCGCGCCAGCTGGTCGGCGTGACGATGAACGAGCCGGGTGTCTCGCGGCTGGTGTCGGTCGACGTCGACGAGGCGCTCAGGATGGCCGCGGCGGGCTAGCGATGGCGAGCGAACTTCGCTGGATCCTGCTCGGCCTCGGGCTCGCACTGATCGCGGGCCTGTGGTGGTGGGAGCGGCGCCGCTCGGTGGATACGGGCACCGAGGGCCCGGCGCGCAACCCGGAGCTGTTCGAGCCCCGGCTCGAGCCGGAGCCGCACGCGACCGCGGCGGCCGCATCG
>DATKOP010000010.1:0-21220 GCA_035524595.1 Steroidobacteraceae bacterium | reverse complement strand
GAGCGACCTTCGGCGGTCGTCCGCGGCGCTTCGGCGACGCCGACGCCTTCTTCACCGCTCGGTAGATCGCCACGCGGCACTTCGCCGAGCAAGCGACGGTCGTAAACCGCTTCGGCGCGAACGTCGTGCCGCAGCACTGGCAGACGCGCGGATCCCGCCGCTTCGCCTGGCTGGGGCGCTTGGGCTTGCACTTGTCCGAGCAGATCGCCCCCTGGCGCGTCGAGAAGCGCGCGAAGTGGTCGCCGCAGGTTGAGCAGCGCCCCAGCTCGTCGAGCGGCGCGCCTTCGGGCCAGCAGACGATGGCGACCTCATCCTCCGTCCACGGCGCGCATTCGAGCTCCTGCCGCGACCGCGGCGGGTCGTTGTGCCGGAAGGCCCCGCGGGTGTCGAGGTACTGCTGGTAGCGCGCCTCGCGCGCCTTGTTGATCGCGGCGGCGACCTCGGACCAGTCCGCCCCGGGTTCGCGCAGGACCATGAACCTGCTGTTCCAGAGCACGCGCGGGCAGTAGCGCAGTGCGGCCGCGATGACGCGGATGCCGAAGGAGTCGAGGCGCACGTCCTCGAGGCGGAGCTTTAGCTTCGGTGCAGCCGAGATCGCACGGGTCTTCATCAGCATCGAGGAAACTCCCTTCCCTGCACAATATTCAGGGTCGCGCCGCGGGCAGCAGCGCCAGCAATGCCTCGGCACTGATCGGCTTGCTCGCGATGGTGGTGTCGGGCCCGCGCTGCACTTCCGACAGGCGCAGTCCGGTGTCGCCGCTGATCAGTACGGCACGGAGGCAGTGGCCGCGGACCTTGCGTACCGCAGCGATCGCGCCGACTCCGTTCTCGCTGGGGCCGAGGTGATAGTCGGAGACGACCGCGCAGAAGTCGTCATGGCGCGCGGCCTGTTCAACGGCTTCGGCAATGCAGGACGCAGTCGTCACGCGGTAGCCCGCCACCTTGAGGAGCAGGCGCGCCGCCGCTGCAACCGCGGCGTCGTCTTCTATGAACAACACGTGAGGCCAGTCCACTGCCGCGCTCTCCCTGCGCCACGCGGTTCGACACGGCCGCTGCGGTCAGACCGCGAGGCCGTCGAGTCGCGCGCTCTCAACACCCGTCTGTGATTGAGGCTAACCGCAGTTTACAAGCGGCTGCAACTAGGTAAGCGCGTAGTCCTCGGGGTTCTTGCATGGGGCTGGCCGAAACGGGCCGCCCCAATATCGTCACAATTCCCGTATTCGCCGCACGCGGCTTGATATACAGAGTTTATGGGCTAGAAATTGCCCGGAAGCGCCATATCCAACGGCTTCTCCACCGATTCGACAATCGACTCGGCTGGGGCGAGTAGCGTGTTGCTCCTGCACCACGTCCAGTTGGCGTGAGGCCCGCGTCCTGGACGGCGCTCGGCGCCCGCCGCGGCGACTCGGGCGGTTGACCGCTCGCCGCGTGCGTCGGCTGCTGCTGCGCTGCACCGGCCGCTCCTGCCGATCGCGGACCACACAGCCCGCCGTCGCCGGTGAGCCGGCCGTCACTCGTAGCCGTAGTGCCGGTGGCAGGACGAGCAGATCTCGTCGAGATGGTCGCTGACCTCGGCGAGCGCCCCGCGATCGTGCTTCTCGGCCGCCTCGTAGGCCCGCGCCGCTGCCGTGGCGAGCCGCTCGACATAGCCGTCCCACGCGGCATCGAGCCTGCGCTGCGGGATCCGCAGCGCATTCGTCGCCTCGGCGAGCGTCGCGGCACCGCTGACGACCGCCTCCCAGTCGGCATCGGTGTGCGGTGCGAGGTCGTGGTCTCCCGCGGCGTCGTTCACGAAGCCGTTGCTGCGCCAGACGACGGTGGCGGCGGGCGTGAGGACGTGGTCCATGAAGGTCTGCATGTCGACGAACGTGCGGAACCTCGGCGCGTGGTGAGGCTGGCCGCGACCGGGCGAGGTGGCTGCAGTCGCGGTTCGCACCGGTGCGGCCGCTGGCGGATCGGCGGCGTCACTGGCGACCGCCATGAGCAGGAGGATCAGCACCGTGACGCTTCGGCGGACGCTCATCGTGGACTCCCCGGCGGTACGACCCGCGGATCATGACCGATCGGCGGTCGGCGCGCGCGCCGACTCAGTGGGCGTCGGCCGTGCTCAGGTAGAGCATCTTCTCGGCGAACGCGACGTACAGGTGCAGGTGGCGCAGCACGTCCATGCCGATCGCGAGGTCCTGCCGCTCGAGCGGCAGGCCGAGCGCCCCTTCGACCGGCAGCGAAGCGGCGCTGCGCGCCGCGACCGCCTGCGCATCACCGTCGGCCCAGACGTGGACGAGCGGCCGGCGGATCACGAGGCCGCCGAGCGCGAGCGACTCGAACTGCTTTCGGAACCGCAGCGCGCCGGCCGCCGCCCGGTCTGCCGGCACGTCGACATCCGGCGAGGCCGCCGTCAGGCCATAGAGCCGCTCGGCGCTCGAAGCGCTGAGCGCCGTCCGGCTGCGCGCCGTGTCGATCGCGACGCTGACCTGCTTGCCGTCGAGCATCATCTCGACGACCAGGTGCCGGCTCGGCGCGATCCGAAACGGCGCCGCCGCGTACTCGCGCGTCCAGCGCACGACCGGGCCCGGGCAGTGCTGTGGCGAGACGAGCCGCAGCACGTGCGCCGCGAAATCGAAGTCGAGGTCGTACCGATCGAGGACGTCCGCGCCGAGCACGCCGTCGACGTCGCGACCGGTGACCTTCTCGGGCAGCAGCAGGAGCTGGGTACGCGCCGCAGGCAGGCTGCCGAGCTCGAAGCGCTCGGCGACCGCGAACTGCGACAGCGCGACGCCGCCGTCCGTCCCGGTCGGCTCGCGCGCCTGAAGCGGCAGCGGCCTGAGGCCGGTGGCCGCCGCCGCGGGTTCCGAGATCGCACTCCAGAGCGCACCGGGCTCGACGATGAAGCGCCGTGGCGAGCCGTCGATCCTCACGACGACCACCGGACTCGCGCTCTCGACCGGCTCGAGCCGCAGCTCGGTCGCGATGGCGGGGTTGCAGTCCACCGCGGTGGCGCTCGTCGCGATCGCGAGCGCGGCGAACGCGGCGAGCGCAGCGAGGGCCCGGCGGATCAGTATCGTCGGCATCGGACCTCGGGCCGGCGCTCGGCTGGCGGCAATGACGGAACCGGGCGCCGGCCGGCGCCGGCGGGAGCCGTCGCGCGGCGACGGACCAGGCGCCATCCGGCCTTGACATAAGCATAGCGGCACCGGCGGTGCCGCGCCGATCGCGTCGCCGCCCCGCCGCCTTGCCCTCGCCTTCATTGATTCCCCTATTGGCAATCCGGCCGGCGGACCTTACGCTCCCAGCCGCCACGTCCCCGTGTTGCCTGCGCGGCGCACGCCCAGGCGGCGCCGACGGATGGCGACCAACGAACAAGAATGCGCGTCGCGGGCCTGTTCTCCCGCCCTGGCTCCGAGGTTTCTTTGCGATGCCGGCCGCCCCGCTCCCTGCCGACGAAACCGCCCGTCTGCGGGAACTGCACAGCTACGAGGTGCTGGACACGCTGCCGGACCCGTCCTTCGACGGCCTGACCCGGCTCGCCACCCAGATCGCCGGGGTGCCGATCGGGCTGATCAGTCTGACCGACCAGAACCGGCAATGGTTCAAGTCGCGGATCGGCCTCGATGTCATCGAGATCCCGCGCGAATGGGCGCCGTGCGCTCACGTGGTCGCCACCGGCGACAGCATCGTGTGCCCGGACATGAGCCAGGACGCGCGCTTCGCCGACAACCCGCTCGTCAGCGGCGTGACCCACTTTCGCTTCTACGCCGGCCTCGCGCTCGTGACGCCGCGCGGCTCGGTGCTCGGCACGCTCGCGGTGATCGACACCCAGCCGCAGACGCTGACGCCGGCGCAGATCGACGCGCTCGCGACGCTCGCCAAGCAGATCGTCAGCGAGCTCGAGCTGCGCGCCGCCTACCGCGACCTGACGGCGCTGCGCGTGCGCGAGCGCGAGTTCGACATGCGCCTCCTCAAGGAGCGTACCGACGAGGCGCAGCGACTCGCGGCCGAGCTGCACGACGGCGTCGGCCAGGAACTGGTCGGCATCTCGATCATGCTGGCCGCGGCCGTCAACGAGGCGCGCAAGGCGTCCTCGGGCCTGGTCGCGCCGCTCGAGGAGATCAGCCTGCTCCTGTCGCGGGCGATCGACCTCGCGCGGCGCGCGGCGCAGGAGCACGGTGGCTTCGCGGTCCGGGCGGCGGGCCTGTCGGGCGCGATCGAGCAGTTCGTGCGCCGCACGAGCCGGCCGGACGGTCCGCGGGTCGAGCTCAGCGCGGCGCCCATCCCGGCCGACTGCCTGGACGACGGCACCGCCTACCACCTGCTGCGCATCGCGCAGGAGGCGATCGTCAACGCACGCCGCCACAGCCAGGGCAGCGTGATCAAGGTCGTCTGCGGGCACGGGCCGGGGCTGATCCGGATCTCGGTCACCGACGACGGCATCGGCCTGCCGCCGGACGACCGGCTGCAGCCGGGCATAGGCCAGCACGTGATGGCCTATCGCGCGCAGGCGATCGGCGCGCAGTTTTCGGTCGCGAACCGCCCCGGCGGCGGGGTCGCGGTGACCTGCGAGCTCAAGTGCCGCGCCGTGGGGCCCTGCGGCGACCGGGCCGCCGCGGGCTGAGGCGGCGCGCGCCTCACAGGTCCGCCACCGGCTCGCGGCGCACGGCGTAGGTCCGAAAGCCGGCGCGCTGGTACACCGGGATCGCGGCCGGGTGGTCCCAGGTGTCGGTGTGCAGCCAGATCCGCGTCGGACCGGCCTGCCATTCCGCCTGCAGCGCGGAGCCGAGCAGCCACCGGCCGAGCCCGCGACCCTGCGCCTGCGGCAGCAGCCCGAAGTGCGTGAGCTCGATCTGCGGGAACTGGCCGCGATCGAACTCGCAGAAGCCGAGTGGCTCGCCCTCGCCGTCGCGCACGAGATAGATCCGCAGCCGGCCGGATCCGAGCAGCGTCGCGAGCTCGGCGCGGGGCATCTTGAGCCGCCGGTCCCAGCCGACCGGGCCGCCGACCCGGCGGTACAGCCCGAGGTAGGCCTCGAGGCCGAGCGTCTCCACCGCGAACCGTTCCACGCCGGCGCGCGCCGGCACCGGCGCGGGCGGCGCCTTGAGCTCGAGATAGCTGACCTCGACGGTCGCCGGATCCGTCACCCGCTCCTCCCCCCGGCGGTTGTGCCGCGCGCCGGACGATTTTCGGCTATTTTCGCGACCGTCGCCTGGGCGCAGAACCGGACGGGGTCCGCATGTCGTCGATTGCCATCCTGACGCTCCTGATCGAGGTCGGACTCGTCGTGCACGTCATCAAGACCGGGCGCAACACGATCTGGATCTGGGTGCTCGTGCTGCTGCCCGGCGTCGGCATGCTCGCCTACCTGCTGGTCGAGGTCCTGCCGGACCTGTTCCGCTCGCGCGCGACGCGAAGCGCGATGCGCGGCGTGCAGCGCGCCGTGGACCCGGACCGGGACCTGCGCCGCGCGACCGCGACCGCCGCCGTCAGCGACACCGTGGTCGCGAAGGCGCGGCTCGGCGCCGAGCTCGCGCGCCGCGGCGAGTACGCCACGGCGATCGAGACCTACCGCGCCGGACTCAAGGGCATCTACGAGCACGACCCGACGCTGCTGCTCGGGCTCGCCGAGGCGCAGTTCGCGGCCGGCGACGCCGGCGGCGCGCGCACCAGCCTCGAAGCGCTGATCGCCAACAACCCGGACTTCAAGTCCGCCGACGGCCACCTCCTCTACGCCCGCGCGCTCGAGGCCGAGGGCAACCTCGCCAAGGCCGAGTCCGAGTACCGTGCCGTGGCCGGCTACTTCCCCGGCGCCGAGGCGCGCGTCCGCCACGCGCTGCTGCTCAAGAAGAGCGGCCGCGGCGCCGAAGCGCGCGCGGCACTCGAGGACGTCGTCAAGAGCGCCGAGCTCGCGCCGCGCCACGTGCGTCGCGCCCAGGCGGAGTGGCTCGAGATCGCGAGGCGCGAGCTCGCGCCCTGAGCGGCGGCCGTCGCGCCGCCGGCCGTTCCCCACAGCCGCCGCTGCGCCGCGCCGCCGCCGCGTCGCGCGCGGCGCGTCCGCGCTGCGGGGTCTCCCTACCGGGGCGCGGACCTGCGTCACAGACCGGCCCCGGTTCATCCGGCTGCGCGCCCCAGCACCGGGATTTTCCTTATCCCCATCACATTGCGGACTTTCTATAAATGAAGCGCCTTCAGCGACGCGCGGTGGTGCCGATGAATCGAGTGAGCGCAACCGGCGCATGGCCCGAAGCCGCACGGCGCGTGACGAGCGGAGCACCCGTGACGACCGATTCGATACTGCCGTTCCCGCGCACCGCGCCGTCCGCGCCGGCGCGCGCCCGGCCGCAGAGGATGGAGGAGCACGCCATGAACGAACTCAGGCTGCAGACCGTGGAGGTCTCGTCACCGCCGCCGCCGACGCCCGGCGCCCGGCTCGAGCGCCTGTCGGCCGAGGAGTGGCAACGCCGCTTCATGGCACGGATCCACGCCGTGTCCGGCTTCAGCGTCAACGCCGCCGCCACCTGGCCGGAGGGCTACGCCGGCCTCTCCAAGGGCTACGAGGCCGACCCCGAGGCTGCCGCGGGCGCCCACCTCAGCTACTGGCTGGACTGAGCCGCATCCGCGGCCGCGCTCCCGTCAGCCGAGACCCGCATGTATCTGGCGACCCTCGAACCGGCACCGCGACGCCAGGAGCTCAAGCAGGCGTACCTGATCCTGATCCGCTTCCACGTCGTGCTGCTGGCGCTCGTGCTGTGGGCGCTCGCCGCCCACAGCCCCCCCGGCGGGCAGCCCGCGCCGGCACCGGCGGCGGCACCGCCGCTCGCGCAGAGCGCACAGCGCTAGGACGCGCGCCGCCGCAGGCGGCCGCGGCGGCGCCCGGCCGCGGCGGCACCGCTATTCGAGGCAGACGATCAGCTTGGCGGAGTGACTGCGCCAGTTGAGCGGGATGATGAACGGCCGGGCGGTCACCGGCGGGCGGAACTTGCCGCCGTCGGTCTCGACCACCGTCGGCACCGAGATCACGAACTCCTTGCCGAAGTCGCGGCGCGCGTTGCCGGAGATCGTGTTCGCGACCTCGCCGATGAGGTCCTTCATGTTCGACTCGCTGGTGTCGGTCTCGTTCATCCGCATCAGCAGCACCATCAGCATCGAGCGCGGCGCGGTGAAGCACACCGCGCCCTTGCGGCGGCCCGAGATGGCGATGACGCCGGTGTACTCGTGCACGGCCGGCGGCCCGTCGGTGATCAGGTACGGCGAGCCCACCGCGACCGGCTGACGCGCCGACACCGCGAAGTAGTGGATCGCGCCGTCGATGAACGTCTTGATCTCGGCTTCGGTCAGCACGTCACGCGTCCTGCAACAGCTCCGCTAGCGCATCATTGAGCTGGCGGTCGGTAAAGGGCTTGCACAGGAATCCGTTCGCGCCCTTGCGGATGGCCTCCACGGCGGTCGCCTTGTCGGCCAGCGCCGAGACGACCAGGATCAGCACCTCGGGTTTCTTCGCCACGAGGTGCTCCACGCACTCGATGCCGTCCATCTCCGGCATCGTCAGGTCCATCGTCACGACGTCCGGGTCGGTGCGCTCGAACAGGTCGATCGCCTCGCGGCCGTTGGCCGCCGAGCCGACGACGTGCAGGCGCTCGATCTGCTGCGAGCGCTCGATGCGCCGCCGGATGATGTTGGAGTCGTCCACGATCATCAGCTTCAATGGCCGCACTGCATTCATGTATCGCTGGTCTCTCGCGGGCCGGTCAGGCAACGTCTTCGGCCGGCATGGCCGCGGCCGCTTCGATCGCCGGCAGCACGATCGTGAAGCGCGTGTAGCGGCCCTCGCCGGTGGACACGCCGACGCGCCCGCTCAGCTCCTTGACGAGCTCGGCGATGACGTTCATGCCGACGCCGCGTCCGGCGTCCTCGTCCGCGACCTCCTGGGTCGAGAAGCCGGAGCGGAACAGCAGCGACAGCAGCTGCTTCGACTCGAGCCGCGCCGCGTCCTCGCTGGTCAGGATGCCGCGGCGGACCGCCGCCTCGCGGATCTTGCGCAGGCTGATGCCGGCACCGTCGTCCTCGATGACCAGCCGGTAGCCGTTCGGGCCCTCGCCGCGGAAGCCCACCTTGATCGAGCCGACCGCCGCCTTGCCGGAGCGCTCGCGGAAGTCCGGCGCCTCGATGCCGTGCACCAGCGCATTGCGCACCGCCTGCACCGCGATGTCCTTGACCGCCCGCTTGTAGGCGGCCGGCACCTCGCCGAGCCCCTCCGCGACCAGCCGCGCGAGCTTGCCGCGGTCGCGGCCGACGTGCTCGATCAGCTGGCTCAGCGTCTGGCTGATCGGGTCGTCGGCGCCGCGGATCGCGCTCGGTGCCGGCGTGACCGCGGCGACCGTGGCGGCGCGCGCGGCCGCGGCCGTCGCGCCGTCGCCGTCCTCGTCGACGCTGGCCGCGCCGTAGTTGAGCTGCGCGAGTCGCGAGACGAGGTCGCCGATCGAGGCGAGGTGCGTGAACAGGTCGTCCAGCTTGACCACCAGCGGCAGGAAGTCGCCGCCGGACAGCGTCGGCTTCTCGCGCGCCTCCTTGAGCGCGTCCTCGAACTCGTGCGCGCGGCTCTCGACGGTGCCGAGGCCGAGCGCCGCGGCCTCGCCCTTGATCGAGTGGATCTGGCGGAAGATGCTGTCCAGCTTGCGGCGGAACGCGCTCTCCTCGCGCGCCGGCTCGCGCAGCATGGCGTTGACCATCTTCATCGCCGCGTCGGAGTCGCTCAGGAACGAGCGCAGCTGCTGCGGGTTGACGTGCAGCACGCCGAGCAGCGTGTCGACCTGCGACTGCGCCTTCTCGCGCGACTCGGCCAGCTCGCGCGCCAGGCGCACGCGCTGGGTGACGTCGTTGACCGACACCAGCAGGTTGACGAGCTTGCCGTCGCTCTTGACGCGGTGGAAGTCGAACTCGAGCCAGCGGGTCTCCTGGCCGCCGCCGGTGTCGAAGCTGACCTCGACCTCCTGCAGCGGGTTGATCGACTTGACCAGGTTCTCCTTGGTGCGCTCCGACCACAGCACCTCGACGAAGCGGATCGCGGTCTGCAGCGTCTTGGCCGGCACGATCGGCTTGAGCAGGTCCTCGAAGCTGATGCCGGCCAGGTCCTCGCGCTTGAACAGCCGCTGCATCGAGCCCGAGTGTGTCGCGCCGATGCGGCCGCGCTCGTCGAGCAGGAACAGGCCCTCCTTGACGGTGTCGAGGATGTCGTGCGTCTGGCGCTGCGCGTCGGCGAGCAGCACCGCCTGGCGGCGGCGCACGACCAGGAAGTAGACGAGCCCCACGCCGAGCGCGATGGCGCCGACCAGCGCCGCCAGCATCAGCAGCCGCAGGTAGCTCGACAGCCGGGTCGACTCGGCCTCGAGGCCGGTCGACACCTTGGCGAGCGCGGCCGACAGCAGCGGCCCCTGCTTGCGCGCCGAGACGATCGCCTTGCGGGCCTCCTGCGCGAGCACGCGGCCGGCCTCGTTGAGCTGCACGCCGGCGGCCTCGCTGTCGGCGTAGGGCACGCCCTGGAAGGCGGCGATGGGCACCAGCGCCTTGCGGTACTCGGCCCAGCCCTTCTCGAGCGCGTCGACGTCGCCGCGCAGCGCCTCGGAGCCCTGCACCGCCCGCCCGGGGCTGGTGGCGAAGGCGCCGGCGCCGCTCGTGTCGGCGGTCAGCGTGCGCAGCAGCCCGTCCAGCTCGGCGACGCCGTTGCGCACCTCGCCGAGCGGCTCGTCGACGTAGCCGAAGCTCTCGAGGCGGTCGCGCACCGACACCAGCGCGCCGGCCACCACCTCGGCCTGGCGCCGCTGCTCGGAGACGAGCCGCAGCGCCGCGGTCGTGTCGTCGAGGCGGCCGGCGAGCCTGAAGCCCGGCCACAGCACCGCGAACGCGAACACCAGCAGCGCGGCGCCGAACAGCGCCGGGCTGCGCTGCGCCCGCGACCATTTGAAGGAAGCTTTCATCAGGACGGTCTCCGCTCTAGCGGTGTCGCGCTCGCGGTCGCAAGCGCATCGAGGAAGGCGGCGGCCGAGGCCGGCCGGTCGGGCGGCAGCTTCGCCAGCAGGCTGTCGATCAGCGGCTGGTAGTGCGCGACCCGCGGCGGCAGCCGCGGCGGGCGCGCGCGCAGGTGCAGCGCCAGGATCTCGGGCACGGTCTCGGCGTTGAACGGCAGCGCGCCGGTCAGCAGCTCGTGGAACAGCACGCCGAGCGCGTACAGGTCGCAGCGGTGATCCGGCGGCAGGCCCTCGATCTGCTCCGGCGCCATGTACGACGGGCTGCCGACGCGGACGTTGCGGCCGGTGACGCTCGAGTCCCGCAGCGCCGGCCGCGCCAGGCCGAAGTCGATCAGCGCGAGGCTGTCGTCGGCGCGCAGCATCACGTTCGAGGGCTTGAGGTCGCGGTGCACGATGCCGGCGGCGTGGATCGCGCCGAGCGCCTCGGCGATCTGGCGCACGTAGCCGAGCGCCTCGGCCTCGGTCAGCGGATGCGCGAGCCGCGCCTTCAAGCTGCCGCAGGGGAAGTACTCGAGCGCCAGCCAGTGGCACTCCGGGGTGATGCCGAAGTCGTAGACGTCGGCGATCGAGCGGTGGTTCATCTGCGCCAGCAGCCGGCACTCGCGCATGAAGCGCTCGCGCTCGACGTCCGAGACGCCGTCGACGTGCCGGTGCGTGTGCACCTTGAGCGCCACCGCCTCGCCGACCTCGTCGCTGTGCGCGAGATACAGCGTCGCGCGCCCGGAGCGGCACAGCTCCTTGATCGGCCGGTAGCCGGCGATCGGCGGCGGCCCCTGCTCCGCCGGCGAGACCGCCGCGTGCCTGGAGCCGACCAGATGGGTGCGCAGGGTCGCGACCAGCTCCTGGAAGTTCACCGTGTGCAGCGGCCAGTAGTCGCTCGCGCCGGCGCGCAGCGCGTCGATCGCGCTGCGCTCGTGGCCGCCCCGGCCGAGCACCGTCACCACCAGCGCGCGCGAGATCGCGCGCAGCTCGCCGACGATCGCCAGCGGCTGGCCGCCGGTCTTGGCCGTCGCGAGGTCGACGATCACGATCGCGGCGGCGTAGTCCTTGAGCTTGGCGCCGAGGTCGACCGCGCCGCGCAGGCCGGCGGTGTTGATCACGGCGCCGCCGCAGTGCGGCGCGAGCAGGTCGGCGAGGTGCAGGCGGATCGCGACGTCGTCGGCGACGATCAGCAGCCGCAGCGGCAGCGGCAGCGTGCCGACGCCCGTGCCCGGCAGCGACTGGCTCGCTTCCGAGAGCGGCGTGGGCTGGGCGCTGGCGGACGTCGTCATTTGCTGAGCGCGAAGCGCACTTTCAGCGTCGAGGCCTGCGCGACCGGCGTGCCGTCGGCGGCCTTGGCCGGCGCGAAGCGCGCGCGCTTGATGGCGGCGAGCGCCGCGCCGTCGAACACGCCGGCCGGCTGCGCGGCCAGGATGCGCACGTTCGCCGCCTGGCCGGACACCGCGACGTCGAACTGCACCTCCACCCAGCCCTCGACGCCCGCGGCCGCGGCCCGCGCCGGGTAGTCGAGCGTCAGCGCCTTGACGAGCTTGGGCGGCGTGACCGCGGCCGGCCCGGCGGCGGCCGCGGCGGCGGCCGCCGCGGCGGCAGTCGCCTCGCGCGCCGCGTCGGCGCTGGCCTTGGCGTCGGCGGCCTCCGCGGCGCGCGTCTTCAGCTGCTCGCGCGCGCGGTCGGCGTCCTTCTGCAGCTGCTGCGCGAGCGGGGCACCGCCGCTCTCGCCGCGCAGCTCGCCGATCAGCACATCGGCGTCGGCCCAGGCGGCGCGGCCGATCGCGGCACGGGCGTCGCTCGCGAGCCGCTTCAGGTAGGCGTCGCCGAGGTGCGTCAGCGCCTCGGCCCCGGCCGGCCCGCCGTGCTCCTGCAGCTGCTTGAGGTAGTACTTGGCGCTGTCGTTGGCGGGGTCGAGCAGCCGCCCCTGGCTGATGCGCACCTGCGCGAGGCGCGCGAACTCGGCGATCTGCGCGCCGCTCTCGCGGCGCGCGGCCTCGGCGCGCAGCTGCGCGATCTGGTCGGCCGGCATGGCGCCGGTCTTCTCCGCCTGGTTGAGCAGCGCCGTCGCGCGCGCGAAGGCGTTCGCCTGCAGCGCCGCCTGCACCTGGGTGGCCGACAGCTCCTTGAGCCGCTGGTTGACCTGCGCATCGAGCGCCGCGAGGCGCGGGTGATCGGGCTTGAGGCTGCGCGCCGCCTCGAGCGCACGCAGCGCCGAGGCGTAGTCGCGCGCCGTCATCGCGCTGCCGGCGCGGGCGATCAGCAGTTCCGCGATCCGGTCGAGGCCCTGGCGGGCCTCGCCGTTCTGCGGGTCGAGGTCGAGCACGGTCTTGTAGTGCGCGAGCGCGTTGTCGTTCGGCGGGTCGATGTAGCGCTTGTCGCGCATCGCGTTGCGCGCGCGCTCGAGCTGCGCCTCGATCTCCTCGGCCGGCGCGCTCGGCGCCTTGGCGGCGGCGTCCGGCGCGCTCGCGGGCGTCGCGGCCGCGGGCTGGCCCGGCGCGGCCGCGGTCGTCGCCGCGGGCGCGGGCTCGCCCGTCCGGGTCAGCCACCAGCCGGCGCCGGCGGCGAGCGCGAGGCCGGCGACGCCGAGGCCGACCCAGAGGCCGCGCGGGCGGCCGCGGCCGGCGGGTGCGGCGGCGACCGGGGCGGTGCCCGGGTCGCCCGCGGCGAGCGAGCGCCGCGCGGCGGCCTCCTCGGCGGCGCGGTCGAGCACGGTGCGGGCGGTGCCGGCATCGGGCGGCATGAGGATGTGGTCGAACAGCGAGCGCTTGCGCTCGAGCGAGGCCGCCGCGACGCGCGAGCCCTCGTCGACGACCGCCACGGGCACGAGCGCGGTGCTGTGGGTCAGCAGCGCCTGGACCGCGGATTCGAGGCTGAGGCCGGCGCGGGCGTCCAGCAGCACCACCGCCGCGCGCGTCGCGCTCCAGGCCGCCACCAGCTCGTCGACCGTGTCGAACTGGTGCGAGTCGCGACCCTGCGCGGCGGACGTCAGCGGCGTCCACAGCCCGTCGTCGGCCGTGACCACCAGCACCGGCACGCGCGGCGCCGTCGAGCGCTGGCCCGGGGCGTTCGACTCGGGTCGAACGGTCGGCTGTGGCGACGGGCGCACCATAAAGCTCCTGCGTGAGGACGGCCAGGCGCCGCGCCTCTCGGCGCGGCGCGGTCACGGTCACGCTGGATGGTGCTGCCGGCCCACCGGGGCCGTTGCGGGCGATTTCACATTTTGCACCGGGCCTGCGACACCGGTCTCGATTCCGAGACATATGTCGCACTCCGCCGACTGGCGCTGCCGCAGCCGCCCGGGGCGCGGCCCGCGCCGCTCAGCGGATCGCGACGATCGCGCCCTCGGCGCCGCCGATCTCGACCCGCTCGCCGACGGCCGCGCCGATCATCTGCGCCGCGACCGGCGCCATGTACGCGACCAGGCCCGCCGCCGGGTCCGCCTGGTCCTCGCCGACGATGCGCAGCGTGCGCTCGCCGCCGTCGTCGAGGCGGATGGTGACCGTGGAGCCGAAGCGCACCTTGTCGTGCCGGGTCGGCGGCGGCACCACCTCGGCGGTGGCGCGCCGCTGGGTCCAGTAGCGCAGGTCCCGCTGGCAGCGCGCGACCACCGGCTTGTCGTCCGCGCCGCGCGCCGCGGCGAGCTCTTCCTCGAGCCGGCGGACCTCGGCCTCGATCCCTTCGAGGCCGTCCGCCGTGACGAGGTTGCGATGCGGGCTGACGCTGCGCTCGGGCAGGTCCAGCTCGCTGCCGGCATCCTCCGATTCCTTCACAAACGCGCGGCTCATGGCGGCTCCGATCGTCTCCTCGGTTCGTGACGGGTGTCACGGGCCGACTTCAAGTTGTTTCTAGGATGTCGTCAATTCAGAAACTTACGTCTGCAAATACATCGTCTACACGAGATTTCGCCGGATCCGGAACTGTCAAGCAGTTTGCACAAGTATTCCCGGAAAACCCGTTGCATTTTCACGTAATCGCACTATAGTCGCCCTAGATGCTTGTCCGGCCGCTGAAAAGTCGGGTGCCGGCAGCTCAGAAAGCACTTTAGGTTCAACGCGCAAGTTCGCCGAATGGTCTTGCGCCGCGCGTGTCTGACGGGGTTTATACAACAATGAGCGCCTGGGGCAAGCTCCACGCAGCAACGCTCGAATTGGCGAAGGCGACGCCGATTAAACAACGGCTTGCGCTCGCTTTCTCGAAACACCTCAAGCACGTGGACGCCGCGGAGTTGCCTGCGGCGCTACGCTGCGAATTCCACGACCTGATGCGCGGACTCGAGGCCGTGGCGCCGATGCCCGGCGAGACGCCGGTGCAGGCGACGGTGCGCAAGATGTCGGCGGAGGACGCCGACCTGTACGCCGCGCGGATCGTCGTGCTGTTCGGCGAGGTGGCCCGCGCGAGCGCCATCCGCAGCGTCGAGGCGGAGGCCGAAGAGCCGCGCCGCGAGCGCTACGCGGAGGACGCGCTCAACGTCGTGCCGCTGCTCTACGCCGCGGAAGCCTGAGCAATCAGTCGAGCTTGAACTCGATCGTGTCCCAGCGCTGCGTCTCCTCGTGACGCGCCTGGCGGCGCAGCGCGTCGGTCAGCGCCCGCTCGTCCCAGTCCACGCTCTCGTCGGCGATGCCGAGCAGGGCCTTCGAGATCGCGCCGGTGCCGCCGAAGCTGGTCAGCAGGATCAGCGGCTTTTCGGCCGCCTTGGCGAAATTCGCCTGGAACTCGATCAGCTCCGGCGCGCGGCGGTGGTGCGAGGCGAGCACGATCACGGCCTCGGCCGGGGCGATCTGCGCGCGCAGCTCCTCCCGCTCGGCCTCCTTGCCGCCCGGCGGGCGCCGGTCGGGCTTGCTGGAGTTCGCGTAGTAGAAGTTGCGCGCGCTCTCGAGGAACTCGAAGACCCGCAGGTAGTCGTCGTCGGACTCCCACAGGTGGCTGACGAAAATCCGGATCGGATTTTGCTGCGACACCATCGTCGAACACCTCCGCGACGTGACGAGTTTAGCGCACGGTCGGCGCCCTAACACGCTAGAATCCCGCCGCGACGCGCTCCCCCGGCCGCGCCCAGACCCAGCATGCGCATTCTGCTCTACAACATCCGCTACGCGACCGGCACCGGCCCCGCATTCCACCTGCCGGTGCCGGGCGCCGGCTACCTGCGCAGCAACCGCCAGGTGCTGGCCGACATCACCCAGTTCATCAAGGGCGAGGACCCGGACATCGTCGGCCTGGTCGAGGTCGACACCGGCTCGATCCGCACCGGCATGGTGAACCAGGCCGAGTTCATCGCCGCCGAGCTCGGCCACTACTCGATCTACGAGTGCAAGTACGGCACCGAGTCGCTGAACACGCTGGTGCCGATCGTGCGCAAGCAGGCCAACGCCTTCCTGGCCGCGCCGCGGGTGCACGGCGAGCGCTTCCACTACTTCGACACCGGCATCAAGCGCCTGATCATCGAGCTCGAGCTCGAGGACGCGGTGGTGTTCCTCGTGCACCTGTCGCTGAAGTACCGGCACCGCCAGGCGCAGCTGCGCACGCTGCACGAGCTGGTGCGCGGCTCGACCAAGCCCGTGCTGCTGGCGGGCGACTTCAACACCTTCTGGGGCGACCACGAGATCTACCTGTTCATGCAGGCGGCGGGCCTCAAGAGCGCCAACACCGCGAGCCTGCCCTCGTACCCGAGCCACAACCCGCGCCGCGAACTCGACTTCATCCTCTACAGCGCCGGCATCGAGGTCACGAATTTCCGCGTGCCGGCGGTGCGCCTCTCGGACCACCTGCCGCTGATCTGCGATTTCGAGGTGCGCGCGGGCGCCGCATCCGCTGCCGCCTGAGCTTCGGGGGACGAGCATGGCTGACGAGAAGAGCGCCGCCGGACACTGGTCCTGGACGGTGGACGGCGACGGCATCGGCTGGCTGGGCGCGGACCGCGCCGGCGCCTCGACCAACACGCTGTCGCGCGCGGTCCTCGAGGACCTGAACGCGCAGCTCGAGCGCATCGAGCGCGACTGCCCGCGCGGCCTCGTGATCTGGTCGGCCAAGAGGAACGGCTTCGTCGCCGGCGCCGACATCAGCGAGTTCACCGCGATCCAGACGGCCGAGCAGGGCTACGCGCTGGTGCGCGCCGGCCAGCAGGTCATGGACCGGATCGAGCGCCTGCCCTGCCCGACGGTGGCCGCGCTGCACGGCTTCGCGCTCGGCGGCGGTCTCGAGCTCGCCCTCGCCTGCCGCTACCGCGTCGCCGCCGACGACGACAAGGTCAGCCTCGGCCTGCCCGAGGTGCAGCTCGGCATCCACCCGGGCTTCGGCGGCACGGTGCGCGCGCCGCGCCTCATCGGCGGGCGCGCGGCGCTCGACCTGATGCTGACGGGGCGGCCGGTGCGCGCCCGGCGCGCGCTCGCGCTCGGCCTCGTCGACCGGCTCGCGCCGCCGGACGGCCTCAAGGCGGCGGCAGCCGCGCTCCTCAAGGCGCCGCCGGCGCCGCGGCGCGCGCCGCTCCTCGACCGGCTGCTCGCGCTCGGCGCCCTGCGCGGCAGCGTCGCGAGCCAGGCGCGCGCGCAGGTCGCGCGGCGCGCGCGGCCGGAGCACTACCCGGCGCCGTACGCGATCATCGAGCTGTGGCGGCGCTACGGGGCGGCGGGCGCAGAGGCCTACGAGGCCGAGGCGCGCTCGTTCGCCACGGTCTGCCTGACCGAGGCCTCGCGCAGCCTGGTGCGCGTGTTCTTCCTGCAGGACCGGCTCAAGGGGCTGGCCGGCAAGGACGCCGCCCCGGCCCAGGCGGTGCACGTCGTCGGCGCCGGCGTCATGGGCGGCGACATCGCCGCCTGGTGCGCGCAGCGCGGGCTCAGCGTGACGCTGCAGGACCGCAGCCTCGAGCTCGTCGAGCCCGCGCTCGCGCGCGCGCGCGCGGGCTTCGGGAAGCGCGCCAAGACCCCGGCCGCCGCCGCCGAGATGGCGGCGCGCCTCGCCGCCGACGTCGAGGGCCGCGGCGCGACGGGCGCCGACGTCGTCATCGAGGCGATCTACGAGAACGCCGCGGCCAAGCAGGCGCTCTACGGCACGCTCGAGCCGCGCCTGAAGGCGGGCGCGCTGCTCGCCACCAACACCTCGAGCCTGATGCTCGAGACGCTGGCGGCGACGCTCGCGAACCCGGCGCGGCTCGTCGGCCTGCACTTCTTCAACCCGGTCGCGAAGATGCCGCTGGTCGAGGTGATCCACGCCGAGCGCACCGACCCGGCGGCGATCAAGGCCGCGCTCGCGTTCGCGCGGCGCATCGACAAGCTGCCGCTGCCGTGCCGCAGCGCGCCGGGCTTCGTCGTCAACCGGATCCTGTTCCCGTACCTGACCGAGGCGATGCTCGCGGCCCAGGACGGCATCGCGCTGCCGGTGCTGGACGAGGCGGCGCTCGGCTTCGGCATGCCGCAGGGCCCGATCGAGCTCGCCGACACCGTCGGCCTCGACGTCGCGCTCCACGTCGGCGAGGTGCTGTCGGCGGCCTTCGGCACGCCGCGCCCGGCCGTGCTCGAGCCGCTGGTCGCCGCCAGGAAGCTCGGCCGCAAGAGCGGCGAGGGCTTCTACGTCTGGCGGGACGGCAAGCCCGTCAAGCCGTCCGCGACCGGCCCGGTGCCGGAGGACCTCGCCGACCGGCTGATCCTGCCGATGCTCAACGAGGCCGCCGCCTGCCTGCGGCAGGGCATCGTCGCCGACGAGGACCTGCTCGACGCCGGCGTCATCTTCGGCACCGGCTTCGCGCCGTTTCGCGGCGGCCCGCTGCACTATGCGCGGCATCGCGGCATCGGCGCGATCGTCGCCCGGCTCGAGGAGCTCGCCGCCCGCTACGGCGCGCGCTTCAAGCCGGATGCGCACTGGGCCGCCCTTGAGCGCTGAGCGCCGGCCGCGCGGGGCGAGCGTGCTACCATCGCCGGCGACGTCTCGGCTGCACGGCCCGTGATGGAGCACGACTCACTCGACCCGGATCTGCTGCGAACCTTCACTCCGCTCGACGGCTTCAAGAAGGAGAACCTCGCGGCGCTCGCCCGCAAGACCTCGCTGAAGGAGCTTTCGGCGGGGCGGACGCTGTTCCGTGAGGGCGACAACGACAAGCGCACCTACTACCTGGTGCGCGGCGAGATCGAGCTGCGCGCCGGCGACGCGCTGGTCGCCGTGATCCGCTCGGGCACCGTCGAGGCCCGCAATCCGCTCGCCCCCGGCATGCCGCGCCGCTTCACGGCGCGCGCCTCCGGCGACATCGAGTACCTCGCGGTCGACAGCGACCTGCTCGACGTGCTGCTGACCTGGGACCAGACCGGCAGCTACGAGGTCAGCGAGCTCAACCCCGATGCGCCGGTCGCCGAGGGCGACTGGATGACGACGCTGCTGCACACCAAGGCCTTCCACCGCATCCCGCCGTCGAACCTGCAGGCGATCTTCATGCGCATGCAGCGCGTCGCCTACCGCGCCGGCGAGGTGGTCATCAAGCAGGGCGACGAGGGCGACTTCTTCTATGCGATCACGACCGGCCGCTGCGTCGTGACCCGCGAGACCCCGCTGAACCGCGAGGGCATCAAGCTCGCCGAGCTCGGCCCGGGCGACACCTTCGGCGAGGAAGCGCTGATCTCCGAGGCGAAGCGCAACGCCACGGTCGCGATGCTGACCGACGGCTCGCTGATGCGGCTCAACAAGGCGGACTTCAACACGCTGCTCAACGAGCCGATGCTGCACTGGGTCGGCTACGAGGACGCGGTGGGCCTGGTCGAGGGCTCCGGCGCCAAGTGGCTGGACGTGCGCCTGCCCTCGGAGTTCGACAGCTGGCACCTGCCGGGCGCGATCAACGTGCCGCTCTACTTCCTGCGCCTGAAGCTCAAGCAGCTCGATCACCGGATGCAGTACATCGTGGTCTGCGACACCGGCCGGCGCAGCTCGGCCGGCGCCTTCATCCTGAACGAGCGCGGCTACAACGCGATGGTGCTGAAGGGCGGCCTCGCCGCCGCCGAGATCGCGCGCCGCGCCTGAGCGTCGCCGCCCGCCCCGCTACTGCGCTACTGGATGATGCGCGGCGGCGGCGCCGGCACCACGGTGATGTCGCACTCGACGCCGCGAATCCCGGCCACCCGCCGCGCGGCCCACTCGGCGGCCGAGCGGACCTCTTCGCTCGCGACCTGGCCGGCGAGCGTCACGTAGCCTTCGCGGACCTCGACACTCAGCGCCGCCGGGTCGACCAGCTTCTCCCAGCGCAACTCGTCGAGGACCTGATTCTGCAGCTCTCTGTCGGTGCTCATGACCCTGACCTCCCCGTCCTGCGGACGGAGCATCGCGGCCGCCGTGCGCGGCCACGACGCCAGCCTACGCCCGGCGCGGGCGCCCGCAATCCGGGATCGCTGCAGGGCGGCGACCGGAAGCGAGACGGCCGCTGCGGGCGCCCGCGCCGCGGCCCGGCCGGCGCGGCTCAGCGCGGGTGCAGGGTCCTGAAGACCGGCCCGAGCGGCGCCGTCGCCGGCACCAGGCGCGCGAGGCAGGCGCGCACCGGGGCGTCGCGGCCGTGCGGGAAGTAGCCCGGGTCGTCGAGCGCGCCGCCGTGCGTGCGCAACAGCACCGTTTCGTGGCTGCCGTCGACGTAGTTGAGGCCGAGCCGCAGGCGCCGCCCTGAATCGAGCGCCGCGAACACCCAGTCGGCGTCCTCGGCCGCGAGCTCGCCGACCATGCCGCCATCGGCGTTCGGGCCGCTGACCATGCGCGCGGTCGCCGCCGCGAGCGGGTCCTCGACGCTGAGCGTGAGCTCGGCGAGCGGCGCGCGCACGACCCGGTCCGCGGGGTCACGCGGGTAGGCGAACGCCGCCGCCTCGACGCCGGCCACCCGCTCGGGCCCGCGCCGAAAGACGCTGACCGCGAGGTCCCACTCGTGCGTGGCGCCGTCCGGCTGCCGGGCCCGCGCGCGCACGAACATGCCGCACAGGTTGAAGCGCGTCGGGGTCCTGAGGTCGCGGCGCGCCAGGTCCTGGAGCGCGACGATTGCGGGCGTGAGCGCGGGCTCGGCGACCGCCGGCACGCCGGGGGTCGCGAGCACGAGGAGCGCGAGCGGCAGGCGGGGCATCGGATCCACAGCAGAATTGGGGCAGCCGCCGCGCCGATGATACGCCGCCCGCCTGCACGGGCGCGCGGCGCCCGAGGGCGCCGGGCCTCGCCAAGGCGCGCCGCGCGCCGCACAATGGAGCGCCCGGCGGCGCCTGCGCCTGCAGGGTCGCCGCGAGGAGTGCAAGGGGGACGGGACGATCGTGACGCTATCGCGCAGAACCGTCGTCGCGGGACTCGGCCTCGGCGCGCTCCCGCTGCTCGCGCACGCGGGGGCGCTCAGGCCCACGCCGCAGGAAACCCTGGGGCCCTACTACCCGGTGCGCGTTCCCGCGGCCCACGACTGGGACATGACGCGGCTGCCGGGCCGGGCGGGACGCGCCGCCGGGCAGCTGATCGAGCTCAGCGCGCGCGTGCTGCGCACCGACGGCACGCCAGTCCCGCACGCGCGCGTCGAGGTCTGGCAGGCGAACGCGGCCGGCCGCTACAGCCACCCGCTCGACCGCAACCCGGCGCCGCTCGATCCCAACTTCGAGGGCATCGCGCTGCTGCGGACGGATTCCGGCGGGCGCTTCAGGATCCGGACGGTCAAGCCCGGCGCCTACCCGGACCCGAGCGGCGGTGAGCGCACGCCGCACATCCACTTCGACGTGCAGGCCGACGACTACCGCCTCGTGACCCAGATGTATTTTCCGGGCGAGGCGCTCAACGCGACCGACATCCTGCTGTCGACGATGGCGGCCCGCCACCGCGACCCCGGGCTCGCGATGGCGCACGCGCTCGAGGCGCGGACCGAGGGCGTCCAGGCGTACGCCTGGGAGATCGTGCTGCTGCAGCGCTGAAGGGCGGCGGCGCGCGGCCTGCGCCCCGAGCGGCGTCACATCGTGTGCGTCGGCTTGTCGCCGCCGAGGGCCCCGGCGAGGTAGTTCTCGATCTTCTTCTGCGTGTTGCCGCGGTCCTGCTCGGAGAACTGCACGCCGATGCCGGCGACCCGGCGTCCGGCGACGCCCTTCGGCGTCACCCAGATCACCCGCCCGGCCACCGGCAGCTTCTCCTCCTCGCCCATCAGGTTGAGGAGCATGAACACCTCGTCGCCGAGGCGGTAGTTGCTGTTGGTCGGGATGAACAGCCCGCCGTTCTTCACGAACGGCATGTAG
>DATKOP010000009.1:0-15837 GCA_035524595.1 Steroidobacteraceae bacterium | reverse complement strand
GATGCCGGCGATCTCCTTGAACTGGCGCCGCACCTCGATCACCACCGAGCCCGCGGCGCGGCCGACCGCCTCCATCGCCATCGCGCCGAACAGGTACGGCACGAGGCCGCCCACGAACAGGCCGATGATCACGGCCGGATCCGACAGCGAGAACGCCACCATCGCGCGGTGGGTCGCCTCGAGGTGCGTCTGCAGGTTGTGGGTGTAGTCGGCGAACAGCACGAGCGCGGCGAGGCCCGCCGAGCCGATCGCGTAGCCCTTGGTCACGGCCTTGGTGGTGTTGCCGACGGCGTCGAGCGCATCAGTGATCTTGCGCACGTCCTTCGGCAGACCCGCCATCTCGGCGATGCCGCCGCCGTTGTCGGTGATCGGCCCGTAGGCATCGAGCGCGACGATCATGCCGGTCATCGACAGCATCGCGGTGGCCGCTATCGCGATGCCGTAGAGCCCCTGGCCGGCGGCCGCGCCCTCGGCGATCTCGTAGGCGCCGAAGATCGCGGCGCACACGGCCAGCACCGGCAGCGCGGTCGACTTCATCGACACCGCGAGGCCCGCGATCACGTTGGTGCCGTGACCGGTCTGCGAGGCGGCGGCGACATAGCGCACCGGCCCGTACTCGGTCGCGGTGTAGTACTCGGTGATGACGATCATCGCCGCCGTCAGCGCGAGCCCGATCAGCGCACAGTAGTACAGCGGCATCGCCTGCGCGCCCATCATCTGCCGCGCGACGAAGTAGAACGCGACCGCCGCGATCGCGCCGGAGACCAGCACGCCGCGATACAGCGCGTTCATGATCTTGCCGCCCTCGCGGGCGCTGACGAAGAAGGTGCCGATGATCGAGGCGACGATCGAGACTGCGCCGAGCACCAGCGGGAACAGCACCGCGTTGCTGCCGAGGTGGCGGACCGTGAGGCCCGCGAGCACCATCGTCGCGACCACCGTCACCGCGTAGGTCTCGAACAGGTCGGCCGCCATGCCGGCGCAGTCGCCGACGTTGTCGCCGACGTTGTCGGCGATCACGGCGGGGTTGCGCGGGTCGTCCTCGGGGATGCCGGCCTCGACCTTGCCGACGAGGTCCGCGCCGACGTCGGCGCCCTTGGTGAAGATGCCGCCGCCGAGGCGCGCGAAGATCGAGATCAGCGAGCCGCCGAAGGCGAGGCCGACCAGCGAGTGCAGCGCCTCGTCGGAGCTCGAGCCGAAGTGCAGCAGCAGTCCGTAGTAGGTGGCGACGCCGATCAGGCCGAGGCCGACGACCAGCATGCCGGTGATCGCGCCGCCGCGGAACGCGACTTTCAGCGCGGGGTTGAGGCCCACGCTCGCGGCCTGCGCGGTGCGCACGTTGGCGCGCACCGAGACGTTCATGCCGATGTAGCCGGTGAGGCCCGAGAGCAGCGCGCCGACGGCGAAGCCGCCGGCGGTCGCCCAGTTGAGGGCGATGCCGAGCACTACGAACAGCGCGACCCCGGCAATCGCGATCGTGGAGTACTGCCGGTTGAGGTAGGCGGCGGCGCCGGCCTGGATCGCCGCGGCGATCTCCTGCATCCGCGCATTGCCGGCCGGCTGCGCGATGATCCAGCGCACCATCACCAGACCGTAAAGAATGGCCACCACGCCCGCGCCGATCGCGAGCGTAAGAGCGAGATCGCTCGTCATGCGTCTACTCCCCGACAGTTACCCGTGTTGCAGAATGTTGTGTCTTGGCCGCAAGCGCCGCGTGCCCCGCCGTCGCCGGCAACTCGTTGAAATCGCTGTGCTTTTCCGGGGACGCCCGCCAAAGGCCGCGCATTATACCTTGAAGTCCGTCGCCAGCTTGCGCTTCACCGGGGCGTTTTTCAGTTCGACATAGGTCGGAAGCCCGCCCTGAAACGGCGGGTAATCCTCGCCCGCGATCAGCGGCTCGAGGTAGCGCCGGCAGGCGCTCGTGATGCCGAAACCGTCCTCGGTGACGAACTCGCGCGGCACCTTCTTCTCGACGTTGGCCACCGCCTCGAGCGGCGCCGACTCGATCGTCCAGCGGTACGGCCGCGACGAGCGGCGCCTGATGACCGGCAGCACCGCGTTCTGGCCCTTGAGCGCGAACTCGACCGCCGCCCGGCCGACCGCGTAGGCCTGCGCGACGTCGGTCTTCGAGGCGATGTGGCGCGCGGCGCGCTGCAGGTAATCGGCGACCGCCCAGTGGTACTTGTAGCCGAGGCCGTCCTTGACGATGCGCGCGATCTCGGGCCCGGCACCGCCGAGCTGGGTGTGGCCGAAGGCGTCGACCGTGCCGGCCTCGGCGAGGAACTTGCCGCCGGGACCCTTGACGCCCTCCGAGACCACGATCACGCAGTAGCCGCGCTCGGTGACGCTCTGCCGGACGCGGTCGAGAAACGGCTTCTGCTCGAACGGGATCTCGGGGAACAGGATGATGTGCGGCGCATCCCCCGGGCGCCGGCCGGCGAGGCCGCCGGCGGCGGCGATCCAGCCGGCGTGCCGGCCCATCACCTCGAGGATGAACACCTTGGTCGAGGTGCGCGCCATCGAGGCGACGTCGAGCGCCGCCTCGCGGGTCGAGACGGCGACGTACTTGGCGACCGAGCCGAACCCCGGGCAACAGTCGGTCACCGGCAGGTCGTTGTCGACCGTCTTCGGCACGCCGATGCAGGTGATCGGGTAGCCGAGCTCGGCGCCTATCCTGGACACCTTGAGCGCGGTGTCCATCGAGTCGTTGCCGCCGTTGTAGAAGAAGTAGCCGATGTTGTGCGCGCGGAACACCTCGATCAGCCGCTCGTACTTGGCGCGGTCCTGCTCGATGCCCTTGAGCTTGTAGCGCGCCGAGCCGAAGGCACCGGCCGGCGTGTGCCGCAGCGCCTTGATCGCGGCGGCGCTCTCGCGGCTCGTGTCGATCAGGTCCTCGGTCAGCGCGCCGACGATGCCGTGGCGCCCGGCGTACAGCGTGCCGATGCGCCGCGAGTGCTTGCGGCAGGCCTCGATGACGCCGGCCGCCGAGGCGTTGATGACGGCGGTCACGCCGCCGGACTGGGCGTAGAAGGCGTTGCGCTGGGGCGGGCGGGTCTGCGTCGGCATGAGGGTCGCTCCGGGCTCTGGCGGGGGGCCAGAGGATACCCGGTCGGGCGCGCGCCCTGAACGCCCGGCGGGCCGCACCGCCCGACCGCCGTACCGCGATCCGTGCCAGCCGCATTTGACGCTCGGCCGACGCGGCGGGCAGCATACCGGCCGTGACCTGGCTGCGCGGCCTCCGGGGGGAGGGCGGCGCGGTCCCGACCAGTACGGAATAACTATTATGCGCATCGTGCTCCTGGGCGCGCCCGGGTCCGGGAAGGGCACCCAGGCCCAACGGCTGATCGACAAGCACCGGGTACCGCAGATCTCGACCGGCGACCTGCTGCGGGCCGCGGTCGCCGCCGGCACCGAGCTCGGACGGCGTGCCAAGGCGACCATGGACGCCGGCAAGCTGGTCGACGACGCGACGATGCTCGGCATCATCCGCGAGCGCCTCGCCGCGCCGGACGCTGCCCGCGGCTACATCCTCGACGGCTTCCCGCGCACGATTCCGCAGGCCGACGGCCTGAACGCGCTGCTCGCCGAGATCGGGCAGCCGCTCGAGGCGGTCGTGCTGATGGCGGTGGACCGCGAGCGGCTGATGAGGCGCCTCACCGGCCGGCGCACGTGCCGCAGCTGCGGCCGCGTGTTCAACATCTATACCGCGCCGCCACCGGACCCGCCGCCCTGCGGCGGGCAGTGCGTCACGCCGGACCTGTTCCACCGGCCGGACGACAGCGAGGCGACCATCGGCAAGCGGCTCGAGGTGTACGAGTCGCAGACCCGCCCGCTCATCGACTACTACGAGGCGCGCGGCCTGCTGCAGCGGGTCGACGCCGAGGGCGACATCGACGCGATCACGGCGCGGCTCGAGCACGCGCTCGAGCGCGCGCGCGCGCCGCGCCACCGCTAGCCGCGGGCGAGCTCGTCGCTGAGCAGCGGCCCGACCTCGGCGAGCCGCCAGCCGCGCAGGACCGCGTCGACCGCCTCGCCGCGCGCGAGGCGCCGCAGCTCGCGCTGCGGCGCGAGCACCTCGGGCGCGATCGCGAGCGCCGCCGCCGCCTGCTTCAGCCGCTCGCCGAGCCGGCGCGTGCGCTCGCGCTCCTCGGCGCCGGGCCGCGTGTCGCTGCGCTGCACGATGCCCTCGAGCGGCAGGGCGGCCGCCTCGGCGAGTGCCGCGAGGATCTCGCCGCCGAGCTTGTCGGCGGCGCCCGGCGGCATGACCGCGAGTGCCTTGAGGGCCGCGACGTTCGCCGGCGGCTGGCGCGCGATCGCCCGTGCCGCGTCGTCGGTGAGCACCCAGCCGCGCGGCAGGTTGCGCCGCACGGCACGGGCCTCGCGCCAGGCGGCGAGCGCGCGCAGCCTGAGCTGCTCGCGCGGCGGCAGCGTCTCGATCGCCTTGAAGCGCTGCCAGGCGTCGCCCGGCTCGATCCGGTAGAGGCCGGGATCGGCGAGCAGCGCCGTGTCCTCGTGGAACCAGGCGAGACGGCCGAGAGCGGCGAGCCGCTCCTCGAGTCGTGCCGCGAGCGGCAGCAGGAAGCGCACGTCGTCGGCGGCATAGGCCAGCTGCGCCTGCGACAGCGGCCGGCGCGTCCAGTCGGTGCGCGCCTGGCTCTTTTCGAGCGACACGCCGAGCTCCGCGGCGATCAGGTCGCCGTAGCCGACCTGCGGCGCGCGGCCGAGCAGGGCCGCGGCCAGCTGCGTGTCGAGCACCGGCGCGAGCGGCGCGCCGGTCACCGGCAGCAGCACCTCGATGTCCTGGCGCGCCGCATGCAGCACCTTGGTCTGGCCCGGCACGCCGAGCAGGGCCGCGAGCCCGGCGCGGCCGACGCCGGCCAGCGGATCGATCAGCGCCACGCCGTCGGCATCTGCCACCTGCACGAACGCGAGCTCGGCGTAGTAGGTGCGCTCGCGCATGAACTCCGTGTCGAGCGCGAGTCGGGGCGCCGCGGCGAAGCGCGCGGCCGCGGCCGCGAGCGCGGCGTCGTCGGTGATCGGGATCGGGATCGGGCTCACGGGCGGTTCCGGGTGGCAGGTTACAATCGGCGGGTCATTATGGGGGGCGCGCCGCCGCGTTCCCAACCCGGTAGGGCGATGCAGGCACTTCTGAAGGTCTTCTGGGACATCGCGCTGTGGCGCCGCGGGCCGCGCGACCTGCCGCCGTCGCCGGGGCTGCTGCTCGTGACCGCGCTCCTGTTCGCCGCGACCAGCGCCGAGTCCGCGCGCCTCGTCGACGGGCCGGAGTTCGCGATCGCGCGCGGCGTGGGCGACCTCGGCTTCACGGCCGGCGTCATCTGGCTGTGCCTCGCGGTCGCGCGGCGCCGCCACCGGCTGGCGCAGACGCTGATCGCCATGCTCGGCACCGGCACGCTGCTCGCGGTGCCGATGATGGCGGTGCTGCTGGTCGCCGAGGCGCTCGGCGCGAACGGCCCGATCGGCAGCGCGGTGCAGCTCCTGCTCCTGCTGCTGCTGCAGGTCTGGGCGCTGTGCGTCGTCGTGCACATCGTGCGCGTCGCGCTCGAGGCGCCGCTGGTGGTCGGGATCGCGGTCTCGACCAGCTACTTCGTCGTCGGCTACCTGTTCGTCGAGCGCCTGGTACCGGCCATGGTGGGTTGATGCACGTCCACATCCTCGGCATCTGCGGCACGTTCATGGGCGGCATCGCGGCGATCGCGCGCGAGGCCGGGCACGTGGTCACGGGCTCCGACCACAACGTCTACCCGCCGATGAGCACCCAGCTCGAGACGCTCGGCATCCGGCTCACCGAGGGCTGGGATCCGGCCCAGCTCGAGCCGCGCCCGGACGTCGTGATCGTCGGCAACGCGCTGTCGCGCGGCAACCCGGTGGTCGAGGCGCTCCTGAACCGCGGCCTGCCGTACAGCTCAGGTCCCGAGTGGCTCGCGAGCCACGTGCTGCAGGGGCGCTGGGTGCTCGCGGTCGCGGGCACGCACGGCAAGACCACGACCTCGGGCATGCTGGCGTGGATCCTCGAGCACGCCGGCCTCAGCCCCGGCTTCCTGATCGGCGGCGTGCCCGGCAACTTCAGCGTCTCGGCGCGCCTCGGCGCCGCGCCGTTCTTCGTGGTCGAGGCCGACGAGTACGACACGGCCTTCTTCGACAAGCGCGCCAAGTTCGTGCACTACCGCCCGCAGACCGCGATCCTCAACAACCTCGAGTACGACCACGCCGACATCTATCCGGACGTCGCCAGCATCCGCCGCATGTTCCACCAGCTGGTGCGCACCGTGCCGGGCGAGGGGCGCCTGATCGTCAATGCCGGCGACGCCGAGCTCGCCGCCGCGCTCGCGCTCGGCTGCTGGACGCCGATCGAGCGCTTCGGCCGCGACGCGGCCGCCGACTGGCAGGTGCGCGCGCTGTCCGCCGACTGGTCCGAGTTCGAGGTCCGGCTGCGCGGCAAGCCGCAGGGCGCGGTGCGCTGGCCGCTGATCGGCGCGCACAACGCCGAGAACGCGCTGGCGGCGCTGCTCGCGGCGCGCCACGCCGGCGTGCCGCTGCCGGCGGCGCTCGCTGCGCTCGGCTCGTTCCGCAACGCGCGCCGGCGCATGGAAGTGCGCGGCGCGGTCCGCGGCGTCACGGTCTACGACGACTTCGCGCACCACCCGACCGCGATCGCCGCGACGATCGAGGCGCTCAGGCAGCGCGTCGGCGCGGCGCGGATCCTCGCCGTGCTCGAGCCGCGCTCGGCGACCATGCGCATGGGCGTGCACCGCGACACGCTGGCGGGCTCGCTGGCCGGTGCCGACCTGATCTTCCTCTACGAGCCCGCCGACCTCGGCTGGGACGTGCGCGCCGCCGCCACCGCGCTCGGCGAGCGCGGCCGCGTGATCGGCGACGTCGACGCGCTGGCCGCGGCGGTCGCGGCCGAGGCGCGCAGCGGCGACCACGTGCTGGTGATGAGCAACGGCGGCTTCGGCGGCCTGCACGCGAAGCTGCTGGCGCTGCTCGGCCAGGCCCCTTGAGCGCGCGCACGCAGCCGCTGTTCCCGCTCGGCACGGTGCTGTTCCCCGGCGGGCCGCTGTCGCTGCGCATCTTCGAGCCGCGCTACGTCGACATGGTCGGCCGCTGCATGAAGGACGGCAGCGGCTTCGTCGTCGTGCTGATCGTCGAGGGGCAGGAGGCCGGCAGCGGCGCGCTGACCACGGCGGCGGTCGGCACCGAGGCGCGCGTCGTCGATTTCAACCGGCTCGCGGACGGGCTGCTCGGCCTGACCTGCCTCGGCGGCGAGCGGCTGCGGGTGGCGCGCGCCTGGCGGCAGGACGACGGCCTCAACCTCGCCGAGGTGACGCCGATCGCCGCGGATCCGGCGCTCGGCATCCCGGCCGACTGCGCCCACCTGCCGGAGGCGCTGCGGCGGCTGTACCCGGAGCTCGGCGCGACCTACGCGGCCATCGCGCCGCAGTTCGAGGACGCGGCCTGGGTCGGCAACCGGCTCGCCGAGCTCGCGCCGCTGGAGGCCGCGGTCAAGCAGGGGCTGCTCGAGCTCGAGGACCCGCTCGAGCGGCTGCGCTACCTCGCGCCGATGATCCGGCTGGACCAGGCGCCCACCGACGCCTGAGCGGCCTCAGTCGATGCGGCGCCAGGCGCGCAGCCGGCCGCGCAGTGCGACCGCCGCGAGCGTCAGCACCAGCGTCCAGCCGCACACCAGCCAGCCGACGTAGCCGTTGTCGCGGTTGACGAGCCAGGCCAGCGTCGCGTTCGGGTCGAGCTCGGTCGCGCCGATGGTGGCGCGCAGCAGGAACACCCAGCTGGCGTGCAGCCCGACACCGAGCGCGATGCTGCCGGTCCACCAGGCGCACAGCCCGAGCATCGTGCCGACCGCGGCGAGCGCGAGCCAGGCGTCGATCGTGCCGGCCGGCGAGCTGAAGTTGCGGCCGGCGGCCGCCAGCAGGTCGAGTCCGCTGTGCCAGCTGACGGCCTCGTGCGCGATGCGTGCGCTGGCGAGGAAGTGCACCGACGAGTACGCGACCGACACCAGCGCGATCGCGAGCAGCGGGCGCCTGAGCTCGCGGCTGATCGCGCCGAGCATCAGGCCGCGGAAGAAGGTCTCCTCGAGGAAGCCGACGCCGAGCCCCGACAGCGCGCCGACGGCGAGCGCGTGCCCGAGCAGCGGCGCATCGAGGTCCGGCCGCGGCACGCGCAGGCCGAGCGCCAGCAGCGCGGCCGTCACCGGCAGCATCGTCGCGAGGCCGGCGACCAGGCCGACGGCGAACTGCCGCAGCCAGCGCGGCCGCGGCGCACCGTAGCCGAAGGCGCGCCGGTCGGTGAGCCCGAGGTGGCGCACCACGAACACCAGCGCCGCCAGCATCAGGAGCTGCCACAGCCGCGTCGCGATCTTGTCGAAGCGCCATTCGGGCACCAGCGGGTGCACGAACGCGTACGCCGGGTAGGCGAGCAGCGCCGCCAGCAGCAGCGTGCCGGCGATCGCCGCCAGGAACCAGAGGAAGGCGCGCATGGGCGCACCGTACGCCACGCTGCCGGAGCCGACAACCGGCTCAGGCGCTCGGTGCGCGCAGCGGCAGCGTCGCGAACGCGGCGATGACGTCGGCCGCGGCGAGGCCCTCGAGCGGCCCGGGCGGCACGGTGCCGACGCAGACGGTCGCGGCCTGCGGCGCGCCGCGCGGCCGGTACAGTGCCGGGTCGGCGGCGCCGAACAGCACCACCAGCGGCAGGCCGACCGCGGCGGCCGCGTGCGCCGGCCCGGTGTCGACGCTCACCATCGCATCGGCGCGCTCGAGCAGTGCGATGAGGCGCGGCACCGGCAGCTCGGCGGCGACGTTGACCGTCGCCGCGGCGCGCGCGTGGCGGCGGATCTCCTCGTTCAGGGCGTGCTCGCTCGGCACGCCGAGCAGCAGGATCGCGTGCTCTGGGCAGCGCGCCGCCATCGCGTCGAGCACCGCGCCCCAGCGCTCCTCCGGCCAGTACTTGGTGTTGCTGGCGCGGCGCCGGTCGCCGCGGCGCATCGTGCGCTTGTTGCCGGCCTGCACCAGCAGCAGGCGCCGCCCGGCGAGGCCGAGGCCGGCGAGCCACTCGCCGGCCTCGCGGCGGCTCGCGCCGGCGACCTCGAGCACGCTGCCGGCGACGGCGTGCGCCGGCAGCGGCGGCGGCGGCGCCGTGAGCGCCCGCGGCATCACCGCGGCGATCCGCCAGAAGCGCTCGAGGTAGTGCTCGCCGGGCAGGCGCGGCAGCGTCTCGCCGTCGACGATCCACTCGGCGCCGATGCCGGCGCGGGCCAGCAGCGGCTTGCCGATGCCGCCGGGGTCCAGGAACCAGGTGGGTCCCGCGCCGCGCTTGCGCAGCGCGCGCACGAGGCGCCACTGGTCCGGGCTGATCAGGTACGGCCGGCGGCGGCTCTTGACGAGGTACAGCTCGCCGACGCCGGGCTGGCCCTCGAGCAGCGGCCGGGTCCAGCCGCCGGAGGACACGACGTCGACCGGCTCGCCGAAGCGCGCCGCGAGCTCGCGCAGCAGCGGCGTCAGGAGCACCATGTCGCCGAACGCGCCGCAGCGCATCACGAGCGGCCGCCGGTGGCCGGCCATCGGCGCCGGCCGGCTCAGCCGCGCAGCGCGGCGAAGGCGCGCCGCGCGGCCGCCAGCGTCGCCTCGATCTCCGCCGGGCCGTGCGCGGCCGAGATGAATCCGGCCTCGAACGCCGACGGCGCGAGGTACACGCCCTGCCGCAGCATCGCGTGGAAGAAGCGCCTGAAGCGCTCGACGTCGCAGCGCGTCGCCTCGGCGAAGCTCGTGACCCTGGGCGCGTCGCTGAAGAAGAAGCCGAACATGCCGCAGACGTGGTTGGTGACGAGCGCCACGCCGGCGTCGCGCGCCGCGGCGCCGAGGCCCGCGACCAGCGTCGCGGTCGCGGCGGCAAGCCGCTCGTGGAAGCCCGGCGCCTGGATCAGCTCGAGCGTCGCGAGGCCGGCGGCCATCGCGACCGGGTTGCCCGACAGCGTGCCGGCCTGGTAGACGGGGCCGAGCGGCGCGATGCGCTCCATGATGTCGCGGCGTCCGCCGAAGGCGCCGACCGGCATGCCGCCGCCGACGATCTTGCCGAGCGTGGTCAGGTCGGGGCGGACGCCGTACAGCGCCTGCGCGCCGCCGAGCGCGACCCGAAAGCCGGTCATCACCTCGTCGAAGATCAGCACCGCGCCGTGGCGGGTGCATTCCTCGCGCAGCGCCTCGAGGAAGCCGGCCGCCGGCGGGATGCAGTTCATGTTGCCGGCCACCGGCTCGACGATCACGCAGGCGATCTCGCCGCCGTAGCTGCGGAACGCCTCGCGCACCTGGCCGATGTCGTTGTAGCCGAGCGTCAGCGTGTGCGCCGCCATCGCCGCCGGCACGCCGGCCGAGGTCGGCACGCCCTGCGTCAGGAGCCCCGAGCCCGCCTTGACCAGCAGCGAGTCGGAATGGCCGTGGTAGCAGCCCTCGAACTTGATGATCCGGTCGCGGCCGGTGTAGCCGCGCGCGAGGCGGATCGCGCTCATCGTCGCCTCGGTGCCCGAGCTCACCATGCGCACCAGCTCGATCGACGGCACCAGCCGGCAGATCAGGCGCGCCACCTCGGTCTCGATCGGCGTCGGCGCGCCGAAGGACAGGCCGTCGGCGGCGGCGGTCTGCACGGCGCGGATCACCTGCGGGTGCGCGTGGCCGAGGATCGCCGGGCCCCACGAGCCGACGTAGTCGATGTAGCGCTCGCCGTCGGCCGACCATGCGAACGGTCCCTGCGCCTTCTGGAAGAACACCGGCTCGCCGCCGACGCTGCGGAACGCGCGGACCGGCGAGTTCACGCCGCCCGGGATGTAGCGGCAGGCTTCCTGATAAAGTTCGTGTGAGCTGGGCACGGGCACCTCCGATGCAGAGAGTGTACGGCGCGGCGCGCATCGACGGTATCCGTCGAAATAGCGGACGAACAGATGAACAACACCATGACCGAGGGGCTGAAGACGTGGATCTGCGTGATCTGCGGCCACGTCTACGACGAGGCGGAGGGCGATCCGCAGCGCGGCGTTCCGCCCGGCACGCGCTGGAGCGACGTGCCGGCGGACTGGAGCTGCCCCGACTGCGGGGCCAGCAAGGACGACTTCGAGATGGTCGAGCTCTAGCCGGCTGAGACGCGCGCCGGCGACGTGCCCGCGGCGGCGGCCGCGCTCTCGACCCAGACGACGGCGCTCTCGACCCGCCCGTCGTCGTGCAGCTCGAGCCAGCGGTAGCCGGGCGGGCGCTGGTCGACGGCGAAGTTGTCGGAGCCGGGCTTGAACTGCGCGCAGGTGGACGGCGTCGCGAGCAGCCGCACGCCGCGGCGCTCGCCGTCGTAGCACTGGTGCACGTGGCCCCACAGCAGCACGCGCACGTTGCGATGGCGGTCGAGCACCTCGAACAGCGCCGCGCTGTTCTCGAGGCCGACGGTGTCGAGCCAGCGGCTGCCGGCCGCGATCGGGTGGTGATGCAGGCAGACGAGCGCGTGGCGATCGGGGCGGGCCGCGAGCGCCGCGTCGAGCCGCGCGAGCTCGCTCGCCGCGAGCCGGCCGGCCGCCATGCCGTGCTGGTAGGAGTCGAGCATCACCAGCAGCCACTCGCCGTGCTCTGCGGTGCCGCAGACCTGGAACGGCGCGGCCGCGAGCGCCGCGCGCAGCGGACCCTGCTCGTCGTGGTTGCCCGGAATGCAGTACACCGGCACTGCCGAGCCGCCGAACAGGCGCCGCACGTGCTGGTAGCCGGCCGGGTCATCCTGCACCAGGTCGCCGGTCAGCAGCAGCGCCGCCCACGGCGCCTCGCGCGCCCTTGCGGTCGCGAGCGCCGCCTCGAGCGCCGGCAGCGTGGCGACTCCGCGCAGACGGCCGTCCGCCGCACCATACAGATGCAGGTCGGTGAACTGGACGATGCGGGTCGGGGCGCGGCTCACAAGAGCTTCCGTGACGTAGGTCCGCTTTGCGCAGTCATTGGGCACGGCAGCATAACAAGGCGCCGCCGGCCCCAAGGGTGAACCCCGTCGCGGGCGGGCCGCAGCACGGATGATGCGCCGCACAGTTGCATTGGATCGCCGGCGGGCGCAGTGGTTCCCGCTGCCGGCCGGCGCGGCGCCGGGCCGGGTCGCCCGGCGCCGCGCCCGCCTCAGTAGCGGTAGTGCGCGGCCTTGTAGGGTCCTTCGACCGGCACGCCGATGTAGGCCGCCTGCTCGGCGGTCAGCCGCGTCAGCTCGGCGCCGATCTTGCCGAGGTGTAGCCGCGCGACGTGCTCGTCGAGCTGCTTCGGCAGCGTGTACACCTTCTTCTCGTAGCGGGCGTTGTGCAGCCAGAGCTCGATCTGCGCCAGCGTCTGGTTCGAGAACGAGTTCGACATCACGAACGAGGGGTGGCCCGTGCCGCAGCCGAGGTTCACGAGCCGCCCCTTGGCGAGCACGATGATGCGCTTGCCGTCCGGGAATACCACGTGGTCCACCTGCGGCTTGATCTCCTCCCAGCGGCACTGCGCCAGGCTGGCGATGTCGATCTCCGAGTCGAAGTGGCCGATGTTGCAGACGATCGCGTTGTGCTTCATGCGCTGCATGTGGCCAAGCGCGATGACCCGCAGGTTGCCGGTCGCGGTGACGAAGATGTCGGCCTTGTCGGCCGCGTAATCCATCGTCACCACGCGGTAGCCGTCCATCGCCGCCTGCAGCGCGCAGATCGGATCGATCTCGGTGACCCAGACCTGTGCCGACAGCGCCTTGAGCGCCTCGGCGCTGCCCTTGCCGACGTCGCCGTAGCCGGCGACCACGGCGACCTTGCCGGCGATCATGACGTCGGTGGCGCGCTTGATCGCATCCACCAGAGACTCGCGGCAGCCGTAGAGGTTGTCGAACTTGGACTTCGTGACCGAGTCGTTGACGTTGATCGCCGGGAACAGCAGCCGGCCCTCCCTCTCCATCTGGTAGAGGCGGTGCACGCCGGTGGTGGTCTCCTCGGTGACGCCGCGGATGTTGCGGGCGATCGCCGCGTAGAAGCCCGGCTTCGCCTGCAGGCGCTGCGCGATCGAGGCGTAGAGCGCCTGTTCCTCCTCGTTGGCCGGCTTGGCGATCACCGCCGCATCGGACTCCGCCCTGAGCCCGAGGTGCACGAGCAGCGTCGCGTCGCCGCCGTCGTCGAGGATCATGTTCGGCGTGCCGCCGTCGCCCCACTCGAAGATCCGGTGCGTGTACTCCCAGTACTCGGTCAGCGACTCGCCCTTGTAGGCGAACACGGGCGTGCCGGCCTCGACGATCGCCGCGGCCGCGTGGTCCTGGGTCGAGAAGATGTTGCACGACGCCCAGCGCACGTCGGCGCCGAGCGCCTTCAGCGTCTCGATCAGCACCGCGGTCTGGATCGTCATGTGCAGCGAGCCGGCGACGCGCGCGCCCTTGAGCGGCTGGCGGGCCGCGTACTGCTCGCGCACCGCCATCAGTCCCGGCATCTCGGTCTCGGCGATCGCGATTTCCTTGCGGCCCCAGTCGGCGAGCTTCAGGTCCGCGACGCGGAAGTCGTTCTTCAGTTTCAGTGCAGCGCTCATTCGTTCTCTCCTCGGAGAAGGAATGGGCGCCGTTGCCTGGTCGACCGTCCCGCCGAGCCTGACGGACCCCCGGGCGGCTCTGCCCCGGGCCCGCTGCAGCGCCCCTCGGCGGGCGGTGTGGATCGGGGCCGCTAGCGGGCGTCCGCCTTCAGGGCGCGCGCCTTGTCGGTGCGCTCCCAGCTGAACTCGTGCTCGGTGCGGCCGAAGTGGCCGTACGCCGCCGTGGCCTCGTAGATCGGCCGCGCGAGGTCGAGCATCTGGCGCAGGCCGTACGGCGTCAGGTCGAAGTGCCGCCGCACGAGCCGGGTCAGCCGCTCGCGCGACAGCTTGCCGGTGCCGAAGGTCTCGACCATCACCGAGGTCGGCTCGGCGACGCCGATCGCGTACGACACCTGCACCTCGCAGCGCTCGGCGAGGCCGGCGGCGACGATGTTCTTGGCGACGTAGCGCGCCGCGTAGGCCGCCGAGCGGTCGACCTTCGAGGGGTCCTTGCCGGAGAACGCGCCGCCGCCATGGCGCGCGAAGCCGCCGTAGGTGTCGACGATGATCTTGCGGCCGGTGAGACCGCAGTCGCCCACCGGGCCGCCGATGACGAACTTGCCGGTCGGATTGATGTGGAACCTGGTGCGCTTGTCGATCCAGCGCTTCGGCAGCACCGGCAGGATGATCTCCTCGAGCACCGCTTCGCGCAGCTTGCGCTGGCCGATCTCCGGCCCGTGCTGCGTCGACAGCACCACCGCCTCGATGCCGACCGGACGGTCGTGCTCGTAGCGGAAGGTGATCTGGCTCTTCGCGTCCGGACGCAGCCAGGGCAGCTTGCGGCCGCGGCGCACCTCGGCCTGGCGCTTGACCAGGCGGTGGGCATAGGTGATCGGTGCCGGCATCAGCACGTCGGTCTCGTTGCTCGCGTAGCCGAACATCAGGCCCTGGTCGCCGGCGCCCTGCCTGCGCGGGTCCTTGCGGTCGACGCCCTGGGCGATGTCCGGCGACTGCTTGCCGATGATGTTGATCACCGCGCAGCTCGCGCCGTCGAAACCCATGTCCGAGTCGTCGTAGCCGATCCTGAGCACGGTGCGCCGCACGAGCGCCTCGAGGTCGACCCACGCGCTGGTGGTGATCTCGCCGGCCACCACCACGCAGCCGGTCTTGACCAGCGTCTCGCAGGCGACGCGGGCGCGCTTGTCCTTGGCGAGGATCGCATCGAGCACGGCGTCCGAGATCTGGTCGGCGACCTTGTCGGGGTGGCCCTCGGAGACGGATTCGGACGTGAACAGGTAACTGCTGGACGCCATCGGGGTAACAAGCGCCGCGCGGCGCCTCCGGCCGTGTAACCGCCGAAGTATACCAAGGCGACGCCGGACGTTGCCCCTGTCATGTGGGTGTTGGACAATAGGCGGCTTCTCGTCCCCGTCATGGAACGGCCGATGCAAAACCGCCGGCAGCTCGCCAACGCCCTTCGTGCCCTCAGCATGGACGCGGTCCAGCAGGCCAACTCCGGCCACCCGGGCATGCCGATGGGCATGGCGGATATCGCCGAGGTCCTGTGGCGCGATTTCCTCAAGCACAACCCGGGCAACCCCGGCTGGCCGGACCGCGACCGCTTCGTGCTCTCGAACGGCCACGGCTCGATGCTGCTGTACGCGCTGCTGCACCTCACGGGCTACCCGCTGCCGATCGCGGAGCTGCGTCGCTTCCGCCAGCTCGGTTCGCACACGCCCGGCCACCCGGAGCGCGAGCCGGCGCTCGGCATCGAGACCACCACCGGCCCGCTCGGGCAGGGGCTCGCCAACGCGGTCGGCATGGCGCTCGCCGAGCGGGTGCTCGCGGCGACCTTCAACCAGCCGGGCTTCACGCTCGTCGACCACCACACCTACGTATTCCTCGGCGACGGCTGCCTGATGGAGGGCATCTCGCACGAGGCGTGCTCGCTGGCGGGCACGCTCGGCCTCGGCAAGCTGATCTGCTTCTACGACGACAACGGCATCTCGATCGACGGCCACGTGCAGGCCTGGTTCACCGACGACACGCCCAAGCGCTTCGAGGCCTATGGCTGGCAGGTGATCCGAAACGTGGACGGCCACGACTCCGAGGCCGTCACGCGCGCGATCCGCAAGGCCCGCAAGGAGACCGGCAAGCCCACGCTGATCTGCTGCAAGACGATCATCGGCTACGGTGCGCCGAACAAACAGGGCACCGAGGCGACGCACGGCGCGCCGCTCGGCGCCGACGAGATCGCCGCCGCGCGCCAGGCGCT
>DATKOP010000008.1:0-8607 GCA_035524595.1 Steroidobacteraceae bacterium | reverse complement strand
TTGGTGGGCGCGACAGGGATCGAACCTGTGACCCCTTCCATGTCAAGGAAGTGCTCTACCGCTGAGCTACGCGCCCGCCCTTGCGGAGGCGCCGGAGAATACTGGACCCGGGCTATCCCAGCAACCGGGGGGTGCCGCCCGCGAACACCGCGACCCCGAGCGCCGCGAAGATCGCCGCCCCGATCGAGTGCACGAGCCGGGTCGGCAGCCGCCCCGCGAGGCGGTCGCTGACCAGCACCGCCGGCACGTCGGCGAGCAGCATGCCGGCCGTCGTGCCGGCGATCACCGCGTAGACCGAGCCGTACTTGGCCGCGAGCGCGACGGTCGCGATCTGGGTCTTGTCGCCCATCTCGGCGAGGAAGAACGCGATCACCGTCGTGCCGAAGGCGCCGTAGCGCGTCGCCGTGCGTGCCTCGGCCTCGTCGAGCCGGTCCGGGATCAGGACCCAGACCGCCATCGCGAAGAACGACAGGCCGAGCACCCAGCGCATCAGCTCCGGTCCCAGCGCGCGGATCAGCCACTGGCCGGCGGCGCCGGCGAGCGAGTGGTTGACGATCGTCGCGCACAGGATGCCGGCGATGATCGGCAGCGGGCGGCGGAAGCGGGCGGCGAGCACGAAGGCGAGCAGCTGCGTCTTGTCGCCGATCTCGGCGAGCGCGACCACACCCGCCGAGACGAGGAAGGCTTCCATCGGCGCGAAGGATAGACATTATTGCGTGGGCGATCACCCCCGGCTCGCTATCATGGGCACTCGCCCAGCCAGTGGCCCCGCATGTCCGAGTCCGTTCGCGCCCGCCCGTTGCTGCCGATCGCGCTCACGCTCGTCGTGCTGCTCGCGCTCGGGCTCGCGGCGTCCACCTGGAGCACCTTCGACCAGACCTGGGACGAGCCCGAGCACCTGGCCGCCGGCCTCTCGCTCCTTGACCGCGGCCAGTACGTCTACGACATCCAGCACCCGCCGCTCGCGCGGCTCGCGCTCGCGCTGGGCCCGTACCTCGCCGGCGCCCGCTCGCAGGGCAAGCCGCCGCCGGACGGCAAGCCCGAGGGGCTCGCGATCCTGTACGGCAGCGGCCACTACGCCGAGTACCTGACGCTGGCGCGTGCCGGGGCGCTGCCGTTCCTCGCGCTGCTCGTGGTCATGACCTACGTCTGGGGCCGCACGGTGCTAGGGCCCTGGGGCGCGCTCGTGGGCGCCGCCTTCGCCGCGACGACGCCGGTGATCCTCGGCCACGGCGCGCTCGCGACGCTCGACGTGCCGGCCGCGGCCACCTGCCTGCTCGCGCTCTATGCGACGCTGCGCTGGCTCGAGACCGGGCGCTGGCGCGCCGCGCTCTGGCTCGGGCTCGCGCTCGGGCTCGCATTCGGCACCAAGCTGTCGGCGCTGCCGTTCTGCGGCATCGGCGCGCTGGTGCTCTTGCTGCTGCGCCGCTGGGAGCGCGAGGGCAGGGCGGATGCCGCGCCGCCCGTGCCGCCCGCGACCTGGGTCGGCGGCGCGGCGCTCGCCGCGCTCGGCATCGGCGCGGTGCTGACGCTCGCCTACGGCGGGCGCTTCGTGTACCTGACCGACCAGACCCACAAGTTCAATCAGGCGCTCTGGTGGCTGTTCGGCGACCGCGGCACGCTGCACGACTGGGCCTACTCGCTGTTCGCGCAGGTGCGGGTGCCGCAGGCCTTGCAGTGGTACCTCGGCGGCATCGAGGCCGTGACCGTCCACAACGACACCGGGCACCTCTCCTACCTCCTCGGCGAGGAACGCCTGAACGGCTGGTGGTACTTCTACCTGGTCGCGCTCGCCGCCAAGACGCCGCTGCCGCTGCAGGTGCTGGGCGTCGCGGGCCTCCTGATGCTGGTGCGCGACGGCTGGCGTGAGCGCGATGCGCGCCGGCTCGCGCTGCCCGCGATCTTCGTCGCGCTGATGAGTTTCGCGAGCGCCTTCAGCCACATCAACATCGGCGTGCGCCACGTGATCGTGCTCTACCCGCTGCTCGCGATCGGCGCCGCGTACACGCTCGTGCAGGAGCGCGCCGAGCGGCTGCGCTCGCCCGGCCGCCTGCGCAACTTGCTGGTCGCGGCGGTGCTCGGCGCCCTCGTGCTGATGCAGGCCACGACCCTGTGGCGCGCCTGGCCGGACTACCTCGCCTACTTCAACGTGCTGGTGGCCGACCCCGAGCACGTGGTCGTCGACTCCGACCTCGACTGGGGCCAGGACCTGAAGCGCCTGATCGCGCGCCTGCACGCGCTCGGCGTGCCGTCGGTCGCGCTCGCGTACTCGGGGTCCGCGGACCTCGCGCGCGAGGGGCTGCCGCCGTACCAGCTCCTGAAGCCCGACGAGCGCGCGAGCGGCTGGGTCGCGGTCAGCGCGCTCGCGCGGGCGGAGGCGCCGCGCCACTTCGACTGGCTCGCGCCCTATCAGCCGCGCGAGCGCGTCGGCAAGACCATCGACCTCTACTTCATCCCGCCGCCGGCGCCCTAGATGGACGCACCGCTCCTCGAACTGGAGCGCGTCGCGCGCCGCTTCCGCCCCGACCGCCCGCCGGTGCTCGACGGCCTCAGCTTCGCGCTCGCCGCCGGCGAGTACCTCGCGATCATGGGCGAGTCCGGCGTCGGCAAGTCGACGCTCCTGAACGTGATCGCCGGCCTCGACCGTCCGGACGCGGGCTCGATCCGGCTCGATGGCCGCGAGCTCACCGCGCTCGACGACGACGCGCTGACCCGCCTTCGGCGCGAGTCGATGGGCTTCGTGTTCCAGGCCTTCCACGTGCTGCCGTACCTGTCGGTCGCGCGCAACGTCGGCCTGCCGCTCGCGCTCAACGGCTGCGCGCCCGGGGAGGCCGCGGCGCGGGTCGCCGCGATGCTGGCCGACGTCGGGCTCGGGGGCAGCGGCGAGCGGCTGCCGCGCGAGCTCTCAGGCGGCGAGCTGCAGCGGGTCGCGATCGCGCGCGCGCTCATCCACCGGCCGCGCCTGCTGCTCGCGGACGAGCCGACCGGCAACCTCGACCCGCGCACCGCGGCGCAGGTGCTCGCGCTGCTGCGCGCGCAGGTCAAGAGCCACGGCGGCGGTGGCCTCTTGATCACGCACTCGCGCGCCGCGGCGGCGACCGCCGACCGCGCCTACGAGTTCGACGGCCGGGGGCTCAAGGCCCTCGCCGCCGGCGGATGATCGGCGCGGGCCCCGCGCGGGTCGCGCTCGCGGTGTTCGCGGCGCAGCTGCGCGACCGGCCGCTCAGGCTGCTGGTCGCGGTCGGCGCGATCGCGCTCGGCGTCGCGCTCGCCGCCGCCGTGTACCTCGTCAACGAGAGCGCGCTCGCCGAGTTCGGCCGGGCGACGCGCCAGCTCGTGGGCAGCGCCGACCTCGTGGTGCGCGGCGGCCGCGAGGGCTTCGACGAGGCGCTCTACGCGCGGCTCGCGGCGCTGCCGCAGGTCGCGATCGCGAGCCCGGTCCTCGAGCGCGAGGTGTCGCTCGCGGGCGGCGGCACGCTGCCGGTGCTCGGCGTCGATCCGCTCCTCGCCGGGACGCTGCAGCCGGCGCTGTACGGCGACCTGGTCGGCAACTTCGTGCCGCTGCTTGCGCCGACGGCGATCGCGCTCTCGGCGCGCGCCGCCGAGAGCCTCAGCGTCGCGGCGGGCGGCACGCTCCAGGTGCAGGTCGGCGCCGAGCGGCGCACGCTCGAGGTAGTGGCGGTGCTGCCGGAGTCCGCCTACGGGCGCCGGCTCGGGCTCATGGACATCGGCGCCGCGCAGTGGACGCTCGGTGCGCTCGGGCGGCTGTCGCGGCTCGACCTCAGGCTGCGGCCCGGCGTCGACGCCGCGCGCTTCGGCGCGGGCCTCGCGCTGCCGGCCGGCGTCGCGGCGGTGACGCCCGAGATCGCCGAGGCGCGCGGCGCGAGCCTGTCGCGCGCCTACCGCGTCAACCTCGACATGCTGGCGCTGGTTGCGCTCCTCACCGGCGCGTTCCTCGTCTACGCGACCCAGGCGCTCGCGGTCCGGCGGCGGCGGCCGCAGTTCGCGCTCTTGCGCGCGCTCGGCGCGACGCGCGCCGAGCTTCGGCTGGCGCTGATCGCCGAGGGCGCGCTGGTCGGCACCGCGGGCGGAGCGCTCGGCGCCCTGCTCGGCGTCGCGGTCGCGCGCCTCGTGCTGGGCGCGATCGGCGGCGACCTCGGCGCCGGCTTCTTCGACGGCGAGCAGGCGGCGGTGGCCGCGGGCCCCGCCGTGCTCGGCGCGTTCGTCGCGCTCGGCGCGCTCGTCTCGGTGGCCGGCGCCTGGGGACCGGCGCGGGCGGCGGCCGCGGTCGCGCCGGCACGCGCGCTCAGGGCGGGCGACGACGAGGCGCTCGCGCCGGCACGCCGGCGCCTGCCGCTCGCCGTCGGCGCGGCGCTCGCGGGAGTCGCACTCGCGCTCGGGCCGCCGGTGCGCGGGCTGCCGCTCTTCGGCTACGCGTCGATCGCGCTGCTGCTCTTCGCCGCGGTGCGCCTCGTGCCCGCGTTCGCCGGCGGCGTGCTGGCGCGCCTCGGCGCGCGCCGGCCGGTACCGGCGCTCGCGCTCGCGCAGCTGAACGGCGCGGTCGCGCAGTCGGCGGTCAGCCTCGCGGCGATCGTCGTCAGCTTCAGCCTGATGGTCGCGATGGCGATCATGGTGCACTCGTTCCGCGACTCCTTCGAGCGCTGGCTCGGCGAGGTGCTGCCTGCGGACCTCTATTTCCGCGCGGCGGCCGGCAGCGACACCGCCTACCTGACGCCGGCCGCGGCCGCCCGGCTCGCGGCGCTCGAGGGCGTCGCGAGGCTCGAGCTCAGGCGCCTGACGCAGGTTTCGCTCGCGCCCGAGCAGCCGCTCGTTGCGCTGATCGCGCGGCCGCTCGCGGGTTCCTCCGCCGCGCTGCCGCTCGTCGCCCGCGCCGCCGCGCCGAACCCCGGCCTGCCGGAGGTGTACGCCTCGGAGGCGGTGCGCGACCTGTACGGCTACCGTCCCGGGCAGGTCGTGGCGCTGCCGATCGCGGGTGCGCCGCGGCGCTTCTTCGTCGCCGGCATCTGGCGCGACTACGCGCGAAGCGCCGGCGCGCTCGCGATCGAGCGCGGGGTCTACGAGGCGCTCGCGGGCGAGGTCCGCTACACCGAGGGCTCGCTCTGGCTCGCGCCGCGCGCCGACGCGGCGACGGTGTCATCGCGGGTCCGCGCGCTCCTCGGCGCCGACGATGCGCTGCAGCTCGTCGAGGCCGGCGCCCTGAAGCGCCGCGCGCTCGCGGCCTTCGACCGCGCGTTCCTGATCACCTACGCGCTCGAGGCGGTCGCGGTCGCCATCGGCCTGCTCGGCGTCGGGCTCGCGTTCGCGATGCAGTCGCTCGCGCGGCGCGCCGAGTTCGGCATGCTGCGCCACCTCGGCCTGCGGCGCCGCGACGTGCTCGCGATGCTGTCCGGGGAGGGCGCGGTGCTGGGCGCGCTCGGCGCGCTCTACGGGCTCGCGGTCGGCGTCGCGTTGAGCCTGGTGCTCGTGTACGTCGTCAACCGCCAGTCCTTCCACTGGAGCCTCGACTACCGGGTGCCGGCCGGGCAGCTCGCGCTGACCGCGGCGGCGCTGGTGGCCGCCGCCGCGCTGACCGCGGGCCTCGCCGGGCGGGTCGCGACCTCGGAGTCGGCGGTGCGCGCCGTGCGGGAGGACTGGTGAGCGCGCGCCGCTGCGCGTCGCGGCTCGCGGCGCTCGCGCTCGCCCTGGCCGCGACGCTCGGCGCCGCCGGCTATCCCGAGGTCACGCCGGGGGCGCGGGTCTCGCTTCCGGCCGATGCCGGGTCGCACCCGGAGTTTCACACCGAGTGGTGGTACGTGACCGGCTGGCTCGCGACCGCGGGCGGCGAGCCGCTCGGCTTTCAGGTGACGTTCTTTCGCACGCGGCCGACGCTCGAGACCGAGAACCCGAGCGCCTTCGCGCCGCGCGCGGTGCTGATCGCGCACGCCGCCGTCAGCGACCCGCGGCGCGGCCGGCTGTGGCACGACCAGCGGATCCGCCGCGCGGGCTTCGGGCTCGCCGAGGCCGCCGCCGGGCGCACCGACGTGCACCTCGGCGACTGGTCGCTGCGCGCCGCGGGCGCGGCGTTCGTGACCGCGGTGCGGGCCGAGGACTTCGGCTTCGAGCTCAGGCTCGAGCCGACGGGACCCGCGCTCCTGAACGGCGACGGCGGCTACAGCCAGAAGGGGCCGGCGCCCGGTTCGGCAAGCCTCTACTACAGCATCCCGCAGCTCACCGTCGCGGGCACGCTCGCGCGCGCCGGCAAGCCCGAGCGCGTCAGCGGCCGGGCCTGGCTCGACCACGAGTGGTCGAGCGCCTACCTCGACGCGCAGGCGGTCGGCTGGGACTGGATCGGGCTCAACCTCGACGATGGCGGGGCGCTGATGGCCTTTCGGATCCGCGACGCGCAGGGCAGGGCGCGCTGGGCCGGCGGCACGCTGCGCACTGCCGACGGTCGCGTGCGGGTGCTCGCGCCCGCCGAGATCGGCTTCACGCCCGGGCGGCGCTGGCGCTCGCCGCGCACCCTGATCGACTACCCGGTCGAGTGGCAGGTGCGGGCGGGCGACGGCGCGCTCGCGCTCGCACCGCTCATGGACGACCAGGAGAGCGACTCGCGTCCGACCACCGGTGCGGTGTACTGGGAAGGTGCGGTCGAGGCGCGCCGCGACGGGCAGCTCGTCGGTCGCGGCTACCTCGAACTCACCGGCTACGGCGAGCGCCTCAGGCTGCGTTGATGCGCGAGCGGCGCCGGGCGGTGAGGCGCCGCCCCGCCGCGCCCGCGGCCCACCGTCACAGCGCGTGTCGAAGTCGCGCCTAAGTGGTTGACTTTGCTAGCCGGCGCGCCGCGCCGAGTGCCCGGGCGCGGCGGCTGCGGTGGCCGCGCGGCGGTCGCAGCGAAGCCCCGTCCGGCGCCCGTGATTTGGTAAAGTGCTGGGCTTTTCGCGACAGGCCCGATTCCATGCCCGTGATTACCCTTCCCGACGGCAGCCAGCGCCGCTTCGACCAGCCGGTGACGGTGGCGGAGCTCGCGGCCAGCATCGGCGCGGGGCTCGCCAAGGCCGCGCTCGCCGGCCGCGTCGACGGCAGGCTGGTCGACACCTCGTTCCGCATCGAGCGCGACGCGACGGTCGCGATCGTCACCGACAAGGACCCGGCGGCGCTCGAGATCATCCGCCATTCGACCGCGCATTTGCTTGCGCAGGCGGTGCAGTCGATCTACCCGAGCGCCCAGGTCACGATCGGGCCGGTCATCGAGGACGGCTTCTACTACGACTTCGCCTTCGAGCGGCCGTTCACGCCCGAGGACCTCGCGAAGTTCGAGGCGCGGATGCGCGAGCTCGCGAAGGCCGACCTGCCGGTGACGCGGCGCGTGATGCCGCGCGACGAGGCGGTCGCGCTCTTCCAGGGGCTCGGCGAGCACTACAAGGCCGAGATCATCGCCGCCATCCCGGCCGGCGAGGACATCAGCCTCTACGGCCAGGGCGACTGGCTCGACCTCTGCCGCGGCCCGCACGTGCCCTCGACCGGCAAGCTCAGGGCCTTCAAGCTGATGAAGCTCGCCGGCGCCTACTGGCGCGGGGACTCGCGCAACGAGATGCTGCAGCGGGTCTACGGCACGGCCTGGCGCAACGAGCAGGAGCTCAAGGACTACCTGACCCGGCTCGAGGAGGCCGAGAAGCGCGACCACCGCCGCATCGGCCGCGAGCTCGACCTCTTCCACCAGCAGGAGGAGGCGGTCGGCAGCGCCTTCTGGCACCCGCCCGGCTGGACGCTGTGGCGCGAGATCGAGCGCTACCTGCGCGGCCGCCTCGAGGCGGCCGGCTACCTCGAGGTCAAGAGCCCGCAGCTCCTCGACCGCACGCTCTGGGAGCGCTCCGGCCACTGGGACAACTACCGCGACCTCATGTTCATCGCCGAGTCCGAGAACCGCGTGCTCGCGGTGAAGCCGATGAACTGCCCCGGCCACATCCAGATCTTCAGGCAGGGCATGAAGAGCTACCGCGACCTGCCGCTGCGGCTCGCCGAGTTCGGCGCCTGCCACCGCAACGAGCCCTCCGGCGCGCTGCACGGGCTCATGCGGGTGCGGGCCTTCACCCAGGACGACGCGCACATCTTCTGCACGCCCGAGCAGATCAACGCCGAGACGGTCGCGTTCTGCCGCCTGCTGCAGAGCGTCTACGCCGACTTCGGCTTCACGGACGTGCGCGTCAAGTTCTCGGACCGGCCGGGGAAGCGCGCCGGCTCCGACGAGACCTGGGACCGCGCCGAGGGCGCGCTCAGGTCCGGCGTCGAGGCGGCCGGCCTCGAGTACACGCTGAACCCGGGCGAGGGCGCCTTCTACGGACCCAAGCTCGAGTTCGTGCTCAAGGACGCGATCGGCCGCGACTGGCAGTGCGGGACGTTCCAGGTCGACTTCGTGCTGCCGGAGCGCCTCGGCGCCGAGTACGTCGCCGAGGACGGCAGCCGCAAGGCGCCCGTGATGCTGCACCGGGCGATCCTCGGCTCCTTCGAGCGCTTCATCGCGATCCTGATCGAGCACCACGCCGGGCGCTTCCCGCCGTGGCTCGCGCCGACGCAGGCGGTGGTGCTGTCGATCACCGACCGGCAGGG
>DATKOP010000007.1:0-106393 GCA_035524595.1 Steroidobacteraceae bacterium | reverse complement strand
GGTGGTGCTGACGATGCCGCTCAGCGACGTCGGCGTCTCGACGTCGGGAGACTACGAGCGCTACTTCGACGAGGGCGGGGTGCGCTACCACCACATCATCGACCCGAAGACCGGGCGCAGCCCGCACGAGGTCCGCTCCGTCACGATCATCGGGCCGACGGCGACCGATACCGAGGGCTGGTCGAAGGGCGTGTTCATCAAGGGGCCGGTGGAGGGCATCCGGCTGATCGAGCAGCATCCGGAAATGGATGCCGTGGTCGTCGATAAGAACGGCAAGGTCTGGTACACGAAGGGCCTCACGCCGCCGCACTGAGCGGCGCGGGGCGGCGCGGGGCGGAGCGGAGCGGGGCGCCGCCTCAGAACCAGATCGAGAAGAAGGCCTGCACGACGCTCGCGTTGTAGTGGTACATCGGCTCGGTGCCGGCCGGCAGCTGGCGCTGGGTGGCGTCGCGGAAGTCCCTGAACTTGTACATGATGTAGTCGTAGTGCAGGGAGCCGGAAGCCTTCTTCAGCACCCAGTGCTTCGACTTCAGGAAGTCGTACGACAGCGCCGCGCCGACCGCGTTGTTGTCCTGCGCGGCCAGCTCCTTGTCGCGTGCCATGTAGTTCTGCTGGTTCGCATACTGGAACAGGTCCGAGTAGAACGAGGCCGAGTTCTGCGTGTAGTAGCGGTAGGTCAGGTCGGCGATGAAGCTGTCGTCGAGGAACGGCTGCGTGTAGTCGAGCTCGAAGGTGTGGGCGTGGATGTCCCAGGTGTCGAAGAAGTAGCGGTACCGGCCGGTCAGCGAGGCGCGCCACGGCAGGTAGTACTTCAGCCGCGCCGCGGCCGCATTGCTGGTGCGGGTGCCGGGATAGGTCTCGGGACCGGTCAGGTAGATCGGCGAGCCCGGCGCGGCCAGGTAGCGGATCGCGCGGTACGGGTTCTGCAGGTAGCCCTGCTCGGTGATCGCCTCGTAGTCGAATCCGGCCAGCCAGTTGCGCGTCAGGATCTGCGAGACGCCGAGCGACCAGGTCTTGCGGTCGGCGCGCTTGCGGAAGTTCGGGTCCTTCTGGCCGGCGGCGTTGATGACCTTCGTGACGATGTCCCAGCCGCGGCTGACGCCGATCGTCACCGTGGTCAGGTCGCCGAACATGCTCTGCGAGATCGCGACGTTCAGCGTGCTCGAGTCGTAGTCGTTCTCGATGCTCTCCTGGATGCCGGCGCTGTAGGTCGTCTTGCCGTACAGGTAGTCGACGCCAAGCTGCTTCTGCTTGCGCACCTCATGCAGCGGGCTCGCGCCGAGCATGACCATGTCGATCGAGGCGCCGCTGACCCGGTCGACGAGGTAGCCGGCGCTGACCGACACCGTGTCCTCGAAGCCCTTGCGCACCAGCACGGCCGGGCCCTCGACCTTGAGGCCGCCGCCGTCGTAGGTGCGCCAGCTGGCGTCGGCGCGGTCCTCCGGCAGAACGTCGGCGAGCGCGCTCGCGGCCGCCAGGCAGGCGAGGGCCGCGGCGGCGAGGCGAAGGGGCGTGATGTTGCAGAGCATGTCCAGGGGATCCGTGCGCGCCGTCGCCGTCAGTTGCAGCCGCAGCCGCCGCCGGTCTCGCCGGTGCCGCCGCGCGCGCCCTCGCGGTTCTCGCGGACGTGCGTGATGTAGCCGGTCGCGATCGGGTCGCGGTCCCAGGCCATCACGCGGTCCGCCAGCCGCTCGCGCTCGTAGGGCTTGACCCAGGGCTGGATCTGTCCGCACGCGGAGGTCATCGCTACCACGGCGAGCAGCACGAGCAGGCTCAGAGTCTTCATCGCTACTTCTCCATCAGTACCGAGCGGACCTGGTTCAGGTACTCGTTCTCGTCGCCCGGGACGTAGCTGCGGTGCACCCAGCGCAGCACGCCCTTGCGGTCGATCAGCACCGTCGTCGGCATGCCCGAGACGTGGTACTGCTTGCTGACCACGCTGTCCTTGTCGAACACGATCGGGAACGTGACCGGCGTCTTGGCGATGAAGCTCTCGGCGTCCTTGGCCTCGGGCTCGACGTTGACCCCGACCAGAGTGAAGCCGGCGGCCTTGTACTTCTTGTAGATCTGGTCGAGCAGCGGGAACTCCTTGCGGCACGGCTCGCACCACGATGCCCAGAAGTTGACCATCACCACCTGGCCGCGCAGTTTGTCGAGTCCGAGCGGCGCGCTGCCGCCGCGCAGCGGCAGGTTGAACGCCGGCGCCGGCTGGCCGATCGCATCGGCCGCCATCGCGGCGATCGGGCCGGTTGCGCCGGTCGCTAGGGCGATCGCCATGCACAGGGATTTCAGGGTCATACAGGATCTCCGTTGGCGGTGCGGGCCAGGTCAGAAGAAGACGGTCACCCCAAGACCGGTCTCCAGGTTGTGGGTCGTCTTGTTCGAGCCGAGAAGGTCGATGTCGAAGATGCTGTCGCGCACGTCGAAGTGCGCGGCCAGCCAGTCGTTGAGCAGCAGCCGGTAGCCGGCGCCGATCGCGACCGTGAAGCGGTTGTCGCCGGCGAAGTGCGTCGCGCCGACGCCGCCGGTCATGTAGAGGGCGGAGTTGAACGCGCGCCGGTTGCCGACGAACACCTCGCCGGGCAGCAGGTTGTAGCCGAAGTCGAGGCTGTAGTAGGTCAGCTTGCGCTGGCTGTCGGTCAGCAGCTGCGCGCCGCCGGACAGGCGCTCGTAGCTGGTCTTGCCGACGGTCGTCCGGCCGATCAGCGTCTGCGCGAAGAAGTCCTCGCTGATGTGGTAGACGAGGCGCGCGCCGAGCACCGGGTTCACGCCGAAGTCCTCGGCGCTGTAGGTGCCGATGTACGGCCCGATCTCGAAGTTGGAGTTCTTGATCTTGGGCGTCTTCACCGTGCGCCGCGTCACCTGCGGCTCGACCACCGACGGCGCATTGCCCTCGGCCGACGTCGCCTCGACCGGCAGCTCCTCGGCGTGCTCCTTCTTGTGGAAGGGCCACATCGAGCAGCCGCCCAGCGCGAGCGCCGCGGCGATCAGAAGAAGAACGCGAAGCCTAATTTCCATTCGTTCCGGTCCTCGTTGGTGTCGCTCCGCGTGAAGATCACGTAGCTGCGGTAGTCACCGCGCAGGATGAAGCGGCGCGACAGGTACCATTTGACGCCTGCGCCGTAGTAGGCGAGCTGTTCGGTACGCTGCGGTGGGGAGATGATCGTCGCCTTCGGCTGGATCCGCACCACGCCGGTGCCGAGCTCCAGCAGCGGCGCGACGCGCCAGTCCGGCCGGGGCGAGTGCGCCAGCCCGAGCAGCAGGATCTCACCGTTTGCGGAGTGGCCGAGCGACTGCGACACCTGGAGCTCGGCGGCCAGGTTCGGGTTCATCGAATAGCCGACGTAGAGGCTGTTGACGTTGCCGCCGCCGAAGTTGCCGGTCTGCGCACCGACCTCCCACGGCCAGAGGTCGAAGTCGCGGTGCGACAGGTCCTCGATCGGCAGCTTCTCGCCGGTCGCGAGCAGCGTCTCGCGCATGTTATCGCGGTACGCCCAGCCCTCGCGGTCGTTCTGGTCGCGGATCTTGAACCAGTCGGTGCGGCGGAAGAGTATCTCGATCTTCTCGCCGCGCGGCACGACGCGGGCGACCGGATAGCCGGTGCCGGCGCCGGTGTGCAGCTCGAGGTAGGGATCGGCCACGACGACCTCGACGTAATGGCCGGCGTCGCGGTCGTATTGCCGCGCCTGGTCTGCCGAATGCGCGAGTCCCGCTGCCGTGGCCAGAATAAGTAAGATGGCTAGCTTCAGGACTGTGCGCATTCGGTCAGTTGGCAGGTGGGATCGCGAACGGATCGTTGTAGTACTGGCCGCCGATATCGAGCCACTCGGAGATCAGCTTCAGCTCGGCCCCGGTCAGCCAGCCGGCGTGCGTGCCGCCGGTGACGAACTCGTTGAAGAAGGCCGCCGAAGCATTTGCTCCCGCGCCGCTCATTGGCGGATTGACCTGAACGATGACCTGCGTCGGCAGGCCAGTCACCGGGTCCGGCGGTCCGGGCACGACGACGGGCTGCATAGTAACAGGGTCAAGCTCGGGGTGCGGGAACAGCAGCTGGCAGAACGACGTGAACTGCTGCTGCACGCAGGGGTTGGTCGAGGCCGGCGAGCTCGACAGGTCCAGCTGACCGGCGGGCACCTGCTTCACGCCGGCCGTGGTCGTCGGGCTGTGGCAGCCGGTACAGGTCGTGTACGGCATCGTCGTGGTCGGGTCCACCGCGGTGATCGTCGAACGCGGGCTCGTCCAGAGCGGCGCGATGTGCAGCGGATAGTGGATCGTGATCCGGCAGTTGCCCTGCCAGTTGGTCTCGCAGTCCGCGCGCACCGGAGCAGGCGTGCCGAGCTGCGCATAGGTCCAGACCACGGTCGGGTCCGGCGTGCCGACCCCGGTGATCGTCCACACGTCCTGGAACACGATGTCGACGCCGGGGTGGTCGGAACAGGCGGCGTCGACGCAGGTGACCTGCATCGCCGCGCGGTACTCCGCCATGGTCTCGCCCGCATTCGGCTGGCGCGGCGGCGCGACGATCGCGCCGGTGCGGTCGGTGACCTGCAGCGCCGTGTTCGGGAACGCCTGGCCGGCGACCGGCACGCCGGTGTTCACCAGCGAGAACAGGCCCTTGCGGCCGTGCGAATTCGAGGGCGGCATCTGCTGCTGCACGTGGCAGCCGTTGCAGACCACCGTCTCGCCGGTGCGGATCTGCAGCCATGCCCGGTGGCGCGGGAACGTGCCGTCGAGGCGCCGGCCGTTCGCGTCGAGCATGCTGATCTGGAAGGGAATATTCGCCGGTACCTTGACCCGCACCGAGCCGTCCGGCTCGACCTGCGCGTAGCCGATGATCTCGCGCATGAAGTTGCCGGCGGCGCCGAAGGCGAAGGCCGGGAAGTCGTTGTTGGACAGCACTTCCTTGTCCGGCAGGCTCACCGCCTTCTCGATGCGCACGTAGCGGGGCCGCGTCGCGCTCGCCATCCGCTTGGTCGGGTCGCTTACGGCCGCGATCCCGCCCGGCGCCGTGTCGGTGCCGTCGAAGTCGTACACACTCTTTATATCCAGGATGCCGACCTGTTCCGCGGCCAGCCCGAAGGTGTAGCTGCCGGTGGCGCTCGGCTGCGCGTCCGGGATCGGCGTCGGCGTCGGCAGCCGCGGCTGGAACGCGACCACGTCGGTGTACATCACGCCCTCGACCGGCGGGGCGATCGGCAGCTGGGTGTTGTTGCTCGGGTCGTAGATCCAGATGCTGTAGATCGTCGGCGCCGGCACGACGCCGGTCTTCGCCAGGTTGTCGGAAGTGCAGGGGACCACCAGCGTCTGGTCGAGGAGCCGGCATTGCGACCAGGTCACGAGCAGCCGGTTGGTGCCGTCCCACAGCGGGTAGACGCTCGAGAAGCGGCCGCCGGGCGAGGGCGGCGCGGTCGGCGCCGGCGTGCCGGCCGGGGCGTTCGGGTCTGCGGGCGGCGCCTGCGTCGTCACGACGTCGTTGACGACCATGCGCACCTGCCCGGTGCCGCCGGGCGGCACGCTGTAGCCGAGCACGGCCTGCAGGTTCTCGACGAAGTTGGCCGAGTCGATCAGCGCGATGTCGCCGCCGAAGTCGGTCCCCTGGAACGGCAGCAGCAGCGCCACGATCTTGCCGTCGGGGCGCGCGCGCGCCTGCGTGAACTGGATCAGCGAGCCGCCCTGGGCGGTGGTCGGGTTGCCGCTGTCGTGGCTGTTGCGTCCGTACAGCAGCTCCATGTCGCCGCCGTCCGGGTCGATCGCGTACAGGTGCATGCCGGCGCCGGAGTTCTGGTCCCAGCGGGTGAACACGACGCGCCCGTCGTTGAGCACAGAGGGATCGAGGTCGTGGCCGGTATTGAAGGAGATCTGCTTGATGCCCGTGCCGTCCGAGTTCATGACGTGCACGACGAAGGCCGGCAGGTTGCGGTTGCCCTCGATGCCGGCGGCGAACTGCGCCTTGCCTTCGTCGATCAGCACCGCCTTCGCGTCGTGCTGGCGCGAGGAGGAGAACACGATGCGGCCGTCCGGCAGGTAGTGCGCCCCGACGTCGTGGCCGAGGGCCGCGGCGATCGAGTCGGAGATCACCTGGCGGACCGTGGCGGTCGCGACGTCGTACTCGAAGATCGTCCAGCGCGGCTGCTGCGACTCCTTGGCGTTCTTGATCGGGCGGCAGCGCAGCGAGAACACCAGCTTCTTGCCGTCGAAGGACGTGTCGAGATCGCGGACGTCGTGATCGGGGCCGGACGCCTGGTTCGGGTCGGAGGCCAGCGGGCAGCTGATCGACGCGGTGATGTTCTTCTCGCGCGCGCTCGGGCTGGCGCTCTCGCGCACGAACACCTCGGCCGGCCCGTTCCAGACGCGCTGCACGCGCAGGTCGTCCTCGAGCGTGATGGCGTTGGGGTCGGTCGCGACCGGCAACGTGCGCTTGACGTAGGCGATCGCGAAGTCGGGCGACACCGGATCGTTGGTGGAGCCGCCGCTGCCGAGGCTGATGCCGCCGTTGCTGCCGCCGCTCGTGCCGTCGCTGCTCGAGCACGCGGCCGCAAGCATCGCGACGCCTGCCACGACGAGCAGGCGCAGCGCGCGGCCCAGCAGTGTTGCGTTCACCGTATTCATCCGCATCCTCGCTTCGGTCGCGCCGCGCGCGCCGCGCGCGAAGCGCGCAGCACAAGCGAAGCGAACCGCATCATGTCTTTCGTCGCCACCGGATTCTGTTAACACGCTCACAGCCTCAGCCTCGCCGGATCACCTAATTTCATGGCGTCTGGCGGTACCGCGGGCAACGCCAGATTAACCCGCGGCACCCGCCGCTCGTAATGTCGCCGCGCGGCGACTTTGCCTTGCTTCGCGACGGGGATCACAACTCCACCATTGTCGCTGTCCCGAGACATTACGGGTGCGAATGCCTATCGCTATAGTCGCCCCGAGTCTCAATCCGTCCGCGAGTGAGTCGCCATGAAAGCAGCGATGCAGGTGAGGCAGAAGAACGGAGCACGCCCGCGGTGGGCGCTGGGCGCGGGGCTGCTTGCGCTGCTCGCGGCGCTTGCCCTGTCCGCGACCCCGGCGCTGGCCGGCTCGCGCGAGCAGGCGAAGCGCATCCATGACCGGCTGAACGGCGCGCCGCCCGACCAGGCCACGCTCGATGCCATGCAGGCGAAGATCGACGGCGGCGACGCGAAGGGTGCGGCGTTGCTGGCGATCGACAACCCGAACGGCAACTTCTACTCGATCGTCCTCAAGAATTTCGCGATGCCCTGGACGAACACCGACCAGACGGCCTTCGCGCCGCTCAACGACTACGTGGCGACCGTCGTCGGCATGGTGCGCGACGACCTGCCGTTCAACACGCTGCTGTCGGCGGACATCATCTATGTGGGCAGCGCCAGCCTGAACCTGCCGGGCTACTCGAACTCGGCCAACGACCACTACGTCCAGATGGAGGCGCGGGCGGTCAACCTGATGACCGGGCTCGTGAAGCAGCAGCAGTCGGCGGTCACCGGTCTGCCGTCCGGCGCGACCGCCGGCGTGCTGACGACCCGCGCCGCGGCCCGGGCGTTCTTCAGCGCCGGCACGAACCGCCGCATGTTCCGCTTCACGATGATCAACCACATGTGCACCGACCTGCAGCAGGTCATGGACATCACGCGGCCGACCGACCGGATCCGGCAGGACGTCAGCCGCAGCCCCGGTGGCGACAGCCGCGTGTTCCTGAACAACTGCGTCGGCTGCCACTCGGGCATGGACCCGATGGCGCAGGCGTTCGCCTTCTACGACTACATCGACACCACGACGACCGACAACGGCGCGATCCAGTACACGCCCGGCACGGTCGTCGGCAAGTACTTCCACAACAACACCACCTTCGCGCAGGGCTTCATCACGCCGGACGACCACTGGGACAACCGCTGGCGCTCCGGGCAGAACGCGCTGATGGGCTGGGACCCGAACCAGACGGGGTCGGGCAACGGCGCCAAGTCGCTCGGCGCCGAGTTCGGCGGCAGCGACCAGTTCGCGCAGTGCCAGGTCCAGAAGGTGTTCCAGAACGTCTGCCTGCGGGCGCCGTCGGACGCGACCGACCGCTCGCAGGTGAGCACGATGGTCGGCCACTTCAAGCAGGGCTACTCCCTGAAGAACGTGTTCGCCGAGACCGCCGCCTACTGCATGGGAAATTGAGGGAGTATCGAACATGAAGGCTTTCGGCTCAATCGATACCCTCCGGCCGCGGCTGTCGGCCCTCCTGGCTCAGTGGCGGCTCGCCGCGCTGGCGGTGACGGCCGGTGCGCTGCTCGCCGGCTGCGGCGCCGGCAGCGTGCAGACCGCCGCCAACCCGGTCACGCCCCCGACCACGACCGGCCAGAGCTACACCGGACCGGCACCGGCCAGCGGTGACGTGCAGGCGTTCGTCATCAACTTCTGGAACAACGTCAAGGGCACCGATCGCTGCGGCGCATGCCACATCCAGGGCAACCAGAGCCCGATGTTCGCCCGCAGCGACGACGTCAACCTCGCCTACCAGGCGGCGCAGACGGTCGTCGACCTGACGAACCCGGCCGGCTCGAAGATCGTCGCCAAGGTCGGCAGCGGCCACCACTGCTGGCTGGCCAGCACCCAGGCCTGCTCGGACACGATGACGACCTGGATCAAGAACTGGGCCGGCGTCACGCTCGGCTCCTCCAAGGCGCAGATCCAGCTGGTCGCGCCGACGCTGATGGATGCGGGCGGCTCGCGCACCTTCCCGGCCAGCTCGCAGCTGTTCGCCTCCACGGTCTACCCGCTGCTGACCGAGTACTGCTCGCGCTGCCACTCGCCGAGCGCGGTCACGCCGCAGTCGCCGTACTTCGCGCAGTCCGACGTCGACGCGGCCTACGCCGCGGCAATGCCGAAGATGAACCTCGACACGCCTACGCTGTCGCGGTTCTACGTCCGCCTGCACACCGACTTCCACAACTGCTGGGGTGGCGACTGCGCCGCGGCCTCGGCGCAGATGCTGGCCGCGATCCAGGCCTTCGCGAACCAGGTGCCGATCACCCAGGTCGATCCGAGCCTGGTGCTGTCGAAGGCGCTGACCATGTACGACGGCGTCGTCGACAACGGCGGCACGCGCATCGAGAACGGCCTGATCGCCAAGTTCGAGTTCAAGACCGGCACCGGCACCGTCGCCTACGACACCAGCGGCGTCGAGCCGGCGCTCAACCTCGACATGACCGGAGACGTCACCTGGGTCGGCGGCTGGGGCGTGCAGGTGCAGAACATGGGCAAGCTGCAGGGCACGACTGCCGGCAGCGCCAAGCTGCACGACATGATCCTCACGACCGGCGAGTACAGCGTCGAGGCGTGGGTCGCGCCGGCGAACGTCACGCAGACGAACGCCTTCATCGTCTCGTACTCGGGCGGCACCACGCAGCGTAACTTCACGCTCGGCCAGACGATGTACAACTACGACGCGTACGTGCGCAGCACCAACACCGACGCCAACGGCATGCCGCCGTTCTCGACGCCGAACGCGCAGCAGGTCCTGCAGGCGACGCTGCAGCACGTCGTCATGACCAACGACCCGATCAACGGCCGCCAGATCTACGTCAACGGCATGCTGGTCGCGAGCGGCGACCCGCAGAAGGGCGGCTCGCTGTCGCAGTGGGACAACACCTTCGCGCTGGTGCTCGGCAACGAGGTCTCGTCCAACCGCTCCTTCGCGGGCGTGATCAAGATGGTCGCGATCTACAACCGCGCGATGTCGGCGAGCGACGTGCAGTCGAACTTCGCGGCGGGCGTCGGCGAGCGCTACTACCTGCTGTTCAACGTCGACAAGTACACCGGGCTCAACCAGAGCTACGTGATGTTCGAGGTGTCGCAGTACGACAGCTACGCGTACCTGTTCGACAAGCCGGTGTTCCTGAGCCTCGACCCGACCGTGACCTTCAACGGGCTGGTCGTCAAGGGCCTGCGCATCGGCATCAACGGCGCCGAGGCGGCGGTCGGCCAGGCCTATGCGCCGCTGAACACGACGGTCAGCGGCCAGGGCTTCGACCCGACCACGAGCGCGGTCAGCGCCGTTGCGCTGTCGTCGGTGGGCACCACGATCGCGCTGCAGAAGGGCCCGGCCTACGACCAGTTCTTCCTGACCTTCGAGCAGCTCGGCACGGCGACCAACGTGCACACCGAACCGACGCCGATCGCGCCGATCCCGACGGACTCGCCGCGGCCGTCCGACATCGGCGTGCGGACCTTCGACCGCATCAACACGGCGCTGTCGGTGATGACCACGGTGCCGAAGACGACGGCGGCGGTCAGCGCGCTGTACTCGAGCCTGCAGCAGTCGCTGCCGGCGAGCGCGGACTTCACCGGCTTCGTGTCCTCGCACCAGACCGCGATCGCGCAGCTCTCGATCCAGTACTGCGATGCACTGGTGGCGAACGGCGCGCTGAGCGCGGCGTACTTCCCTGGGCTCAACTTCGCGGCACCGCCTGCGACCGCCTTCGACACCAACGGTCGCAACGCGCTGATCACGCCGCTGATCAACCAGATGCTGACGGCGAATACAGCCGCCGGGAAGTACGTGGCGACCCAGCCGAGCGCGGCGTCGGTCACCACGGAGCTCAACGCGCTGATCGACAAGCTGTCGGCGTCCGTCTCGGCGGACGCCACGGGTACAGCGACCATCGTCAAGGCGTCCTGCGCGGCCGTGGCCGGCAGCGCGGCGATGCTGGTGCAGTGACGGACACCTCGAGGCAATCATCATGATCATCCGGAACAAGCCGCCGCGGACCCTGAAGCTCGACGAGCCGATCCGTCACCGCGATTCCCACAAGCGACCCGTGACCCGGCGTGACTTCATCGCGCAGGGCCTGATGACGGGCTCGGCCACCGTCATCGCGCCGGCCGCGCTCGGCCTGCTGCTGAACCCGCAGCGGGCCATGGCGCTGGACGCGGACATCCTGGCGCAGAAGATCGCCTGCGGCATCACCGGCGGCTCCGGCAAGATCCCGTTCATCTGCTTCGACCTCGCCGGCGGCGGCAACATCGCCGGCTCGAACGTCCTGGTCGGCGGCCCCGGCGGCCAGCAGGATTTCCTGACGACCGGCGCCTACGGCAAGATGGGCCTGCCGGCGAGCATGGTGCCGAATGCCGGGACGACCGCGAACAACATCGAGGCGCGGCTCGGTCTGCTGTTCCACGGCGACAGCGCGCACGTCCGCGGCATCCTCGAGCGCACCTCGCCGACGACGCAGGCGTTCACCAACGGCGTCGTGATCCCGGCGCTGTCGAACAACGACACCAACACCAACCCGCACAACCCGATGTACGGCATCGCCAAGATCGGTGCCAAGGGCGAGCTGCTGACCCTGATCGGCTCGCAGGCGAGCGTCTCCGGCGGCAACTCGATGGCGCCGCTGTCGATGGTCGACCCGACGCTGACGCCGACGGTCGTGACCCAGGCGAGCAACGTCACGGGGCTCGTCGACACGGGCGTGCTCGGCAAGCTGTTCTCGAACCCGGCGGACGCGGTCTCGGTGCTCGAGTCGATGTCGCGGATCAGCGGCCAGAAGTTCGGCGCCGTGTCGACCCAGCTCGCCACCGACGCGGCCGTCAAGTCGGCGGCCAACTGCAACTACGTGAAGTCGGCCTACCTCGCCGAGAACTTCTCGAACCCGGCGGCCCTGAACCCCGACCTCGACCCGCAGATCGTCGACCAGACCTCGACCCGCGGCACCGGCATCTTCAGCCAGGCGGAGTACCAGGGCGACTCCGAGTTCCAGAAGACCGCCGCCATCATGAAGATGGTCGTCAACGGCTACGCGGGCGCCGGCACCATCAGCATGGGCGGCTACGACTACCACGGCCAGGGCCGGGCGACCGGCGAGCTGCGCGATCTGCGCGCCGGCCGCTGCATCGGCGCCTGTCTCGAGTACGCGGCGCGCATGGGCAAGCCGCTGATGGTCTACGTGTTCAGCGACGGCGGCATCTCGGCCGGTGGCCAGGTGGACACGACCGTCGACGGGCGCAACAAGTTCATGTGGACCAGCGACAACGAGTCGGTCGCCTCGACCTACTTCCTGGTCTACAACCCTGCCGGCCGGCCGACGCTGCTGGACGGCGCCGGCGGGCTGCCGGCGGCCCGCCATCAGCAGATCGGCGCGATGACCCCGGACGGCTCCGTGGACGCGGCCTCGAGCCCGGCGGCGAGCAACGTGCTGCTGCTCGTGCAGACGGTGCTGCTCAACTACATGGCGCTGCACGGCCAGCAGGCGTCCTTCCCGCAGGTGTTCCCGGATCAGACGCTCGGCACCGGCGCGGCTCTGGATGCGCTGACGGCGTTCGCGCCGATCGTCAACGGCAAGATCGGCGGCTGAAGCCGCCGCGCGGGGCCTCTTGCGGCCAGCGGCGGCGGCTCAGGCTGCGCGCGTCGGCCGCTTGCGGCATGCTGCGTCCATGGCCAGCTCCGGCTTCCTCGACCTGCTGCAGTGTCCGCGCTGCCGGCGCGCGCCGCTGGTGCCGTCCGGCGAGCGGCTCGCGTGCCGGGGCTGCCGCGTGGACTACCCGCGCCTCGGCGGCCTGCCCTGGCTGTTCGCGGAGCCGGAGCTCGCGCTCGGCGAGTGGCGCAACCGGCTGACGCTGTACCTCGAGGAGTTCGCGGCCGCCGAGCGCGCCGCGCAGGCGGACCTCGCGTCGGCCACCCGGGACCTGACCCGCGCCCGCGTGGCGCGCCTCAGGGACGCCTATCGCGAGCAGGCGGCGCTGGTACGCGGCCTGCTCGAGCCGCTGGCGCTCGCGTCGCTGCCGCTGCCGCACGCGACGCCGCTCGCCTTCGGCGACCGGCTGCCGCTCAGCCAGGACCTGCACTCGTACTACGCCAACGTGCACCGCGACTGGTGCTGGGGCGGCGAGGAGAACGCGGCATCGCACGCCGAGGTCGCCGCGGCGCTCGGCGGGGGCGCGCAGCGCGTGCTGGTGCTCGGCGCCGGCGGCGGGCGGCTCGCCTACGACCTGCACCAGCATGGTGCACAGGCGCTCACCGTCGCGCTCGACATCAATCCGCTGCTGCTGCTGGTCGCCGAGCGCGTCGTGCGCGGCGGGCGGGTCGAGCTCTACGAGTTTCCGATCGCGCCGCTGAGCGGCACCGACGTCGCGCTGCGTCGCGAGCTGGCGGCGCCGGCGGCGGCGCGGCCGGGCCTCGAACTCGTGTTCGCCGACGCCTGGCGCGCGCCGTTCGCCGCGCAGAGCTTCGACGCCATCGTCACGCCGTGGCTGATCGACATCGTCGACGTCGATTTCGAATCCATCGCACTGGCGGTTAACCGCCTGCTGGTGCCGGGCGGCCGCTGGGTCAATTTCGGTTCACTTGCCTTCCCGTGGCGGCGGCCGAGCCTGCGCTACGGCCCGGAGGAGCTGCGCGAGCTGCTGGCCGAGGCCGGCTTCGAGGTCGGGCTGCAGCGCGACGCGGCGCTGCCGTACATGCGCTCGCCGGCCAGCCGCCACGCCCGCATCGAGACCGTGGCGCTGTTCGCCGCCGACAAGCGGCGGCGCGGGCCGCGCGAGCCGGCCGAGGCCTGGACGCCGCCCTGGCTGCGCGACACGGCGCTGCCGGTGCCGCGCAGCGACGCGCTGGCCCTGGCCGCGGACGCGAGCCGGATCCAGGCCGTGCTGCTCGCGCTGGTCGACGGCCAGCGGTCGATCGACGAGCTGGCCGGCATCGTCGCTGAGCAGGGCCTGCTGCCGGCCGCGCAGGCCGGCAGCGCCGTCCGCGGGCTGCTCGAGCGCCTGCACCGCGCGGCCGAGCGCAACGATCACGCGTGACACAGCTCACGCTGTGCGCGCGCCGGGCACGCCGTTCCTGTCGCCAACCGGCGACGTGTTTGAAGGCGACGAAGTGAGGCGACGGTTTTGTGAAGCGCCCATCACTCTCGGTGGAAGCTGTGCGTTGACAGTGTCGGGCGTGCGTGCGAGGTTTACAGAATCTGCCAAGGGCAAACTCGTCGAGAGGCGAGGACGCAAAGCTACCGGTCCGTCGATTGGCGGATAGCGGGGTTGCCGCGAGCGGCCGTGTCCGGTTTGGTGGCGGCCCGCGCGTCGCCGGCCGTCGGCCGCTGGCGCACCGCGCTGCGCGATGCCCTGGGCTCGACAACATGGAGTTCGTGGCGACGGTGGTGCGGCAGCTGTTCCTGTTGAATGCCCGGTGGTGGCGCAGCGCCGCGTGTCTCACGCTCGCACTGGCGCTCGCCGGCCTCGTTTCGAACTCCAGCGCTGCCGATGCCGCCGCCCACCACCCGCTGCTCGGCAAGCCGGCGCCCGAGGTCGTGCAGCGCCTGTTCGCGGGCCCCGGCCGGAACTTCCGCCTGTCGGAGCGCCGCGGCGAGGTCGTCGCGATCGGCTTCTGGACGAGCTGGTGCGGCTCGTGCCGGACCTACCTCGAGCGGCTCGCCAAGCTGGACGCGACCTACGCGCAGGCCGGGCTGGTCGTGGTCGGCATCAGCCTCGACGACGACGCCAACCGCGCCGTCGACCTGGCGCACGCCATCGGCGCGACGTTCCGCAACGGCGTCGACGTCGACAAGGCCATCGGCCGGCGCTTCGCGGTGCCGGACGTGCCGCTGACCCTGCTGATCGACCGCGCCGGCATCGTGCGCTTCGCGCACGGCGAGCTGGACGCCGCCACCGACGCCGAGCTGGTCGCCGAGGTCCGGCGCCTGCTCGACGAATAGGATCCTTGGAGAACGCGATGGACAGCCCCCGGATTGCGATCGCGATGCTCGACTGCGGCAGGAGCTCCCGGCGCCGCAGCCCGCGTCGGCCGCCGTTCGCGCTGCCGCGCTGGCTGCTTTGGCTTACCGGCGCGCGTCCGCGCGCATGACCAGAAAGGCTCGGACGATGGCAACCACCAACTCTCTCGCCCTCCTCATGCGCGCGGTCGCCGCCAGCGCCCTGCTGGCGTTCGCGCTGCCGTCGGCCGCGGCCGGACCCGCCGACGCGCCGGCCGCCCCGGCCGCGGAGCCGGCGCCGCCCGCGGCGGCACCCCCGGCGGCGGGCGGCGATTTCAAGAGCCTCGACGGCGAGGTGCAGGGCCTCAAGAAGGAGGTCCTCGACCTCAACCGCGACCTGTTCATGCTCGAGGAGGAGCTGCTGTTCCCGGCGAACACGCAGGTGGCGGTGTTCCTGTCGCTCGACGTCGGCACCTTCTTCGAGCTGGACTCGGTGCAGATCAAGCTCGACAACAAGGAAGTCGCGAACTACCTGTACACCGACCGCGAGGTCGAGGCGCTGAACCGCGGCGGCGTGCACCGCGTCTTCATCGGCAACCTCAAGACCGGCAAGCACGAGCTGGTCGCCTTCTTCACCGGCAAGGGCCCGCACGAGCGCGACTACAAGCGCGGTGCGAACCTGAACTTCGAGAAGGGCGTCGGCGCGAAGTACCTCGAGCTCAAGATCTCCGATCGACAGAGCGCGCAGCAGCCGGAATTCAAGGTCAAGGAGTGGGAGTGAGCCGAGCCGGCATCGCGGCCCGCTGCGGCGCGCGCCTGCGGGTGTGCGCGCTGGCGCTCGCCCTGGCGGTCGCGCCAGGCGCGGGCGCGGCCGCCCCGAAGCAGGCGTCGGCGCCGGGCGCGCTGCCGCCGGTGAAGATCCGGGACCTGTACTACGGCGACGTGCTCTTCTACTTCTACCAGGACGACTACTTCAACGCGCTGACGCGCCTGACGGCGGCGCAGCAGACCGGGCGCCTGCCGCACCACGAGGGCGACGCCGAGCTGCTGCTCGGCGGACTGTACCTGTCGCTCGGGCAGCACCGCGAGGCCGGGCAGATCTTCGCCGAGGTGCTCGACCGCAAGAACGTGCCGCAGCCGGTGCGCGACCGCGCGCGCTTCTTCCTCGGCAAGGTCTGGTACCAGCGCGGCTACTTCGAGAAGGCGGCCGACGCCCTGTCCGCGTCAGGCAAGGCCGGGCTGTCGCCGGCGATGGACGCCGAGCGGCACATGCTGCTCGCGCAGGCGCTGCTGTACCAGGGCAAGTACCCGGCGGCGATCGCCGTGCTCGACAGCTGGAAGGGCCCGGTGATGTGGCAGTCGTATGCCAAGTTCAACCTGGGCGTCGCCTTCGTGCGCAACGGCCAGCTGGACAGCGGCGCGCGCCTGCTCGACGAGATCGGCCGGCTCGAGCGCACCAACGCGGAACTCGACGCGCTGCGCGACAAGGCCAACCTTGCGCTCGGCTACGCGCTGCTGCAGGCCAAGCGGCCGCAGGAGGCGCGGCCGGTGCTGGAGCGGGTGCGGCTCGACGGACCGCTGTCGACCAAGGCGCTGCTCGGCGTCGGCTGGGCGGCGAGCGACATGCAGCAGTACCGCCAGGCGCTCGCGCCGTGGCTCGAGCTGCACGGCCGCAACATGCTCGACTCGGCGGTCCAGGAGAGCTACCTCGCCGTGCCGTACGCATACGGCAAGCTGAACGCGAACCGCCAGGCGGCCGAGTACTACGAGGCCGCGATCCGCGAGTTCGGCACCGAGACCGGGCGCCTCGACGAGTCGATCGCGGCGATCCGCCGCGGCGGCATGCTCGAGACCATCGTCAAGAACGAGTCGCGCAGCCAGCTCGGCTGGTTCTGGCAGCTGTCGGCGCTGCCGGACGCCCCCGAGTCGCGCTACCTGTACCACCTGCTGGCGCAGAATGACTTCCAGGAAGGCCTGAAGAACTTCCGCATGCTGCGCTACATGGAGCGCAACCTCGACGCGTGGTCGACGAGCGTCGCGGCCTTCGACGACATGCTCGCGACGCGGCGCGAGCGCTACAGCACGCGCCTGCCGGCAGTGCTCGCCAAGCTCGACGGCGTCGACCTCGAGGAACTGCAGCGCCGGCGGACCGAGATCGAGTCGCGCGTCGTCAGCGCCGAGAACAACGGCGATGTCGCGGCGCTGGGCACGCCGCGCGAGCGCGAGCTGTGGAGCCAGGTCGAGCAGCTGGAGGCGGTGGCCGCGACCGCCGGCGCCGACCCGGACCTCGACGATGCGCGCGACAAGCTGCGGCTGATGCACGGCGTCCTCTACTGGCAGATGAATGACGGCTTCAAGGCGCGCGCCTGGGCGGTGCACAAGGGCGTGCGCGAGGTCGCGCAGGCGCTGCGCGAGACCGAGAAGCGCTGGTCGCTGGTGCAGGAGGCCAAGCAGGCGGTACCGGACCGCAACGGTGAATTCGCCGCGCGCATCGACGCGCTGCGGCCGCGGATCGAGGCGGCGCGCGACCGGCTCGCCGCGCTGCAGCGTGCGCAGGCGGACTACCTCGCCGACATCGCGGTCCGTGAGCTCGAGTCGCAGAAGGAGCGCATCTCGACCTACACGCTGCAGGCGCGCTACTCGCTGGCGACGATCTACGATCGCGCCTCCGACAACGACGCCAAGCGCGCCGAGCGGCCGGCCGCCGTGGCGCCGGCGCCCCCGGACGAAGCGAAATGAGCAGAACCGCCCGCGTCGCGGCATTGCTTTGCGGTGCGCTGCTGCTGGCCGGCGGCGTCGCCGCGGCGCCGAAGAAGCAGCCGACGATCGCCGACCTCAAGGACCGCCCGGTCGACGTGCAGCCGGACGGCCCGAGCGACGCCAACGCCGACAAGGCACGACAGAACTACCAGGAGTTCCTGAACCTGGAGCGCGGCGACGCCGCGCTGCGCGCCGAGGCGATGCGCCGGCTCGGCGACCTCAAGCTCGAGGCCGGCGAGCTGAACCGGATAGAGAAGGAGCTGTCGCAGGGCTCGCCGCTCGACACCGCGGACGCGATCGTGCTGTACACCAAGCTGCTGGCCGCGTACCCGGACTACGAGCGCAATGACGCGGTGCTGTACCAGCTGGCGCGCGCCTACGAGGCCGACCAGCAGGGCGACAAGGCGCTGGCGACGCTCGACCGGCTGGTGCGCCGCTATCCCGGCAGCCGCTACACGGACGAGGCGCAGTTCCGCCGCGGCGAGATCCTGTTCATGGACAAGCGCTGGGCCGACGCCGAGGGCGCCTACGCGCGCGTGATCGCGTCCGGGGCCAAGTCCGAGTTCTACGAGCAGAGCCTGTACAAGCACGGCTGGGCGCTGTTCAAGCGCGGCGAGTCCGAGGCCGCGCTCGATTCGTTCGCGAAGCTGCTCGACCTGAAGCTGATCGACGCCCGCGGCAAGGAGCGCGACATCGACGGCTTCACGCGGCCGCAGCGCGAGCTGGTCGAGGATACGCTGCGGGTCTGCGCGATCACGTTCTCGTTCGAGGACGACGCCAAGGGCGTCGACGGCTTCCTCGCCCGCCACGGGGCCAAGCCATACGCGTACCTGCTGTACGCGACGCTCGGCGACCTGTACGTCAGCAAGGAGCGCTGGACCGACGGCGCGAACGCCTACCGGGCGTTCGCCAAGCGCGACCCGGACCACGATCGCGCGCCGCTGCTGCAGATGCAGGCCATCGACGCCTACAAGCGCGGCGGCTTCGCGACGCTGGTGCTCGACGGCAAGCGCGAGTACGTCGAGCGCTACCGCCTCGGCTCGTCGTTCTGGGCGCATCGCCAGCCGGCCGACGCGCCGCTGGTCGTGCGCGAGCTCAAGACCAACGTCAAGGACCTGGCCGCGTACTATCACTCGCAGGCGCAGGCGAGCAAGCAGCCGGCCGATTACCAGGAGGCGGCGCGCTGGTATCGCGAGTTCCTGCAGTCGTTCCCGGACGACAAGGAAGCGGCGGCCACCAACTACCTGCTCGCGGACACGCTGTTCGAGAGCCACCAGTTCCACGACGCCGCGCTCGAGTACGAGCACACCGCCTACGGCTACCCGCCGAACGACAAGTCGGCGACCGCCGGCTATGCGGCGCTGGTCGCCTACGACAAGCACGAGGCGGGCCTGCAGGGCGAGGCCAAGGGCAACTGGCACCGCCAGGCGCTCGACAGCGGCCTGCGCTTCGCGACCACGTTCCCGAACCACCCGGAGAGCGCGCCGGTGCTGGTGCGGACGGCGCGCGAGTACTACGACCTCAAGGACTACGCCAAGGCGATCGACGTCGCCGACATCGTGCTGGCGCGCCAGCCGCCGGTGGACGTCGAGAAGCAGCGGACCGTCTGGACGGTGATCGCCAACGGCCAGTTCGAGCTCGGCCAGTTCGACAAGGCCGAGGGCGCGTACCTGCAGGTGCAGACGCTGCTGGCGGCGAACGACCCGCAACGGCCGGTGATCGACGAGCGCATCGCCGCGTCGGTCTACAAGCAGGGCGAGGCGCGCAAGGCGGCCGGCGACGACGCCGGCGCGGTCAGCGACTTCCTGCGCATCGATCAGCTGGCGCCGAACGCCAAGATCCGGGCGAGCGCCGACTACGACGCCGCGGCCCTGCTGATCGGCCTCAAGGAATGGCCCAGGGCGATCGAGGTGCTGGAGAGCTTCCGGCGCAACTTCCCGAGCAGCGAGCTGCAGCCGGAGGTCACCAGGAAGCTCGCCGTCGCCGACGTCGAGGCCGGGCGACCCGGTCCGGCCGCGGTCGAGTTCGAGCGCATCGCCAGCGCCCCGGGCGGCAGCGCCGACGTGCAGCGCGAGGCGCTGGCGCAGGCGGCCGTGCTGTACGAGAAGTCCGGCGACCTCGCCAAGACCGTGGCGACGCTCGAGAGCTACGTCAAGCGCTACCCGCAGCCCTTCGAGGCGGCGATGGAAGCGCGCCAGAAGCTCGCCGACCTCGCGCAGCAGCGCGGCGACGCGGCGCGCCGCGCGGCGCTGCTCGAGGACATCGTCAAGGCCGACCAGGCGGCCGGCGGCGCGCGCACCGACCGCAGCCGCTATCTCGCGGCCAAGGCCTCGCTCGAACTGGCGATGCCGACGCGCGACGGCTTCGACGCCGTGCATCTGGTCCTGCCGCTCAAGAAGTCGCTCGAGGCCAAGCGCGCGGCGATGCAGCGGGCGCTGAAGGCCTTCGAGGCCGCCGACGCCTATGCCATCGCCGAGGTCTCCACCGCCGCGACTTTCCAGATGGCCGAGCTCTACCGGCAGCTCGGCGTCGATCTGCTGAAGTCCGAGCGGCCGAAGAGCCTCGCCGGCGAGGAGCGCGAGCAGTACGACCTGCTGCTCGAGGAGCAGGCCTATCCCTTCGAGGAGAAGGCGATCGACATTCACCTCATCAACGCCGCGCGCGCCGCCCAGGGGCTGTACGACACCTCGGTGCGCGCCAGCTTCGCGGCGCTCGCCAAGCTCAAGCCGGCCCGCTTCGGCAAGAGCGAGGAGAACGAGGACCTGGTGATCGACGCCGCCGCCGGCGCGCTGCCGCCGCCCCCGCCGCCCGCGCCCGCGCCGGCGGCGAAGGGCAAGGCCGCGCCGCCGCCACCGCCGCCGCCATCCGTGCCGCTGCCGATTGCGGTGCGCTTCCAGGAGGCGGTCGCGGCCGCCGAACGCAGCGACGGGTCGCAGGCCGACGCCGAGTTCGTCGCGCTCGCGACGGCGGCGCCGACGCTGGCCGGTCCGCCCCTGAACCACGGCATCCTGCTGTCCCGCGCCCAGCAGTGGGGCGAGGCCGAGGCGGCGCTCGGCGAGGCGCTCGCACGCCACCCGGCCAGCGCCACCGCTGCCGCGCAGCTCGGCGTCGTCTACCGGCAGCTTGGCAAGTTCGCCGATGCCGAACGGTCGTACCGGCGCGCCCTCGAGCTCGACCCGAACGACGCCCGCACGCACCGCAACTTCGGCGTGCTGCTCGACCTGTACGTGCAGAAGCCGGCCGAGGCGCTCGCCGAGTACGAGCGGTCGCTGGCGCTCGCCGGCGGCGAAGACAAGCTCATGTCAGCCTGGATCGCCGAGATCCGGCAACGGCTCGGCGCCGGGCAAAAGAGCGCCCGGGCGGAGGCCCAATGAAGATCAGCCCAGTCGTCGCGCTCATCGGCGTGCTGGCGGGGTGCGCTGCGGCGCACGCCGCCGACGACCCCGCCGGCTCGCAGGCGGCCGCGCGGGCGGCCTCGGCCGCGGTCCAGCAGGCGGAGCCTGCGGTCGCCCAGCCCCCGCCCGCGGCCCCCCGGCCACGCAAGGGCGCCGCCAGGGCCGAGACCGCTGCGGCCGACAAGCCGGCCAAGGCGATGGACCGGCTCGAGCTCGAGACGACCCAGATCACCGGCAACCGCGAGCTGCCGAAGGTCATGGTGATCGTCCCCTGGAAGCGCGCCGACATCGGCGACCTGGTCGGGCGCCCGGTGAACAGCCTGGTTGACGAAGCCCTGCAGCCGGTGGACCGGGAGGTGTTCCGGCGGGAAGTCGATTATTTCAATGCCCTGGCGCCGGATCGGGCGCGGAGCGAGACGCACATCACAGGAAGCGCGGCCGGGCCGCAGCCTGAGAAGTAAACCACGGTATTCGTAACATAACTTGAGTGGAATGGACCGGCCGAGCCGGCATAACTCGCGGAATCGAATGGAGCAGCGGAGATGCATGCCTACGACGTCATCGTGAACTTTTTCAAGCAGGGAGGTTTCTTCCTGTACCCCATCGCCCTGATCTGGGCGATCGGCATCGTGATCGCCATCGAGCGCTTCGCCTACCTGATGAGGGTCGGCAGCGGCAACAAGCGGCTGTGGGATCAGCTGCAGCCGCTGTTCGAGGCCGGCAACTTCAAGCAGGCCACTAATGCCGTCTCCGACTCCGACACGGCGCTGGCGCAGGTCATGCGCTACGGCATGAGCCGGATCACGACGGCCCGCCGGCGCGAGGACATCGAGAAGGCGATGGAGGAGAGCCTGGTCGAGGTGATCCCGCATCTGGAGCGGCGCACCCACTACCTCGCCGCGCTCGCCAACATCGGCATGCTGATGGGTCTGTTCGGCACCGTGCTCGGCCTGATCAACGCGTTCGCCGCGGTCGCCCAGGCGAACCCCGCCGAAAAGGCCAGCCTGCTCTCGGCCAGCATCTCGGTCGCGATGAACAACACGGCGCTCGGCCTGCTGGTCGCGATCACGCTGCTGCTGTCGCACCTGTACCTCGAGACCAAGACGACCAACATCGTCGACAGCCTTGAGGTCGCGAGCGTCAAGTTCCTGAACGCCCTCACCGAGCGCCAGCAGCGTGCCGAGGCCTCGGCGCCCGCCGCCGGCGCGACTCAGGCCCGGACCGGCGAGGTGCGCGGGGCGCGGGCATGAGCGGATCCTCGATCGCCCGCCGCCAGTCGCGCAACCATGCGCGATACAAGGGTCGGAACGATATCAATATCGTTCCGATGCTCGACATCTTCACGATCCTGCTGTTCTTCCTGATCTTCACGGCAGTGTTCTCGAAGACCCACATCGTCGAGATGAACCTGCCGGCGCAGAGCTCCGAGCCCCTGTCGCTGCCCGAGGGGCTGGTGCTCGAGATCGTGGTGCGCAAGGACGGCCTCGTGGTGCAGGACAAGAATTCGGGCCCGCTGCAGCCGTTTCCGAACACGGCCGACGGCTATGACTTCGACGGCCTGAACTCGTTCCTGACGCGCGTCAAGGCGAAGTTCCCGGAGATGAAGGCCGCGACCGTGCTGCTCGAGCAGAACATCCCGTACGACACGATCATCGCGACGATGGACGCCGTGAAGTCCTACGAAGGCACCCTCGACGGGCAGCCGGCCCGCGGGGAGCTGTTCCCGCAGATCTCGCTCGGAGACGCGCCGACATGATTGCCTCGCGCCTGAAGCGCAACCGCAAGGCCGGCGGCCACCACAGTGGCCACGGCATGCCGGCGCTGATCCCGATGATCGACATGCTCGTGATCCTGGTCGTGTACATGCTGGTGCACACCGCGGACTACGAGATCCTGCCGAACACCAAGAACATCTCGATCCCGCAGTCGATCTCCGAGTCGCGGCCGCACGAGTCGACCGTGCTGATGATCACGCGCGACACGATCTTCGTGAACGGCATGGCGACCGCGACGGTGGCCGACATCGAGGCGGACGTCGCCGCGGCGCGCGACTCGCTGCAGGCGAGCCTCAAGAGCGAGACCCAGAAGCGCACGCTGCTGACGCCGGAGGACCCGACCGCGCGCGAGGTGACGGTCATGGCGGACAAGGGTCTGCCGTACAGCCTCCTCAAGAAGATCATGATGGCGGCGACCGCCGCCGACATCGGCAAGATGTCGCTCGCGGTCATCGAGAAAGAGCGGGCCTACCGTGGCCCGAACCCTGGCTAAGTTTCGCCGAGCGAGCCCCAGATGACAGTGCTTGCGACCAACTATCGGGTATTCGAACTCCCCTGGACGCCGAACGACACCGAGGAGCGCCACTTCAAGCGGCTGCTCCGGATCGGCCTGCTGCTGTGGCTGATCGTCGTGGTCGGCACGCGGCTGCTGCCCACGCCCGAGCGGCCGATGGCCCGGCCGCTGCCGGAAGAGGTCGTCAAGCTGGTGCTGCAGCCGCCGCTGCCGAAGCCGAAGCCGGTCGAGGAGAAGAAGCCCGAGCCGAAGCCGATCGAGAAGCCCAAGCCCATCGTGCCGCCGCCGGTCGTCGACAAGACGGAGCAGGCGCGCAAGAAGGCGCAGAAGGCGCTGAACCAGGTCAAGGACGAGCTCGCGGACCTGCGCGCGGCGCTCAACACCGAGCAGCTGGCGAGCGCCAAGCCGCTGAAGGACAAGGTCGACGGGCCGGCGCGCGCCGAGCGCTCGCTGATCACCTCGAACCTGACCGGCGGCAGCGGCGGCATCAACACGGCGGCGCTGAGCTCCGGCTTCGGCAGCGGCCCGGGCTCGCTGCACGGCCACTCGACGATGCAGGGCGTGCAGTCCTTCGCCGACGGCATCCGCAAGGACCACGCCGAGGCCAAGCGCACCGGCTCGAGCGGCAAGGCCTCGCGCAGCCGCGAAGAGATCGAGATGGTCTTCGACCGCAACAAGGCGGCGATCTACGCGCTCTACAACCGCGCGCTGCGCGACAACCCGCAGCTGCAGGGCAAGGTCGTCGTGCAGCTGACGATCGCGCCGACCGGCGAGGTCACCGACTGCAAGGTGCTGTCGAGCGAGCTGAAGGACGACGAGCTCGAGCGCAAGCTCGTGGCGCGCATCAAGATGTTCCGCTTCGACGACAAGGACGTCGAGATCATCACGACGACCAAGCCGATCGACTTCTTCCCGGCCTGACCGGCACGGGATGCTGGCGCGCTACTACTTCGAGCTGCGCGCGCTGCACCTGGCCGCGGTCGCGACCTCGATCGGCCTGTTCGTGCTGCGCGCGGCGCTGCGCGCCGCGGGCTCGGCCCGGCTGCAGGGACCGCTGCTGCGGATCGCGCCGCACGTCGTCGACACGGTGCTGCTGGCGAGCGCGGTGCTGCTGACGCTGATCCTGCACCAGTACCCGTTCGTCAACGCCTGGCTGACCGCCAAGCTGCTGGCGCTCATCGTGTACGTCGTGCTGGGCTCGATCGCGATCCGCCGCGGCCGTACGCCCCTGATCCGCGCCGTGGCGCTCGCCGGCGCGCTGCTGGCGGTGTCCTACATGGTCGCGACGGCGCTGCACCACGACCCCGACCCCCGCCACTGGCTGCCGGGCGGCTAGTGCGCGAGGCTCAGCCGGCCTGGCTGCCGGCGGCGGCGGCCGGGCGCTTCGAGAGCTCGAGGGCGAGGATCCCGGCGACGATCAGCGCGACGCCGAGCCACTGCGCGGTGCGCAGTCGCTCGTCCAGCAGCCCGGCACCGAGCAGGATCGTGGTCGGCGGACCGACCGTGGCGACCACCGAGGCGCGCGGCGCGCCGAGGCGGCGCACGCCCTCGGCCATCGCCAGCATCGGCACGACGGTCGCCGGCACCACCAGCGCGAGCAGCAGCCACAGGTCGCGTACCTGCCAGACGGTCGCGCTCGGGCCGCCGCCGAGCAGGCGGTGCAGCCCGAGGCAGGCGGTGGCTGCGGTCAGCGCGTAGAACGTGAAGGCGACACTGCCGATCGCACCCGTCCAGCGATCGCTCGCGAGATAGTAGAGCGCTGAGGTCAGCGCACAGGCGAGCACGAGGCCGCCGCCGGCGGCGTTGCCGCGCAGCACGCTCGCGTCGAGGCCGGTCACGACCATGACGATGCCCGCGTAGGTCATCGCCAGCGCCACCAGCGTGCGCAGCTCCGGCCACTCACGGTAGATGCCGGCGTACAGCACCACCACCAGCGACGGATAGGAGAACAGCAGCACGCGCTCGACGCTCGCGTCGATCATCGTCAGCGCCCGGAAGTCGAGCAGCGCACCGGCGTAGTAGCACAGGCAGCCGGCGAGCGCGGCGCCGAGCATGGCGCGCGGTGGCGGGTGCAGCAGCGCACGCGCGCCGACCGCCCACAGCGCCCAGGCGGCGATCACCGGCAGCGCCAGCAGCGAGCGCGTCGTCAGCACGGCGTCGGCACCCCAGCCGTCCGCGTACAGGAACTTGGCGATCACGCCCTTGGCGGCGAAGCCGGCGGCGCCGACCATGGTCAGCGCGATGCCGGCGAGCGTGCCGCCACCACCGGCCGGCGGCAGGCGCCTCAAGCGCCGACCCCGCCGTCGTGCCAGCGCGTGAACTCGTCGACGGCGAGGCGTTCGGGCCGGAAGCGGTTGACCGGCGCCGCCGGGTCCGCGTAGCCGAGCCCGATGCCGCAGATCAGCAGCTGCGTGTCCGGCACCGCCAGCTGCGCGCGGATGATCCCGTGGAACGGCGCCCACGATGCCTGCGGGCAGGTCGCGAGCCCGTGGGCCACGGCGGCGAGCATGACGGACTGCAGGAACATGCCGTAGTCGAGCCAGCTGCCGGGGCCAAGGTCGGCGTCGATGAAGAAGAACAGCCCGACCGGTGCGCCGAACAGCTCGTAGTTGCGCAGCTCCTGCGTGCGCATCGCGTCGCGGTCGCCCTTGGCGATGCCGAGCACCGAGTACAGTCCCCAGCCGCAGGCCCGGCGCCGGGCGAGGTACGGCTCGCGCCACACCGCCGGGTAGTACTGGTACGGCCAGGCCGGGCGCGCGCCGTCCCTGGCCGCGGCGTCACCGACCGCGCGGCAGAGCGCGTCGCGAGCGGCGCCGCTGACGACGTGCACCCGCCACGGCTGGATGTTGCTGCCGCTCGGCGCGAAGCGTGCCTGCTCGAGAATCGCCGTCACGGTCGCAGGCGCGACCGGGCGAGGCAGGAAGGCGCGCGTCGAGCCCCGGGTGCGCAAGGCGGTATCGACGTCCATCTGGGGTCCGCTGGCCGGCACGGCACCCAATGTAAGCGATCTGCTGCATCGCCGCACGGCGGCCGGCGGGCGGCTCGCCGCCGGGCCGGCCGCCTCACTCGGCTTCGTTCAGCCGCTTGCCGCGCAGGCTGTCGCGCGCGCGCTCCAGTCGCGCCGCGAGTTCCGGGCCAAGGCGCAGGGCGACGCCGATCGAGAGCACGTCGATCAGCGTCAGCTGCGCGAGCCGCGTGGTCATCGGCGTGTACACGTCGGTGTCCTCGTCGACCGCGATCTCGAGCGGCAGCGAGCAGCGCTGCGCGAGCGGCGAGCCTGGCGGCGCGATGGCGATGACGTCGGCGCCGGCCTCGCGGGCGAGCTCGACGCTCGCGATCAGGTCGATCGTGCGCCCGGTGCTCGAGATCGCGACCGCGACGTCGCCCGGCGCGAGCATCGTCGCGGCCATGCCGTGCACGTGGGCGTCGGAGTACGCGGCCGCCTGCAGCCCGAGCCGGAAGAACTTGTGGCGCGCGTCGGCGGCGACGATGCCGGAGCTGCCGAGGCCGTAGAACTCGATGCGGCGCGCCGCGGCCAGCAGGCTGATCGCCGCTTCGAGGCGGCCGGGCGCGAGCTGGCCGGAGACGTCGCGCAGCGTGCGCGCCGCGCGCTCGAATATCTTCGCCGCGAGGTCGGCGGCCGAATCGCCGCGGCTGATGTCGCGGTGCAGGAACGCGCCGCCGCTGCCGAGGCTGCGGGCGAGCCGCAGCCGGAAGGTCTGGTAGCCGTCGAGGCCGAGCGAGCGGCAGAAGCGGATGACCGTCGGCTCGCTGACCCGGGCGCGGGCCGCGACCGCCGACAGCGTGTTCTCGAGCACCCACGCCGGCGCCGCGAGCACCGCCTCGGCGACGCGCGCTTCGGCCGGCGACAGGGCCGGGCGCAGCGCCGCGATCCGCTTCAGGATCTGCGCGTCCGGCAGCGCGCGCGCGCCGCGCTCGGCGGCCGGGGTTGCGCCGCCGGTCACAGCTCGTCGTGCCATGCGAATCCGTCGCGGGCGATCAGCGCGCTCGAGGCGGCGGGGCCCCAGCTGCCGGCCGCGTAGGGCCGCGGCGCGTCGTCGTCGGCATCCCAGGCGGCGCGGATCGGGTCGATCCAGTTCCAGGCCGCATCGACCTCGTCGCGCCGCATGAACAGCGTCAGATTGCCCTGGATCGCATCGCCCAGCAGCCGCTCGTAGGCCTCGAGCGGCCGGCCCTTGAATGATTCGCCGAGGTCGAGCGCGAGGTCCACGGGCTTGAGCCGCATCGCCTCGCCCGGGCTCTTGGCGAGGATCCTGAGCGTGATGAACTCATCCGGCTGCAGGCGGATCACGAGGCGGTTGGGCGGCTGCGAGCTGAAGGGCCCCTCGAAGATCGAGTGCGGCACCTGCTCGAAGGTGATCACGATCTCGGCGACGTGGTCGTGCAGCCGCTTGCCGGTGCGCAGGTAGAACGGCACCCCGGCCCAGCGCCAGGTGTCGATCTCGGCCTTGATCGCGACGAAGGTCTCGGTGCGGCTGCCGGCGCCGACGCCGGGCTCGTCGAGGTAGGCCGCGGCCTTGGCGGCGCCGACGATGCCGCCGCGGTACTGGCCGCGAACGGTCTTGATCAGCGCCTCGGCCTCGCCGATCGGGCGCAGCGCCCGCAGCACCTTGAGCTTCTCATCGCGCACCGCGTCCGCCGCGCTCGAGGCGGGCGGCTCCATCGCGAGGATGCACAGCAGCTGCAGCAGGTGGTTCTGCACCATGTCGCGCAACGCGCCGGTGCGGTCGTAGAACTCGCCGCGCGACTCGACGCCGAGCTGCTCGGCGACGGTGATCTGCACGTGGCGGATCTGGCCGCGGCGCCACAGCGGCTCGAACAGCGCATTGCCGAAGCGCAGCGCCAGCAGGTTCTGCACCGTCTCCTTGCCGAGGTAGTGATCGATGCGGTAGACCTGCCGCTCGCCGACCATGGCGCCGACCGTGTCGTTTATGCGTCGCGCCGAGGCCGCATCCTCGCCGAGCGGCTTCTCCAGCATGATGCGCGAATCGGGGGTCACGATCCCCGCGGCGGCGAGCTCGCGGCAGATCGCCGCGAACAGATCCGGCGCCGTGGAGAGGAAGAAGATCCGCGCCACGCCCGGCCGCTCGCCGAGCGCCGCGGCGAGCGCGCGGTAGTCGGCGGCGACCGTCGCGTCGACGCGCACGTAGTCGAGCGTCGCGGCGAACGCCGGCCAGCGCGCCGCGTCGTAGTCCGCGCCGAGTTGCTGGCGGCAGGCCCGCTCGGCCAGTGCGCGGTAGGCCTCGCGGTCGTGCGCCGAGCGCGCGACGCCGATGATCCGCGAGCCGGGCACGATGAGGCCGTCGCCGAAGCGCCGGCAGAGCGCCGGCAGCACCTTGCGCACGGCGAGGTCGCCGGTGCCGCCGAACAGCACGAGGTCGAAGGGCGGCGGCGGACGGTGGCCGGAGTGCGGGCTGGTCGGCGGGCGGGCGTCGGCGTTCATGGGGCGGCTTTCGGTAGTAAATCTACCTCAACTGGCCGGAAAGCTCCAGCTGGCATTATGTTAATACATATGTAACACATTGTATTTTCTTGAAGTCATTGCGGCGCAAGCTGTAACTTCGCCACGGAACGTATATAAACTACATTCTGCCGCTGAGCGGTGTCACCGGATACGCCCGTGCCGTCCACGTTGCTCCCGCCACTGCACCCCGTCGTCCGCGAGGTCACCGCCCGCATCGTGGCCCGCAGCGAAGCCTCGCGCGGGGCCTACCTCGAGCGTCTCGAGGCCGCGCGTGCGCGGCACGCCGCGCGCGGGCGGCTGTCGTGCGCGAACCTCGCGCACGTGTTCGCCGCCGCCGAGGGCCGCGACAAGACGGAGCTTCGCGGCGCGCGCTGGCCGAACCTCGCCATCGTCTCGGCCTACAACGACCTGCTGTCGGCGCACCAGCCGCTCGCGCAGTACCCGGCGCTGCTCAAGCAGGCGGCGCGCGAGGCGGGCGCGGTCGCGCAGTTCGCCGGCGGCGTGCCGGCGATGTGCGACGGCATCACCCAGGGCCGGCCCGGCATGGAGCTGTCGCTCTTCAGTCGCGACGTGATCGCGATGGCGACCGCGGTCGCGCTGACGCACGACGCCTTCGACGGCGTCGCCTGCCTCGGCGTGTGCGACAAGATCGTGCCGGGGCTGCTGATCGGCGCGCTGGCCTTCGGCCACCTGCCGGCCGTGTTCGTGCCGGCGGGCCCCATGCCGTCCGGCCTGCCGAACGCCGAGAAGTCCCGCGTCCGGCGCGAGTACGCGGCCGGCCGGATCGGTCGCGAGGCGCTGCTGGAGGTCGAGGCGCAGAGCTACCACGCGCCGGGGACCTGCACGTTCTACGGCACCGCCAACAGCAACCAGATGCTGCTCGAGGCGATGGGCCTGCACGTGCCGGGCGCCGCGTTCGTGCCGCCGGGCACGCCGCTGCGCGACGCGCTGACGGCGTTCGCGGCGACGCGCCTCGCCGCCATCACCGCGCTCGGCGGCGACTACCGGCCGCTCGGCCGGATCGTCGACGAGCGCGCGCTCGTGAACGGCATCGTCGCGCTGCTGGCGAGCGGCGGCTCGACCAACCACACGATTCACCTGGTCGCGGTGGCCGCCGCCGCCGGCTTCACCGTCAACTGGGACGACTTCGACGCGCTGTCGGCGGTGGTGCCGCTGATCGCGCGCGTCTACCCGAACGGCGCCGCCGACGTGAACCACTTCCACGCCGCGGGCGGCACGGGCTTCGTGATCCGCGAGCTGGTGGCCGCCGGGCTGATGCACGGCGATGCGCAGACGATCATGGGTGGCGGGCCCGCGGCCTATGCGCGCGACCCGTACCTCGACTCCGGTGTGCTGCGCTGGCGCGAGCTGCCGGCGGCGAGCCTCGACAGCAGCGTGCTGCGCCCGGTCGGCGCGCCGTTCAGCGCCGAAGGCGGCACGCGGCTGCTGCGCGGCAACCTCGGACGCTGCGTGATCAAGACCTCGGCGCTGCGCCCCGAGGACCACGTGGTCGAGGCACCGGCGGTGGTGTTCGACAGCCAGGAGGCGCTGGCGGCGGCGTTCAGGGCCGGCGCGCTCGACCGCGACCTGGTGGCGGTGGTGCGCTTCCAGGGACCGCGCGCCAACGGCATGCCGGAGCTGCACCAGCTGACGCCGATCCTCGGCGCGCTGATGGCGCGCGGCTTTCGCGTCGCGCTCGTGACGGACGGGCGCATGTCGGGCGCCTCCGGCGCCGTGCCGGCGGCGATCCACGTGACCCCGGAGTGCGTCGCCGGCGGGCCGCTGGCCCGGGTCCGCGACGGCGACCTGATCCGGCTCGACGCCAACGCGCGCACACTCGACGTGCGCCTCGCGCCGGAGGCGCTCGCGGCCCGGCCGGCCGCCGCGGCGTCGATCGCGTCGACGACCGGCCATGGCCGGGAGCTGTTCGCGACGCTGCGCGGCGCGGTCGGCGACGCCGAGCGGGGGGCGCTCGCATGTCTGTGAGGCTGGCGATCCGCGAGCTGCTGGCGCGTGCGCCGGTGATACCGGTGCTGACGATCACCGATGCGGAGGCGGCGGTGCCGCTGGCGCGGGCGCTGGTGGCCGGCGGCCTGCCGGTGCTCGAGGTGACGCTGCGCTCCGCGGCGGCATTGAGCGCGATCGCGGCCATCCGCGCCGAGGTGCCGGAGGCGATCGTCGGCGCCGGCACGGTCATCGAGGCCGGCCAGCTGGGCGCCGCGCTGACCGCCGGCAGCCAGTTCATCGTCTCGCCGGGCTTCTCCGCGGCGCTGTGCGCCGAGGGTGCGCGCCAGGGCGCCGCGATGCTGCCGGGCATCGCGACGCCGACCGAGCTGATGGCGGCGCTCGCGGCCGGGCTCGAGACGCTGAAGTTCTTCCCGGCGGCGCAGGCGGGCGGGGTTGCGATGCTGCGCGCGCTGGCCGCGCCGTTCCCGTCGGTGCGCTTCTGCCCGACCGGCGGGATCGACCTGCACGCGGCGCCGGACTACCTGCGCCTGCCGAACGTGCTCGCGGTCGGCATGTCCTCGCTCGCGCCGCCGGCCGCGATCGCGGCCGGCGACTACGCCGCCGTGACCACGCTCGCACGGCAGGCGGCGGCCCTGCGCGCGGTCCGCGCGCCGGGCTGACCGCGCGCGGCCGGCCCGTACCCGGCGGGGCCGCCGCCGCGGCCGGCCGCGATCCCGAGGTCGCCTGATATCATGCGCCCCGGCTCCCCGCACGGCGGCCCCGCAGCTCCCCGCGATGTACCGTCAGAACATCCAGTTTCCGGCCAAGGACGCACCGCTGCGCGAGGACGTCCATGCGCTCGGGGCGCTGGTCGGCGAGATCCTGCTCGAGCAGTGCGGCCGCGAGCGCTTCGACCTCGTCGAAGGGGACCGGGTCGCCGCGATCCAGCGCCGCGAGGGCGTGGCCGGCGGCGAGGAGGAGCTGCTCGCGCGCACCCGCGGCCGCGAGCCCAGGGAGGCGCGCGACCTGGTGCGCGCCTTCTCGACCTGGTTCCACGTCGTCAACCTGGCCGAGAAGGTGCACCGCATCCGGCGCCGCCGCGAGTACCTCAACAACTCCGCCCAGCCGCAGCCGGGCGGCCTCGACGATGCGCTCGCGCGCCTCGCCAAGGACGGCTGCACGCTCGCCGACGTGCGCGGCCTGCTGGCGCGGCTGTGCATCTACCCGGTGTTCACCGCCCACCCGACCGAGTCGACGCGGCGCACGATCCTGCGCAAGCAGCAGCAGATCGCCGAGCTGCTGCTCGATCGGCTCGATCCCTCGATCACGCCGGGCGAGCGCCAGGCCACCTGGGAGCAGATCCGCACCGAGCTGACCTCCGGCTGGCAGACCGAGGAGCACCCGCGCGAGCGCCTGACGGTCGCCGACGAGCGCGAGCACGTGCTGTTCTACCTCGCCGAGATCCTGTACCGGATCCTGCCGGGCTTCTACGAGGAGCTCGCCGCCTCGGTAGACAGGGCCTTCGGTGCGTCGCTGAGCGCGCGCGAGCTGCCGCGCGTGCTGCGCTTCGGGACCTGGGTCGGCGGCGACATGGACGGTGCGCCCGACGTGCACGCCAAGACGATCCGCGAGACGCTGCAGCGCCAGCAGCTGGTGATCGTCAACGCCTACTACGTCGAGGTGCAGCGCCTCGGCGAACGGCTGTCGCAGAGCGCGAGCCGCGTCGGCGTCTCCAAGGCGCTGCAGGAGCGCATCGACGAGTACACGCGGCTGATGCCGGCGGCGCAGCAGGCCGCGCCGGCGCGCCACGACCGCATGCCCTACCGGCAGTTCTGCGCGCAGCTGACCGCGCGGCTGCGCAACACCTACGACGGGCGCCCGAACCACTACGAGAACGCCGGCCAGTTCCTCGCCGACGTGCAGGTCATGGCCGAGAGCCTGGCCGCCAACAAGGGCGCGCGCGCCGGCCTGTTCCACGTCGAGCGCCTGCTGCGGCGCGTCGCCACCTTCGGCTTTCACCTCGCGACGCTCGACGTACGCCAGCACGCCGACGTGCACCGCGCGGTCGTCGGGCAGGGGCTCGGCGATGCCGAGTTCGTCGCCCGCCCGCCTGCCGAGCGGCTCGAGCGCGTGCGGCTCGCGCTCGAGCGCGACGAGGGCCCGACGCATCCGCTCGACGCCGTCGGCCGCCGCACGCTGGCGGTGTTCGAGCAGCTGATGCACGGCCGGCACCGCCACGGCCGCGAGGCGATCGGCGACTACATGGTCAGCGGCGCCTCGGGTCCGGACGACGTGCTCGCGGTGCTGCTGCTCGCGCGCTGGGCGGAGATGGTGGACAAGCGCATCGGCGAGGTGCCGCTCGACGTTGCGCCGCTGTTCGAGTCCGTCGACGCGCTCGACGGCTGCGGCGCGACGCTGCGCGCGCTGCTGGCGGAGCCGGTCTACCGGCGGCACGTCGCCGCGCGCGGCGACCGGCAGGCGGCGATGATCGGCTACGCGGACAGCAACAAGGAGAGCGGCTTCGCCGCCTCGCGCTGGGCGCTGCACCGCGCGCAGGCGGCGCTGGCGGCGGCGGCGGCGGAGGCGGGCGTCGCGCTGACCGTCTTCCACGGTCGCGGCAGCGCCACCGGCCGCGGCTCCAACCGCATCGAGACGATCCTCAAGAGCGCGCCGGCCGGCAGCTTCCAGGGCGTGCTGCGGGTCACCGAGCAGGGCGAGGTCATCAACCAGAGCTATGCGCTGCGGCCGATCGCGATGCGCAGCCTCGAGCAGGCGCTCGGCGGCGCGCTGCAGGCGCTGGCCGGGCGGCCCGCGCAGCCGGCGCCGGAGCCGGAGTTCGCGACGGCGCTCGACACGCTCGCCGCCGCGAGCCGCAGCGCCTACCGCGGTCTGGTGCACGAGTCGGAGGGCTTCTACGAGTACTTCCGCGACGCGACGCCGATCGACGTCATCGAGCGCATGCAGATCGGCTCGCGCCCGGCGACCCGCGCCGGGCACGCGGGCCTCGAGGCGCTGCGCGCCGTGCCGTGGGGCTTCGCGTGGAGCCAGAGCCGGCACCTGCTGCCGGCCTGGTTCGGGATCGGCGCCGGGCTCGACGCCGCCGCCGCGCGCCACGGCGCGCCGCTGCTGGAGCGCATGCTGGCGCAGTGGACGTTCTTCGGCCTGCTGCTCGATGAGGTCGAGTTCGGCCTCGCGGTGGCCGACATGGACATCGCCGCCTGGTACGCGCAGCTCGCCGTGCCCGCGGTGCGCCGCCATTTCGCGACCGTGCGCGCCGAGCACGAGCGCACGCGCGACTGGCTGCTCAGGCTGCGCGGCGAGCGCCGCCTGCTCGACGGCGAGCCGGGCATCCAGCGGGCGATGAAGCTGCGCAACCCCTACGTCGACCCGATGCACCTGATGCAGATCGACCTGCTGAGGCGCTGGCGCGCGACCGACCGCCAGGACTTCGACCTGCAGGATGCGCTGATCGCGAGCATCGCCGGCATCGCGCAGGGGCTGCAGGCGACCGCCTAGCGCGTCGGCCGGCCGCGGGCGGCGGGCAGCCGTTCACGCTTTCGGCATCCGGCGGCGGCGGCACTCAAGCGCCGCCGGTTTGCGCCGATCCATGGATGGAAGCCGGAGGTCGCCGTGAAGCACCCAGCCCGTCCCGAGCCCGAAGCCGCCGTCACGCCCGAGAGCGCCGTCTGGCTGCTGTACGCCGGGCTGGTGCACGGCCTGCGCTGGCGCCGCCACGTGCTGGCGGCTGGCGCGCGACCGTACCCGCCGGCGTCGCCGCGCCGCCGCGGCCTCGCGCCGCGCTGAGGCCGCCCCGCCGTCAGCACTCCGGGACGTTGACCGCGAGGCCGCCCTGCGAGGTCTCCTTGTAGATCGCGGACATGTCCTCGCCGGTCTGGCGCATCGTCGCGATGACCTGGTCGAGGGTCACCTTGTGGGTGCCGTCGCCCCGCATCGCGAGGCGCGCCGCGTTGATCGCCTTGACGGCGCCCATCGCGTTGCGCTCGATGCAGGGGATCTGCACCAGGCCCGCGATCGGGTCGCAGGTGAGGCCGAGGTTGTGCTCCATGCCGATCTCGGCGGCATTCTCGATCTGCTCGTTGGTGCCGTTGAGCGCCGCCACGATGCCGCCCGCAGCCATCGAGCAGGCGACGCCGACCTCGCCCTGGCAGCCCATCTCGGCGCCCGAGATCGACGCGTTCTTCTTGTAGAGCATGCCGATCGCGCCGCCGACCAGCAGGAAGCGCAGCACGCCCTCGTCGGAGGCGCCGGGCTCGAAGCGCCGGTAGTAGCTCAGCACCGCCGGCACGATGCCGGCGGCGCCGTTGGTCGGCGCCGTGACGATGCGGCCGCCGGCCGCGTTCTCCTCGTTGACCGCCAGCGCGAACGCGTTGACCCAGTCCATCGCCGCCATCGGCGAGGCGCTGCCGGCCTCGGTCAGCTGGCGAAAGAGCTTGGGCGCGCGCCGCCGGACCTTGAGCACGCCGGGCAGCAGCCCCTGGGCGCTGAAGCCGCGCTCGATGCAGGCCTGCATGACCGCCCAGATGTCGAGCAGCGCGGCCCGCGTCGCCGCAGGCTCGCGGTACGCCGCCTCGTTGGCGAGCACGAGCTCGTGCAGCTCGAGGCCGCTGGCGCGGGCCTTGTCGAGCAGCTCCGCGGCGGACTCGAAGGGATGCGGCAGCGCGATGGCGGCGGCGGCCGCCGCCGGCGCGTCGAGCTCGTCGGCGCGCGCCACGAAGCCGCCGCCGGTGGAGTAGTACTCCTCGCGGCACAGCTGCGCACCCGCCGCGTCGAGTGCCGTGAAGCGCATGCCGTTGGAGTGGCCGGGCAGCGTCTGGTCGCGGTGCCAGAGCACGTCCATCGGCTCGTCGAACGGGATCTCGCGACGGCCGGCGAGACGCAGCCGGCCGCTGCCGCGGATGCGCTCGAGCGTCGGCTCGACGAGCGCGGGGTCGAGGCCCTGCGGCGAGTGTCCCTCGAGGCCGAGCAGTACCGCGCGGTCGGTGCAGTGGCCGCGACCGGTCAGCGCCAGCGAGCCGTAGAGCTGCACGCCGACCTGTGCGGTGCGCTCGAGCAGTTCCTTGTCGACGAGGTCGAGCACGAAGCGGCGTGCCGCATTCATCGGGCCCATCGTGTGCGAGCTCGACGGGCCGATGCCCACCTTGAAGATGTCGAGGACGCTGAGTGTCATGGTGGAAGTCTGACGGGATCGCGGCGGCGCCGCAATCGCCGGCGCGGCCCTCAGCCGCGCTCGTGGCCTCCGCCGCGCTGCGCGCGCAGCCGCGCGAGCGCGACGTCGCGCCCGAGCTCGCGGGCGACGCCTTCGAGCACGTCGCGGTCGCGGTAATCTGCCGGCGCGCACTCGCCGCCGCGGCGCCAGCAGGCCTCGACCTCGGCGAGCGCCTCGCCGCGCCGGCCGAGCGCGACGAGGCGCGCCACCAGCTCCTCGCCGAGCCGGTCGGCGAAGCGCCGCTCGCCCCATTCGAGAGCGCGGTCCCGCAGCCAGCGGATCGCCTCCGGCTCGCGGCCGGCGGCCTGCAGCCACTCGCTCGCGCGGCGCCAGGCGAGCTCCGGGTGGCGCGCGCGGATCTGGCCGTAGAGCTCCGTGGCGAGTGCGGCGCGCTCGCGCTCGGCGTCGCGCGCGGCGCGCTCGGCGTCGCGTTCCGGCGACTGCCAGGCGTCGAGGCCGAGCTGGTGGCGGCGCGCGTACAGCGCGGTGCCAAGCGCCGTGGCGAGCGAGAACAGCAGCAGCTGCGCGGCCGCGAGCAGCACGATGCGCGGCGCGACGCGCGCCAGCGCCGCGAGCAGCGCCGCGTAGCCGGCGGCGAGCACGACCAGCGCGGCGTAGCGCGCGCCAAGCCCGGCCGCGACCCGCGCCATCGCGAGCGGCGAGGCGGCGCGCAGGGCCTCGCCCTCGACCGCGAGCAGCGCAAGCGAAGCGGGAAAGCCGAGCAGCGCCAGGGCGCCGACCGCGGCCGCGGCCCAGGCGCCAACGTGCCGGTCGAGCCACCACGCCAGGCCCGCGGCGGTCGCGAGCAGCACGAACTGCAGCAGCGGCCGGGGCTCGTGCCACGGGTTGGCGTGCTCGACCGCGAGCACCGGCAGCGGTCGCCCGTGGGCGGTCGCCGCGACCAGCAGGTACGCGTAGGTAAAGACCCAGTAGCCGCAGAGCACCAGCACCGGGATGCCGAGCAGGCCGCCGGCGTCACCGATCGCGAGCACCACCGTGGCCAGCGCCACGAGGCCGAGCGGCGGGCCGGCGAAGGCCCGTGCGGCGCCGGCCAGGAAGGAGTCGTCCCGCATGCGCGGCCATTATGCGCCGCGCTGCGGCGCGCGCATTGGCTAGAATGAGCTCCTCCTGCCGGACCAGAGCGAATCGATGAGCGAGCGACTGGCGCGCGCGGTGTGCGTGTACTGCGCCTCGAGCGGCCGCTGCGACGCCGAGTACCACGCGGCGGCGCGGCGCCTCGGCGAGCTGCTGGCCGCGGACGCCCGCACGGTCGTCTACGGCGGCAGCCGGATCGGGTCGATGGGCGCGCTCGCCGACGGCGCGCTGGCCCGCGGCGGCCGCGTCGTCGGCGTGCTGCCGCGCTTCCTCAAGGACCTCGAGGTCTCGCACGGCGGCCTGACGGAGCTGCACGTGGTCGAGGACATGCGCACGCGCAAGCACCTCATGCTGTCGCGCAGCGAAGCGGTGGTCGCGCTGCCGGGCGGCTGCGGCACCTTCGAGGAGCTCTTGGAGGCGATCACGCTGAAGCGTCTCGGCGTGTTCCTCGGCCCGATCGTCATCGTCAACACGCGCGGCTACTTCGCGCCGCTGCTCGAGCTGCTGCAGTCGGCGGTGCGCGAGCGCTTCATGGACGAGCGCCACCTCGCCATGTGGCAGGTGGTCGCCGGCCCCGACGAGGTGATCGGCGCGCTCGCGGCGGCGCCGCCCTGGAGCGCGGCGGCGCGCAGTTTCGCGACGCTGTAGCGCATCGGCGCGGGAGTGCGCAAGCCGCTGATTTTGCGGTGCCTGGCGGTCGCGTCCGGCGCGGGCGATTGCCTAGACATATCGCCACTGTGCCAATGGCGCGCCGCGCTCCCTCGGCGCACGCTACGCCTGCTCACCCACGACACCGCGGCGATTCCGGCCGCAAGAGGGTGGGGCGAAGGAGGATGCCATGCTTGCCCGCGATCTGTTCCCAGTCAAAGCGTTCGAAGGTTACCTCGATCGGTTCGAGCCGTTCTTCAGCGGGGATTTCATGCCGCGCATCGCATGGCCGCGCAAACTCGACATTACCGCCGAGTGGCGTCCCAATGCCGACATCATCGAGCGGAAGGACGAGTACCTCGTCAAGGCCGAGCTGCCCGAGGTCAAGAAGGAAGACGTGAAGGTCGACGTCGTCGAGGGTCTGCTCAAGATCCGCGGCGAGCGCAAGTTTGCCGTCGACGAGAAGAAGGACACCGTGCATCGCGTCGAAACGTTCTATGGCAAGTTCGTCCGTACGTTCACGCTGCCCGAAAACGTCGATGTCGCGAAGATCCGCGCGGAATGCGCCGATGGCGTGCTGACCGTCCACATTCCGAAGGTGGTCGCGGCGATGCCGAAGCCGGTCGAGATCGCGGTCCAGTAGCGGGCCGCGGCTCCGCTGGAGCTCCTGGGGGCAGGCGCCCGACGGGCCTGCCCCCCATTATTGCGGCGCGGCGCGCCGTCGCCGCCCGCGGATCACGTAGAATCGGAGCCGCATCTTCGCCCGGCCCCGGGGAGTGGCCCGATGTCCAACTCACAGCTCCAATCGCTGCTGCAGCGCCTGCACGAGGAACTCGGCCGGACCACGACGCTCGACGAGGAGTCGCGCGCTCTGCTGCACCTCGTGCTCGCCGACATCGCGAGGCTCGGCTTCGACGCGCCCGCGACCGCCGGCGGCCTCGAGACGCTCGCGATCCGCTTCGAGGCCGACCACCCGGCGGCGGCGGCGACGCTGCGCCAGGTCAGCGACCTGCTCGGCAAGGCCGGGATCTGACGGGTGACGGCGGCGAGCGATCGGCGCGCGCAGCTGCGGCGGGCGACGCCGGCGGATCTCGACTTCGTCGTGGCCACCGAGCGGCTGCCGGGCTACGAGCAGCTGACGGCGCGCTGGACGCCCGCCGAGCACGCGGCCGCGCTCGGCCGGGAGGATGCCGCCTACCTCGTCGGCAGCCGCCCGGGCGGCGCGCTCGAGGGATTCGCGATCCTGCAGCCGCTCAACGACCCGCACGAGGGGGCCAAGCTGAAGCGCATCTGCGTCACCCGACCGGGCGCCGGCTTCGGCCGGCCGTTCCTGGTCGCCGTGATCGACTGGGTGTTCAGCAGCACCGGCAACGAGCGGCTCTGGCTCGACGTCTTCACGCACAACGAGCGGGCGCGCCACGTCTATAGGCAGGTCGGCCTCAGGGAGGACGGGCTGCTGCGCCAGGCGTACCGGATGCCCGACGGCTCGCGCGCCGACCGCTGCATCATGTCGGTCCTGCGCCAGGAGTGGCGCGCGCCGTGAGCGCCGCGCGGTTCGGCGCGCTGCTGCTGTGCTGCGCCGGCGCGGCACCGGCGCTCGGCGCCGACGCGGCCGCCGCGGACGCGGTGCCGGCCGGCATCGTCACGCGGCTGCCGACGCGCGAGCGGGTCGTCGCGCTGACCTTCGACGCCTGCCAGGCCGTCGAACGCATGCACCTCGATCACGGCATCACCGACTTCCTGGTCGCGCGGCAGGTGCCGTTCACCGTCTTCATGGGCGGCCGTTTCGCGCGCGACAACGCCGACGACGTCCGCGAGCTCGCGCGACACCCGTTCGTGTCGATCCAGAACCACAGCTGGAGCCACCCGCGGGACCTGCGCCTGCTCGACGACGACCGGGTGCGCGCCGAGGTGACGCGCGCCGAGGCGATGCTCACCGCCGTCACCGGCCGCCGGCCGACACTGTTCCGCTTCCCGGGCGGCAACGCCGACGAGCGCACGGTCGCGATCGTGCGCGCGCTCGGCTACCAGGTGGTGCACTGGCGCTGGGCGGAGGGCGACCCGGCGCCGGCCGTCGACGCCGACCGGCTGGTCGCGCAGACGCTCGAACGCACGCGCGCCGGCGACATCCTGATCTTCCACGTCAACGGGCGCGGCTGGCACACGGCGGAGGCGCTGCCGCGCATCGTCGACGGTCTGGCGGCGCGGGGCTTTCGCTTCGTCACGGTCGCCGACGCGCTGGCGGCGACCGGTGCCGCCCGCTAGCGGCCTTGCTCAGTACTTGGCGCCGGTCCGGTACAGGTAGTTCTCGAGATCGCGCATCTGCAGACTGAGGCGCCGCTGCACCTTGTGCGCGACGCGCATGACCGCGCGCATCACCTTGTAGACGACGCGCGGCTCGCGGTCGACGAGCGTCTCGAAGTCGCGCCGGTCGAGCACCAGCACCTCGGTCGTGCCGGAGGCCACCAGCGCGGCGTAGCGCGGCTCGTCGTCCATGAACGACAGCTCACCGACCAGGTCGCCCGGCTCGACCGTGTGCAGCAGCGTGCGGCCGTGCGCGCCGTCCTTGAGGACGTCGACGCGGCCGCTGACGACGACGTGCAGGTGGCCGTCGCGGGCCCCCTCCGGCAGCAGCACCTCGCCGTCCTTGAGCGTGCGCAGCCGGACGAGCGCGCCGAGCACCTGGGTCTCGGCGGGCGTCAGTTCGGTGGCGAGCGGGCTCGAGCGCAGGGCGTCAATGGCGGAGGTCATGGCGGCGGCTCCGGAGCGTCGGGGAGGATGGCGGCACTATCGCCCAATCCGCCGCCTTCATCGTCCGGGGTTGCCGCAGGCCGGGCCCGCCGGCCGGCCTACGGCGGCGAGGCGAGGAAGTCGACGAAGGCGGAGGCGGTGGCCCGCGGCCGCTCGATCATCGGCAGATGGCCGGTGGCGTCCATGACCAGCAGCCGCGAGCGCGGGATCGCGGCGCGCATGTCCTCGCCGGCCGCCGGGTTCAGGATCCGGTCCTCGCGGCCCCAGACGATCAGCGTCGGGGCGCGGATCGTGCCGTAGCGCGCATCGAGCGGCGGCGACTCGATGCCGATCTCGCGGAAGATCCGCCGATGCAGCTCGAAATCGGCCACCGCGCGGCGCGCGAGCACCCGGCGCAGCGAGTGCGGCAGCGGCGGCATCCGGTGCGCGACCGCGCGCAGCAGTTCGGCGTAGTCGGCCTCGGCGCGTACCAGCAGCGGCATCTCGCCGGTCTTTAGGTAGCGCCCGATCAGCGGCGTGTCGCGCGCGCGCGCGGCGCCGGCGGCGTCGAGCAGCCAGAGGCTGCGGACCGACTCGGGGTAGCTGGCGGCGTACTGCGCGGCGATGAACCCGCCCATCGAGTTGCCGCCGAGGTGCACGGCGCCGAGGCCGAGCTCGCCCAGAAAGGCGCGCAGCCGCTCGACCTGCGCGTCGATGTGGTAGCGGGCCTGCGGGTCGCGTCCGGCGTCGCCGAAGCCGGGCAGGTCGGGCGCGACGACGCGAAACCGCGGCGTCAGGAAGCGCGCGATGCGCGTGAAGCTGTCCTTGTCGCCGCCGAAGCCGTGCACCAGCACCAGCGGCTCGCCGGTGCCGCCGTCGAGATACGGCATCGTGAAGCCCGGGACCGCGGCGTGCCCGAGCCGCAGGCCCGAGCGTGCCCGCTCGAGCCCGAGCCAGCGGCGCGCCATCCACTGCGGCAGCGCGTAGTCGAGCGCCAGCACGAGCGCGGCGGCGGCGGCGACGGCGAGCGGCAGGATCCAGAGCATGGTGGCTCCTCGGGGCGAAGCGGGTGCGCGCTCAGGCCGGCGCGACGGCGGGCTCGAAGACGTAGTCGGCGTAGTGCGGCGTGCGCGTCTCCCGCACGTAGCGGGTGATGAAGCCCGGGTAGGTCGCGAGGATCTTGCCGGAGCGGGTCTTGTACCAGCTGGTGCAGGCGGGCGAGGCCCAGACGGTGCCCGCGAGCCGGCGCTGCAGCTCGGCGTTGTGCGCCCGCATGACGTCGGCCCGTACGTCCATCGAGCGGGCGCCGCGCCGCTCGAGCTCGCGCAGGCAGGCCAGCACGTAGCGCGCCTGCGCCTCGATCGGGATCAGCACCGAGGTGTGACCGGTGCCGGTGTTCGGCCCGAGCAGCAGGAACAGGTTCGGGAAGCCCGCGACCGTGATGCCGTGGTAGGCCTCCGGGCCGTCGCGCCAGGCCGCGGCCAGGGTCTCACCGCCGCTGCCGCGCACCGAGAGCCGCGCCAGCGGCTCGGTCGTCTCGAAGCCGGTGGCGCAGACGATCGCGTCGACCTCGCGGTGGCTGCCGTCGGCGGCGACGACGCCGCTCGCCGTGAAGCCGGCCGCCGCCTGGGTGACGAGCTCGACGTTGGCCCGGCCGAGGGCCGGGTAGAAGTCGCTGGCCACCAGGATGCGCTTGCAGCCCATCGGGTAGCGGGGCCGCAGCTTCGCGCGCAGCGCCGCATCCGGCACCTGCGTCGTCAGGTGCTTCTCGGCCATGTGCGTCAGCAGCCGGTACATCGGTCCGCGGCCCTTGAAGGCGGCGAAGTTCGCCTCGAAGCGCCAGTACAGCCAGGCGCGGTAGGCACGCGCGCACCACGGGATCCGGAACAGCCGCTGCTCGAGCCGCGAGTACGGCCGGTCGGGGCGCGCCACGATCCACGACGGCGAGCGCTGAAAGACCGTCAGCTGTGCGGCCTGCGCGGCGAGCGTCGGCACGATCTGCACCGCGCTCGCGGCGCTGCCGATCACCGCCACCCGCTTGCCGCGGAAGTCGTAGCCGTGGTTCCAGCGCGCGCTGTGCATGACCTCGCCGGCGAAGCCCTCGATGCCGGGCGGCAGGCGCGGGTGGTTGAGCGGCCCGAGGCTGAGCACGAAGCAGCGCGGCCGAAACTCCCGCCCGTCGGCGGTCGTCACGCGCCAGCGCGCGGCGTGCGCATCGTACTCGGCCGCGCGCACCTCGGTGTGCAGCCGCAGGTGGCGTGCGACGCCGTAGCGGCGCACGCAGTCCTCGACGTAGGCCTGGATCTCGCGGCTCGGCGCGAACACCCGCGACCAGTCGGCCTTGGGCGCGAACGAGAAGCGGTAGAGGTGCGAGGGGACGTCGCATTGCGCGCCCGGGTAGGTGTTGTCCCACCAGGTGCCGCCGACGCCGCCCGACTGCTCCAGCACGACGAAGGAGTCGATGCCGGCGCGCTTGAGCTCGATCGCCATGCAGATGCCGGACATGCCGGCGCCGAGGATCACGATCTGCGGCTCGTCGGCCGCCGCGCCGGCCGCGGTTGCGGCCGCGCCGGCCGCCCGGCCCGCCTCGGAGGTCGCCTCTGCCATCACGGGACTCCACGCCGCCGGCGGCGCCTGCCACCCCGTCCAGTATGCCCGCCGCTCAGCGGCCGTGCGCCGCCGGCGCGTGCAGGTGGCCGGCGAACGGCCGGCCGGTCGCGGTCGAGCGCGCGACGGCCTCGGCGAGGTAGTCGACCGTCAGCCCGACCTGCGCACGCCGCTCCATGACCGTGGTCTCGACGTGCGGGTCGACGGCGCCGGCGCGCAGCGCCGCCGCGAGCGCCAGCTCCCGCGACAGCCGCCGCGCGTGCTCGATCGCCGGCGCCGGCTCGTCGTAGTCGCGCGTGCCGCCCGGGTCGTGGACCCGGAACACCTTGAAGGTCGGCTGGTTGACCAGCACGTCGACGGTCTGCGACACGACGCCCGCGACCGCGCCGACCGCGTTGCAGACGGCGGCGTGCTCCGGGATCGACAGCGGCGCGCCGATGCGGCGCGCGACCTCGGGATAGTAGGCGCCGACCGGCGCGCCGATCGCGACCAGCGGCGTGCCGAGGCCGAGCGAGCCGCGCAGCAGCTTCGAGAACGGCCGCCCCGCGACGACGTCCGCCACCAGCCGGTCGCCGAGCGTGCCCCAGCGCCCGGCGCGCGCCTCGAGCCCGGGGTCGTAGGCGAGCGCGGTGGCGAGCACGATCCGGCCGCTGTCCTGGATCACGTGCTCGACGGTGCGCTCGCAGATCTCGGCGGCGGTCGCCGCGGCCTTCGCGCCGCGCGCGTTGCGCTCCTCGACCGCGAGCAGCCGCGCGCCGAGCTCCGCGGCCTCGACGCTCCAGCCGTGCTGCCGGCCGAGCACGTGCATCGCGTCGCTGGGCGTGAACGAGGCCAGCGTCGCGAGCCCGGCATCCGCCAGGCGCCGCAGCGCCTCGAGTCCGGCGGCGTTGCGCACCAGCGCCGAGACGCGCCGCGGTTCGGGACCGAGCGCGTCCCAGCTGCGGCGTTCGAGGCCCGTGAGGTGCGGCGGCGGCTCGCGCCCGGGATTGCGCATGGCGTACTGGGTCGCGAAGTCCGGCAGCCGCTCCAGCGTCGCGAGCGCGCGCAGGTCGGCCACCACCGCCGGCACCTGGTGCGCAAGCAGGCTGAGCGGCATGGCCTTGCGCGGCCCGACCCGCAGCCGCACGTCGCGGTCGAAGCCGACCTCGCTGTCGCCGCCGAGGCCGACGGTGCGCATGTCCACCGCCTCGACCATCGTGCGCCAGCCGCCGACCAGCGCGCCTTCGGCGTTCATGACCGGCCGTCCGCCCGTGACCACGGCGACGTCGGTGGTGGTGCCGCCCATGTCCGCGACCACGAAGTCGGCGAGGCCGGTCAGGAAGCCGGCGCCGACCACGCTCGCCGCCGGCCCGGACAGGATCGTCTCGACCGGGTACTCGAGCGCGACCTCGGCCTTCATCAGCGAGCCGTCGCCCTTGACGATCATCAGCGGCGCGTCGACCGACTCCGCCTCGAGCACCGCGGCGAGCGCCTCGATCAGGTGGCGGATCTGCGGCGTCAGGCGCGCGTTCAGCGCGGCAGTCAGCGCGCGGCGCGGCGCATCGAGCTTCGAGCTCAGCTCGTGGGCGCAGGTCACGGGCTTGCGCGACAGCGCCCGGATCCGCTGCCGGACGCAGAGCTCGTGCGCCGGGTTGCGGACCGAGAAGCGCGCGGCGACCGCGAAGCCCTCGACGCGCGCCTCGAACTCGCGGACCGCGGCGTCGACCCCGTCCTCGTCGAGCGGCTCGAGCTCCTCGCCGGTGGCGTCGTGCCCGCCGCGCAGCCGCGTGACGAAGCCGCTGCCCTCGCGCGTCAGCCCCGAGCGCTCCAGCATCGGCGCATCGAAGCCGACCAGGATCGTGCAGACCGGGCTGAAGCGGTTCTCGACGACCGCATTGGTCGCGAGCGTCGTCGACACCGACACCAGTGTGACGTCCTCGCGGCGCGCGCCGGCGGGCATCGCCGCGAGCACGGCGCGGATCGCGCCGCCCAGGCCGAGCGCGAGGTCCCAGTGCGTGGTCAGCGACTTCGCGCTGGCGACGACGCGGCCGCCGTCGAGCAGCACCGCGTCGGTGAAGGTGCCGCCGGTGTCGAGGCCGAGCCACAGGCCGGCGCTGCGCGTGGCGGCGTCGGGCGCCGAAATCGTCGAATTCATGACTCGTACCGGGCCCGCGCGGGGCGGAAACTCGACCGTGCGCACACGCCGCAGCCTGCGGACCGCGGCGCGCCCGCCGCCCGTCGTCCGTCGCGCGCCACGCGGCGGGCCGGCGGCGGGCCGCCGGCGCGCGGGGGATCGGTCGGGGTGACGGGCCGCGCCGACGACGCCGGCCGCACGCCGGCGGTCCGGGCTGCTGCAGCGTGACCAAGCAACGCGTGCGGCGCGAGGTTACCACAGCGGCGGCGCCCGTCCGCGGCGCCTATGCCGGGGCGTACAGCGTCGCGTGCGCCTGGCGCAGCAGGACCTTTTGCACCTTGCCCATCGAGTTGCGCGGCAGCTCGTCGACGAACAGCACGCGGCGCGGCACCTTGTAGCGGGCGAGGCAGGTGCCGAGCGCGGCCAGCGCCTCGGCCTCGGTCAGCGTCGCGCCCGGCGCGCGCACCACCACCGCGGTGACGCCCTCGCCGAGGTCGGGGTGCGGGATGCCGATGACGGCGCTCTCGAGCACGCCCGGCAGCGCGTCGAGCTCGACCTCGACTTCCTTCGGGTAGACGTTGTAGCCGCCGCTGATCACGAGGTCCTTGGCCCGGCCGACGATGTGGACGTAGCCGGCCGCGTCGATCGAGCCGAGGTCGCCGGTGACGAAGTAGCCGTCCGCCGTGAAGGCTTCGGCGCTCTTGGCCGGATCGTTCCAGTAGCCGGCGCAGACGTTCGGCCCGCGCACCTCCAGCATGCCGACCGTGCCGGGCGGTGCGGCGGTGCCGGCTGCGGTGACGCGGATCTCGACGCCAGGCAGCGGCGGGCCCACCGAGCCCGGCAGCCGGGTCGCATCGTAGGGGTTGGAGGCGTTGACGAGCGTCTCGGTCATGCCGTAGCGCTCGAGGATCGTGTGCCCGGTGCGCGCCGCGAACTCGCGCTGCGTCTCGGCGAGCAGCGGCGCGGAGCCGGACACGAACAGGCGCACGCCCGCCGTCGCCGCGCGGCTGAGTGCGGGCTCGGCGAGCAGCCGCGTGTAGTAGGTCGGCACGCCCATCAGCACGCTCACCGAGCCGAGCCGGCCGAGCACGTCGCTCGCATCGAAGCGGTCGAGCAGCAGCAGGCTCGCGCCGGCCGCGAGCACGGTGTTGATCGAGATGAACAGGCCGTGCACGTGAAAGAGCGGCAGCGCGTGCAGCAGCACGTCGCGCTCCGTGAAGTGCCAGCAGTCCGCGAGCGCCACGGCGTTCGAGGCGAGGTTGCCGCGCGTCAGCATCGCGCCCTTGGACCGGCCGGTCGTGCCCGAGGTGTACAGGAGCGCGGCGAGCGTCGTCGGCGGCAGGCCGGATGGCAGCGCGACGGCGGCCGGCGCGTCACGGACCCGCGCCGGCAGCGAGCCGTCGCCGCCGGCGCCGAGCGACTCGACGGCGCGGCAGCCGGCGGCGCGCGCGAGCGGCTCGAGCGCGGCGCGGTCCGCCGGGCGCACTACCGCGAGCTGCGGCCGCGCGTCGGCGAGGAAGTACTCGAGCTCGCGCGCCGTGTAGGCGGTGTTGAGCGGCAGCAGCACCGCGCCCATGCGCAGGCAGGCGGCGTAGAGCAGCAGCGCCTCGGGCGACTTGTCGACCTGCATCGCGACGCGGTCGCCGGCGGCGACGCCGAGCGCCTGCAGCGCGGCCGCGTAGCGGCGCGACTCGCGCTCGAGGTCGCGGTAGCTCAGCCGCCGACCGGTGGCGGTCGTCGCGAACGGCGCATCGCCGCGCGCCGCGGCGGCGGCGTCGATCCAGTCGCTCGGGTCGGTACGCGAGGGAAGCCGCAGCGCCATCGGTGCCTTTGCCGGGACCGTGCGGTGCACGGCCAGTGGTGGGGAATCGGCTGGTCGCGGCGTCCGGCCGCCGGGTGCGGGTCGCGTGGGCGGCGCCGTTCCCGGGTCAGTATACCGGGGCGGCGAGCGCGCGCCGGCCGCCCGGATTCAGGGGTGCTGCCACGCGCAGATGAACTGCAGCAGCTGGTCCTCCGCCGGGCCGGGCCTCGGCACGCGCCACGCATTGGTGCCCCAGTCCTCAGACCAGTACCAGCGCGTCCCTTGGACTAAGAGGATTGCGGTCGACTCGGTCACCAGCGTCTGCTCGCAGTTCACCCTGTACCGGGGCGGTTACCGGGTCACGAGCGTGGACAGGAAGTGCGCGCTGCCTTTCTCGGCGCGCGGCGCGAGTACGCGCCGAGTCCACGTGCTGCGGATGTCGCCGCCGATGCGCAGCGCGAAGACCCCGACGAGCAGCTCCGACGCGCAGCCGGTCGAGTTGCCGAGCGAGACCCAGCGCACGGCCCACGCCGGGCTGCAGAGCGGCGCGCCCGACAGCGTCGACACAACCCGAGTCAGCCTGCGCATCTGCGTGACGCCACGACCGGTGCGGGCAGACGGTAGCCCGCGCGCGATGATGCCAAGCCGCAGCCACCGGCGGCGCGCCTCGCGCCACCACCCACGCGATGACGGGTCCGCGGCTCGATTGCCCGGCGCCAGGAGCGACAGGACTCGCGCCTCCGACCGATTCGCCCGTGGCGGGAGCGAGCCGTCTCGACGCGAACCGATTGTCTGTTCGGTCAATAGCTTAGCGCGCGGCGCAGCGCGGCTGAAGCCGCCTGAAGCGGCGCGCCGCAGGCACCGTCCTGGCGCGAGCCCGATCCGCCGGCGGCACCGCCGGTCGAGCCGGGGACGACGTCGCGCGCCGAGCACCGCGACTTGGTGGCTCGCGCAGTCGCGGCAGGACCGACGGCGGGGGGGCCGTGCCGGCGCTTCGAACGTGGCCGTCCATGGCGCCGGCCGTCACCGGTGCGGGCGGACCCCGCACCGGCGGCCGCTCGGCCCGTGTGCCGCTGGTACTCGAAGTCCGGGGGCCTCAGCCGGGAAGGACAGATCGAGGCGCCGGTCCGCTGCGCGCCGTGGCCGCCTCCCTGCCTGGCGCCCTCACTCCGATACGACGACCTTGCAGTCGTTCGACTCGTGGTCCCAGGGACCGTAGCAGCTGGCGACGACGCCGTTGATCGCCTGCGTTCCGAAATGACTGCTGGCGCGTGATCCGGTCGCGAACGTCAACGTGAAGTTCGCGAAGCGGACGATCGTCTGCACGGCGGTGCTGCTCGGGTTCTCGGCGCCGCCAAGAATGCAGATGGTCACCGGCGAGGGATTGCCGAACGGCGGCGAGCCGCCATTGCCCGTGACGTAGGCGGTACCGGTGACGACGAAGCCGCCGGCGACCGGGGGTTTGAATGACGGGCACGAGGTCGACCAGCGGATCGGGTCTGTCGCATCGTTGTGGATCACGCCGTCCGTCACGCTGATGTGATGGGTATGAGGACTTAGCTTCGTCGGGTCGTGGTTCGGATCGGAGTTCGCGAAGTCGGCGGTTTGCATCGTCATGTCCGCCGCGAAGCTCGCGGTGCCGCGTTCCTCGCGCAGTTGCAGCGACCACTTGCCGTGCATCTCGTACGGACCGCCCGCGACCGTTGGTGCCACCGGCGTGTAGTCGTTGAACGCACCGCTGAGGTGCGCCGGCAGCAGGGGCGGGCCGGCGGCCAGCGCCCCGCTGATTCCGGCAACGCCCAATCCCAGCGCTGCCGCCGCCATCGATCCGCGAACGCTTCTCCGGCACACCGCCGGCTTCATGTCCGTGCTTTGCATGGGAAGTCTCCGAGGTTGTTCGTTTGCACCCATTGCTCCCGCGCCAATCCTCACCGGTTCCGGGGCCGGTCCGAGATCCGCACCCGCGGCCCCGCGCAGCGTCGCTCGCGATGGCGCCGCGGCAACGGTCGCCAACGCCATCCGGCATCGTCAATGGTTGAGCGGCGGGATTCCGTGCTGTGCAGTCGAATGCCGCGCTTTGCCACGGCGGCGGCCGGCCGACATACAATGGGCCGACGGCGCAGCGCGCCGCACCCGCACGCCGCGTCGGCCCGGTCCGGCAGTGAGTGAAGCGTCCGACCGCGCGGTGGGCGGTGCAGCATGGATCGGACGCGGCTCGGCCGGGCGGAGTCCTATGAGCGACAGCGGGACAAGTGGATCGCGCCCGCAGCTGCCCGTCGCGGACGGCGGCCGGCTGGATTCCTGGAAGAAGATCGCGGTGCACTTCCGGCGCGACGTGACCACGGTGCAGCGATGGGAACGGCGCGAGGGCATGCCGGTTCATCGGCACCTCCATGACAAGCAGGGCTCGGTGTACGCCTTCCGCGCGGAACTCGACGCCTGGTGGCAGAGCCGGCGCGGCAGACTCCCGGAGCTCGGCGATGCCGCATCCGAGTCGCCGCCAGGCAGCGCGCCCGCGCAGCCGCCGCAGGGGCCGTTCCCGGCGGGCTCCTCGCAGGAGATGTCGGCGCCCGAAGCCGCGGTCGAATCCGGCGTGCGCACGGGGCGCGCCCCGAGCCCGCGCACGCGCAGACTGGCATTGGCCGCAGCCGCGGTGGCGGCGCTCGTGGCCGCATCCGCTGGGATCGGATGGCTTCGAACCCCGCGACCACCTTGGCGCAATCCGCTGGCCAATGCCACGATCACGCGTCTCACCGACTGGGCCGGCGTCGAGCAGGCGGCGGAGATATCGCGGGACGGCCGATGGGTCGCTTTCCTGGCAGACCATGACGGGCGCACCGACGCGTGGCTGACGCAGATCGGCACCGGGTCCTACCGCAACCTGACTCATGGCAGCCGGAGCGAGCTCATCAATCCCTCCATCCGCACGCTCGGCTTCTCGGCCGACGGCGCGCAAGTGACCGTCTGGACGCGCGACGCTGACGGATCAGGCCCGGACGACATCAAGCTGATGGCGGTCCCGGTCGCGGGGGGTGAGCTGCGTGACTTTCTGCCCGGCGTCGCCGAAGCCGCGTGGTCGCATCACGGCGGGCAGATCGTCTTTCACACGACGGGGCCCGGCGATCCCCTCTCGGTGCGGGACGCGCGCGGGGTCACGCGCCGCATCTATACCGCGCCGGCCGGCGTTCATTGCCACTTCCCGGTCTGGTCCGCGGATGACGCATACATCTATTTCGTGCGCGGCAATCCGCCCGGCGACTGGGACATCTGGCGGATTCGGCCGTCGGGGGCGGAGCTGGAGCGCATCACGTTCCATGACGCTCAGGTGAGCCATCCGGTGCTGCTCGATCAGCACACGCTCGTCTACCTCGCCAACGACCAACACGGATCGGGTCCCTGGCTGTACGCGTTGAATCTGGAGCAGCGCGTTCCCCATCGCATCAGCTTCGGCCTCGAGCGCTACACGTCGCTCGCCGCCAGCGACGGCGGCGCGCGCCTCGTTGCCACGGTGGACGAATCGAACTCCAGCATCCGGCGCGCGCCGCTCGGGGTCGCCGCGGCGGCCCGGGGCGGTCAGAGCCCGGCTCAGCCCGCATCATTGCCGTCGGCGACCGGTCTGTCGCCGCGCGCGGGACCCGACTACCTGCTGTACGTCTCGGCGCGCGCCGGCCGGCAAGGCATCTGGAAGGCGGCGGGCGGCCAAAGTCGCGAGCTGTGGAGCGATGCGCACGCGGTGATCGTGGGCGCGCCCGCGATCGCTCCGGACGGTCTCCAGATCGCCTTCACGGCGGCGGATGGCGAGCAGACGATCCTGTACACCATGGACCCCGGCGGGAAGGGGCTGCGGGCCGTGGCCCGGACTCTTGCGCTGCGCGGCAATCCCGCCTGGGCGCCGGACGGACGCTCGATCGTGTCCGCCGTGCTGCGCGACGGCGAGCCGCGGCTGACCAGCATCTACCTCGATGGCAGCCCGCCAACTCAGCTGGTCTCCGAGTACTCGATCGATCCGGTCTGGTCGCCCGACGGGCGGTTTCTCCTGTATTCCGGTGCCGACGTCGGAACGACGTTTCCGCTTCGGGCCGTCGCGGCGGACGGCAGGCCATTTCCGATCCCGCCGCTGATGCTGACGCGCGGCGCGCGCCGCGTGGTCTTCAGTCCGGACGGCCGCTCGATCGTCGTGCTGCGCGGCGAGCTGGGGCACAAGAACTTCTGGCTCGTGGACCTCGGCACGGGACAGGAGCGCCAGCTCACCGAACTCGCGCCGGACGTGGTCATTCGCGACTTCGACCTGTCACGCGATGGTGGCGAGATCCTGTTCGATAGCGTTCAGGAGAGTTCGCGGATCGCACTGATCGAGCCGGGCAGCTGAGGCGACGCACCTGTGCTGCGCCGCGGCGTCGCGCCGCTCGGGCGCCGTGACCGGCGGACAAGCGTCGTCTGTCGGTCCGCCACGCCGGCGGCCGGCTCCGGTTCCATGGACCCGTGCCATTCGCCGGCGCCAAGAAGGCCGCGCGCGCCAGCGACGATGAGCTCGCCACCGGCGCGGGCAGGCCGGACTCCGCCGGGCTCTCGGCGCCGACCGCCGCCGCACCGGCTTCGAGCGCGGGCCGAGATTAAGATGCCAGCGTTCGCCGCGGGTCGGGCGCAGGCGATCTCGCCCCGGTCCGCTCGGCCGATCGGGATCGAAGCCAGTGGCGGCGGCGCCTGCGCCGCAGCGCCGTCCCGACATCGACCGGCAGGCCGGATGCGCACCGCTGACCGGCCGGCGGCTCGCGGCATCGGACGAGCGCCGCGGCACGCGTCCGCGGTGCGGCGCGGTAGCTCGGCCGCCGACCGGTGGCGGTCGTCGCGAACGGCGCGTCGCCCGGCGCCGCGGCGGCGGCGTCGATCCAGTCGCTCGCGTCGGTACGCGAGGGGCGCCTCCCCTCGATATGCCGGCCGTGCCGCGGCGGCGAGCGCTCGCCCGCGGCGTGGACTCAGGGCTGCTGCCAGGCGCAGATCGACTGCAGCAGCTGGCCTTCCGCCGAGCCGGGTCGCGCCGCGTGCCAGGCGTGCGAACCCCAGTCCTCGGACCAGTACCAGCGGGTCCCGTAGTCGAAGAACACCGCGGTCGACTCCGCCACCAGCGTCTGCTCGTGGCAGTTCACCGTGTACCGGGTCAGGTACTGCGTCACCAGGTTGGCCGCGTCGCGGCCGGTCGCGTTCGCGGCGGGGGGTGCGAGGATGCGCCGCGTCCAGGTACGCCGGATGTCGCCGCCGAAGCGCATCAGGGAGACCTCGACCAGCAGCTCCGACTTGCCGTCGGCCGAGTTGCCCGCCGGGACCCAGTGCACCGCCGACGCCGGGCTGCAGGCCAGCGCGCCCGCGAGCGCCGTCACGACCAGAGTGAGCTTTCGCATGTGCGTGCCTCCACGGCCGTTGCAGGGAGGCGGTAGCGTAGCGCGGGCCGTTGCCTCGCCGAAACTGCCCTGGCGGCCGGTAGCACAGCCACCCCGCGCGGCGCCTCGGCCGGCCCGCGGCGCCCGGCGAGGACGGGGCAGGGTGGCTCGCGCCGGCGCGGGCCCAGCGTGCGGGCGCGATGCCGCAGCGTTCGCGTCGAACGCCCCAGACCCGGGCGGGGAAAGCTGCTGCCCGAGCCGCCGCGACCGCTGCTACCGATGTGACCGGAAAGGACCGGGAGAAGGTGGTCGGGGTGACAGGATTTGAACCTGCGACCTATACGTCCCGAACGTAGCGCTCTACCAGGCTGAGCTACACCCCGTCGCGTGCCGCGATCCGCGGGCTTTGGTCAGTACGAACGACTGATCGCAAATCCCGCCAGCTGCCTGAGCGCATCGCCGTGAACCGATTCGGGGAGGGGTTCCAGCGCCGCAAGAGCCTGATCGGCCTCGCCTTGAGCGAGTCGCGCAGTGTACTCAAGCCCCCCGGCCGATTCAATCGCCTTCAGCACCGCCGGCAGCTCCTCGAGCCCGCCCGTCTCGATGGCCCGGCGCAGCAGCGCCTGCTGCTCGGCGGAGCCGCAGCGCAGCGCGTGGATGACCGGCAGCGTCGGCTTGCCCTCGGCCAGGTCGTCGCCGACGTTCTTGCCGCGCTCCGCCGGGCTGCCGCGGTAGTCGAGGGAATCGTCGACCAGCTGGAAGGCGTTGCCGAGGTGGCGGCCGTAGTCCGCGAGCGCCCGCTCGACCGCCGGCTCGGCGCCGGCGAGCACCGCGGCGATCTGCGCGCCGGACTCGAACAGCCGCGCGGTCTTGCGGTAGATGACATCGAGATAGCGACTTTCCGAGGTGTCCGGGTCGTGCGCGTTCATCAGCTGCAGCACCTCGCCCTCGGCGATCACGTTGGTCGCGTCGGCCATGATCTCCATGACCCGCAGGCTCCGCAGCCGCACCATCATCTGGAAGGCGCGCGAGTAGAGGAAGTCGCCGACCAGCACGCTGGCCGAGTTGCCCCACACCTCGTTGGCCGTGTCGCGGCCGCGGCGCTGGTGCGAGCCGTCGACGACGTCGTCGTGCAGCAGCGTCGCGGTGTGGATGAACTCGATCACGACGGCCGCCATGACCTGCGGCCCGAGCGGCGGCGCCCCGGCGGCGCGGGCGGCCAGCAGCACGAGCAGCGGCCGCAGGCGCTTGCCGCCGGCGCCGATGATGTATTCCGAGACCTGGTTCACGAGCGCGACGTCGCTCGCGAGCTCCCGGCGGATGGTCGCGTCGACCGCGGCGAGGTCGGCGGCGACGGTGCCGCGGATCCCGTCCAGCAGAGTCGGTTGTTCGGCCGCCATAGGGCCCGGCATCCTACCGGCAATCCGGATGGCGGCCAAACCGGCGCTGCGGACCGCCCGCCGGCCGGGTTTGACGCAACCCCGCGCCCTCATTAGAATTCGCGGTTCCGTCGACCTGCCTCAGGGCCGGTTGCCCGGGATCCCGGGGATCCCCGTTTCGAGGTGCATCTGAACATGTTCGCGGTCATCCAAACCGGCGGTAAGCAGTACCGCGTCAGCGAGGGCTCGGTCCTTCGCGTCGAGAAGCTCCCGGCCGACGCCGGCGCCACGGTCGAGTTCAGCGACGTGCTGCTGCTCGGCGAGGGCGACAGCATCAAGCTCGGCAAGCCGTACCTGGCCGGCGCCAAGGTCACGGCGACGATCCAGTCCCACGGGCGCGCCCCGAAGGTGGCGATCGTCAAGTTCCGCCGCCGCAAGCACTACATGCGGCAGGGCACGCACCGCCAGGCGTACACCGAAGTCAAGGTTACCGGGATCAGCGGCTGAGCCGCGGTCCCCCAGAACGGAGTTCATCCCCATGGCACACAAGAAGGCAGGCGGCAGTACCAAGAACGGCCGCGATTCCCACTCGAAGCGCCTCGGCGTCAAGCGCTTCGGCGGCGAGCAGGTGCTCGCCGGCAACATCCTGGTCCGGCAGCGCGGCACGCTCTACAAGGCCGGCCGCAACGTCGGCGTCGGCACCGACCACACGCTGTTCGCGCTCGTGACCGGCAAGGTCGCGTTCGCCAAGAAGGGCGCCGAGCAGCGCACCTTCGTCAGCGTCGTCGCGGACTGAAGGCCAGGCGCCTGCGGCCACGGAACCCCGGCCCCGCGCCGGGGTTTTTCGTTCTGGGGTCGCGGCGCGGCAGGCCGGGGGAGTGCGACGGCGATGATCACGATCCGGCCGGACGATCTTTCGGGCGAGGCGGCGCGCGCGCTCGTCGCGCTGCACCTCGCCGGCATGCACCGGCACTCGCCGCCCGGCCACGTGTTCGCGCTCGATGAGAGCGGGCTCGCGGCTGCGGAGGTGACCGTCTGGACGGCGTGGATCGGCCCGTCGCTGGCCGGCATGTGCGCCCTCAAGGAGCTGCGCGACGGCAGCGGCGAGCTCAAGTCCATGCGCACGCACCCCGGGTACCTCCGCCGCGGCGTCGCGGCGGCGCTCCTTGAGCACGTGATCGGCGAGGCGCGGCGCCGCGGGCTCAGCCGCCTCAGCCTCGAGACCGGCAGCGGCGCGGCCTTCGACCCGGCGCTCGCGCTCTACCGCCGGCGCGGCTTCGTCGACGGCGATGCGTTCGGCGACTACGTCAAGAGCGCCTTCAACCAGTTCCTGCACCTCGAATTGTGAGCGCCCGCGCCGCCCGCCGCCGGCCGCGACTGCGTTCGGTGCGCACCGACGGCGCTAGACTGTCGCCATGAAGTTCGTCGACGAAGCGCTCGTGCGGGTCCAGGCCGGCCACGGCGGTCGCGGCTGCGCCAGCTTCCGCCGCGAGAAGTTCGTGCCCTTCGGCGGTCCCGACGGCGGCGACGGCGGGCTCGGCGGCAGCGTCTACCTGCGTGCCCAGCAGGGGATCAACACGCTCGCGGACTTCCGCATCCAGAGGACCTACAAGGCCCAGTCGGGCACCGCCGGCAGCGGCAACGACTGCACCGGCGCCGGCGGCGAGGACCTGTACGTGGCGGTGCCCGTCGGCACGACCGTGCTCGACGACGACACCCAGGAGCAGCTCGGCGACCTGCTCAGGGCCGGCGACACCGTGCTGGTCGCCCGCGGCGGCAAGGGCGGCTGGGGCAACACCCGCTTCAAGTCGAGCACCAACCGCGCGCCGCGCAAGTCGATGCCCGGGCTGCCGGGCGAGAAGCGGACGCTGCGGCTCGAGATGCGGGTGATCGCCGACGTCGGCCTGCTCGGGCTGCCGAACGCGGGCAAGTCGACGCTGATCCGGGCCGTGTCCGCGGCCCGCCCCAAGGTTGCGGACTACCCGTTCACCACGCTGTACCCGAACCTCGGCGTGGTCAGCGTCGGCATCGGCCGCAGCTTCGTGATGGCGGACATCCCGGGCCTTATCGAGGGGGCGGCCGACGGCGCCGGCCTCGGCATCCGCTTCTTGAAGCACCTGCAGCGCACGCGCGTGCTGCTGCACCTCGTCGACATCCTGCCGCCCGACCCGGATGCCGACCCGGTCAAGGACGCGCGCGCGATCGTCGCCGAGCTCAGGAAGTTCAGCGGCGAGCTCGCCAGGCGCGAGCGCTGGCTGGTGCTCAACAAGATCGATCTGCTGCCGCCGCAGGAAGCGGAGGCCCGCTGCCGCGAGATCGTGCGGCGGCTGCGCTTCAAGGGCCCGACCTTCCGGATCTCGGCCGCCACCGGCAGCGGCACCCGGGAGTTGGCCGAGGCGCTGATGCGCCGTCTCGAGGAGCTGGCGCCTGCGGCGCCGGAGGCCGAGTCCTGAAACGCAACGGGCCGGTCAGTGACCGGCCCGCAGGCGTGCGGCCTCCCCCCGCCGGGGGGGCGGCGGCGCGGTTACTTGAGCGCCTTGACGAGCGCCGACAGGCGGCTCTTGTGGCGCGCGGCCGTGCTGCGGTGAATGATGCCCTTGTTGACCATCGAGTCGATGACCGGCACCGCGGCCTTGACGGCTGCCTGGGCGCCGGCCTTCTCGCCGGTGGCGATCGCGGCCCGCGCCTTCTTGATGGCCGAGCGCATCTTGGAGCGCAACGTCATGTTGTGCGCGCGGCGGACGACGGCCTGGCGGGCGCGCTTTTCTGCGGACTTGATGTTGGCCAAGGGACCGGACCTCGGATTGGGGACTCGAAACTGAGCCCACTATTTTGCTGATCATTGCAAATCCTGTCAATTTTGTCGGCGGCGCGATCCGGCCCGGAGCCTCCGGGCCCGGTATAGTGCCCGGCCGATGCACCTCTCGACCCTGACCTGATGAAGGGCGGCTTCCTCCGCAGCACCTCGATCGTCGGCGCGATGACGCTCCTGTCGCGCGTCACCGGGGTCATCCGCGAAACCGTCTACGCGGCGATGCTCGGCGCGAGCCCGGCCATGGACGCGTTCCTGGTGGCCTTCAAGATCCCGAACTTCCTCAGGCGCATCACCGCCGAGGGCGCCTTCTCGCAGGCCTTCGTGCCGCTCGTGTCCGAGTACCGGCTGAAGCGCGGCCAGGCCGAGGTCGAGGCGCTGGTCAGCGGCGTCACCGGCACGCTCGGCCTGCTGCTGCTCGCCGTCACCGCGCTCGGCGTGATCGGCGCGCCGGTGGTCATCTACCTGTTCGCGCCCGGCTTCGACGCCGCGGGCGCGCGCCACGACCTCGCCGTCGAGATGCTGCACTGGACCTTTCCGTACATCTTCTTCATCTCGCTGACGGCGCTCGGCGCCGGCGTCCTCAACAGCTACGGCAAGTTCGGCACTGCGGCCTTCAACCCGGTGATCCTCAACGTGGTGATGATCGTGTTCGCCGCGCTCGTCGCGCCGCGCTTCGAGAAGCCCGGCCTCGCGCTCGCGATCGGCGTGTTCGTCGCCGGCGTCGTGCAGCTGGTCGCCCAGTTCCGCGGCCTCGCGCGCCTCGGGCTGCTGGTGCGGCCGCGCTGGGCGTGGGCGAACGAGGGCGTGCGCCGGGTCGGCCGGCTGATGCTGCCCGGGATCTTCGGCTCATCCGTCGCGCAGGTCTCGATCCTGCTCGACACCTGGATCGCGTCGTTCCTCGTGACCGGCAGCATTTCCTGGAACTACTACGCCGACCGGCTGGTGGAGTTCCCGATGGGCGTGTTCTCGATCGCGCTCGCGACGGTGATCCTGCCGCGGCTGTCGGCGCACCACGCCGAGGACACGCCGGCGCACTTCAACGCGACGCTCGACTGGGGCCTGCGCCTCACCTGCCTCGTGTCGCTGCCGGCCGCGGTCGGGCTGTTCATGCTGGCCGGCCCGCTGAACGCGACGCTGTACGGCTACGGCCGCTTCAACCTGCACGACGTCTGGATGACCTCGATCGCGCTGATGGCCTACGCCCTCGGGCTGATGGGCTTCAGCCTCGTCAAGGTGCTCGCGCCGGGCTACTTCGCCCGCCAGATCGTCGGCCCCGCGGTGCGCGCCGGCGTCATCTCGCTGATCGTCACCATGGCATTCAACGTCTGCGTCGCGTTCCCGGCCAGCCGGCTCGGCGTGCCGGCGCCGCACGCGCTGCTCGCACTCGCGACCGGCATCGGCGCCTACGTCAACACCTGGCTCCTGTACCGCGGCCTCAGGCGCAGCGGCGTCTACGTGCCCTCGCCGCAGTGGCGGCGGCTCGCCGGCCAGATGCTCGCGGCGAACGTGGCGATGGCGGCGTTCCTGTGGTGGGCAGGCGGCCACTGGGCCGACTGGGCCGGCTGGCGCGCCCCGGTGCGGGTGCTGCACCTCGCCGGCTGCGTGGCGGGTGGCGGCGCCGTGTACGGCCTCGTGCTCTGGCTCGCCGGCCTCCGGTACCGGGACCTGCGGGCCGTATAATCGCAAGCTTTCGGCGCGGCGCATCGCAAGCACCCATGCACCTCTTCCGCGGACTCACCAACTGCAGGACCGACGGCCGCGGCGTGGCGGTCGCGATCGGCAACTTCGACGGCGTCCACCTCGGCCACCAGGCGCTGGTGCGCGCCGCGCGCGAGCGCGCGCTCGCGAGCGGCGCGCGGCTCGCGGCGCTGACCTTCGAGCCGCACCCGCGCGAATACTTCGACGCCGCCGCGGCGCCACCCCGGCTGATGCGGCTCGGCGAGAAGTGCGCGGCGCTCGCGGCACTCGGGGTCGAGAGCCTGATCGTGCTGCGCTTCGACGCCCGGCTGCAGCACCAGACGGCGGAGGACTTCGTCGCGCAGACGCTGTGCCGCGGCCTCGGCGCGCGCCACGTGGTGGTCGGCGAGGGGTTCCGCTTCGGCTGCCGGCGCGCGGGCACGATCGAGACGCTCGCGGCCGCCGGCGCGCGCGCCGGCTTCGAGGTGGTGGCGGTGCCGAGCGTCACGGCCGACGGGGTCCGGGTCTCGAGCACGCGCGTGCGCGAGGCGCTCGGCGCCGGCAACCTCGCCGCCGCGGCGCGGCTGCTCGGCCGGCCGTACGCGATGACCGGGCGCGTGATCTACGGCCAGCAGCTCGGCCGGCGGCTCGGCTACCCGACCGCGAACCTGCGCCTGCACCGCCGCGCGACGCCGCTCGGCGGCGTGTTCGCGGTGGAGGTCGGCGGGCTCGACGGGCGCCCGGCGGCCGCGGCCGTGGCCTCGCTCGGCAACCGGCCCACGATCGGCGGCGGCGAGACGCTGCTCGAGGTCCACCTGTTCGACTTCGACGGCGACCTGTACGGCCGCCGGCTGTCGGTCGACTTCGTCGCCAAGCTGCGCGACGAGGAGAAGTTCCCGTCGCTGGACGCGCTGGTGGTGCAGATGCATGCCGACGCGACCCGCGCCCGTGAGATCCTTGCCGCCCGCGCCGCCTGACGAGACCCTGAAGTGGACTACAAGCACACGATCAACCTGCCGCAGACCGACTTCCCGATGAAGGCGGACCTCGCGAAGCGCGAGCCGCGCTGGCTCGAGTTCTGGCAGAGCCGCGAGATCTACCCGAAGCTGCGCGCCGCGGCCCGCGGCCGGCCGACCTTCATCCTCGCCGACGGCCCGCCGTACGCCAACGGCGCGATCCACATCGGCCACGCGGTCAACAAGGTGCTCAAGGACGTGGTCGTCAAGTCGCGCACCCTCGACGGCTACGACGCGCCGTACGTGCCGGGCTGGGACTGCCACGGCCTGCCGATCGAGCACCAGATCGAGAAGACCCACGGCCGCGTCGGCGGCAAGCTCGACGCCAAGGCCTTCCGGGCCGCCTGCCGCGAGTTCGCCGGCAAGCAGGTGGCGGCGCAGCGTACCGACTTCGAGCGCCTCGGCGTCATGGGCGACTGGCCGCAGCCGTACCTGACGATGCTGCCGGGTTACGAGGCCGCGCAGCTGCGCGCCTTCGCGCTGATCTACTCGCGCGGCCACATTTACAAGGGCTACAAGCCGGTGCACTGGTGCCTCGACTGCCGCTCGTCGCTGGCCGAGGCCGAGGTCGAGTACGAGGAGCGCACCAGCCCGAGCATCGACGTGCGCTACCCGGTCGTCGACGCCGCCGATCTCGGGCGGCGCGCCGGCGTCGGCGCCGAGGACCTGCCGGCGGCGAGCGTCGTGATCTGGACGACCACGCCCTGGACGCTGCCGGCGAGCCAGGCGGTCGCCGTGCACCCCGAGCTCGAGTACGTGCTGCTGCGCGCCGAGGGCGCCGCCGGCGCCGAGACGCTGGTGGTGGCGGCCGATCTCGCCGCAGCGCTGGTGACCCGCGGCGGCTACGGCGCCTCGGGCGTGATCGCGCGCCTGAGCGGCGCGGCGCTCGAGGGCCTGCGCCTGCGGCACCCGTTCTACGAGCGCGAGGTGCCGGTCATCCTCGGCACGCACGTCACGCTCGAGGCCGGCACCGGCGCCGTGCACACGGCGCCCGGCCACGGGCTCGACGACTACATCGTCGGCCAGCGCTACGGGCTGCCGGTCGACAACCCGGTCGGCGGCGACGGCCGTTTCGTCGCCTCGACGCCGCTGTTCGCCGGGCTGCAGGTGTTCGAGGCGAACCCGCGGGTCATCGAGGTGCTGGCGGCCGCCGGGCGGCTGCTGTCGCAGGCCCCGTACCGCCACAGCTACCCGCACTGCTGGCGCCACAAGACGCCGGTGATCTTCCGCGCCACGCCGCAGTGGTTCATCAGCATGGAGCAGGAGGGCCTGCGCGCGCAGACGCTCGCCGAGATCCGCAAGGTGCGCTTCACGCCAGGCTGGGGCGAGAACCGGATCTACAGCATGATCGAGAGCCGCCCGGACTGGTGCATCTCGCGGCAGCGCACCTGGGGCGTGCCGATCCCGTTCTTCCTGCATCGCGCGACCGGCGCGCCGCACCCGCGGACGGTCGAGCTGATCGACGCCGTCGCCGCACGGGTAGAGCAGGGCGGCATCGACGCCTGGTTCGATCTCAGGGTCGAGGAGCTGCTCGGCGCCGAGGCGGCCGACTACGAGAAGTCGACCGACGTCATGGACGTCTGGGTCGACTCGGGGCTGATGCACTGGTGCGTCGCGCACCTGCGGCCGGAGATCCGCTCGCCCGCCGACCTGTACCTCGAGGGCTCGGACCAGCACCGCGGCTGGTTCCACTCCTCGCTGCTGACCTCGGTGGCGATGCACGGGCACGCGCCCTACCGCGGCGTGCTGACGCACGCGTTCACCGTGGACGAGACCGGCCGCAAGATGTCGAAGTCGGTCGGCAACACGATCGTGCCGCAGAAGGTCATCGGCACGCTGGGCGCGGACGTGCTGCGCCTGTGGGTCGCCGCGACCGACTACGCCAACGAGATCGCCGTCTCCGACGAGATCCTGAAGCGCACCTCCGACTCGTACCGGCGCATGCGCAACACGGTGCGCTTCCTGCTCGGCAACCTGGCCGGATTCGCGCCAGCCGAGCACGCGCTGCCGCCGACGGAGCTCGTCGAGCTCGACCGCTGGGCGATCACGCGCGCCCACGCGCTGCAGCAGGAGGTCGTCGCCGCGTACCGCAGCTACGAGTTCCACCTGATCTACCAGAAGGTCCACAACTTCTGCGTCGTCGACCTCGGCGCGTTCTACCTGGACGTGCTCAAGGACCGCCTGTACACGACCCCGGCCGGTGGCCGGGCGCGGCGCTCGGCGCAGACGGCGCTCTGGCACCTCGCGGAGTCAATGGTGCGCTGGCTGGCGCCGATCCTGTCGTTCACGGCCGAGGAGATCTGGCAGGCGCTGCCGGCGGTCGCAGGCCGCCCGGAATCGGTGTTCCTGTCGCAGTGGCACGTGCTGCCGCCGGTGACCGCCGCCAGCAGCGTCGACTGGGACGCCGTGCTCGCCCTCAAGGCCGACGTCGCGCGCGAGCTCGAGGCGCTGCGCGTGCAGGGACTGATCGGCGGCACGCTGGATGCCGCGGTCGACGTCTGGGCGGAGCCGGCCGTGCATGCCCGGCTCGCACCGCTCGGCGACGAGCTGCGGTTCGCGCTGATCACGTCCGAGGCCCGGCTGCACGACGCCGCCACGCGGCCGGCGAGCGCCGCGCCCGCGCCGAGCGTCGCCAAGGCCGGCGTCTACATCGCGGTGCGGCCGAGCACCGAGCGCAAGTGCGTGCGCTGCTGGCACCTCAGGCCCGACGTCGGCGCCGACCCGCGCCACGCGCAGATCTGCGCGCGCTGCGCCGCCAACCTCGAGGGCCCCGGCGAGACGCGGAGGTTCGCATGAGCGAGCCGGCGCCGGTCGTGGGCGCGGCGGCGAGCCACTCAGCGCGCTGGCTGTGGCTGAGCGCGCTCGTGATCGCGCTCGACCAGGCCAGCAAGGCCCTGGTCGTCGCCCGCTTCGAGCTGTTCGAGCGCCGCGCGCTCCTGCCGGTGCTCGAGCTCACGCGGCTGCACAACAAGGGGGCGGCGTTCAGCTTCCTGAGCGAGGCCTCGGGCTGGCAGCACTACCTGTTCCTCGCGCTCGCGGCGCTGGTCAGCGTCGGCATCGTCGCCTGGCTGCTGCGGCTGCGCGGGCCCGGCAACGCGCTGCTGGCCGGCGGCCTCGCGCTGATACTCGGCGGCGCGGTCGGCAACGCGATCGACCGGCTGGCGCGCGGCTATGTGGTCGACTTCATCCACTTCCACTGGTTCGAGCGCGCCTACTTCCCGGCCTTCAACGCCGCCGACACGGCGATCACGATCGGCGCCGGGCTCGTGATCCTCGACTCGCTGCTCGAGTCGCGGCGCGCGCGCGGCGCGCGCGCGCCGGACCCGGAGCCGCCGCCGGCCGAGCCGTGAAGATCCACCTCGCCAACCCGCGCGGCTTCTGCGCCGGCGTCGACCGCGCGATCGACATCGTCGAGCGCGCACTCAGCCTGTTCGGCGCGCCGATCTACGTCCGCCACGAGGTCGTGCACAACCGCTACGTCGTCGAGCGGCTGCGGGCGCTCGGCGCGGTGTTCGTCGACGAGCTCGACGAGGTGCCCGACGGCGCGACCGTGATCTTCAGCGCGCACGGCGTGTCGCGCGCGGTGCAGCAGGAGGCGGCGCGCCGCGCGCTCGACGTCTTCGACGCGACCTGCCCGCTGGTCACCAAGGTGCACATGGAGGTGACGCGCTACGCCCGCGACGCGCGCGAGGTGATCCTGATCGGCCACGCCGGCCATCCGGAAGTGGAGGGCACGACCGGCCAGTTCGACGAGTCGCTGGGCGGGCGGATCTACCTGGTCGAGACGCCGGAGGACGCGGCCCGGCTCGAGGTGCGCGATCCGTCCCGGCTCGCCTTCGTCACCCAGACGACGCTGTCGGTGGACGACACCGCGCGCATCGTCGAGGCGCTCAGGGCGCGTTTCCCGGGGCTCGCCTCGCCGCGCAAGGAGGACATCTGCTACGCGACCCAGAACCGCCAGGACGCGGTCAAGGCGCTGGTCGAGGCGTGCGACGTGCTGGTCGTCGTCGGCTCGCGCTCGAGCTCGAACTCCAACCGCCTGCGCGAGATCGCCGCCAAGCGCGGCGTGCCGGGCTTCCTGGTCGACGGTGCCGACGACCTGCGGCGCGACTGGTTCGAGGGCGCGCAGGCCGTCGGCGTGACGGCCGGCGCCTCCGCACCCGAGATCCTGGTGCAGCAGGTCGTGACCCGGCTGCGCGAATGGGGCGGCGAGCCCGCCATCGAGGTGCCTGGACGGACCGAGCACGTCGTGTTTGCGCTGCCGCGCCCGCTGCGCGACGTGGAAAAGCCGGCCTGAGGGCCCGTCCTCCCGGTCCCGGCGCGTTGCCGGTGGAGGGGTGTTTCCGTATACTGCGCCGCCCTTCGCGCCGGTGTAGCTCAGTTGGTAGAGCAGTCGCTTCGTAAGCGAGAGGTCGGGGGTTCAAGTCCCTCCACCGGCACCAGTCTTTTCAGCCACTTACCGGCGATCTGGCGGCCTGTGCGCCAGCGCTCGACGCGCCCGCGCGAGCGTGTCCGAAGACCGCCGGCCGTGCTCCGACTCGGGTCGCGCTCGACCGTGCCGGGGCGGGGTCGGCCCGCGCTCAGCCGGTGTTCCCGCCGATCGCCGCGCAGTCGAGCGGCGGTGACTGCGGCGTCAGCTTGATCGCCGTGCCGTCGCCGGTCGGGCTCGTCACGCGCCACGGCAACGGCCCCTTGAACTTCTGGCTCGCCTGCAGATTGATGACCGCGTCGGCGCCCACCCGCCGCGCCGCGTCCGCGATCGCGGCGAGCACCTCGTCGGTGCCTCCGTAGGTTCCCTTGGTCGCCTTGATGCGGGCGATCTCGTTGTAGACGTAGTCGGACGGCAACGCGCCCGCCAGCAGGCACACGTCGCGGGTGTGCGACTGAATGGACTGGTGCGCGGCGTCGATGATCTTCGTCTTCGTCTTGATGCCGCCGCAGGCGGCGAGCGAGGCGAGCGCGGCAGCGCCGGCGACGATGGTGGTGGCTTTCATGACGCCTCTCTTATTGGTCAACGTCGGTCGACGGGCGTGTTGTGAGTCTGGTGCTGCGCCCGGTCTCGCGCGTTGCGGCCGCGCGCACGGCCCCCTCCAGCTCAGTTTGACCCCGGTCGGTGGAACGTGTCCATCGGCCCGGGTGGCACGGCGCGCAGGCGGTGCCGCCGGCGATGCTGCGCCGCACGCGACTGCGGCGCTCAGCGCAGCTCGACGCGATGCAGCCAGAACTCGCGCGGTCCGTCCGGGCCGGTGCGGAACAGCATCACGCCGGCGATGTGGCCGAGGTCGAGCGACCGGCCGCGCGGCGCGGCGCGGATCGCCGCGAGCGGGAACTCGAGCGTCCGGCGCTGGCCCGCGGGGATCACGACCTCGGCGTTGAACCGGTCCTCGTAGGCCCAGTTGTGCTCGCGGTCGTGGACGCGGACGTTGAAGTCGAGCTCGCTGCGCCCCGGGTTCGTGACCTCGACCAGCAAGGTCGTGTACGCGGTCCAGTCCGGCCGCGGCTCGTCGAGGTTGACGCCCGCGTAGGGCCGCGGGAGGAGCGGCACGCGCAGCGCCGTCTCGCCGGGTGCGCGCGCGAGCGCAGCCGGCACCGGGATGCGCTCGAGCTTGCCGCCGGTGCCGGACAGGAACACGAGATCGAGGCGCGAGGCCGGCACGAACAGCGTCGGGAAGCGCTGGCTGCGCACGGCGTAGCCAGCCACCGTCCAGGCGAGCGGCGTCAGGATGATCGCCGCCAGCAGCGCCGCGGCCGCGAGGTACAGCGCGCGCCAGCGTCCGGGGTGGGCCCCCGGGCGGCAGCGCACGTCGAAGGCCGCGGCGAGCGCGAGCGCGCCGGCGGCGCCGCGCGCGTCGAGCCCGACGTCGCGCAGCGACGGGTCGCGGTGCGTGAACAGCTGGCCGATCTCGGTCAGGCCGCCGATGCCGACCGCGATCAGGAAGGCGGCGGCGTAGTCCAGCCAGGCGGCGCGACCCGCGGACGCCCGCTGGCGGGCGAGCACCAGCACGCCGAGCGCGATCACTCCGAATACACCCGGGTGGCCGAGCTTCTGCAGCACGTGCAGGATCAGCGGCCGGCCGGGCAACTCGCCGAACACGACCAGCAGCGCCAGCATCAGGATCGCCGCCACCAGGAACGGCGCGCGGATGACCGTCAACCGCTCGACGTCGAAGCGCGGCGCCGGGACTGGTGGGGCGGTCGGCATCCGTGCCAGGTCGTAGCGGAAGGGCGTCGCCGGCGCGCCGTTCAGGCGCGCTGCGCAGCGAGCTTGGACTCGACGTGCTTGGCCAGCGAGGCGACGGTCGGGTAGTCGAACAGCTCGGTCAGGTCGACGACGCCCGGGTACTCCTTGTCGATCTCCTCGTGGATCTGGATCAGCGTCAGCGAGCTCGCGCCGATCTCGAACAGGTTGTCATCGATCTCGACGCGCTTGCCGGGTAGCGCGCCGTCGCAGATCGCCTTGATCTTCGCCTCGACCCCGGTGCCGGCGTCGCGATGGCCGTGGTGCGACTCGCGCAGCCGCTCGAGCGCGACCATCTCGTCGGCGAACTCGCCGGCGATGAACGCCTCCTCGAGCTGGACCCGCTGGATCTTGCCGCTGGTGGTCTTCGGAATACGCTTGACCGGCACGACGTGCGCGACCTCGAGCCCGGCGTGCTCGTTGACCAGCCGGGTCACCTCCGCCGCGAGCGGCAGGAACTCCTCGAGCGAGCCGCGGTGCAGGATGAAGAAGGTCAGCTGGTCGGTCTCCGCACCGGCCGGCCGGCAGCCGGCGGCGACGACCTTGCCGAGCTCCAGGTCGTCGGCGCGCTGCGCGATCTCCTCGAGATCGTGCGGGTAGTAGTTCTGGCCGTTGACGAAGATGATCTCCTTCGCCCGGCCGGTGATGTACAGGTCGCCCTCCACCAGCACGCCGAGGTCGCCGGTATCGAGCCAGCCGTCGGCGCTGATCGTGCGGGCGTTGATCTCGGGGGCCTCGTAGTAGCCCTTGGTGACGTTCTCGCCGCGGATCAGCACGTGGCCGACGTTGCCGTCGGGCAGCGCCGCGCGGTCCTCGGCGGCGATCCGCACCTCGGTGCCCGGAATCGGCCGGCCGACGTTCATCAGCGACAGCGCATCGCGCGCGTCCGCGCCGGCCCGGCCGGCCGGCGCACCGACCACGAGCCGGTGCCGGTCGAAGCGCAGCGCGCTGTAGGCGGCGCCGGGCACCGGGAAGGTCGCCGCGAGCGTCGCCTCGGCGAGGCCGTACACCGGGAACATCGCGGTGCGCTTCAGGCCATACGGCGCCATGCGGTCCATGAACTCGTCGCACAGCTCGACCGAGATCGGCTCGGCGCCGTTGAAGATCAGCCGCGCGGCGGACAGGTCGACGCCCTCGAGGCTGCGGTCGCCGAGCACCTTGAGGAAGTGCCGGTAGCCGAAGTTCGGCGAGCTGAGGATGGTCGCGCGCCGCTCGCTCGCGAACTTCGGCCACAGCAGCGGCCGGCGCACGAACAGCTCGGTCGGCATCAGGTGGTTCTCGACGCGGTTCGCGAACATGAAGATGTGCTTGCCGATCAGCCCCATGTCGTGGGTCAGCGGCATCCAGCTCAAGCTGACGTCGTGCTCGTTGAAGCCGGCCGCGGCGGTCGTGCTGCGGCAGTTCGCGACCAGGTTACGGTGCGTGAGCACGATGCCCTTGGGCGCGCTGGTCGAGCCCGACGAGAACTGGATGAAGGCGACGTCGTCCGGCGTGACCGGGGCGAGGCGTCCGGCGCGCGCGACGTTGTCGAGCGTGTCGGCCAGGAAGGCGCGGCGCTTGAGGCGCTCGAAGGTCTCCGACTCGCCGACGCTCGCGGCGAACGCGCCGATGCGCTCGAGGTTCTTGCGGTCGGTATACAGGAACGGGTCGCCGAGCAGGCGGGCGACCCGCAGCAGCTTGTGGCGGTGCTCGTCGGAGATGCCGACTGCGAGCGGCACCGGTACGATGCCGCCGCTGAGCGCGGCCCAGAAGCCGTCGATGAACTGCTCGTTGTTGTTCAGGAACACGATCAGCTTGTCGCCGCGCCCGGCGCCGAGCTTCTGCAGGTGCCACAGGATGCCGAGCGCGCGCTCGTAGAGCTCGCCGAAGGGCACCACGCGCTCCTCGTGCTCGCCCTCGAGGTAATGGATCGCGCGCGGCGCGGTGCGATTGGCCTCGAGGATCTCAATCAGTGTCGAATGTTGCATTCGTCGGGGTCCTTGCCGGCGCTTCGCGCCCTGTCGGGTGCCGGATCAGTGGCGCGGCTGCAGCCGCATGCGCAGGCCACGGCGCGTGCGCAGGTTGATCGCGGCCTCGACGGCGACCGGGCCGTCGTCAATGTACTCGAGCCGCCAGCGGCGCGCGACTCGTGCCACGTGCAGCGTCATCTCGTACATCGCGAAATTCTCGCCGACGCAGTGGCGCGGGCCGGCGGCGAACGGAATGTAGATCCACTGGTCGCGCGGATCGACGCTCGCGTCGACGAAGCGCTCCGGCCGGAACTCGCCGGGCCGCTCCCAGTGCCGCGGGTGACGCTGGATCAGGTACGGGCTCAGCATCACGTCGGTCCCGGCGGGCACGACGCAACCGGACAGCACGTCCGGGCCGATCGTGCGCCGGGTCAGCAGCCAGCCGGGCGGGTACAGGCGCATGGCCTCCTTGATCGCGGCCTGCGTGAAGCGCAGCTGCTCGGCGTCCTCGAAGCGCATGCCGGCGCGCTCCGGCACCGCGTCGAGCTCGGCGGTCAGCCGCGCGTAGGCCTGCGGGTGCGTCGCGAGCAGGAACCAGGTCCAGTTGAGCGCCGCGGCGCTGGTCTCGTGGCCCGCCACGACCAGCGTCATGACCTCGTCGATGAGCTCGCGATCCGGCATCGGCGCGCCGTTCTCCTTGTCGCGCGCGGCAATCAGCATGCCGAGGAAGTCGTGGTGCTCCTCGCCGCCGTCGCGGCGCCGCGCGACCAGCTCGCCGACCAGCCGGGTCAGCGAGCGGAACCGGTAGGCGAACTGCAGGTCGCGGGCCGCGTGTTCGGTCACGATCGCGAACGGGTTGCCGCCGAGTCGCGATGCGAGCCAGTCGAGGTCGGGCCCGAAGATCGCCCGCAGGATGATGTCGAGCGTCAGCGCGCTCATCTCCTCGGTGACGTCCACCGGTTCGCCGCGCTCTGCGAAGCCCTGCCAGCGTACGATGCGATCGTCGACGCAGCGCTCGATCAGCGGGCCGAAGCTCTCGGTCACGCGCCGGTGGAATAGCGGCTGGATCATGCGCCGCTGCCGCCGCCACAGGTCGCTCTCGCTGGTCATGATGCCGTTGCCGAGCAGGATCTTGACGCGATCGAGGCCCACCCCTTTGGTGTAGTTGCGGTGGTTGCTGACCAGCACGCGCTTGATGTCGGCCGGGTTGTTGACGATCCAGGTGTCGGAGCCGCGGCCCGGCGCGCGGATCCGGAACACGTCGCCGCAGGTCGCGGCGGCGGCGACGAGGCGATCGAGCGAGTCATCCGTCGAGCCGACGTCGAATTGCTCCGGTGCCAGCGGCGGCAGCTCAGCGCTCGCGCTATGCTGGTCTTGTGTTAGCGACATGCGGGCGAGACGGCGGCCACCGATTCACGTGGAAGAATGCGTCAGTCTACATTACACCGAGGTGCCGGCGCAGCCATGGCCGGCGCTCGCGGCGGCCTGGTTGCCGCGTCTGCCGGAGCCGAAGCGTGCCGCGGTCCTGCGCCTGCGGGAGCCGGCTGACCGCAACGCGAGCCTGCTCGGCGTCGCGCTGCTCGGGGCCGCGCTCGCGGCGCGCGGCGCGGCCTTCGAGCCGGCGGCGCTCGAGTACCCGCCGCGCGCCAAGCCGCGCCTCGCGGCGGGCCCCGCGTTCAGCATCGCGCACGCCGCCGGCTACGTCGGCTGTGCGCTCGCGACCGAGGCGCGCGTCGGCTTCGACCTCGAAGCGGCCGGAGCCGCCGCGCCGGAGACGCTGCGACTCGCGCTCGACGCTGCCGCGCGCGCGCGCCTGACGGGCGCCGGCACCGACGCGACCGCCCTCTGGGTCATGACCGAAGCGGTGCTGAAGGCCGCCGGCCGCGGCATCGACGCGGCGGCGCGCGTGCGGCTCGCCGACGGCGCGGCGACCCTGGACGGCGAGCGCTTCGCGCTCGCCGCTGCGCCGCTCGAGCCGACGCTGGTCGCCTGGGTCGCCCACGAGGGCGCGGCGCTCGAGTTGCGCTGCGTGCGCCATGCCGCCGGCGAGTTCGCGCCGTTGCCGTGAGGCGCGCGAGCCCGCAGAATCCGCGCAGCCCGAGGACGCTGATGACCGACCCGCCCGCGCCGCAAGGCCCGAAGAACACCCTCTACGAGCGCCAGACGCGCTCCGGACGGCGGCTGACGCCGCTGCGGCGCACGCTGTACCGGATCGCGCTGCCGATCGGCATGGCGCTGATCCGCTTCTGGTGGCTGACCTGCCGCGTGGTGCGCGTCGTCGGCGAGGAGCACGCCGTCGCGGCGCTGGCCGACGGCCCGATCGTGCCCGTGTTCTGGCACCAGCATCAGCTGTTCTGCACGCGCTTCCTGATTGCGCAGCGCGCGCACGGCATCGTCGCCGGCTTCCTGATCAGTCCGTCGGTCGACGGCGAGCTGCCGGCGATGATCGCGCGCCGCGAGGGCGCGGTCGTGCTGCGCGGCTCCTCGAGCAGCAGCGGCGCGCGCGTGCTGCGCGACAATTTCATGGCGCTGCGGCAGGGCGTGTCGCCGGCCATCACGCCGGACGGGCCGTACGGCCCGCGCTTCGAGTTCAAGCCGGGTGCGATCCTCGCCGCGCAGCTGTCAGGCCGGCCGCTGCTGCCGCTCGCCTACCACGCCAGCCGCGCCTGGCGCTTCCGGACCTGGGACCGGTTCGTGCTGCCGTGGCCCTTCGCGCGCATCGCGATCGCGGTCGGCGCGCCGCGCTACGTGCCGAAGGCGCTCGATGCGGCCGGGCTGCAGCGCTGGCAGGCCGAAATGGCCGCCGAGCTGCACGCGGTCTACCGCACCGCGCGCGAGGCGCTCGACTCCGCCTGACCGGCCGTCGCGCCGCCGTGGCAGCGCGGATCGTCATCGACGCAGTCGCTCGCCTCGAGCTGGATCGTCGAGTGCGAGATCGCGAATTCGTCCACCAGCACGCGCTTCAGCGCGGCAAGCGCGGTGGCCGCGTCGGCGCCGGGCGCGAGGCGCGCGTGCAGCGTCAGCAGCGTCTCGCGCGGCGTCAGCGACCAGGCGTGCACGTGGTGCACGTCGAGCACCGACGGCACGGCCGCGACCAGGCGGCTGGCGAGCCCGCCGGCGTCGAAGCCGTGCGGCGCGCCCTCCTGCAGCACGTGCGCCGAGTGCCGCAGCAGCTGCCAGGCGCCGCGCGCGATCAGCGCGGTCACGACCAGCGACAGCCAGGCGTCCGCCGGCAGCCAGCCCGTGGTCATGACGATCAGCGCCGCCAGCACCGCGGCGCCGGAGCCGGCGAGGTCGCTGAGCACGTGCAGGTAGGCGGCGCGGACGTTGAGGTCGTGCTCGTCGCCGTGCAGCAGCCACGCGGCGAACAGATTGACGGCGCCGCCGGCCAGCGCGACGCCGAGCGCGAGCGGTGCGTTGATCGCGTGCGGCGTCATCAGGCGCTGCAGCGCCTCGACCAGGATCGCGACCACGATCGCGAGCAGCAGCAGCGAATTGACGAACGCGGCGAGCACCTGCAGGCGGCTGTGGCCGAAGCTGCGCGACTCGGAGGCGGGCCGGGTGGCGAGGCGCTGCGCGAAGTAGGCGAGGGCGAGCGCCAGCGTGTCGACGAACATGTGGCCGGCATCCGCGAGCAGCGCGAGCGATCCGGACCAGTAGCCGCCGACAGCCTCGACGACCGTGAACCCGCCGATCAGCCAGAACGCGACGCCAAGGCCGCCGCCCGCGGCGTACGCGGCCGGTCCGTGCGCGTGGTCATGGTCGTGGCCTCGGCCATGATCGTGGCCGTCGCCGTGGTCGTGACCGTGGTCGTGACCGTGGTCGTGACCGTGGTCGTCGCCGTGGGTGTTGCGGTGGTCGTGGTCGGCGGGGGGCATCGCGGCACTGTAGGGGGGCGCCCCGGTGGGCGCAATGGACGGAAAAAGCCAATAATGACTTGCGGTTAGCTTGCAATCCTCGAAATTCATGCCAGAATGCGTCGCAACTCCGCATTAAAAGGCGCTTCGAGAACTGTGCCACAGGTCCGCGTCCACCCGGGGGGCGACTGCGAGACTCGGCACACATCCGAGGGGGTGAGGCCGCGGCGATGCCGACCATGAAGGGCCAGGAAGAGCGGGACATTTCCGCCTCGGACATTCTGGCGCCCCAGCGTTGGGCGCCGGCGACCAGCCGTCCGCCCTTCGGCCTCGACGTCACCTGCACCAAGATCGCCGTCGACTTCCAGAACCTCGAGCCGCCGACGGCCGAGGCGGTGGTGCGGCGCAATCTCGAGCTGCTGCGCGAGGCCACCGGCACCGACGCCGCGTTCCTCGCCACCTTCGACTCCGCCGCGAGCTCGATCCTCGCGGTCGAGGCCTCCAAGGGCCTGTTCGTGTCGTGCTCGCCCGAAGTGCTGCGCGGCGAGAGCCTCGAACGGCTGAGCTGGATCCGCGAGCGCCTGACCCACACCCGCATCCTCGAGATCCGCGACACGCTGAGCGCCCGCCGCGAGCACGCCGCGGACGCGCAGCGCTTCGGCGAGCTCGGCATGCGCGCGATCCTGCTGGTCGGCCTCGCGGTGCGCGGCCGCAAGTACGGCTTCCTCGGCCTCGCCACCGGCGCGCCCTGCGCCGGCTGGGACGTCAACTTCCACCTGCTGCTGAAGCTCGTCGGCAACAGCCTCGCCGCCGGGCTCGACCGCGTCGCGCTCGAGCGCGAGCTCGAGGACCTCAAGGAGCGCAACGCGCTGTCGCTGCCGTGCACCAACGAGGGACTGTGGGACTACGACGCGGCGAGCAACCGCACCTGGTTCTCGCCGCGCTGGAAGGCGATGCTCGGCTACGCCGAGGACGAGCTCAACCGCGCGCCGGACTGGAACAAGCTGGTGCACCCCGACGACCTGCCGCGTGTCTCGCAGATGATCCGCGAGCACGTCGCCGGCCGCTCGCCGCTGTTCGAGAGCATGCACCGCATGCGGCACCGCGACGGCGAGTGGCGCTGGGTCGTGTCGCGGGCCAAGGCGCACGTCGACGGCGGCAGCCTGAAGCGGCTGATCGGCGTCGAGCTCGACGTCACCGAGCGCAAGCTGTACGAGGAAGCGCTGTTCCGCGAGAAGGAGCGCGCGCAGATCACGCTGCAGTCGATCGGCGACGGCGTCATCACCACCGACGAGCATTCGCGGGTCGAGTACCTGAACCCGGTGGCCGAGGAGCTGACCGGCTGGCGCGTCGAGGACGCGATGGGCCGCAACCTCGACGACATCTTCCGGGCGTTCCACGAGGAGACCTGCGAGCCGCTCGAGAACCCGCTCGCGTCGGCGATCCGCCGCCTGCGGCCGGTGAAGTCGGTGCGGCCGATGCTGTTCATCCGCCGCGACGGCAACGAGATCTACATCGAGAGCACCGCCTCGCCGATCCGCGACGGCACCGGTACCGTCACCGGCGGCGTGCTGGTGTTCCACGACGTCAGCGAGTCGCGCGAGCTCAACCGCCGGCTCAGCTACCACGCCAGCCACGACGTGCTCACCGGCCTCGTCAACCGGCGCGAGTTCGAGAACCGGCTGGAGCGCGCGCTCCGGAGCGCCAAGGCGCGCGAGACGTCGTACGCGCTCTGCTACCTCGACCTCGACCAGTTCAAGATCGTCAACGACACCTGCGGCCACAGCGCCGGCGACGCCCTGCTCGGCCAGGTCGGTCAGCTGCTGAAGTCCAAGGTGCGCTGGCGCGACACGCTGTCGCGGCTCGGCGGCGACGAGTTCGCCGTGCTGCTCGAGGCCTGCTCGCTCGACGAGGCGCTGCGCACGGCCGAGGGGCTGCGCGAGGCCGTGCGCAACTGCCGCTTCCAGTGGGAGGAGCGCACCTTCCGGCTCGGCGTCAGCATCGGCGTCGTGCCGATCGCGCCCGAGAACGAGGACGTGGCCTCGGTGCTGTCGGCCGCGGACAGCGCCTGCCAGGCCGCCAAGGAGCAGGGCCGCAACCGGGTCCACTGCTTCGAGGAGAACGACATCGACCTGATGCGCCGCCGCCGCGAGATGCAGTGGGCGGCGCGCATCAACACGGCCCTCGAGGAGGGCCGCTTCGACCTCTACCGGCAGGCGATCCGGCCGCTGCAGAGCGACGAGTCCGGCCTGCACTACGAGATCCTGCTGCGGATGCGCGACGAGCAGGGCAAGATCATCACGCCCGACAACTTCATCGCCGCGGCCGAGCGCTACGGCCTGACGCCGTCGATCGACCGCTGGGTGGTCGAGAACACGCTGCGCTGGCTGGTGTCGGAGGCCGACGAGCGCGACAAGCTGGCGATGTGCTCGATCAACCTCTCCGGGCAGAGCCTCGGCGACGACAAGTTCCTGCCGTTCGTGATCGAGCAGTTCCACCGCACCGGCCTCGACGCGCGCCGCATCTGCTTCGAGATCACGGAGACCGCGGCGATCGCGAGCTTCTCGCAGGCGAACCGCTTCATCCAGGCGCTCAAGGAGCTGGGCTGCAAGTTCGCGCTCGACGACTTCGGCACCGGGCTGTCGTCGTTCGGTTACCTGAAGCACTTCCCGGTCGACTTCCTGAAGATCGACGGCAGCTTCGTCAAGGAGATCCTGCACGACCCGATCGACCGCGAGATGGTGCGCTCAATCAACGAGATCGGGCACCTGACCAACAAGCGCACGATCGCGGAATTCGCGGAGAACGAGGACATCATCACGATGCTGCGCAACCTCGGCGTCGACTACGCCCAGGGCTACGGCGTGGCCCGGCCGCAGAAGATCCAGCGCAGCCCGCTCGAGCGCAGCGTCAGCGGCGAGCCGACCTGACGCTCGCCGCGGGCCTCAGGCGAGCAGCTCGAGGCGCAGCGACAGGTCCAGCGCGCGCACGTGCTTGGTGATCGCGCCGACCGAGACGAAGTCGACGCCGGTGGCCGCGATCGCGCCGATCGTCTCGAGGTCGATCCCCCCCGAGGCCTCGAGGCCGAGCGGCCGGGTGCGGGCGCGGTTGCGGGCCACCGCGGTGCGCAGGTCCTCGAGACTGAACTCATCGAGCAGCGCGAGATCGGCGCCGGCCGCGAAAGCCTCGTCGAGCTCGGCGAGCGTCTCGACCTCCACCTCGACCGGCACTGCGGCCCCGAGCCGCCGCGCCGCGCCGACCGCCGCGGCAATGGACCCGGCCGCGGCGATGTGGTTCTCCTTGATCAGGATCCCGTCGTACAGCCCGAGGCGGTGATTGCGGCCACCGCCGCAGCGCACCGCGTACTTCTGCGCGAGCCGCAGTCCCGGCAGCGTCTTGCGGGTGTCCAGGATCCGGCAGCCGGTGCCCGCGATCGCGGCCGCGTAGCGGCGCGCGGCGGTCGCGGTGCCGGACAGCGTCTGCAGGAAGTTGAGCGCCGTGCGCTCGCCGGTGAGCAGCGCCCGCGCCGGTCCCTCGGCCACCAGCAGGAGCTGCCCGGGCGCGACGGCGTCGCCATCGGCGGCGTGCCAGGCGACGCGCACGCCCGGATCGAGCGCCGCGAACACGGCGTCCACCCAGGCGCTGCCGCACAGCACGCCGGCCTCGCGCGTGATGACCCGCGCCCGGCCGCGCGCCGCGGCGGGCACGAGCTGCGCGGTCAGGTCGCCCGGGCCGAGGTCCTCGGCGAGCGCGGCGGCGACCGTCGTGCGCAGGCATTCGGCGAGGGTGGCGTCCATCCGCGAAGCGTTGCACGCCCGGCCGGAAAAGAAAACCGCGCCGTGGCGCTAGTCGAAACGCACCGGCCGCCGGCGCTCGGTATTGACGCGCAGCTGGAACAGGTCCGGCCGCGCGTAATGGCCGACGACGTCGAGGCTGCGGCGCGCGCTGCCAACGCGCTCGGTGTCGAGCTCGGCGTACAGGATCCCGGTCTCGCGGCGCAGCGGCCCGGCGGCGATCTTGCCGCCCGGCGCGATCACCGCCGAGTCGCCGGCATTGACCCACTCGTCGGGGTCCGGGTACAGCGTCGCGCGCTCCGGGAAGTCGTCGGCGAAGTCGGCGGCGCGCAGTGCGCAGCCGCTGCCGACCACCCAGCAGCAGCCCTCGCGCGCGATGTGCTGCAGCGTGCCGATCCAGCTGTCGCCGTTGTCGTAGGTCGGCGCGACGTAGATGTCGATGCCCTGCGCGTACAGCGCGTAGCGCGCGAGCGGCATGAGGCTCTCCCAGCAGATCAGCGCGCCGACGCGGCCGCAGGGCGTGTCGACGACCCGCAGCCCGGAGCCGTCGCCGAAGCCCCAGACCATGCGCTCGGGGTTGGTCGGCATCAGCTTGCGGTGCCGGTTCTGGATCGCGCCGTCGGCGTCGATGACGACCACCGTGTTGTAGATCGTGCCGCCGCCGCACTCATCATCGCGCTCGTCGATGCCGCACACGACGGTCACCCCGTGCCGGCGTGCCGCGTCGGTCACCGGGCCGAGGTCGCCGCGCGCCAGGTTGATGGAGTTGGCGAGCAGCAGCGCGTGGAGGCGGCCCGTGAGGGCGCCGTCAGCGCCCGGCCGCAGCCGCCACATCCAGGCCGGATAGCCGGGCACGAAGGCCTCCGGAAACACGATCAGCCGCGCGCCGGCGGCGGCCGCCTCGGCGATCGCCCCGACCGCAGTCGCGAGTGTCGCGTCGCGGTGCAGGTAGGTGGGTGCGCGTTGCACGACGGCGACGGTCGATGTGGTCATGGCGACGGCCCTCGGTGCTGGAGCCGGCGGCGGTGCGCGGCGGGCGCCGCGCTTCGCCGTGGCGGCGCGCACGACGCCGGGTGCCGCCCGGCATCGTGCGCCCGCGGATCCTCAGAACGGCAGCCCGTGGCTCTGGCCGCCCATGCACATCAGCATCGGGATCGAGAGCACGAAGTTGATGCGCGAGGCCATGCCGGCGGTCTTGCGCGCGGCCGCCTTCTGCTCGTCGCTGGCCGGCACGATGCCGAGGATCTTCTTCTGGTTCGGCCAGATGAAGACCCAGACGTTGACCAGCATGATCGTGCCGAGCCAGGCGCCGATGCCGATCGTGCGGAAGCCCGGCTGCAGCATGAACGCCTTGTGGATCACGTCCGCCGAGCCGAAGCCGAACATCAGGTAGTAGGCGCCGGTCAGCCAGGTCGCCACGGCGGCCCAGCGGAACCACCACAGCGCGCGCGGCGCGATGTACTTGCTGATGCCGGCGCCGCCCGGCCCGCCCTTGTCGGCGGCGGCGACCGCGAGCCCCGGCGTCTGCACGACGTTGAAATACCAGAGCAGGCCGATCCACATCACTCCCGCCAGGATGTGCAGCCAGCGGCCGAGGTGCGCGGCGTCGAAGACGAAGGCGCTGCCGGTGCCGGTCGCCGCCGTGAGGGCGATGCTGACGATGACGGCGAGCACGAAGCCGGTCGTCATGGCGCCCTTGACAGAATTGAGTGGATTCATCGTGAATGTCCCCTTGGTGGCTCTGTCCGGCCCGCGCCGCAAGCGGATGCGACGGGCCGCGACGGGTCAGGTAGAATAGGTGTTAGCCCCAGTTGATTTCAACCGGCCTGCGGCCGGGGTGGGGCGAGATCCCGAGTCCCGCATGACAGCGTCCGCGCCGAACTCGCCGTGCATCAGCGTCTGCAACATCGGCCCGAACGGCTGGTGCCAGGGCTGCTATCGCACGATCGACGAGATCGCGGGCTGGGTCCGCCTCGGCGCCGCCGGCCAGTGGGCGGTGCTGCGTGCCTGCGCGGCGCGCCGCGCCGCCGCCGAGCCCGGTCGTGCCGCCGACCGCACCTGATCGAAGCCCATTGCCACGAGGTCCGAACCGATGAGCGACTCCGACGTCTCCGCGCGCATCAAGGCGCACATTGAAAAGGCCCCGGTCGTGCTGTTCATGAAGGGCACGCCCGACTTCCCGCAGTGCGGCTTCTCGGCGCAGGCGGTCGCGGCGCTGAACGCGTGCCACGCCGCGTTCCACTCGGTGAACATCTTCGAGGACCCGGAGCTGCGCGAGGCGCTGAAGGCGTACTCGAAGTGGCCGACCTACCCGCAGCTGTACGTGCGCGGCGAGCTGCTCGGCGGCTGCGACATCCTGCTGCAGATGTACCGCAGCGGCGAGCTCAAGCCGGTCCTGCAGGAGGCCGGCGCGGTCGCCGCCTGAGGGCGCCTCAGCCCTCGTCGGGCTCCGGCGCGGGCTCGACCATGGGGTTGCGCGGCTCGTCGTCGAGCGACGTCAGCGCCGCGATCCGCGAGCGTGCGGCGTCGTAGATCGGCCGGAACTGGTTGCAGACGTCGCAGAACAGGTCGGCCGTGCGCTCCGCGTCGTAGCGTGCCGAGTGCGCCGAGTCGCGCTCCCACGGCAGGCCCGAGGCGATCACCGCGCGCGACAGCACCGTCTGGCCGAATGCGACGCCGGCGAGCGTCGCCGTGTCGAAGCAGCTGAACGGGTGGAACGGGTTGCGCTTGATCCCCGAGCGCGCGACGGCCGCGTTCAGGAAGCCGAGGTCGAAGGCGGCGTTGTGGCCGACCAGGATCGCGCGCGTGCAGTCGGCTTCCTTGATCGCGGTGCGCACCTCCTTGAACAGCCGGCCGAGCGCATCGCGCTCGGGCAGGGCCGGGCGCAGCGGGTGATGCGGGTCGATGCCGTTGACCGCGAGCGAGGCGGGGTCGAGGCGCGCGCCCGGGAACGGCTGCACGTGGTAGCGCCACGTCTCCTCGCGGTGCAGCACGCCGTCCGGGTCGAGCTTGAGCGTGACGGCCGCGATCTCGAGCAGCGCGTCGGTGGCGGCGATGAAGCCGCCGGTCTCGCAGTCGACGACCACCGGCAGGAAGCCGCGGAACCGGTCCTTCATCAGATAGAGCTCGGACACGGGCTTAACTGCCGGCCGGCGTCGCGAGACGCCAGCCGATCGCTGCGCCGGCGCGAAACGGCACCAGCACGTCGCCGCCGAACGGGTAGCCGTCCGGGACCGTCCAGGACGAGCGCTCGAGCGTGATCGAGTCGGTGTTGCGCGGCAGGCGGTAGAAGTCGGCGCCGTGGACGCTGGCGAAGGCCTCGAGGCGGTCGAGCCGGCCGGCGCGCTCGAAGGCCTCGGCATAGAGCTCGATCGCGGCATGCGCCGAGTAGACGCCGGCGCAACCACAGGCCGCCTCCTTGGCATGGCGTGCGTGCGGTGCGCTGTCGGTGCCGAGGAAGAACCGCGGCTCGCCGCCGGTGGCCGCCTCGATGAGCGCCTGGCGGTGCGCCTCGCGCTTCAGCACCGGCAGGCAGTAGTGGTGCGGCCGCAAGCCGCCCTCGAACAGCGCATTGCGGTTCAGCAGCAGGTGCTGCGGGGTGATCGTGGCCGCGACCCGTGGCCCCGCGCCGCGCACGAACGCCACGCCCTCGCGGGTCGTGATGTGCTCGAACACGACCCGCAGCCGCGGGTAGCGGCGCACGATCGCGCCGAGCACGCGCTCGATGAACGCCGCTTCGCGGTCGAAGACGTCGACCGAAGGATCCGTCACCTCGCCGTGCACCAGCAGCGGCAGATCGTGCTCCTCGAGCGCCGCCAGCGCGCCCTCGACCTTCCCGATCGCGGTCACGCCGGAGTCGGAGTGGGTGGTCGCTCCGGCGGGGTAGTACTTGACGGCGTGCACGATGCCGCTCGCCCTGGCGCGGGCGATCTCGGCGGCACTCGTGTTGTCGGTCAGGTACAGCGTCATCAGCGGCGCGAACGCGGCGCCCGCCGGCAGCGCCGCCAGGATCCGCTGCCGGTACGCCGCGGCGAGCTCGGTGGTCGTCACCGGCGGCTTCAGGTTCGGCATCACGATCGCGCGGCCGAAGCGTGCCGCGGTGTGCGCGAGCACCGCGGCGAGCGCGGCGCCGTCCCGCAGGTGCAGGTGCCAGTCGTCGGGCCGGCGCAGCGTCAGCCTCATCGCCGGGCGCCTCGCGCGCCGATCGCGCGCAGGAAGCTGGCGTCCGAAAGGAGGGCGGTGCCGAAGCGCACGCCGAAGCCGGTCGTCGGCGTCGGCACGTGCGCGAGCCCGCCGGGCCGCTCGGCCGCCGACAGGTCGACGTGCACCCACGGGATGCCGCGGCCGACGAAGCGCGACAGGAAGCGGGTCGCGTAGATGTGGTCGCCCTTGCCGTCGAGCAGGCACTGCACGACGTCGGCGACCGGGCTGTCGAGGTCCTCGTCGAAGTCCGCCGGCATCGGCAGGTTCCAGACGCGCTCGCCGGCGCGGCGTCCCGCGCCCTCCAAGAGGTCGCGCAGCCGCTCCTGGTTGGTGAACACGCCCGACAGTCGCTCGGTCAGCGCCGTGACGCAGGCGCCGGTCAGGGTCGCGAAGTCGATCAGGCATGCCGGCCGCGTGCGTGAGGCGAGCGCAAGCGCATCGGCGAGCACCATGCGGCCCTCGGCGTCGGTGTGCATGACCTGGATCGTCGTGCCGTTCGCCGCGGTGACGACGTCCTGCTGCGTGTAGCTGTCCGGCCCGATCCGGTTCTCGGCGATTGCCAGCCACGCGTCGACCGGGTACGGGTAGCCGCTCGCGCTCAGCGCCGCGAGGATGCCGACCGCGACCGCGCTGCCCGCCATGTCGCCGTGCATGTCGAGCATCGACTTGGGCGCCTTGAGGTTCAGGCCGCCGGTGTCGAAGCACAGCCCCTTGCCGACGAGCGCGATCGGACCGGGCGGTGCGCGCCGGCCGGCGGCGCGGCGCGGGCGGTACTCGAGCCGCACCAGGGCCGCGTCGCGCCGCGCGCTGGCGCGCGCGACCGCGGTGAACGCCCCCGCGCCGAGGCGCCTGAGTGCCGCTTCGCCGTAGACCTGCATCCGCCAGCGATGGCGGCGGGCGAGCGTCGCGAGCGCGCGGCGGTAGCTGCCCGGGCCGAGCACGTTCGGCGGCAGCTGCGTCAGCCAGCGGGCCAGGTGCGCGCCGGACTCGACCGCCGTGGTCGCGGCGAGGTCGGCCGCGCCGCTGACCTGCACCCGCGGCCGCCAGGCCGGCGCCGGCCTGCTCTTCTGCTGCGGCCGGCGCTCGGTGCCGGCGAGCACGGCGGCGAGCAGCGCCTCGGCCGGCGGCGGCGCGTCGGCCGTGCGGGCGGCGAGCGCGGCGAGGCCGAGCAGCGCGGGGCGGGCGGCGGCGACCTCGCGCAGCATGCGTCCGGCGAGCGTCAGCGACTGGAACGCGTCGGCATGCGCCGGCCGGATGCCGACCACGACGCGCAGGCCGCGCTTCGTCGGCAGCGTCAGCGCGAAGCTGCGGCCGGGCGCGCACCTGAGGCGCGCCTGCTCGCGCCGCAGCAGCGTGCCCCACGGCAGCGTCGCGAGGTCCTCGAGCCGCTCGGCGTCCACCATCAGCAGCAGCGCGTCGAGGCGCGCGAGCCACGCGGCGCTCGGCGCTGCTGCGACGCGGCTGACGGCGAGCATTTCGTCCGGGGGCAGCAGTTTCACGTGCGGAGCTTACCTTGACCCACCCACTTCAAACCCAGATGATATCGGAGTCGCGCCCCGGGGCGAGTTGCTTCAGCTGCGGACTGACCCAAGCATGGCCGAGACCCCGCGAGTCGAGGACGTGGACCCGCTCGAGACGCAGGAGTGGCTCGAGTCGATCGACGCCATCCTGAAGGTGCACGGGCCGGAGCGCGCGCACTACCTGCTCGAGCGGCTGATCGATCACTCGCGGCGCGCCGGCGCGCACCTGCCGTTCAAGCCGAACACCGCCTACGTCAACACCATCAGCGCGGCGCACGAGAAGACCTACCCCGGCAACCGCGCGGTCGAGCGGCGCATCGAGGCCTACATCCGCTGGAACGCGATGGCGATGGTCGTCGCCGCCAACCGCCAGAACTCGGAGTACGGCGGCCACCTCGCGACCTACGCCTCCTCGGCGACGCTGTACGAGGTCGGCTTCAACCACTTCTGGCGTGCCGCCAGCGAGCAGCACCCCGGCGACCTGGTGTTCATGCAGGGGCACTCGAGCCCCGGCATCTACGCTCGCGCCTACCTCGAGGGGCGGCTCAGCGAGGAGCAGCTCCGCAACTTCCGCCGCGAGACCACCGGCACGGGGCTGTCGTCGTACCCGCACCCGTGGCTGATGCCGGACTTCTGGCAGTTTCCGACGGTGTCGATGGGCCTGGGCCCGATGATGGCGATCTTCCAGGCGCGCTTCCAGCGCTACCTCGAGCACCGCGGCATCGTCAAGCCGTCCGACCGGCGCATCTGGTGCTTCCTCGGCGACGGCGAGATGGACGAGCCGGAGTCGATGGGCGCGCTGACGATGCCGGTGCGCGAGAAGCTCGACAACCTCGTGTTCGTCATCAACTGCAACCTGCAGCGGCTCGACGGGCCGGTGCGCGGCAACGGCAAGATCATCCAGGAGCTCGAGGCGGCCTTCCTCGGCGCCGGCTGGAACGTCGTCAAGGTGCTGTGGGGCTCGCGCTGGGACCCGCTGCTGGCGCGCGACCAGAAGGGCCTGCTGCGCCGGCTGATGGACGAGTGCGTCGACGGCGAGTACCAGAACTTCAAGGCCAAGGGCGGCGCCTACACGCGCGAGCACTTCTTCGGCAAGTACGCCGAGCTCAAGGAGCTGGTCGCCAACATGTCGGACGACGAGATCTGGCGCCTGAACCGCGGCGGCCACGACTTCGTCAAGGTCTGGAACGCCTATGCGTCGGCGACCGCGACCCGCGGCCAGCCGACCGTGATCCTCGCCAAGACCGTCAAGGGCTTCGGCCTCGGCAAGGCGGGCGAGGCGCAGAACCCGACCCACCAGCAGAAGAAGCTCGACGACGAGGCGCTCAGGGCGTTCCGCGACCGCTTCAACATCCCGGTGTCGGACGACGAGATCGCCGGCCTGCCGTTCAAGCGGCCGGCCGAGGACAGCGAGGAGATGCGCTACCTGCGCGAGCGGCGCAACGCGCTCGGCGGCTACCTGCCGGCGCGCCGCGCCTCGGCGCCGCCGCTCGTGGTGCCGCCGCTCGAGGCCTTCCAGCCGCTGTTCGACGGCACCGGCGAGCGCGAGATCTCGACCACGATGGCGTTCGTGCGCCTGCTCGGCATCCTGCTCAAGGACAAGAACATCGGCCGCCACGTCGTGCCGATCGTGCCGGACGAGGCGCGCACCTTCGGCATGGAGGGCCTGTTCCGGCAGATCGGCATCTATTCGTCGGTCGGCCAGCTGTACACCCCGCAGGACGCCGACCAGCTGCTGTCCTACCGCGAGGACAAGAAGGGCCAGATCCTCGAGGAGGGCATCAACGAGGCGGGCTCCATGTGCTCGTGGATCGCGGCCGCCACCGCCTACTCGAACCACGGCACGTACATGGTGCCTTTCTACATCTACTACTCGATGTTCGGCTTCCAGCGGGTCGGCGACTTCATGTGGGCGGCGGGCGACATGCGCGCGCGCGGCTTCCTGCTCGGTGCGACCGCCGGCCGCACGACGCTCGCGGGCGAGGGCCTGCAGCACCAGGACGGGCATTCGCACCTGATGATGAGCGCGATCCCGAACTGCGTCGCCTACGACCCGTGCTACGCCTACGAGCTCGCGGTGGTGATCCACGACGGCCTCAGGCGCATGTACGTCGAGCAGCAGAGCGTCTTCTATTACCTGACGGTGATGAACGAGAACTACGCCCAGCCGGCGATGCCGCCGGGCGTCGAGGCCGGCATCGTCAAGGGCATGTACCTGCTGCACATCGGCGGGCCGGGCCGGGTGCGCGCGACGCTGCTCGGCTCCGGCACGATCCTGCGCGAGTGCCTGGCGGCCGCGAAGCTGCTGCAGGAGGACTTCGGCGTCCCGGCCGACGTCTTCAGCGTCACGAGCTTCTCGGAACTGCGCCGCGAGGCGCTCGACGCCGAGCGCCACAACCGCTTGCACCCGACCGACAAGGCGCGCGTGCCGTACGTGCGCGAGTGCCTCGGCGAGCGGCCGGGGCCCTTCGTGGCGGCGACCGACTACATGAAGATCGTCCCCGACCAGATCCGCGAGTGGGTGCCGGGCCGGCTCGTGGTGCTCGGTACCGACGGCTTCGGACGCTCGGACGGGCGCGGTGCGCTGCGGCGCCACTTCGAGGTCGATCGCCACCACATCGCCGTCGCCGCACTCAAGGCGCTGCAGGACGAGGGCAAGCTCGACGCCACGACCGTGAACGCCGCGATGCAGAAGTTCGGCATCGGGCCGGACACGCCGAACCCGCAGTCGGCCTGACGCCATGGCCCCGCGCGAACGCGTCCTGGTCCCGGATCTCGGCGATTTCAAGGCGGTCGACGTCGTCGACGTGCTGGTGCAGCTCGGCGACGTGATCGCCGTCGACACGCCGCTCGCGACGCTCGAGACCGAGAAGGCGACCATGGACGTGCCCTCCACCCGGGCCGGCCGCGTGGTCGCGCTGCTGATCAAGAAGGGCGACAAGGTGTCCGCCGGCTCGCCGGTCGTCGAGGTCGAGGCCGTCAGCGGGGAGGCCGAGCCCACCCTGATCCAGCCGGCCCTGCCGGCGACGGCAGCGCCGCCGGCTCCGCCGCCGCCACCATCGCCGCCGCCACCGGCCCGGCCCGAGGCGATGCGGCCGGCGCCGCCGAGCGCGCCGATGGCGCCGCCGGCCGCGAGCTCGGCGCCGTCCGAGCCGGTGGCCGGGCGTACGCCCGTCGAGGAGATCGGCTTCGCACGCAGCCACGCGAGCCCGTCGGTGCGCCTGCTCGCGCGCGAGCTCGGCGTCGACCTGACGCGCGTCACCGGCAGCGGCCCGAAGGCGCGCATCACCCACGACGACGTCAAGGCCTGGGTCAAGCGCGCGCTCGCGGCGCCGCCGGCGGCGGCCGACGGCGGCGCGGCGCTGCCGCGCGTCCCGGAGGTGGACTTCGCGCGCTTCGGGCCGGTCGAGGTGCAGCCGCTGACGCGCATACAGAAGATCTCGGGCCCGCGGCTGCACGCGAGCTGGGTCAACCTGCCGCACGTGACGCAGTTCGACGAGGCCGACATCACCTCGCTCGAGGACGTGCGCGCGCGCCTGAAGCAGAAGGCGCTCGATGCCGGCATCAAGCTGACGCCGCTGGCCTTCATCCTGCGCGCCTGCGCCAAGGTGCTGCAGCAGTTCCCGCGCTTCAACGCATCGCTGGACGCGCGCGGCGAGAACCTGGTCTACAAGAAGTACCTGCACCTCGGCTTCGCGGCCGACACGCCGAACGGCCTCGTGGTGCCGGTGCTGCGCGACGCGAACCGCAAGGATGTCTACGTGATCGCGCGCGAGCTCGGCGTGCTGTCCGAGAAGGCGCGCACCGGCAAGCTCACCGCCGCCGACATGCAGGGCGGCTGCTTCACGGTGTCGAGCCTCGGCGGCATCGGTGGCACGGCCTTCACGCCGATCATCAACGCGCCGGAAGTGGCGATTCTCGGGGTGTCGCGCTCCACCCTGAAGCCGGTCTACGTCGACGGGCAGCTGCTGCCGCGGCTGATGCTGCCGCTGTCGCTGTCCTATGACCACCGCGTCATCGACGGTGCCGAGGCGGCGCGCTTCACGACGGCGCTCGCGGCGGCGCTCGCCGACGCGCGCGCACTGCTCGAGGCGGTGGTGTCGTGACCGACGCGCCGGGGAGCGCGCGCGAGGTCCGGGTACCGGCGCTCGGCGACTTCAAGGACGTGCCGGTCATCGAGGTGCTGGTGGCGGTCGGCCAGTCGATCGCCGAGACCGACGCGCTCGTCACGCTCGAGAGCGACAAGGCGACGATGGACGTGCCGGCGCCATTCGCGGGCGTCGTGCGCGAGCTGCGCATCAAGGTCGGCGATCGCGTCGCCGAGGGCACCGTGCTGGCACTGGTCGAGCCCGGCGCGACCGCGGCCGCGGCGGCGCCGGCGGCCGCGACCCCGGCCACGGCGCCGGACGAGACGCCGACCGGGCGCACCGGCGACACGGTCCGCATGCAGCGCCCGCCGGCCGTCGAGGCGGTCGCGGCCGGCGCCGCGACCGCGGCCGGCGACGAGCCGGCGGCCGACGTCTCCTACCCGCTGGTCGTGCTCGGCGCCGGGCCGGGCGGCTATACCGCCGCGTTCCGCGCCGCCGACCTCGGCCTGAAGGTCGGCCTGATCGAGCGCGGCGCGACGCTCGGCGGCGTCTGCCTCAACGTCGGCTGCATCCCGTCGAAGGCGCTGCTGCACGCGGCCAAGGTCGTCGAGGACGCGGCCGCGATGGCGAGCGCCGGCGTCACCTTCGGCGCGCCGCAGATCGATCTCGAGCGGCTGCGCGCCTGGAAGCACCGCATCGTCAGCCGGCTGACCTCCGGGCTCAGCGCGCTCGCCAAGCAGCGCAAGGTCGACGTGATCCGCGGCGAGGCGCGCTTCGTCTCGCCGCATCGCATCGCGGTCAGCGCCGAGGGCGCCACGCGCATCGTCGGCTTCGAGCAGTGCATCATCGCGGCCGGCTCGGAGGCGGTGCGCATGCCCGGCGCGCCGGACGACCCGCGGATCATCGATTCGGCGGGCGCGCTCGAGCTCGCCGGCCGCCCGGAGCGGCTGCTGGTCATCGGCGGCGGCATCATCGGCCTCGAGATGGCCTGCGTCTACGGCGCGCTTGGCACCAAGATCACGGTGGTCGAGCTGCTGCCGGGGCTGATGCCGGGCTGCGACCGCGACCTGGTGCGGCCGCTCGAGAAGCGGCTGCGGGGCCACTACGAGGGCATCTACACCGGCACCCGCGTGGCCGGGATCGAGGCCGCGGCCGACGGCCTGACGGTGCGCTTCGAGGGCGAGGGTGCGCCGCCGCCGCAGCGTTACGATCGCGTGCTGGTCGCGATCGGGCGCCGGCCGAACGGCCGCAGCATCGCTGCCGAGGCCGCCGGAGTGCGCGTCGACGAGCGCGGCTTCATCCCGGCCGACCGCCAGCTGCGTACCAATGTGCCGCACATCTTCGCGATCGGCGACGTCGCCGGCGCGCCGATGCTCGCCCACAAGGCGAGCCACGAGGGCAAGGTGGCCGCCGAGGTGGCGGCCGGGCAGAAGCGCGCCTTCGACGCGCGGGTGATCCCGTCGGTGGCCTACACCGACCCGGAGATCGCCTGGGTCGGGCTCACCGAGGCCGACGCCCAGGCGCAGGGCGTGCGCGTCGGCAAGGGCGCGTTCCCGTGGATCGCCTCGGGGCGCTCGCTCGCGCTCGGCCGCGAGGAGGGCTTCACCAAGCTGCTGTTCGATCCGCAGACGCACCGGGTGCTCGGCGCCGGCATCGTCGGCACCAACGCCGGCGACCTGATCTCGGAGGTCGGGCTCGCGATCGAGATGGGTGCCGATGCGCACGACATCGGCCTGACGGTGCACCCGCACCCGACGCTGTCGGAGACGGTCGCATTCGCGGCCGAGGCGTTCGAGGGCACGCTGACCGACCTGTACATGCCGAAGAAGCGCTAGCGCGGATCCGGCGTCCGCCGGTGGGCGCCGCGGTGGCGGGGACAGAAGCTCGAAGAGGCAGCAGCGTGTTCGAATTCATCTGGGATGCCATCCAGCAGGAGCAGAGCGCGGCCCTGCCGTCTGCGGTCGCCACGCACCAGGGCTCCGTCGCCGAGGCGCAGACCAAGGTCGTGACCCTCGAGCAGCGCTACGAGCGCCTGCGGCTGACGAACATGGGCATGTGGCAGCTGATGAAGCAGAAGCTCGGCGTCACCGACCAGGAGCTCGCGGCGGCGGTGCAGAGCCTCGTGGCCGAGTCCGGCCAGAAGGGTCGCAACGCCCTCGGCGGCAGACTCACCCAGTGCCCGGCCTGCCACCGCAACGTCCTGTCGAGCGCGGCCAGCTGCGTGTACTGCGGCGCCAAGCTCGCCGTGACGGCGAGCTTCGGCGGCACGTAGCGCGCCGCGCGCCGGCCGCGGGCCGGGCGCCGGCTCAGGCGGCCGCGGGACCTGCCGCGAGCGGCATGTCGAGCACCACCCGCAGTCCGGGGCCGGCGTCGGCAAGCTCGAGTTCGCCGTGGTGCAGTCGTGCGACCGCCGCCACCAGGGACAGCCCGAGGCCGGAGCCGGGCAGGCCGGAGCTGCCCGGCAGCCGGCGGAAGCGCTGCGTGGCGTGCTCGCGGTGCTCGGCCGGGATGCCGGGGCCGCCGTCGGCGACCTCGAGCCGGGCGCGCGCGCCGCAACGGTGCAGCCTGAGGCTGACCGGCGTGCCGCCGCCGTACTTGAGCGCGTTGTCGAGCAGGTTCGAGAGCGCCTGCGCGAGCAGCTGGCGGTGACCGCGGACCACGAGGCCCGCTTCGACGTCGACCGTCAGCTGGCCGGGCTCGGCGACCGGCTGGTAGAACTCCGCCAGATCGAGCGCCGCCGCGCTCAGGTTGAAGTCCTCGAGCGGGGCCGTGCCCGACTCCGCGAGCGCGATCCGCAAGAGCCCCTGCAGCGTCTCGCTGAGCCGGTCGATCTCGGCCAGCACCGCGTCGGTGGCGGCGGCTTGCGGTGCGCTGGCCGAGGCCTTGCGGGCGTCCTGAGCCGCGCCGCGGATCCGGTTCAGGTGGCCGCGCAGGTCGTGCGCCGTGCTGTCGAGCACGGCGCGCATGGTCGTCGTCAGCGACTCGACGCGCCCGAGCAGCTCGTTGAAGCGGCTCACCAGCGCGTCGATCTCGTCGCCGCTGCCGCTGACCGGCAGCCGCTCGCCGAGGTTGCCCGCGGCGATGCGTCCGGCGCTCGCGCTGATCGCCTGCGCGGTGCGCGACAGCCGGCGGCCGAGCCACCAGCCGCCGAGCGCGCCGAACAGCAGCGTCACCAGCACCGCCCACGCGAGGCTGCGCAGCATCACGTCGCGGAACGCGCGCCGGTCCTGGACGTCGTGGCCGACCAGCAGGCGGAAGCCGCCGCCGAGTTCCTGCACCTTGGCGCGGATCCGCCGGCTCGCGTTGGCGTCGCCGCGCGTGACGGCGACGTCGAACTCGGCCCAGCCGCCGGGCTGCACGGCGAGGTCGGGCAGCACGACGACGTTGCCGGCCAGGAAGTCGCCGCTCGGCCCGCGCAGCTCGTAGACGCCGCCCCGCACCCACGGGTCGTCGGCGCGGTCGACGACCGTGGTGACGAAGGCGTCGAGGTCGCGCTCGCGGAAGTCGGCCGCGAGGCCCTGTGCCTCGAGCGTGATCAGCTGGTCGCCCTCGGCCGCGATCAGCCGCGAGGTGCCGAGGTAGACGCCGCCAAGCACCGCCATCATCGAGGCGGCAAGCAGCACGCCGTGCAGCAGCGCCAGGCGGGCGATCGAGGAGCGCGCGAAGCTGACGAGGGCCACGCGGCGGGCCGCTCAGGGGTCTTCGGTGAGGGTGTAGCCCGCGCCGCGCACGGTGTGCAGCAGCTGCCGCTCGAAGCCCTTGTCGATCGCCTGGCGCAGGCGGCTGATGTGCACGTCGATGACGTTCGTCTTCGGGTCGAAGTGATAGTCCCAGACGCCCTCGAGGATCATCGTGCGCGTCACGACCTGGCCGGCGTGGCGCATCAGGAACTCGAGCAGCTGGAACTCGCGCGCGGTCAGCTCGATCTTGCGGCCGGCGCGGGTCACGCGCCGGCTGCGGGCGTCGAGCTCGAGGTCCGCGATCTTGAGCTTGCCGACGAAGCCGGCCTCGCCCTGCCGCCGCGCCAGCGCGTCGAGGCGCGCGGCCAGCTCCTCGAGGTGGTAGGGCTTGGCGAGGTAGTCGTCGCCGCCGGCGCGCAGGCCCTGGATGCGCTCGTCGACCTCGTCGAGGGCGCTCAGGATCAGGATCGGGACGCTGCTGCCTTCGGTCCGCAGGCGCTTGACGATCTCGAGGCCGTCCAGCCGCGGCAGCATGCGATCGAGCACCAGCACGTCGTAATTGCCGGTCTCGGCCGCCTTGAGCCCGGCTTCACCGTCGAACGCCTGCTCGACGACGTGACCGAGTTCACGCAGTCCCTTGGCCAGGTACTCGCTGGCGCGGCGATCGTCCTCGACGAGCAGGATCTTCATGGTGGTGTCTCGGCGGCAAGGATACGGCAACTGCGGCTGCCGCGACGCCCGCAACCTTAAGGACTCTTAACGCGGGCGTAAGGCGCCCGGGGTGGCGGTCGGGCTAGGCTGCGACCGTGGCATCACGAAATCCGAGCGGCGCACACCCCGGCCGGCGGCCGGGGGCGCGGCGGTCCCGCGTCGCCTGGATCGGCGTCGCGGCCGCGCTCATGGCGGGCGTTGCGCTCGCCGCCGGTCCCACCGGTCAGTCCGCCGCGGCGCACCCGGCTGCACCGGCGGCGACCCTCAGCGACTGCCAGCACCTGCTCAAGCAGTTTGACGTCGCCTGGCCCGCGCACCGCGAGTCGGCGCACGCCGCCAGCGCCCGCCACAACCGCGACCTCGGTGCCAGCGACTGCCAGAACGGTCGCTACACCGACGCGGTCCACAACCTCAGGCGCGCGCTGCACGACATCGGCATCAAGCCGGTGAAGAGCGCCGCGCCGGCCGCGGCGCACTGACCGGCGCCGGCGTCTTCGGCCGGAAGGCGCACTCGGCGCGCACCAGGCAGCGCCAGCACTCGGGGCGGCGTGCCTTGCAGGTGTAGCGGCCGAGCAGGATCAGCCAGTGGTGCGCGTGCCGCCGGTAGCGGTCCGGCACCGCGGCGAGCAGCCCGCGTTCCACCTCGGCGACGTTGCGGCCCGGCGCGAGGCCGGTGCGGTTCGCGACCCGGAAGATGTGGGTGTCGACCGCGATCGTCGCCTCGCCGAACACGCAGTTGAGCACGACGTTGGCGGTCTTGCGTCCGACGCCCGGCAGCGCCTCGAGCGCGTCCCGGTCGCGGGGCACCTCGCCGCCGTGCTCCGCGAGCAGCCGGCGCGACATCTCGAGTATGTTCTTGGCCTTGGAGTTGTAGAGGCCGATCGTGCGGACGTAGCGCTTCAGGCCCTCGAGGCCGAGGGCGACGATCGCGGCCGGCGTGTTGGCCACGCGATAGAGCTCGCGGGTCGCGAGGTTGACGCTCTTGTCGGTGGCCTGCGCCGACAGGATCACGGCGACCAGCAGCTCGAAGGGGCTCGAGTAGTCGAGCTCGGTGCGCGGCTCCGGGGTCTCGGCCGCCAGCCGCGCGAACAGGGCTTCGCGCTTGGCTGGCGTCACGGCGCACCGCGTCCCGGCGCGCGCGCCCCGAGGCGGGCGGCGCGCTCGGCCGCGCGCGCCGCGGCGCGCGCCTCATGCGCGAGGAACCGGCTCCGCAGGCGCCCGGCGCGCGCGCGCAGCGTCGCGAGCGGCAGCGGAACCGGCGCCGCGTCGACCATCGTGATGCAGTCCACCGGACAGGGCGGCAGGCACAGGTCGCAGCCCGAGCATTCGGCCGCGATCACCGTGTGCAGCTGGCGGCGGGCGCCGACGATCGCGTCCACCGGGCAGGCGGGCAGGCACTTGGCGCAGCCGATGCAGACCGCCTCGTCGATCACGGCGACCCGCGGCGGGCCTTCGGCGCCGTAGGCGGGGTTCACCGGCTGCGGCGCGCGGCCGAGCAGTGCGGCGAGCGCGGCGGCGGTGGCGTCGCCGCCCGGCGGGCACTGGTCGATGCCGGCGGCGCCGGCCGCGAGCGCCTCGGCGTACGGCCGGCAGCCGGCGTAGCCGCAGCGCGTGCACTGCGTCTGCGGCAGGAGCTGGTCGAGCCGGTCGACGAGCGCCGCGGACACGGGGTTACTTCACGCCCATCCCGGCGGTCGCGCCCGCGTCGGGGCTGACCAGGAACACGCCGGTCCCGTCGCCGCTGGCGGCGAGCACCATGCCCTGCGAGGTGCCGAAGCGCATCTTGCGGGCCTTCAGGTTCGCGACCACGACGACGTGCCGGTTGACGAGCTGCTCGGGTGCGTAGGCGCTGCGGATGCCCGCGAACACGGTGCGCTGCTCCGCGCCGAGGTCGACGGTGAGCTTGAGCAGCTTGTCCGCCCCCTCGACGTACTCGGCCGAGATCACGCGCGCGACGCGCAGGTCGATGCGCCCGAAGTCCTCGATCGTGATCTCTGCCGGAGCGGCCCGCGCGGCTGGCGCGGCCGATGCGGCTGTCGCGGCTGTCGCGGCGGGTGCTGCCGGTGCGGCCGCTGCGGCCGCTGCGGCCGTTGCGGCGGGTGCCGCTGCCGGCCCTGCGGCCGCCGCCACCGGCTCAGGCTCGATCAGCGTCGCCACCACCTCGGGATCGAGGCGCGTCGCGAGCGGTTCGTAAGGGGCGAGCGGCACCGCGAGCAGTGGCGTTTCGACCTCGTCCCAGTGGCCGATCGGTCGGCCGAGGAAGGCGGCAGCGCGGTCGGCCATCGCCGGCAGCACGGGCTTGAGGTAAGTGATGAGGACGCGGAACAGGTTGACACCCTGGGTGCAGACGGCGAGCACGTCGGCGGCCCGCGCCGGGTCCTTGGCGATGATCCAGTGCTTGCGGTCGTCGATGTACTTGTTGGCCCGGTCGGCGAGCGCGGCGATCTCGCGGATCGCGGCCGCGAAGTCGCAGCGCTCGTACAGCGCCCCGATGCGGTCGCGCGCCCCGGCGAATTCCGCGTACAGCTCCGGATCCGGCAGCGCGGCGGTCAGCCGCCCGCCGCCGCGGGCGATGAAGCCGGCGCAGCGGCTCGCGATGTTGACGAGCTTGCCGACGACGTCAGAGTTGTAACGGCTGACGAAGTCGTCGAGCGACAGGTCCATGTCGTCGATGTTCGGCGCGAGCTTGGCCGCGAAGTAGTAGCGCAGCGCCTCCGCCGGCAGCCGCTCGAGGTAGCGCGCGCCGGTGATGAACGTGCCCCGCGACTTCGACATCTTCTGGCCGTTGACGGTCAGGAAGCCATGCGCGTGCACCGCGGTCGGTCGCCGGAACCCGGCGCCGGTCAGCAGCGCCGGCCAGAACAGCGTGTGGAAGTAGAGGATGTCCTTGCCGATGAAATGGTGCAGCTCGGCGCTGCTGCCGGGGCTCCACCAGGCGTCGAAGTCGAGGCCGTCGCGGCGCGCGAGCGCGAGGCTCGCGCCCATGTAGCCTATGGGCGCATCCAGCCAGACGTAGAAGTACTTGCCCGGGTGGCCGGGGATCTCGAAGCCGAAGTACGGCGCGTCGCGCGAGATGTCCCAGTCGCGCAGCCCGGCGTCGAACCACTCGTCAAGCTTGTTGGCGACGCTGGCGTCGATCGTGCCGGAGCGGGTCCATTCGCGCAGCATCGGCTCGAAGGCCGCGAGGCGGAAGAACAGGTGCTCCGACTCGCGCTCGACCGGTCGCGTGCCGCTGATCACCGACACCGGGTCGATCATCTCGAGCGGCGTGTAGGTGTGGCCGCACACCTCGCAGCTGTCGCCATACTGGTCCTTGGCGCCGCAGCGCGGGCAGGTGCCCTTGACGTAGCGGTCGGGCAGGAACATCCGCGCCTCGGCGTCGTAGGCCTGGCGGATCGTGCGGCGCGCGATGTAGCCGGCGGCGTCCAGTGCGCCGTAGATCCGGTCCGTCATCTCGCGGTTCTCGGCGCTGTGCGTCGAGTGGAAGAAGGTGTGCTCGATCAGGAAGCCCGCGTAGGTCGCGCGGTGCTCGGTCGCGACCGCGGCGATCAGCTCCTCCGGCGTGATGCCCTCGGCCTGCGCCTTGAGCATCATCGGCGTACCGTGGGTGTCGTCGGCGCAGACCAGCACGCACTCGTGGCCGGCGAGCCGCATGTAGCGCGCCCAGACGTCGGTCTGCACGGCTTCGAGCACGTGGCCGAAGTGCAGCGGGCCGTTGGCGTAGGGCAGGGCGTGCGTGACGAGGATGCGGCGCATGAGGGCGGAGACGGGCCTGGATGGGCCGTTGATTATGCCAGCCGCCCGGCCGGGCCGCTCAGGCGTCGTTCTTGTACTGCTCGAAACGCTGCTTGCTGATCGCCTTGCGGAACGCCTCGCGCCCGGTGATCACCTTGCTCTCCAGCAGCTGCTGGATCGCCATGTCCATCGTGCGCATGCCGAAGCTGGCACCGCTCTGCATGCTGTTCTCCAGCTGGTCGATCTTGCCCTGGCGGATCAGGTTCTGGACCGCCGGCGTGTTGACCAGGATCTCGAGCGCCGCCACGCGGCCGGCCTGGCCGGCGCGCGGCAGCAGCTGCTGCGAGATCACGCCGCGCAGGCTGGTCGACAGCATCGTGCGCACGTGCGACTGCTTGTCGGAAGGAAAGGCGTTGACGATCCGGTCGACGGTCGGCGCCGCACCGTTGGTGTGCAGCGTGCCCATCACGAGGATGCCCATCTCGGCGGCCGACACCGCCACGCTTATCGTCTCGAGGTCGCGCATTTCGCCGACCAGCACGACGTCCGGATCCTCGCGCAGCGCCGAGTGCACGGCGTCAGCGAACGACGGCGCGTGCACGCCGACCTCGCGCTGGCTGATCAGGCAGCTCTTGCGCGGGTGCACGAACTCGATCGGGTCCTCGACGGTGAGGATGTGACCCTTGAGGCGCGTGTTGATGTCGTCGATCATCGCCGCAAGCGTCGTCGACTTGCCGGAGCCGGTCTTGCCGGTGACCAGGATCAGGCCGCTGTTGGCGCGGCACAGCGTCCGCACCGCCTCCGGCATGTTGAGCTGGTCGAGCGTCAGCGCCGCCGACGGGATCACCCGCGCCACGGCGCCCATGCCGTTCAGCTGGCGCATGACGTTGACCCGAAAGCGCGCCAGGTTCGGCACCGCGTAGGCGAAGTCCGCGCCCTCCTTCTCCTCGAAGCGCGTCACCGCCTTCGGCGGCATGATCTCGTACAGCGTCTCCCTGACGAAGTCCGGCTTCAGCGCCTCGGGGCGCAGCGGCTGCAGCTCGCCGTACACCCTGAGCCGCGGCGGGTCGCCGGCGATGAAGTGCAGATCCGAACCCTTGCGGTTCAGCACCTCCGACAGGTACTCGTCGATGCGTGCCATGCTCGGGTCTCAGGCGCTCGGCGCGTCCATCTTCGGCAGCATGCTCGTGTCGGTCACGTAGCGCTGCAACAGCTTGCGGTCGGTGGCGTAGACGTAGGCGTCGTCCGGGTCGAGCTCCTTGGCGAGCACGCCGGCGAGCAGCGACTGGTCGAGCAGCTGCATGCCGCTGTCGCGGCCGGTCTGCAGCTGCGCCGGGATCTGGTGCGACTGGTCGGTCTGGATCAGCTTGCCGATCGCGCGGTTCATGATCATGACCTCGCAGACCGCGCGGCGTGCACGGCTGTCGGCGCGCTTGACCAGCACCTGCGTGATCACCGCCAGCAGGCTCTGCGACAGGAAGCTCTTGGTCTGCTCCCGCTCCTCGATCGGCAGCGCGTCGATGATCCGGTCGATGGTCTTGACGGCGCTGGTCGTGTGCAGCGTGCCGAGCACCAGGTGGCCGGTCTCGCTGGCGGTCATCGCCATGCGAATGGTCTCGGCGTCGCGCATCTCGCCGACCAGGATCACGTCGGGGTCCTCGCGCATCGCGGCGCGCACGCCCTCGGCGAACGAGGGCACGTGCGTGCCGTACTCGCGCTGGATGATCTGCGCCTCCTGGCTGCGGTGCACGAACTCGATCGGGTCCTCGAGGCTGATGATGTTCAGGCGCCGGGTGCGGTTCAGCTGGTCGATCATCGCCGCGAGCGTGGTCGACTTGCCGGTGCCGGTCGAGCCGGTCACGAGGATCATGCCCTGGTGGTAGTCGAGCAGCTTGCCGACGACCGGCGGCAGGTTGAGGCTCTCGAGCGTCGGCACCGACGACGGGATGGCCCGGAAGACGGCGCCGACGCCGGTCTCCTTGCGGAACACGTTGACGCGGAAGCGGCCGCCGTCCTCGGCGACGTAGGAGAAGTCGAGATCGCGCCCGGACTTGAACAGCTCGGTCTGGTTCTTGGTCAGGATCTCGTTGACGTAGGCCTCGAGCTCCGAGTCGCCGAGGTTGCGGAAGCGGATCGGCATCAGCTCGCCGTTCATCCGCAGCATCGGCGGCACGCCGACCGCCAGGTGCACGTCGGAGCAGCCCTGGGCCGTGCCGAGCTTGAGGAAGGCGTCTATGCGGGGCATCGCGACGCGTCCGCCTAGGCGAACTTCTCGAGGGCGGTGCGCAGCTCGTCCATGCTCTGGAAGCGCTTCGCCTTGTCGACCGCCATCGCCTTGACGACGAGGTCGGAGAGCGCCTGCGGCAGCTGGTTGTTGACCTCGATCGGCGGCCGCGCCTTGCCCTGCACGTGCTGGTACATGACGGCCATGTGGTCGCCGCGGCTGTACGGCGGCACGCCGGTCAGCATCTCGTAGAGGATCACGCCGGTGCTGTAGACGTCGGCGCGCGGGTCGACCGGCTTGCCGAGGATCTGCTCCGGCGCCATGTACTTCGGCGAGCCGATCACGTAGCCGGTCTTGGTGAGCTGCACGTCACCCTCGCGCTGCGCCGCGGCGACGCCAAAGTCGACGATCTTGAGCAGCCCCTGGTCGTTGATCAGCACGTTGGCGGGCTTGAGGTCGCGGTGCACGATGCCGATCTCGTGGGCCACGGTCATGCCGGTGGCGATGTCGATGCCGTACTTGACGGCGCGCTGGATCGGCATCGGCTTCTCGTTGACGATCTCGGAACCAAGCGTGTGGCTCGGGAAGTACTCCATCGAGATCGCGTAGTTGCCGCGGATGAACAGGAAGTCGTAGATGCGGATGACGTTGCGGTGCGTGATCTTGCGCGAGTAGCGCAGCTCGTGCACGAAGCGCTGCATCATCTCCTCGTCCCCCGACACCGCCGGGTTCAGGAACTTGAGGATCAGCCGCTCGTCGACGACAGTGTCCTCCATCAGCAGCACCGTGCCGAAGGCGCCCTTGCCGATCTTCTCGATGTACTTGTAGCGGCCGTCGAGGATGTCGCCGGACTTCAGCGTCGAGATGTCGAGGCGCTGGGCGGCGGCCTCGTTCTGCCGGACCAGCTCGGCGAGGTCGGCGTTCTCGATCAGCATCGTGCGCGCCGGCGCCGCGGCGACGTGCTCGGCCTTGCGCTGCGAGGCAATCTCGGCGGTCGAGAAGCGGGCGTCGAGGTCCTCGAGGGCCTTGTTGGCGGCGACCACCACGGTCTGGTCGGTCGAGACCTCGCCGAGCGCGCGGATCTTGCCGCGGATGGTGTCGGCGTTCGCCTCGTCGCTCAGCCGGGCGAGCGCGTGCATCGTCTCGACGCGGATTTCCTTCTCCGGGCGCGCGAGCTGGGGCAGCAGCGCCTCGATGACCCGCGCGTCGCCGAGCTTGCCGAGCGCGCGGATCGCCGACGGCACCGAGCGTGCCGGGCCCTTCAGCATCTCGACCAGGCGCGGCAGGGCGCGCTCGCTGCCGATCTCGGCCAGCGCATCGACCGCCCGCTCGCTGACCCACCAGTCGGTGTCGCGGGTCGCCTGCAGCAGGTAGTCCACCGCCCGCTCGTCCTTGGTCAGGTTGAGGATCTCGATCGCCGTGCGGCGGATGTCCTCGTCCGGGTCGCGCACCAGCAGCAGCACCGCGTCGACGACGCGCGGGCCGCCGATCTTGCCGAGCGCGTCCGCCGCCCGGCTGCGCACCCACCAGTCGCTGTCCTTGATCGCCTCCAGCAGCAACTTGATCGAGTTGGCGTCGCCGACCTCGTTGAGCACCTCGACGGCGGCGCGGCGCGCGTATTCCGACTCGTCCTTCAGCACCGGGATCAGGTGGCGGACCGTCTGCGGGTGGCGGGCGCGGATCAGCAGCTCGATCGCGCGGTTCGTGACCTCCATGTCGGGGTCCGCGAGCAGCGGCGCGACCGGCTCGATGTCGCTGAGCGCCGGGGTCTTGAGCAGCGCCGCGAGCGCCGCCTGGCGGACGATCTTGGAGGGGTCCTTGAGCTGGCCGACCAGCGCCCGCTGCACTTCCGGAGTCCCGAAACGCGACAGGATGTCCATCAGGTTGATGCGGACGAGGAAGTCCTTGCCGTCGAGCCGCGCCAGGAGGTCGGGCACCGACTGCTCGTCGGCGACGTCGCCGATGATCTTGAACAGCGCCGCCTTGTCGCCGGAGTCGTGGGCGTAGGCCGCCGCCAGCAGGTCGCGCAGCGGGAGCCTTGCCTTGTGCGCCGCGATCACGTCGATCAGGGCGGGACCCGCGAGGTCGGGGTTCTTGAGCGCCTCGAGCAGCAGCCCGGCCGGAAACGCCTTGGCGCTCGACAGCGCCCAGGCCACGGCCGCGGTCGTGCGCGGGTTCGGCTCGGCGAGGCCCTCGAGGATCAGCGGCACGTTCTTGGCGTCGGCGAGCGCGGTCAGGACCTCGACGAAGGCCATCGTCGCGTTCTTGTCGGCCGAGGCGAGCGCCTCGATGACCATCGGGATGGCGTCCTTGCCGATGGCGATCAGCTTCTCGACCGCCTTGCGGACCGCGGGGTTGGATGGGTCGCCGCCCGCCTTGATATCGGCGAGGAGCTTTTCACCGCGGAGCGACGATAGAAACTTCACGGGAGAATTATGCCATAGGGACCCCCGCCGGCCGCCCCTGACGGTGACGGGTCCGCTAGAATGGCCGGTCCCTGTAACAGACCCCTCCCGAATGAACGCCAACGAGCTCCGCGCCCGCGCCGCTGCCGTCGTCGACCCCTATCTGGGCCAGCCGCTCGGCGCGGCCGTCACCGGTACGGAAATTGTCGGCCCGGACGCCGTCTTCGACGTCACGCTGGGCTTCCCTTCAGGCGGCTACGAAGGGCAGCTCGCGGACCTGCTGCGCCCGGCGCTGGCGGCAGCCGGCTGGACCGGCGGCCTGCGGCTGCGGCTTAGGTCGGAGATCGCGGCGCACGCGGTGCAGGGCAACCTGCAGCCGCTGCCGACGATCCGCAACGTCCTGGCGGTTGCCTCCGGCAAGGGCGGGGTCGGCAAGTCGACCACGGCCGCGAACCTGGCCCTGGCGCTGGCGAAGCAGGGCGCCCGCATCGGGCTGCTGGACGCCGACATCTACGGCCCGAGCCAGCCGCTGATGATGGGCCTCGAGGGGAAGCGCCCGAACACCCCGGACGGCAAGCAGATCGAGCCGCTGCGGGCGCACGGCGTCGCCGTCATGTCGATCGGCTTCCTGATCGACCCCGACCAGCCGATGGTCTGGCGCGGGCCGATGGTCACCCAAGCGCTCCTGCAGCTGCTCGGCGACACTCTCTGGGGCGAGCTCGACTACCTGATCGTCGACATGCCCCCCGGCACCGGCGACACGCAGCTGACGCTCGCCCAGCGGGTCCCGGTCAGCGGCGCGATCATCGTCACCACACCCCAGGACATCGCCCTCGCCGACGCCCGCAAGGGCCTGATGATGTTCCGCAAGGTGTCGGTGCCGGTGCTCGGCATCGTCGAGAACATGGCGACGCACATCTGCTCCCGCTGCGGCCACGAGGAGCATATCTTCGGCGCCGGCGGCGGCGACCGGATGGCGCAGGAGTACGGGGTGCCGCTGCTCGGCAGCCTGCCGCTCGACGTCCGCATCCGCGAGCAGACCGACGGCGGCCGGCCGACGGTGGTCGCGCAGCCTGACGGGCCGCTCGCCGGCGCCTACCTCGAGATCGCGCGCCGCACGACCGCGCGCCTCGCGGCCGGGGCCGGGGCGACGGCCTTTCCGACGCTGTCGGTCAGCGACGACTAGGGCGCCGGGTTGCGGGCTGGCAGAGGTGGCGCGAGTCGCCGCGGCCGGCGCACACGCGCCGGCAGTGAATTCAACGGGGCCGGGGGATAGATGAGCATCAAGTCAGATCATTGGATCCGGCGCATGGCCGCGACCGGGATGATCGAGCCGTTCGAGCCCGGGCAGGTGCGGTCGGTCGACGGACGCCGGATCGTCTCGTACGGGACCTCGAGCTACGGCTACGACGTGCGCTGCGCGAACGAGTTCAAGATCTTCACCAACATCAACTCGACGATCGTCGACCCGAAGGCCTTCGACCCGGCGAGCTTCGTCGATGTGACGGCCGACGTCTGCATCATTCCGCCGAATTCCTTCGCGCTCGCGCGCACGGTCGAGCTGTTCAGGATCCCGCGCAACGTCCTCGTCATCACGCTGGGCAAGAGCACCTATGCGCGCTGCGGGGTGATCGTGAATGTGACGCCGCTCGAGCCCGAGTGGGAAGGCCACGTGACGCTCGAGTTCTCGAACACGACGACGCTGCCCGCCAAGATCTACGCGAACGAGGGCGTGGCGCAGATGCTGTTCTTCGAATCCGACGAGGTCTGCGCCACGTCCTACAAGGACCGCGCCGGCAAGTACATGGGCCAGCGCGGCGTGACGCTGCCGAAGACCTGAGGCGTCGTCCTACTTCGGCGCTGCCGCGGCGCCTGCGTCGAGCCACTTGAGCGAGCGGATGGCGAGCGTCATGCGCGCCTTGCCGTCCTCGCGCTGCTCGGCGCGCAGCGGCAGCCAGCCGAGCGACGGCGCGTACCAGTACTGCCAGCTGCGGCCGTGGCCGTCGGAGTCCTTGCGGTCGCTCTTGAAGATCACCGTGTCGAACTCGCCGATGTCGGTCTTGAGCCTGGCGGCGCCGACGCGGCTGTAGACGAAGCGCTTCAGGTCGCGCCCGTCGAGCATCGTGTACTCGTGCGGTTCGCGGCCCGCGAGCAGGTCGACCAGCACCACCGCGCGGATCGACATCACGTCCTGCGTGCCCGGCTCGATCTCGAGGTCCAGCGGCCGGCCGCGGGCGGTGCCCGTGATCCGGCCCTTGCTCCAGTCGTAGCGCAGGTCGCTGTCGTTGCTCTTGTCCGAGGAGCCGTCGTCGATGAAGTAGTGCGTCGGCTCGACGCCGCTCGGCGTCACGCGAAACCAGCCGCGCTCGATCGAGTTCGGGCTGACGAAGAAGCTGGCGAGGAAGTTCGGATGGGCGTGCGTCTCGTAGATCCAGCTGTCGGGCTGCGCGTCCGGCCGCAGCCTGAGCTCGAGCTCGCCGCCGCTCATGCCCTTGAACAGGAACTGGTAGACGACGTCGTGCGGCCGCAGCCCCTGGCCGAGCGCCGGCGCCGCGGCGAGCAGCGCCAGCGCGAGCCCCCAGCGTCCGGCGCGCCGCGGCGCGCGCCTGCGGTCAGGATTCGGCATCGAGATTCTCCAGTCGCAGCGGCGCCGCGAGCGGTGCGCCGTCGAGCGTGACGCGGCCGGCGTGCGAGCGCAGCCGCCCGGTCGCATACCAGCCGATGACCATCGGGTAGAGCCTGTGCTCGGCACGATGAACCCGGGCTGAAAGGCTGTCCACCGTGTCCCCCGGCAGCACCGGGACCGGCGCCTGCGCGACGAGCGGCCCGCCGTCGAGCTCCTCGGTGACGAAGTGCACCGAGCAGCCGTGCCAGCGGGCGCCGGCGTCGAGGGCCCGCTGGTGGGTGTTGAGGCCGCGAAACTCCGGCAGCAGCGACGGGTGGATGTTCAGCATGCGATCCGCGTAGCGCGCCACGAGCGCCGCGGTGAAGATCCGCATGTAGCCGGCGCAGACCACGAGCGCCGGCCGGTAGGCGTCGATGCGGGCGGCGAGCGCGGCGTCGTGCGCGTCGCGGTCCGGAAAGTCCCGGACCGGCACTGCCTCGGCGGCGATGCCGAGCGCGCGGGCGCGCTCGAGCCCGAAGGCCGCCGGCCGGTCGGAGATGGCGGCCCGCAGGTCGATCGGCAGCGCGCCGGAGCGCGCCGCGGCGGCGATCGCGGCGAAGTTGCTGCCGGAGCCCGACAGCAGGACGACGACCGGCAGGCGGCCGGCCGGCTCAGCCGTCGAGGACGACACCGCTCGTGCCCGGGCGCACCTCGCCGATCACGGTCGCCGTCTCGCCGAGCGCCTTGAGGCGTGCAAGCGCAGGCGCGACGCTCGCCGGCGGCACGCACACGGTCATGCCGATTCCGCAGTTGAACGTGCGATGCATTTCGGTTTCGTCGATGTTGCCGGTCGCCTGCAGCCAGTCGAATACCGGCGGACGCTGCCAGGCGCGCCGGTCGAGGTGCACCTCGAGGCCCTCGGGCACGACGCGCGGGATGTTGTCGAGCAGACCGCCGCCGGTGATGTGCGCGAAGCCGCGCACCGTCAGCTCGGCCTGCAGCGCGAGCAGCGACTTTACGTAGATCCGCGTCGGCGCCAGCAGCAGGTCGTAGAGCCGCTGGCCGCCGACCTCGGTGGCCGCGGTCGCGCCGCCGAGCGCCAGCAGCTTGCGGATCAGCGAGTAGCCGTTCGAGTGCGGTCCGGAGGAGGCGAGGCCGATGATCGCGTCGCCGGCCCGGGTCGTTGAGCCGTCGATCAGCCGGTCCTCGTCGGCGATGCCGACGCAGAATCCGGCGAGGTCGTAGTCGGCGTCGTGATACATGCCCGGCATCTCGGCGGTCTCGCCGCCGACCAGCGCGCAGCCGGCCTGCACGCAGCCCTCGACGATGCCGGCGATGACGCGCTCGGCGACCGCGACGTCGAGGTGGCCGGTCGCGTAGTAGTCGAGGAAAAACAGCGGCTCCGCGCCCTGCACGACCACGTCGTTGACGCACATGGCGACCAGGTCGATGCCGATGGTGTCGTGGCGACCGGTCTCGATCGCGAGCCGCAGCTTGGTGCCGACCCCGTCGGTGCCCGACACCAGCACCGGCTTGCGGTAGCGCTCGAGCGGCACGCGCACCAGCGCGCCGAAGCCGCCCAGCCCGCCGAGCACTTCCTTGCGCAGGGTCCGCCGGACGTGCGGCTTGATGCGCTCGACGAGCTCGTCGCCCGCGTCGATGTCGACGCCGGCGTCACGGTAGGTCACGGAAGGGCGGGAATTGGACATAGGGCGACGCCGGGACGGGTTTCGAGGCTATGGTATTTTACATGGTGATCCGCGTCGCCGCCGGTCGCGCGGTGGCCCGCTTGCCCCGCCGGGAAACGCATGCGCTCTGTCAATCGAATCGCCGCCACGCTGCTCGCGGGCCTGCTGCTCGCGGGGCTGGCGGGGACCGCCCGTGCCGTGCCGCTGGAGGGCCTCTATGAGGGGACCGCCAGCGGCGATGCGACCGACGCCGGACGCGCCGCGGCGGCGACCGAGGCGCTGCGCCAGGTGGTCGTGCGGCTCACCGGCCGGCGCGCCGCCGCCAGCGACCCGGCGCTGGCCGCGCTCTATGCGGACGCCCCGGTGCTCGCGCGCACCTTTCGCTCCGCGGCCGGCAACCAGCTGGTGGTCACGTTTGACCAGGATGCCCTCGACGCGCGCCTGCTGCAGGCCGGCCAGCGGCTCTGGTCGCGCGACCGGCCGCTGACCCTGGTGCTGCTGGTCAGCGCGGTCCCGGGAGCCGCGCGCAGCTTCGGCGCCCCGGCAGGCCCCGAGCTGCGGCGCACGGTCGTCGCCGCCGCGCAGCTGCGCGGCCTGCCGCTCGCCTGGCCGACCGGGCTGCCGACGGCACTCGAGCAGGCGCGCGTCGACGACGCGCTCGCCGGCCGGCTGGAGCCGCTGCGGGAGCTCGCCCGCCAGTACGGCGCGGACGCGCTGCTGGTCGGCCGTGCGGCGCCGGGCGCGACCAGCTGGTCGTGGAGCGGCCCGGCGGGCGACGGCAACGCGAGCGGCGGCGGCGACGAGGGCGTGCAGGCGCTCGCCGACCGCTTCGGGGCCCAGTTCGCGACCGCCGGCGTGCGCGGCGGCCAGATCGATGCGGTCGTCCGCGGCGTGCGCGACCTCGCCGGCTACGCGCTCGCGGGCAGCGCGCTGGCCGCGCTGCCGAGCGTGCGCAGCGTCGCGCTCGAGGAGGTCAGCGGCAGCTCGCTGCACTTTCGCATCGCCTTCGAGGGCGACGCCGACGCGCTGCGGCGCGCGGCGCGCGAGTCCGGTCGGTTCCTGCCCGACGACTCCGCTCCGCCGGGGGGCGCGCTGCAACTCGTGCTGCGGCCGTGAGCCTGGCCTGGATCCCGAACGCGATCTGCGTGCTGCGCATCCTGCTGGTTGCGCCGAGCGCGCTCGCGCTGCTGGCGGGGCGCTACGAGCTGACGCTGCTGCTGTTCGGCGTCGCGGCGGTCTCCGACGGCCTCGACGGCTGGCTCGCCAAGCACTTCGACTGGACCTCACGGCTCGGCAAGATCCTCGATCCGATCGCCGACAAGCTGCTGCTGGTGACGGTGTTCCTGACGCTGGTGTGGACCGGCCTCGTGCCGCTGTGGCTCGGGGTCGCGGTCGTGGTGCGCGACGTGCTGATCGTCGGCGGCGCGATCGCCTACCGGCTGCTGATCGGCTATGTCGAGGGCCGGCCGACGCCGATCAGCAAGCTGAACACTCTGCTGCAGCTGTCGTTCGTGCTGGCGGTGATCGCCGCGGCCGCCTGGCGCAACGTGCCGCGGCCGCTGGTGGTCGCGATCGGCGCCGCGACCTTCGTGACCACCGTCGTCAGCGGCCTCGACTACGTGCTCACCTACGCGCGCGAGGCGATCCGCGCCGGCCGCGCGGCCGCGCGCGCCGCGCCGTGATGGAGCAGCTGCCGCTCGGCGTGCGGCTGCGCGCGGCATCGACCTTCGCGAGCTTCCAGCCCGGGCCGAACGGACCGCTGGTCGCGGCGCTCGAGGCGCGGGCGGCGAGCGCCGGGCTCGCGCCGCTGTGGCTGTATGCGGCACCGGGCGCCGGGCGCAGCCACCTGCTGCAGGCCACCTGCGCGCGTGCCGGCGCACTCGGGCGGCGCGCGGGTTACCTGCCGCTCGCGGCGCCGTGGCCGGCCGCGGAGATGACCGCCGGGCTCGAGCAGCTCGACGTCGTCTGTCTCGACGACCTCGAGCGGGTCGCCGGCGACGCGGCCTGGGAGCGCGCGCTGTTCGCGCTCTACAACGACCTCGCCGAGCGCGGCGGCAACCTCGTGATCAGCGCCGGCGCCGCGCCGGCGGCGCTGCGCATCGTGCTGCCGGACCTCGCCTCGCGGCTCGCGGCCTGCATCGTCTGGCAGCTGCGCCCGCTCGACGACGCCGAGCAGGGACTGGCGCTGCTGGCGCGCGCACGCACGCTCGGCATCGAGCTGCCGGAGGAGACGCTGCAGTACCTGCAGCGCCGCCTGCCGCGCGATCTCGGCGCGCTGTGCGATGCGCTCGACCGGCTCGATGCCGCGGCACTGTCGCAGCAGCGGCGCCTGACCGTGCCGTTCGTCAGGTCGGTGCTGCAGTGGACGGTCGACTGAGGCGCAGGAACGCGAGCGCCGCGATGAACACGGCGAACGCCAGCAGCACGAGCGCGCCGGCGTAGGCGCGTGCGCCGGGGTTGGCGAGCACCTCCATCAGTCCGTAGCCGAGGTAGGGGGTGGTCAGCAGCGTCGCGGCCAGGTAGCGCCGTCGATCGCCGCGCCACAGGCCCGGCGCGAGCGCGAGCCATGGCGCGACGCCGAGGACGGCGGCCAGTGCCGCGGTCGGCGCGCCGTGGCGCGCCGCGTGCCAGCGCACGAACAGCGCGCACAGCAGGCCGGCCAGCGCGAGCGTGGCAGCGCGCGCGGCGCGCCGCGCCGCGCCGCGCGAGCTCACTTGCGACGCGGCGGCGCGAGCCGCACCGCGACTTCCGCGACCCGCCGGCCGAGGTGCTGCGCCAGCAGCTTCTCGTCCTCGTCGAGCGCGCCGCCCTCGGTCCTGCCGATCGCGCCGGCGCCGTACGGCCCGCCGCCACGCGCGGTGCGCGCGACCGCGGGCTCGGTGAACGGCAGGCCGCAGACCAGCATGCCGTGGTGCAGGAGCGGCAGCATCATCGACAGCAGCGTCGATTCGTGGCCGCCGTGCTGCGTGCTGGTCGAGGTGAACACGCCGGCCGGCTTGCCGACCAGCTCGCCGCTCGCCCACGCGGCGCCGGTTCCGTCGAGGAAGTACTTCAGCGGCGCGGCCATGTTGCCAAAACGCGTCGGGCTGCCGAGCACCAGGCCGTCACAGCGCGCGAGGTCCTCATGACTCGCGTAGGGCGGGCCGTCCGGCGGGACTGGCGCCGCCGGAGCGTCGATTACCGTGCATACGGGCGGTACCGTGCGCAGCATCGCGGTCACGCCGTCGACGCTGTCGACGCCGCGGCAGACCTGGCGAGCGAGTGCAGCGGTGCTGCCGTTGCGCGAGTAATACAAGACGAGAACGGTCAGCATTCGGAATTCGGCCGGTTTGCGGCGGTGGTGCTTGCTTGACGCAGGATTCAGGCGCTTGCTAGCGTCTTCGGTCGTGTCTCGGAGAACATGATCGCATGTTTCGCCGCTCGCAACTCGGCGGGCTCGTGGTGGTGGCGCTGCTGCTCGGCGCCTGCGCGGCCGCGCCCGTGCAGACGATGAGCGACACGCGCCAGACGATCCGCGCCGCCGAGGCGGCCGGCGCCGCCCAGGTCGCGCCGCAGTCCCTGGCGGCGGCACGCGACGGCCTGAAGCGCGCCGAGGACATGATCCGCGTCGGCAACTACCGCGCCGCGCGTCGCGAGGCGGCCGCAGCGCGCCAGAGCGCCGCTGACGCGCTGGCCGCCACCCAGCGGCACGAGGCCCAGAACTGAGCGGCTAGCCGCGCCAGCGGCTCGACAGCCGGGTCAGCACCAGGTCCGGATACTCGCGGCGGCCGACGCTGCCGTTGTAGCGCGCCAGCGCGCGGCGGTAGTCGTTGCGCTCGAGGTGCATGTAGTAGCCGAGGATCTCGCAGCCGAGGCGCACGTTGAAGTCGACGCTGCCGAACAGCCGGTTGTCGACGCCGAGCCGCCGCGGCCAGAACGGCATGACCTGCATCAGCCCGACCGCGCCGGCGTGCGAGACCGCGTAGCGGTCGAACTGGCTCTCGACGTCGATGACCGCGAGGATCAGCTCCGGCGTCAGCAGCAGCTCGAAGCGGTGCTCGTCGCGGTAGCGGGCGACGACGGCGTGCGACTCGCAGTAGACGTGCCGCAGGATGTCGACCCGCAGCTCCGGGTCGGCGACCACGCGCCGCAGGCGCGGCTCCTGCAGCTTGAAGAACACCTCCTCACCGAAGCGGTCGGGGTGGCCGTCGCAGCGGGTGCTCTCGATCGCCTGCACGAGGATCGACCGCAGCTCCGGGTCCTGCTGCCGGTCGGCCCGGGCGGGGGCGGCGAACGCGGCGCCGAGCGCGAGCGCCGCGAGCAGCGCACGCCCGCACCGACTGCCGGGCTCAGCGGGCCTGGCGCGACCTGAGGAAGGCGACAGCATCGGCGAGCGCGAACTCCTCGCTCTCGGTGGCACGGCGGTGGCGGTACTCGAGCCGTCCGGCGTCGAGGCCGCGCTCGCCGACGACGATACGGTGCGGGATCCCATAGAGCTCTGCATCCGCAAACTTGACGCCGGGCCGGGCGTCGCGGTCGTCGAGCAGCACCTCGAAGCCGGCGGCGCCGAGCTCGGCGTACAGCCGCTCGCTGGCCTCGCGCACGCGCGCCGACTTCTGAAAGTTGATCGGCACGACCACCACATCGAAGGGCGCGAGCGGCTCC
>DATKOP010000006.1:0-14505 GCA_035524595.1 Steroidobacteraceae bacterium | reverse complement strand
GCTCTCCGAGCGGCGCGCGAAGGCGACGGCCGACCAGCTGGTCGCCGACGGCGTGCAGCAATCGGTGCTCGACGTCTCCTGGAAGGGCTTCACCGAGCCGGCGGTGCAGACCGGCCCGGGCGTCAAGGAGCCGCTGAACCGTCGAGCCGTGATCGACGTCGCCTTCTAGGCGACGCCGTCACCGCCCAAACGACCTGGAGCCCGGCCTCACCGCCGGGCTCCTTCATTTGTCCAAAGCGTCGACGGTCAGACGGGCAGGGCGGTGGTGTATTTCACCTGACTGAGCGCGAAGTGCGAGGAGGCCGCGGCGATGGTCGGGTGGCGCAAGAGCTCGCCCATCAGGAACCGCTCGTAGTCGGCCACGTCGCGCACGACGACCCGCACGAGGTAGTCCCACTCGCCAGACATCGCGAAGCACTCGGCGATCTCTTCGCGGGTCTGGACGAAGGCCTCGAACCTGGCCCGCTCCTCCACGGCGTGAGAGCGCATCCGAAGCTGGCAGATAACGCTGACGCCGCGGCCGATCCGCTCCGGGTCTACCAGACGCACAGCGCCTTTCAGGACGCCGGCCTCCTCCAGCGCGCGAACCCGCCGCCAGACCGAGGCGGCCGAGGCCCCGACCTTCTCCGCCAGCGCGGCCTGGCTCTGATCGGCGTCGGTCTGCAGCGCCCGCAACAAGCGCCGATCGATCTCGTCGAGACGGAGCAGTTCTTTCATGGATAGCCCGAAACTGAACCAGGTGGCGCATCTGTCAACGCATCTCCGCGAATATTGAACGGAAATCGCGAGCCAATCGTTCTAGACTCGCCATCATGGCCGAACCCGCGTCCGCCTTGCCCGCCGACTGGACCGTCCCGCAGGACTGGGGCGCCTATACGAGCGCCGAGCACGCGCTCTGGGACAGGCTGTTCGCGCGCCAGTCCGAGCAGCTGGTCGGCCGGGCGGTCCCGGCGTTCCTCGAGGGCCTCGATGTGCTGCACCTCTCGCGGCCTGGCATCCCCGACTTCGCCGAGCTGTCGGAGAAGCTCGGCAAGCTGACAGGTTGGAGCGTCGTCGCCGTGCCGGGTCTCGTGCCCGACGAGGTGTTCTTCGATCACCTGGCGCACCGCCGCTTCGTCGCCGGCCGCTTCATCCGCCGCCCCGACCAGATCGACTATCTCGAGGCGCCAGACGTCTTCCACGACGTGTTCGGCCACGTGCCGCTGCTGACCGACCCGGTGTTCGCCGACTACATGCAGGCCTACGGCGAGGGCGGGCTCAGGGCCGCGCGGCTGGGCGCGATCAAGCGGCTGGCGCGGCTCTACTGGCACACCGTCGAGTTCGGGCTGATCAATTCGCCCAAGGGCCTCAGGATCTACGGGTCCGGCATCGTGTCCAGCCACGGAGAGAGCGCCTATGCGCTCGACAGTCCGAAGCCGCCGAGGGTCGCGTTCGATCTGAAGCGCGTCATGCGCACGCGCTACGAAATCGACGCCTACCAGCCGCTCTATTTCGTGATCGACCGGTTCGAGGACCTGCTGCGCCAGACCCTGGAGACCGACTTCGCGCCGCTCTACCGTGAGCTCGAAAGCGCGCCCGATATCGAGCCTGGCGACGTGATCCCGCAAGACCGCCTGATAGGGAGCGTGGCATGAACGAGCCCTTCGACAATCCTCTGGGGACGGACGGCTTCGAGTTCGTCGAGTTCACCTCGCCCGACCCGCAGAGGTTGCAGCAGTTGTTCGAGTTGATGGGCTTCGTCGCCGTCGGACGGCACCGCTCGAAGAACGTGCTGCGCTTCGCCCAGGGCGACATCAATTTCATCCTCAACATGGAGCCGGCAGGCCAGCCCGCGGACTTCCGCGCCGCACATGGTCCATCGGCGAACGCGATGGCGTTCCGGGTCAAGGACGCAGGGCTGGCGCTGAAGCTCGCGGTCGAGCGGGGCGCGAAGCCGGTCACCGGGCCGGTCGGGCCGATGGAGCTCAACATCCCGGCGATCGAGGGCATCGGCGGCTCGAACCTCTACCTCGTCGACCGCTATGGCGCCGAAGCGATCTACGACATCGACTTCCGACCGTTGCCGGGCGCCGTGGACAAGCCGAGAGGCCTTGGGCTGACCGCGATCGACCACCTGACCCACAACTTGCACCGTGGGCGGATGGATCGCTGGGCCGAGTTCTATCAGCGGATCTTCAATTTCCGAGAGATCCGGCACTTCGATATCGAGGGCAAGCAGACAGGGCTTTTCTCGCGCGCCATGACCAGCCCCGACGGCAAGCTCCGCATCCCGCTCAACGAGAGCCGCGACGCGCACTCGCAGATCGAGGAATTCCTCAAGGACTACGGCGGCGAGGGCATCCAGCACATCGCTCTTTCCACGGATGACATTTACGGATCGGTCGAGGCCATGCGCGAGCGGGGCGTCAGGTTCCAGGACACTCTCGACGCCTACTACGAGGGCGTGGATGCGCGGGTGCCGGGCCACGGGGAGAACCTGCAGCGGCTCAGGGCCGATCGGATCCTGATCGACGGCGGACCGGCCCAGGGTCAGGGGCTGCTGCTGCAGATCTTCACCGAGAACATGATCGGTCCGATCTTCTTCGAGATCATCCAGCGCAAGGGCGCCGAGGGCTTCGGCGAGGGCAACTTCCAGGCCCTGTTCGAGTCGATCGAGCTCGACCAGATGCGCCGCGGGGTGCTGCCGGCGAAGGAGCCGAGCGCGTGAGCGGGCCGCGCCACTGGATCCCGGTGCGCGGCGCCGAGGGGCGACACTCGCGCCAGGCGCACGCCGACATGCCCGCGGGCACGTTCGAGCGGGAGATGTCTAAGGAAGGCTTCTTCGGCCCCGCCGCCTTCTTCCATCACCCGAACCCGCCGACCGGCTGGACCAGCTTCGAGGGCCCGTTGCGGCCCCGTGCGTTCAACCTCGCCGCGCTGAACGAGGCGCCGGCCTCACCCTGGGCCGCGCCCAAGGTGCTGACCAACGCGGCGATGGAGCTGCGGTTCTGGAAGCTCGCGGCGCCCATGCCGGCGCTCGCCCGCAACGCCGACGGCGATACGCTGCTCTTCGTCCACCTCGGCGCGGGCGACCTCTTCTGCGACTTCGGCCGCATCGCCTTCGCCGCCGGCGACTACCTCTACCTGCCGCGCGGGACGATGTGGCGGCTCTCGCCGGAGGGCGCGGCGGCGCTGCTCGTGATCCAGGCGACCAACACCCACTTCTCGCTGCCCGAGCGCGGCGTCCTCGGACCACACGCCATCTTCGATCCGGCCGTGCTCGACATGCCGGCGATGGACGAGGCGTTCCGCGCCCACCAGGCCGAGCCGGGCGACGTGCGGGTCGAGGTGAAGAAGCGGGGCGAAGTCTCGACCGTCACCTACCCCTACAATCCGCTCGACGCTGTCGGCTGGCACGGCGATCTGGCGCCGGTGCGGCTCAACGTTCGCGACATCCGCCCGGTCTCGAGCCACCGCTACCACATCCCGCCGTCGGTCCACGCCACGTTCGCGTCCGACCGGTTCGTCGTCTGCACCTTCGCCCCGCGTCCGTTCGAGACCGACCCCGGCGCGCTCAAGGTGCCGTTCTTCCACAACAACGACGACTACGACGAGGTGCTCTTCTATCACGCCGGCGACTTCTTCTCGCGCGACAACATCCACCCGGGCATGCTGACCTTCCACCCGGCCGGCTTCACGCACGGGCCGCACCCGAAGGCGCTCGAGCGCATGCTGGTGCAGACTAAGGCGGCGACCGACGAGTACGCGGTGATGATCGACGCCCGCGACCCGCTCGAGCTCGGCGCCGCGGCGGCCGGGATCGAGTGGCAGGGCTACGTCAGCAGCTGGCAGGGCGGCGGCGCCTGAGGACGGCAGGAGGGGCGGGGCGATGAAGCTGGCGAGCCTCAAGCACGGGCGCGACGGGCGCCTGGTGGTCGTCGACGCCGACCTCAGGCACTGCGTGCCGGCGGGCGGCATCGCGGCGACCCTGCAGGATGCGCTCGACGACTGGGCGCGGCTCGCGCCGCGCCTCAGGGACCTCGCGGCGCGGCTCGAGGCCCACCAGGCCAAGGAGACGACGGCCTTCGAGCCCTCGGCCTGCGCCGCGCCGCTGCCGCGCGCCTACCAGTGGGTGGACGGCTCGGCCTACGTCAACCACGTCGAGCTCGTGCGCAAGGCGCGCGGCGCGGAGCTGCCGGCCTCGTTCTGGACCGACCCGCTCGTCTACCAGGGCGGCTCGGACGACTTCCTCGGCCCGACCGACGACGCGCCGTTCGCGAGCGAGGAGTTCGGCATCGACCTCGAGGCCGAGGTCGCGGTCGTGGTCGGCGACGTGCCGATGGGCTCGAGCGCGGACGCGGTGCGCGCGCGCGGCGACATCCGGCTCGTGATGCTGGTCAACGACTGGAGCCTCAGGAACCTGATCCCGGGCGAGCTCGGCAAGGGTTTCGGCTTCTACCAGTCCAAGCCCGCCACCGCCTTCTCGCCGGTCGCCGTGACCCCGGACGAGCTCGGCGACGACTGGCGCGACTCGAAGCTGCACCTGCCGGTCCGCACCCGGCTGAACGGCGCTGCCTTCGGCGCGCCGGACGCCGGCGTCGACATGACCTTCGACTTCGCCCAGCTGATCGCGCACTGCGCGCGCACCCGCAACCTCGCCGCCGGCACCATCGTCGGCTCCGGCACCGTGTCGAACTACGACCGCAGCAAGGGCTCGGCCTGCATCGCCGAGCGGCGCATGCTCGAGCAGCTCGAGTCCGGCAGCGCCCGGACGCCCTTCCTGAAGTACGGCGACCAGGTGCGCATCGAGGTCCTCGACCGGCAGGGCCGCAGCGTCTTCGGCGCCATCGAGCAGCGCGTCGTCAGGCCCTGGCGCTGAGCCGCCGGCGCCCGCCGCGGCGCCGAGGTGGTGCCGGCGGCGCGGCTCGCGCAAAATAGGCAGCCGCCGGCGAGGTACGCCGGCCGAGGTTGCCTGCCCCGTCCATGAGCGCCCGCACCGAGACCGTGGAGCTGAAGGCCGTCGACGGCCACCGCCTGGCCGCGTGGCGGGTGACGCCGGCCGGCCGGCCGCGCGGCGGCATCGTCATCGTGCAGGAGATCTTCGGCGTCAACGCCCACATCCGCGCGGTCACCGAGCAGTACGCCGCGGCCGGCTACCTCGCGATCGCGCCGGCGCTCTTCGACCGCGCCGAGCGCGGCGCCGACGTGCCCTACGCCGAGCCCGCCGCCGGGCGCGCGATCCGCGAGCGGCTGAAGACCGAGCAGACGCTCCTTGACCTCAAGGCCGCGATCGACGCCGTGGCCGCGGCCGGCAAGGTCGGCATGGTGGGCTACTGCTGGGGCGGCACGATGACCTACGTCGCGGCCTGCCACCTGGCGCTCGCGGCCGGCGTCGTCTACTACGGCGGCGGGCTGCCGCGGGTGCTCGACCGCACGCCGAAGTGCCCGGTGATGTTCCACTTCGCCGAGCACGACCAGCACGTCCCGGCCACCGACGTCGAGCAGGTCAAGAAGGCCTACCCGATGGGCCACTACTACCTCTACCCGGCCGACCACGGCTTCAACTGCACCGACCGCGCCGCGCACGAGCCGGCGAGCGCCAAGCTCGCGCTCGACCGCTCGCTCGATTTCCTCCACCGCCACGTCGGCTGAGCGGCGCGGCGGGCGTCGCCGCGCCGCCGGTGCCGTCCGGCCCCTTGCCCCAAAGAGACTGCCATGACGACCAGCTTCACCCTTGCCGATCCCGCGCTCCTCAAGCAGCAGTGCTACGTCGACGGCCACTGGGTCGGCGCCGACGAGGGCGGCACCACCGAGGTCCGCAACAAGGCCACCGGCGCCGTGCTCGGCACGGTGCCGCGCTGCGGCGCGGCCGAGACGCGCCGGGCGATCGCGGCGGCCAAGGCGGCGTTCCCCGCCTGGGCGGCCCGCCCCGCCAAGGAGCGCGGCAAGATCCTGAGGCGGCTCGCCGACCTCATGGTCGCCAACACCGAGGACCTCGGCCGGCTGATGACGGCCGAGCAGGGCAAGCCGCTCGCCGAGGCCAAGGGCGAGGTCGGCTACGCGGCCTCGTTCTACGAGTGGTTCGGCGAGGAGGGCCGGCGACTGTACGGCGACCTGATCCCCTCGGCGCAGCCGGACAAGCGGCTGTTCGCGATGCGCCAGCCGGTCGGCGTCGTCGGCGCGATCACGCCGTGGAACTTCCCGGCGGCGATGATCACGCGCAAGGCGGGCGCGGCGCTGGCCGCCGGCTGCACGATCGTGATCAAGCCGGCCGAGTCGACCCCGTTCTCGGCGCTCGCGCAGGCCGAGCTCGCGGCGCGCGCCGGCGTCCCGCCCGGCGTCTTCAACGTCGTCACCGGCAAGGCCTCGGCGATCGGCGGCGAGCTGACCTCGAACCCGACGGTCGCCAAGATCACCTTCACCGGCTCCACCGAGATCGGCAAGCTGCTGATGCAGCAGTGCGCGGCCACGGTCAAGAAGGTCTCGCTCGAGCTCGGCGGCAACGCGCCGTTCATCGTCTTCGACGACGCCGACCTCGACGCCGCGATCGCCGGCGCGATCGCGAGCAAGTACCGCAACACCGGCCAGACCTGCGTCTGCGCCAATCGCCTGCTGGTGCAGGCGGGCGTCTACGACGCCTTCGTCGCCAAGCTCATCGAGGCGACCCGCAAGCTGCGCGTCGGCGACGGCCTCGCCGGCCCCACCGAGCAGGGGCCGCTGATCGACGACAAGGCCGTGCTCAAGGTCGAGGAGCACATCGCCGACGCGCTCGAGAAGGGCGCCAAGCTCGTGCTCGGCGGCCACCGCCACGCCCTCGGCCGGACGTTCTTCGAGCCGACGATCCTGACCCAGGTGACGCCGGCGATGAAGGTGGCGCGCGAGGAGACCTTCGGGCCGGTGGCGCCGATCTTCCGCTTCGAGACCGAGGCCGACGCGCTGCGCATGGCCAACGACACCGAGTTCGGCCTGGCGGCGTACTTCTACACCCGCGACATCGCGCGCGCCTGGCGCGTCGCCGAGGGGCTCGAGTACGGCATCGTCGGCCTCAACACCGGCATCATCTCGACCGAGGAGGCGCCGTTCGGCGGCTGGAAGGAGTCCGGCACCGGCCGCGAGGGCTCGAAGTACGGCATCCTCGACTTCACCGAGCTCAAGTACCTCTGCCTCGGCGGCGTGATGTCTTGAGGCCGCGCGCGCTCAGCGAGCGCGCGCTCCTCGTGCTGCTCGCGGCCGTGACCGCCACCGGCCCGGTGGCGCTCAACATCTACGTGCCGGTGGTGCCGCTGGCGCGCGACGCCTTCGGCGTCAGCGTCGCGGCCGCGAGCACGACGGTGAGCGCGCCGCTGGTGGCGTTCGCGATCGGGCTGTTCGTCTACGGGCCGCTGTCCGACCACTACGGCCGCCGGCCGGTGATCCTGGCGGGGCTCGCGATCTTCGTCGCGGGCTCGGCGATCGCGCTCGCGGCGACCTCGATCGGCGTGCTGACGCTCGGCCGCGTGATCACGACGCTCGGCACCTCGGCCGGCGTCACGGTCTCGCGGGCGGCGATGGGCGACCTCTACACGCGCGAGCGGATGGCGCACAAGCTCGCGACGCTGACGATGGTCATGGTGTGCGCGAACTCCTTCGCGCCGGCCGGCGGCGGCGCGCTCGCCGACGCGCTCGGCTGGCGGGCGGTGTTCGGCGTGCTGCTCGCCGGCGGGCTCGCGATCGGCGCGCTCGCCTGGCGCTACCTGCCCGAGACCCGCGTCGCCGCCGGCGCGCGCGGCCCGCGCGCGCTCCTCGGCGCGACGCTCGCGCTCGCCCGCGAGCTGCGCTTCCTCGGCTACGCCTTCCAGAGCGCGGTGATCTTCACCGTGTTCCTGGTGTTCGTGGCGCTGGTGCCGTACGTGTTCCGCGCGCTCGGCCGCAGCAGCGCCGAGTACGGGCTCTGGTACCTCGCGATCTCCGGCGGCTACTTCCTCGGCAACTGGGTCGTGTCGCGCTACACCTTCAAGCTCGGCGTCGAGCGCCTCACCAGCGCCGGCATCGCGCTGCAGGCGGCGGCGGCCGCGGCCGGCTGGGGGCTGGCGCTCGCCGGGCTCTGGCACCCGTTCTGGCTGTTCGCGCCGTGGGCCGTGATCGGCTTCGCGCAGGGCCTCGCGCTTCCCAACCTGACCGCGAGCGCGGTGGCGCTCGCGCCGCGCTACGCCGGCGCCGCCGCGGGGCTGCTGGGCTTCGGCCAGCAGATCCTGGCCGCGCTCGCGGTGCAGCTGATGGCGCTGACCTCGACCGCCACCCCGCTGCCGGTCACCGCCTTCGTCGCCGCGACCGCGGTGCTGGCGCTGGCGCTGCACCTCGGCCCCGGACGCGGCCCGCGGGCGCGCGGCGCCGGTCCAAGCTAGACTCGGGCCATGCTCGGACGCTTTCTCGAAGTCTCGCTCCCGGCGCCGCGGATCCTCGACTCGTGGCAGTTCTACCAGCGGCTCGGCTTCACGGCCGCGATCGTCGGCGAGACCTGGTCGCACCGCTACTCGGTGGTCACCGACGGGCGGCTCGCGATCGGCCTGCACGACGAGGGCGCGGTGACCGTGCCGCAGCTCTGCTACGTGCTGCCCGAGCTCGCCCGCGAGCTGAAGGCGGTCGAGGCGCTCGGCATCGAGTTCGACAGCCGCCAGCTGGCCGAGGACACCTTCAACGAGGCGGTGTTCACGACCCCGGACGGCCAGCAGGTGCGGCTGCTCGAGGCGCGCACCTTCTCCCCGCCCGACCACCCGCCGCTCAGCCGGCTCGGCTGGTTCGAGGAGTTCGCGCTGCCGGTCGCGAACCTCGACACCGCGCGCGCCTACTGGGAGCGGCTCGGCTTCGTGACCGCCGCCGAGGGCGAGGAGCCCTGGCCGCACCTGTCGCTGACCAGCGATACCTTCGACATCGGCCTCTACCTGACGCGCGAGCTGCCGCAGCCGACGCTGGTGTTCAGCACCGAGGGCGGGCCGGAGCTGCGCGAGCGGCTGGTGGAGGTCGGCGTCGAGCCCGAGGTGGAGCTGCCGCGCTCGCTGGACCCGGACACGCACCTGATGGTGGTGGCGCCGGAGGGCACGCGGCTGCTGATCGGGCCGCCGCCGGCCTGAGGGCTCAGACGGCGCGCGAGAAGCGCGGCTGCTCGGCCGCCGGCGCGACCTTCGGCATGTGCGCGTCGAACACCATCGCGACGTTGCGCATCAGCAGGCGCCCGCGCGCCGTGATCCTGAGCGAGCGCCCCTCGCGCGCCACGAGGTCGTCGGCCGCGAGCGGACCCAGGCGCTCGAGCTCGTCGGCGAAGTGCTCCTCGAAGCGGATGCCGTGGCGGCGCTCGATCGCGGCGAAGTCGAGGCGCGTCGCGCACATCAGCTGCTGGATCACGTCGCGGCGCAGCCGGTCCTCGGCGTCGAGCGCGACGCCGCGCTCGATCGCGAGCGTGCCGGTGTTGATGCGCCGGTAGTACTCCGGCAGCGTCTTCGAGTTCTGCGCGTAGGTGTCGCCGACCTTCGAGATCGAGCTCACGCCGAGCGCCACGAGGTCGCACTCGGCGCGGGTCGAGTAGCCCTGGAAGTTGCGCTGCAGCGTGCCGTTGGCCTGCGCCCGCACCAGCTCGTCGGTCGGCAGCGCGAAGTGGTCCATGCCGATGTAGACGTAGCCGGCCCGGGTCAGCGTCTCGACCGTGAGCCCGAGCAGGCCGAGCTTCTCGGCCGGCGAGATCAGGTCGGCCGCCTTGATCTGCTTCTGCGGCTTGAAGAGGTGCGGCAGGTGCGCGTAGCTGTAGGCGGCGATGCGGTCCGGCCGCGCGCCGATCACGATCTCGAGCGTGCGCGCGAAGCTCTTGCGCGACTGGCGCGGCAGCCCGTAGATCAGGTCGATGCTGACCGAGTCGATGCCGAGCTCGCGGGCGCGCCTGATCAGCGCCAGCGTGTCCTCGCAGGACTGCACCCGGTTGACCGCCTGCTGCACCTCGGGGTCGAAGTCCTGGACGCCGAGGCTGACGCGGTTGAGTCCCATCGCGGCGATCGTGTCGAGCCGCGCCGCCGACACCGTGCGCGGGTCGATCTCGATCGAGTACTCGCGGTCCGGGTCGTCGCGCAGCGTGAAGTGCTGGCGCAGCCTGGCGAGCACCGCCGCGAGCTCGGCGTCGCTCAGGAAGGTCGGCGTGCCGCCGCCGAAGTGCAGCTGGTCCACCGGCCGGCGGCGGTCGAACAGCGCGCCCTGGCGCTCGATCTCGAGGAACAGGTGCTCGAGATAGGGGTTGGCGCGGCCGTGGTCGCGGGTGATGACCTTGTTGCAGCCGCAGTAGAAGCACGGGCTCTCGCAGAACGGCACGTGCACGTAGATCGAGAGCGGCTTCGGGGTGCCCTGGTTGCTCGCGCGCGCGGCGGCCTCGTAGTCGGCGACGCCGAAGCCGGTGTGGAACTGCACCGCGGTCGGGTAGGAGGTGTAGCGCGGCCCCGGCCGGTCGTAGCGGCGCACGAGGTCCGCGTCGAAGATCGTGGCCGTGGACAGGGGCTGCTCGCTCATGGGCGGATCCTACGCACCCCGTGCGACACGGCGCTAGTTACAGAAAATACGGACCGCACAAGCCGCAGCCGCCAAGTCTTTGACGGCACTCGGGTTTTGGGACCCGCGGCTCAGCCGGGCGGGTCCGCCACCGCGACCAGGCGAAAGCGCACCGCGAGCTCGTCCCGCACCCGGATCGCGCCGAGCCCGACGCTGAAGGGCACGAGCCCGAGCGCCGTCTGGCTCACCGGGAAGCCGCCCCGCACCACGACCTCGCCGGAGGCCCCGGCGACCTCGACCGGCACCTCGAGCTCGGCCGTGTGGTCGCGCACCGTGATGCGCGTGCGCGCGGTGAGCCCGGCGCCGTCGCGCCCGCCCCCGCCCTCGAGCCGCACCTCGGGATAGCGGGCGGCGTCCAGCACCGCCGGCCCCTCGAGGTTGCGGCGCGTGCCGGCGATGTCGGCGGCGCTCGGCTCAAGCGCGAACTCCTCGCCCTCCTCGGCGCGCGCCGCCGCCTCGTCGATCGCGAGCGCCGCGACCGGGAACGACACCGCGAAGCGCGCCGCGGCCGGGTCCGGCGGCAGCCACAGCTCGCCCGCGAGATCGCGCGCGAGCAGCACGTGGTTGTGGCCGAGCCGCGCCAGCGCGCCCGCGCGGTAGACGAGGATGCGCACCTCGGAACGGGCGGCGTCGATCCGGTAGTGGCGGCCGGCGGGCACCGCCGCCGCGCCCGGCGCCACCCGCTCGGCCGGCGGCGGGGCGCGGCCCGCCGGCGCGCAGGCGGCGACCAGCGCGAGCGCGGCAAGCCCCGAGGCGAGCCGCGCGCGGCCGCTGCTAGACTCAGGCCCGTTCCGGGACGGGAAGCCGTGCAACCGATCGCCTCCGCCGACCTGTTGGTCGTGTTCGCCCTCGAGCAGGAAGCCGGCGGCCGCTTCGCGGCGGCCGCGGCGCCGGTGCTCTACACCGGCATCGGCAAGGTTAACGCGGCGTGGGCGCTGACGCGCGCGCTCGCGCACCGCCGGCCGCGCCTCGTGCTCGGCTTCGGCACGGTCGGAAGCCCCAGGCTCCCGACCCACGCGCTGGTCGAGTGCACGAGCTTCGTGCAGCGCGACATGGACGTGCGGCCGCTCGGCGTGCCGCTCGGCACCACCCCCTTCGACGACCTGCCGGCGGTGCTCGAGGTGCCGCGGCGCTGGCCGGCGCTGCCGGCCGCGCGCTGCGGCAGCGCCGACCACTTCGTCTCCGGCCACGACGTCGGCGACTGCGACGTCGTCGACATGGAGGCCTACGCGCTCGCCAAGGTCTGCCGCCGCGAGGCGGTCGAGTTCATGGCGGTCAAGTACGTCACCGACGGCGGCGACGCGACCGCGCACCACGACTGGGCCGCGAACCTGCCGCGCGCCGCCCTGGAGTTTCGCGCGCTCTACGACCGGCTGGTCGCGGGCTGAGCGTGGCGAGCGCCGGCCAGGGCCGCGCGCCGCGCGGCAGCGGAGCGCCGCGGTGAGCGGCACCGTGCGCCTCGACGACGTCGGCGAGTGCGTCGAGGCGACGCTCAGGCGCCTCGGCCCGCGGCTCGTGATCGCCGCGCCGCTCGCGATCGGCAAGCCCAACCTGCTGCTCAACGAGTTCTACCGGCGCGCCGCACGCGACCCGTCGCTGTCGCTGACGATCCTGACCGCGCTGTCGCTGAACCGCCCGGCCGGGCGCAGCGAGCTCGAGCGGCGCTTCCTCGAGCCCTTCGCCGCGCGCGTGTTCGGCGACTACCCCGACCTCGACTACGTCCGGGCGGCGCACGCCGGCCGGCTGCCGGCCAACGTCACGGTGCGCGAGTTCTACCTGCAGGCCGGCGCCTGGCTCGGCGTCGAGTCGGTGCAGCAGAACTACGTCTCGGTCAACTACACGCACGTGGTGCGCGATGCGCTCGCGCTCGGCGTCAACGTGCTGGCGCAGCAGGTCGCGACCCGCAACTCGGCCGGCCGCGACGAGTACAGCCTGAGCTCGAACCCGGACCTGACGCTCGACCTGCTCGCGCTGCTCGACGGCGCGCGCGCCGCCGGCCGCGACTTCGTCTACATCGGCTGCGTCAACCGCCGCATGCCGTTCATGCTCGGCGGCGCGGTGATCGACGAGGAGCGCTTCGACCTGCTGCTCGACCACCCGCGCTACGACTACGACCCCTACTGCCCGCCGAACCTGCCGATCCGGGACGTCGAGCACGCGATCGGCGTCAACGCCGCGGCGCTGGTGCGCGACGGCGGCACGCTGCAGCTCGGCATCGGCGAGCTGGGCGACGCCTGCGTCTACGCGCTGCAGCTGCGCCAGCAGCGCAACGCGGCCTTCCGCCGCGCGCTCGACGGCCTCGGCGTCAGCGCGCGCCACGGCGCCGAGATCGCGGCGCTCGGCGGGCTCGCGCCGCTCGAGCGCGGCCTCTACGCCTGCACCGAGATGTTCGTCGACGGCTTCCTCGACCTCTATCGCAGCGGCATCCTGTCGCGGCGCGTGTACCCGCACGCGACGCTGCAGCGGCTCCTGGACGCCGGCGAGATCAGCGAGCGGCCGGACGTCGAGACGCTGGTCGCGCTCGCGCGCGCCGGCGTCGCCGAGCTCGACGCCGCCGGCTTCCAGGCGCTCGCCGCGGCCGGGCTGTTCGCCGCCGGCACGCGCTTCGCGCCGCCGGCCGCGATCGTCGCGCCCGACGGCACGCGGCTCGCGGCGCGGCTCGACCTCGCGGAGGCGCGCGCGGCGCTCGCCGAGCGCTGCCTGTCGCGGCGGCTCGACGGCGGCCGGGTGCTGCACGCCGGTTTCTTCCTCGGGCCGCGCGGCTTCTACGGCGCGCTCCGGGAGCTCGCCGAGGCCGACCGCGCCGCCTTCGACATGACCCGGATCAGCTACACCAACGAGCTCTATGGCACCGACTACGCGCTCAAGGTGGCGCAGCGCCGCCACGCGCGCTTCATCAACACGACGATGATGGTGACCGGCCTCGGTGCCGCGGTCTCGGACGGGCTCGCGAGCGGCCAGGTCGTCAGCGGCGTCGGCGGCCAGTACAACTTCGTCGCGATGGCGCACGCGCTGCCGGAGGCGCACTCGGTGCTGCTGGTGCGCGCGACCCGCACCAAGGACGGCCGCACCAGCTCGAACCTGGTCTGGAACTACGGCCACGAGACGATCCCGCGCCACCTGCGCGACGTGATCGTCAGCGAGTACGGCGTCGCGGCGCTGCGCGGCCACACCGACCGCGACTGCGTCGCGGCGCTGATTGCGATCGCCGACTCGCGCTTCCAGCCGGCGCTGCTCGCGGACGCGCAGCGCGCGGGCAAGATCGAGCGCGGCTACCGGATCCCGGACGCGCAGCGGCAGAACCTGCCGGCGGCGATCGCCGCGGCGCTCGCGCCGCTGCGCGCCGAGGGCCTCTTTTCCGAGTTCCCCTTCGGCACCGACTTCACGGCCGAGGAGATCGTGCTCGCGAAGGCGCTCGAGCACCTGAAGGCCGCGAGCGCCACGCTCGCCGGCCGCGCCGGCGCGCTCGCCCGCGCCGCCACGACCAGGATGGACGACGAGGCGCTCAGGCCCTACCTCGAGCGCCTCGGGCTCGCGAGCCCCGCCGGCTGGCACGAGCGTCTGTACGCGCGCCTCGTCGCGGGCGCGGTCGCCGCCGTGCTCGGCGCCACCTGAGCGGCGCTCAGCCGCCCGCGGCGGCCAGCAGCCGGTCGAGGAGCGCGAGCGCCGGCGCCCGGTAGGCGGCGCCGAACAGGTTCAGGTGGTTCAGGAGGTGGTAGAGCTGGTGCAGCCCGGCGCGCCCGGCGGCACCCGGCGCGAGCGGCCAGGCGGCCTCGTAGGCCGCGTAGAAGTCGCTGCCGAAGCCGCCGAACAGCCGCGTCATCGCGAGGTCCGCCTCGCGGTCGCCGTAGTAGGGCGCCGGGTCGAACACCACGGGCGTGCCGTCGGCGAGCGCGCCGCGGTTGCCGCTCCACAGGTCGCCGTGCAGCAGCGAGGGCACGGGACGGTAGCCGCCGTAGA
>DATKOP010000005.1:0-33613 GCA_035524595.1 Steroidobacteraceae bacterium | reverse complement strand
CAAGGAGCAGGGCTACCTCACCTACGCGCAGGTGAACGATCACCTGCCGTCCGAGATCGTCGATCCCGAGCAGATCGAGGACATCGTCAACACCATCAACGACATGGGCATCCCGGTGTACGAGAAGGCGCCGGACACGGAGGCCCTGCTCGCGAGCGAGCCGTCCGCTCCCGCCGACGAGGAGGCCATCGAGGAGGCCGCCGCCGCGCTCGCGGCCCTCGACGCCGAGCTCGGCCGCACCACCGACCCGGTACGCATGTACATGCGCGAAATGGGGACGGTGGAGCTGCTGACGCGCGAGGGCGAGATCCGCATCGCCAAGCGCATCGAGGAAGGCCTCGACGCCGTGCGCCGCGCGCTCGCGCAGTACCCGCCGACCTACGACTTCCTGCTGCGGGCCTACGAGCCGGTGAAGACCGGCCAGTCGCGCCTGGTCGACGTGATCGTCGGCTTCATCGATCCGAACGCGCCCGACGTCATCGCGCAGCCGCAGAACCCGACCAAGGTCGAGGTCGTCGCCGCCGCCGAGAAGGGCGAGGAGGAAGAGGAAGCCGACGAGAACGGCGACGGCGAAGAGGAAGCCGTCGACACCGGCCCGGATCCGGAGGAGGCGGCCCGCCGCTTCGCCGCCATCGCCAAGGGCCACGCGCAGGTGCTCGGCTCGATCGCCAAGCTCGGCGCGCGCGACCCGAAGACGCTGCGCCAGCGCAAGAAGCTCGCCGACGCCTTCATGGAGCTGCGGCTGTCGCCGCGCATGTTCGAGGCGCTGATCCTCAACCTGCGCGCGCACGTCACCGAGATCCGCACGCTCGAGAAGGAGATCATGATCGTCGCGGTGCGCGACGCCGGCATGCCGCGCAAGGACTTCATCGCCACCTTCCCGAAGAACGAGACCAGCGCCCGCTGGCTCGGCAAGCACATCAAGGGGGGCAAGAAGTACTCCGCCGCGCTCGCGAAGTACAAGGAAGAGATCGAGCGGCGGCAGAAGCGGCTCGAGGCGCTCGAGGTCGCCTACCACCTCACGATCAACGACATCAAGGAAGTCAACCGCGAGGTGTCGATCGGCGAGGCCAAGGCGCGGCGCGCGAAGAAGGAGATGGTCGAGGCGAACCTGCGCCTGGTGATCTCCATCGCCAAGAAGTACACGAACCGCGGCCTGCAGTTCCTCGACCTCATCCAGGAAGGCAACATCGGCCTGATGAAGGCGGTGGACAAGTTCGAGTACCGGCGCGGCTACAAGTTCAGCACCTACGCGACGTGGTGGATACGCCAGGCCATCACCCGCTCGATCGCCGACCAGGCGCGCACGATCCGCATCCCGGTTCACATGATCGAGACGATCAACAAGTTGAACCGCATCTCGCGGCAGATGCTGCAGGAGATGGGCCGCGAGCCGACGCCCGAGGAGCTCGCGGTGCGCATGGAGATGCCCGAGGACAAGGTGCGCAAGGTGCTCAAGATCGCCAAGGAGCCGATCTCGATGGAGACCCCGATCGGCGACGACGAGGACTCGCACCTCGGCGACTTCATCGAGGACACCTCGGTGCAGTCACCGCTCGACTCGGCGACCATGGAGAGCCTGCGCGAGACGACCCACGCCGTGCTCGCGCAGCTGACGCCGCGCGAGGCCAAGGTGCTGCGCATGCGCTTCGGCATCGACCTCAACACCGACCACACGCTCGAGGAGGTCGGCAAGCAGTTCGACGTCACGCGCGAGCGCATCCGCCAGATCGAGGCCAAGGCGCTCAGGAAGCTGCGTCACCCGAGCCGCTCCGAGCAGCTGCGCAGCTTCCTGATGGAGGACTGAGGCCGCTGCGGCGGCGCGCCGCGCGCCGTCACGGGTGCCGAAGGGCCGCGCCAGGCGCGGCCCTTCGCGTTCAGGGGCCCGCGTCGCGCGTCAGGCGATCGCGCGCACCGCGCGCAGCGCCGCCTCGACCTCGCGCTCGTCGTTGACGAGGCTCGGCGCGAGTCGCGCGACCGACTGCCTGTAGGGCGAGGTCGAGGCGACCACCCTGCGCTCCCGCAGCCCCGCGACGATCGCCTGCGGCGAGCGTCCCGCAATCTCGAAGCAGATGATGCCGGCCGACAGGCCCGCGTCGCGCGGCGTGAGCACCGTGACCCCGGGGATGCGCGCGAGACCGTCCTTGCACAGCGTGTTGAGCGCCGCGATGCGCTCGGCGATGCGCCGGCGGCCGATCTGGCGGTGGAAGCGGAACGCGTCCGCCATCGCCCATTGGTGCTCGTAGGCCTTGAAGCCCCCCGGCGACACCCACGAGGCCTGCGCCGTGGCGCCCGGCGAGCGCCCGTCCTCCCAGGCCGCGAACACCTCCGGCGCGCAGAAGCTCGGGATGGTCGGCCGCAGCAGCGGCCAGTTGCGCGCCGGCGCCCACAGGATGCCGGTGCCGCGCGGCGCGAAGATCCACTTGTGCGTGCCGGCGGCGGCGAAGTCGGCGCCGCTCGCGGCGAGATCGAGGTCCTGGTTGCCGAAGCCGTGGACCGCATCGAGCACCAGCAGCGCGCGGTCGGCGGCGTCGCGGTTGCGGTTCGCCTCGCGCACGACGCCCGCGAGCGTCTGGATGGGCAGCTTGACGCCGCTCGAGGAGTGCACCCACGTCAGCGCGACGACGCGCGTGCGCGGTCCGATGGCGCGCCGCAGGCGCTCGGCCATCTCGTCGACCGACGCCGTCTGCGGCGCGTCGTACAGGCTCACCCGGCGGCTGCTCGCGCCGCTGCGTTCGCAGGCGAGGCGGATCGCCTCGTGGTGCACGAAGTGCTCGTGGCTCGTCGCCAGGATCTCGTCGCCGGCCTTCAGTGCCAGCCCGTTGTAGGTGAGCGCGAGGCCGGTGGTGGTGCAGTCGGTGAGCGCGACCTCCTCCGCGCGGCCGCCGATGTACTCGGCCGCCGCGCGCTGCGCGCGCAGCGGCAGCGTGTCCGCGGCGCTCGCGCCGGCGGGCGGCGCGTCGAAGCCCATGCCGTGCTCGACGGTCTCGAACGGGCTTGCGTCGAGCAGCCGGCGGTAGCGCTCGATCGCCTCGCGCACCGGCCGCGGGTGCGAGACGATGAAGAACTGCGAGAAGTGCAGCCACTCCGGCGACAGGTTGAACTGCGCGCGCACGGCCGCCCAGCTCGACAGGTCGCCGGCGCCCGCCGCTGCCTCGCCGGGCGGGCCGGCATCGGCGATGCCCGCGGCCAGCGCCCAGCCGGATGCGGCCAGGAAGTCCCGTCTGTTGACTGGCATGGCTCCCCCCTCGGTGGCGCAGCCGAGTATAGGACGGTGCGCCGGGCGTGGCCCCCGCCCTTCAGGCGTAGAGGCGCAGCAGCGTGAACGCGGCGAGCCCGGCGCCCATCGTCCAGAGCATGCTGCGGCTCCTCCACATCACGACCGCGGCGACGAGCGCCGCGAGCAGCCGGTGGTTGCCCGGGACGAGCTCGAGGTGGCCGTCGGCGAGCACCAGCGCCGGCGCGAGGATCGCGGCCAGCGCCGCCGCCGGCGCGTGCTTGAGCGCGCGCTCGGCGAGCGGCGGCAGGCGCAGCCGCTCGCCGAGCACCAGGAAGCTGCAGCGCGTCACGACGCCGGTCAGGCCGATGCCGACGATCGCGATCCAGAGCGCGAGCGTCGCGCTCACGGGCGCCGCTCGCGCCGCCGGTCGGCGGCCACCGCGGCGGTGACGCCGGCCAGGATCGCGACCACGAGGCCGGTGCGATACGGCAGCCGGTCGAGGGCCACGCTCAGCACCGCGGCGACCAGGCTGCCGGCGAGCGTCGGCCGGCTGGCGAGCGCCGGCACCCACAGCGCCAAGAGCGCGAGCACGCCCGCGAAGTCGAGGCCCCAGGCGCGCGGGATCGCCGCCGCGGCAAGGAGCCCCACCAGCGAACCCACGTGCCAGACCGCGAACATCGCGAGGCCGACGCCGAGGAAGTACCAGGCGCGCACCGACGGCTCGTGCCAGCGCGCCTCGTGGCGCATGTAGACGACGAAGCTGATGTCGCCGAGCAGGTAGCCGAGCGCGAGCCGCCGGCGCAGCGGCAGCGCGCGCAGCGACGGCGCGACCGCGGCGCTGTAGATCACGAAGCGCAGGTTCACCATCAGCGCCGTCAGCACCGAGACCGCGATCGGCGCGCCGGCGACCAAGAGCGGCAGCGTCGCGAGCTGGGCCGAGCCCGCGTAGGCAATGAGCGACAGGCCGACGGCGTCGGCGAGCGCGAGCCCCGACTGCGCCATCGCCACCCCGGTGACCACGGCCCAGGCGCCGACCGCCGGCGCGAGCGGCAGCATGTCGACGAGGCCGCGGTGGAAGGCGGCCCGCGCGCCCGTCCCTGGCGCCGCGGCGTTCACCGGCAGCGCACGCGTCAGCCGGCGGCGGCGCGCGCCGCCGGCGCGGCCGCGGCGACCTCGCGCGTCCAGCCGAACGGGTCCGGCGCGCGCCGCTCCTGGATCGCGAGCAGCGCCTCGCGCAGCTCCGCCGCCACGCGGTCGACCTGCAAGGGCACGTGCTCGCGCCCGTCCGGCTCCGCGAGCGCGCCGATCGGCGCGACGATCGCCGCGGTGCCGCAGGCGAAGAGCTCGCTGCAGGCGCCGCTCGCGAGCTGCCCGAGCAGCTCATCGAGGGCGAGCGCGCGCTCGTGCACCACGCTGCCGCGCGCGCGCGCGAGCGCGATCAGCGAGTCGCGGGTGATGCCGGGCAGGATCGCGCCGTCGAGCGCCGGCGTGTGCAGCTCGCCGCCGATCACGGCGAACAGGTTCATGCCCGACAGCTCCTGGACGTAGCGGTGCTCGTGGGCGTCGAGCCAGAGCGCGATCGTGCAGCCGCGCGCGAGCGCGGCGCTCGAGGCCCGCAGCGACGCCGCGTAGTTGGCCGCGGCCTTGGCCTGGCCGACGCCGCCGGGCGCGGCGCGCACGTCGCTGCGCTCGATCGCGACCTTGATCGGGCCGCTCGCGTAGGCCTCCACGGGGTTCGCGATCACCATGAAGCGGAACGTGGTCGAGTTGCGCAGCAGGTAGCCGCTCTCGGTGCCGAACAGGAACGGCCGCAGGTACAGCGCCTGGCCGGAACGGTCGGGCACGAACGGCGCGAGCGTCGCGGCCATCGCCTCCAGCGCCTCGAGGAACAGCGGCTCCGGCACCGGCGGCATCGCGAGGCGCTCGGCCGAGCGCGCGAGGCGCCGGCAGTGGTCGAGCGGCCGGAACAGGTTCGGCCGCGGCCGGCCGACGCGGTAGGCCTTCAGGCCCTCGAACACGAGCTCGGCGTACTGCAGCGCCCGCGCGCCGGGCAGGATCTCGATCGGCCCGTAGGGCAGCAGGCGGCCGCGCCCCCAGGCGCCCTCGGCCCAGTCGGCGGCGTACATCACCGGCGCCGTCACGAGGCCGAAGCCGAGGCGCTCCGGGACCCGGAACGCCTGCAGCGCGGCCGCGACGCCGGGCGCGATCTCGTAGCCCATGGCGCTACCGGCGCAGGTACGCGTCGGTGCCGGCGAGCCAGTCCGCGCGCGGCGGCGTGAAGACGTCGACATCGAGCGTGTCGGCGAGCGCGAGCGCGCGGTGCGGCAGGTTCGGCGGGATCACCAGCACCTCGCCCGCGCGCACCGTGACGGTGCGCTCGTCGTTGTCGCCCAGCCAGAGCTGCAGCGCGCCCTCGAGCACGTAGGTCAGCTGCTCGTTGTCGTGCGCGTGGCGCGGCACGTCGTCGCCCTTGCGCAGGTAGACGTGCGCGAGCATGGTCCGCTCGCCGGTCACGAGCCGGCGCGAGATCGTGCCCTTGAGCGGCTCGGCCGGGATGTCCTCCCAGCGATGGTGGGTCGCGCGGTTCGGGTCGGGGGCGGTCATGGCGGCATCCTCGCGGTCGGCGCGCGCATCCTGGCGCGGCGCGGAGCCTTGCAGAATACCGGGGCCGCGCCGGGCGCGTCGAGCGGCGCAGCGGCCGCGGCCTAGTGCGGCGGCGGCGGCGGCGGGCCTTCGGAGGGCGCCTCGAGCTCGGCCGTGGTCGCGCGCCGGTAGAGCGAGTGCACCTGCAGCGACTTCAGGCCCTGGGCGCTGAACTCGACCCGCATCTCGAGGTGGTCGTCGGCGCGCCGCCGGAAATGCTCGACCACGGTCAGGCGCGAGCCGTCGGCGCTGTGGATCACGAACTCGTCGCGCTGCCAGCCGGCGCTGACCTTGCGCGAGCCGTAGCGGTCGGTGACGCTGAACGGCTCGTCGTCACCCGGCTGGAAGTCGCGCCGGCGCGCGTCGGCGACGGCGATGCGCACGTGCGCCGGCTGCTGCTCGACCGTCAGCTGCGGCGGCGGCAGCGCGAAGGCCTTGATGAAGTCGCCGGGACGCACCCGGCCCCAGGCCGGGGGCTGGTCGGGGACCGGCGCCGGCGCCGCGCCCTGCTCGTCCGGGTGGCCGTGGCGGGTGTGCTGGCCGCCCTGCGGTCCCTGGCTGCCGCCCGACGGCGGCGGCGCGGTCGCGGCCTGGCGGTCGCGGGCGCTCGGCGGGTGCGGCTGGGGCGTGATCGCGGCGATCATCCTGGCCGCGTCGTCGCTCTGGGCGGGATCGAGCACCCAGTGGCCGGAGAGATCGGTGGCGGGCTGCGGCGCGCTCGCGTAGCGCGGCGTGCCGCAGCCGCCGAGCAGCAGCCCGGACGCGATCAGCAGCCAGAGGCGACGGCGGGTGATCGTGTCGGGGCTGCGCGTCCGCCTCACTTGACGCTGTAGCCCCGTCCTTCGAGGCAGGCCGACATCGCGCGGAAGTACTCGGCGCGCCGCGCGGGGGCGTCGCCGCTCGCGACGCCGCCGTCCTGCCGGGTCGGATCGAAGCCGGTCTGGTCGGCGGCCCAGCGGTGGCACTCGTAGCGGTCGCTCGCCTGCTGGTCGGCGCTCTGGCCGTTGCGCGGGTACATGAACACATCCTCCGGCGCCGGCGGGTCGGTGCTCGCGTTCGCCTCGCCCGGCGGCTCGACGACCTCGTAGCCGCGCTCCTGGTCGCGCCAGACGTAGTATGCGTCATTCGCGTAGTAGTAGGGCATGCCGCCGAACCACACCGTCGTGTAGAACGGCGGCAGGAACGGCACGTAGACGCCGAAGGGCGGCGCGACCACGACCCAGCGCGGCCCGTGGGGCGCGTACCAGACGCCGCCGTGGTAGTAGTAGTGGCCGCCGTGGTACGGCACCGTGTAGGCGCCGTGCGGCAGCTCGCGGGTCGTGTAGCCGCGCGCCGGGTAGGCCTGGTTGTGCGCGTAGCGCGCGTCGTAGTGCGTGTGCGCGCCGCCGCCGCCGCCGTGCGCGACCTGGCCGCCGCCGTGGCCGCCGCCGTGCTCGCCGCCGTGCTCATCGGCCCGCAGCGTCGCCGGCGCGAGGCCGGCGAGCAGCAGCGCGGCCGTCACCGTCGCGAGCATTCTGCGCATGTTCATCCTTCCGCTCCTGCGCTATCGGACCGAGTAACCGCGGCCCTCGAGGCACGCGGCGATCGCGCGCCGGTAGGCGCCGGCGCGCTGCTCCTGGCCCGGTACGCGCGCCCGCTCGACCGCCTGGTCGTGCGCGTCCTGGTAGGCCGCGGCGCGCTGCTGGTCGGCGGCGACGCCGACCGCGCCGCCGGCGATCGCGCCGACCGCGGCACCGGCGAGGCCATTGTACGGCCCGGCGATGATCGCCCCGAGCACCGCGCCCGTGACCGCGCCGGTGGCGGCGCCGGCACCCGGCGGCGGCGGCGGCGGCCCGCGCACCACGACCCGCTGGTGCGGCGGCACGCCCGGCACGCTCGGGTCGAAGCCGGTCTGCTTGACGGCCCAGTTGTGGCACTCGTAGCGGTCGCGATCGAGCTGCTCCGGCGACTGGCCCTGCGAGGGGTAGGCGACCACCTCGGTCACCTGCTCCGGCGGCGGCGCGACGTGCTCGACCGGCGGCGGCGGATGCGGCGGCGGCGCCGCGACGCAGCCGCACAGGATCGCGCCGGCGGCGGCCAGGGACAGCAGGACAGGTACGCGCATGACGACTCTCCGCGACTGGGGGCCCGATGATCAGTAACGTTCGGGACCGCCGATGGCTGACTTGCGGTGCGCCTGCGACTGTCGCATGGCGCGACCGCGCTGGGCAGCCCTCCCGCGGCGATCAGATCCCCGCGCGGGGCGCGAGTTCAGCGTTTTTGCCTTTCTTGACGCGCCCGCCGCCGCCCGCGTGCCGCCGGCCGCCGCCCCGGCCGCGAAACTGCGAACCACGTCATGAAACGGGCGGGACTGCCGCGCGACGAGTGGGTGGCATTTACGGATGACAGCCGGGACACTAGCCGCTGCGATCACCTCCCCCGGGACCCGACCCATGCTGCGACGTGCGCTGCTCGTGCTGCTGACCCTCGCCGTGCCGCCGGCGAGCGCCGCGCCCGAGCTCAACCCGCTGCCGCCGCGGGCCCGCGCCGAGATGCCGGTCGAGCGCCTGATCGTGCGGCTGAGCGCCGCCGCGAGCGCGCGCGCCGAGGCCAAGGCGGCCGCGACGGGCGCACCCGGCGCGGCCGCCCTGGAGCTCGCGGCGCTCGGCGGCCGCAGCGGCGTGCTGCTCGCGCACTCGCACAGCATCACGCGCGAGCTGCACGTCGCGCACCTGTTCCGCGCGCTCGAGGGCGCCGAGCTCGAGGCGACCCTGGCGCGCCTGAACGCCGACCCGGCGGTCGCCTACGCGAGCGCCGACCGCCGCAAACAGGCGCACGGCGTCGGCCCGAACGACCCGATCTATCCCTACCCGTCGACGGTGGCCGGCGCGTCCGGGATGCAGACCGGCCAGTGGTACCTGCAGGCGCCGCAGCCGACCGCGAGCGGCGCGACGACCGCCGCCGTCAACGCGGCCGGCGCCTGGGGCGTCACGACCGGCACGGCCGGCGTCGTGATCGCCGACCTCGACACCGGCGTGCGCTACGACCACCCGGACCTGCTGCGCGCGAGCCAGGGCGGCAAGCTGCTGCCGGGCTACGACTTCGTCGGCTGCGACGGCGGCGTCAACTGCACCGCGAGCAGCGGCTACCTGACCGCGAACGACGGCAACGGCTGGGACGCGGATCCCTCCGACCCCGGCGACTGGGTCGCGGCGAGCGACCTCAAGCTGCCGGTGTTCACCGGCTGCACGCAGGGCGACAGCTCGTGGCACGGCACGCGCACGGCCGGCATCCTCGGCGCGCGGACCAACGACGGCACCGGCATCGCCGGCATGGCCTGGAACTCGTACGTCGTGCCGGTGCGGGTGCTCGGCAAGTGCGGCGGCTACGACTCCGACATCATCGCCGCCATGCTGTGGGCCGCGGGCATCGCGGTCAGCGGCGCGCCGCCGAACCCGTACCCGGCGCGCGTGCTCAACATGAGCCTCGGCAGCCCCAACGCCTGCGCGGCGAGCTACCGGGACGCGATCGGCCAGGTGAGCGCCGCGGGCGCGCTGGTCGTGGTCTCGGCGGGCAACGAGGGCGGACCGGTCGACGAGCCGGCCAACTGCCCCGGCGCCGTCGGCGTCGCGGGCGTGCGCCACGTCGGCAGCAAGGTCGGCTACTCGAGCCTCGGCGCCGAGGCGGCGCTCGCCGCGCCCGCCGGCAACTGCGTCAACACCGCGGCCGACGCCCCGTGCCTGTTCTCGATCGACACGACCACCAACCTCGGCACCACCGGCCCGGGCGCCAGCAGCTACACCGACCAGATGAACTTCAACGTCGGCACCAGCTTCTCGGCGCCGCTCGTCTCCGGCATCTCGGCGCTGATGCTGAGCGTCAACGGCAACCTCACGCCGGCGCAGCTGCGCGCGCGGCTCAGGAACGGCGCGCGTCCCTTCCCGGCGCTCGCGGGGCTGCCCGCCTGCCAGCTGCCGAGCGACTTCAGCGACACCTCGCAGGCGATCGAGTGCAACTGCACCACGGCCACCTGCGGCGCCGGCCTCGCCGACGCGCTCGCCGCGGTCGACGACGCGCTGCGGCCGATCGCCGCGATCGCGGCGCCCTCGGCGATCGCCGCCGGCCAGCCGGTCACGCTGAGCGCCGGCGGCAGCGCCGCCGCCTGCGGCCGCGGCGTCGCGGGCTACGCCTGGTCGATCCTCGGCAGCCCGGCCGGGTCGCCGTCGCTGACCTCGCTGAGCGGCGCGGCCACGACGCTCAACGGCGCGCCCGCGAGCGGCACCGTCACCGTGCAGCTGGTCGTGACCGACGACCAGGGACTCACCGACACCGCGACCATCGTCATCGGCCCGAACAGCGCGACCGGCACGGCGCCGGTCAGCGCCGGCACGACCGCCTGCCTCGCCGCCGTGACGCCGCCGGCGCCGCAGGTCACGGTCAGCCTGTCGCAGACGACGGTCACCGTCGGTGAGAGCGCGACGCTGAGCTGGACCGCGACCGACGCCGAGGGCTGCACCGCGAGCGGCGCGTGGAGCGGCACCGAGCTCACGAGCGGCACGCTGCCGCTGACGCCGGCCGCCGCCGGCACGCTGACCTACACGCTGAGCTGCACCGGCACCGGCGGCTCGGCCGCCGGCTCGGCGACCCTGACCGTCGACGCCGCCCCGCCCGCCCTCGGCGGCAGCGGTGGTGGTGGCGGCGGTGGCGCCGCCGATCTCGCGACCGTCGCGCTCGGCGCGCTCTTCGGCCTCGCCGCGCGCCGCCGCCGTGGCGCGACGCGCGCGGGCGCGCCCGCCGGTTAGCCCGGCCACCGCTACACTACGGACCCCGTCGCCGCCGAGGTCCGTGATGCCGCTGCCCCCGCCTCCCTGCCCGCCCCGCGCCGGCGCACGCCGGCCCGCCGCGCACGCGGTCCGCTGAGGCGATGGCCGACACGCCGGCCGACCGGCCGCGGGCCCGGTCGCTGCGCCCGCTCGCGGCGCTCCGGCCCTTCGTCCGGCCGTACCGCGCGCGGGTCGTGCTCGCGCTCGCGGCGCTCGTGATCGCGGCCGCGGCGATGCTGGCGCTGCCGGTGGCGCTGCGCCAGCTCATCGACCACGGGCTCGCCGCGCAGAGCGCGACGACCATCAACCGCTACTTCGTCGGCTTCCTGGCGGCGGCGGTCGCCTTCGGCGGCTTCGCGGCGCTGCGCTTCTACCACGTGACCTGGATCGGCGAGCGCGTGGTCGCGGACCTGCGCGACGCCGTCTACCGGCGCGTGATCCGCATGGACCCGACCTTCTACGAGGTCACGCGCACGGGCGAGGTGCTGTCGCGCCTGACCACCGACACGACGCTGGTGCAGTCGATCGCGGGCTCCTCGCTGTCGATCGCGCTGCGCTCGACGCTGAGCCTCGTCGGCGCGCTCGTGATGCTGGCGCTGACCAGCCCCAAGCTGACGCTCGCGCTCGCGCTCCTGCTGCCGCCCGTGATCGTGCCGCTGATCGCGGTCGGCCGCAGCGTGCGGCAGCTGTCGCGCGACGCGCAGGACCGGGTCGCCGACTCGAGCGGCCTCGCCGGCGAGACGCTGAACGCGGTGCAGACCGTGCAGGCCTACACGCTCGAGGAGCTGCAGAGCCGCCGCTTCGGGCGCGCGGTCGAGGCGAGCTTCGACACCGGCATCCGCCGCACGCGGATCCGCGCGCTCTTGACGGCGCTCGGCACCACGCTCGTGTTCGGCGCGATCACGGTGGTGCTGTGGCTCGGCGCGCACGAGGTGCTCGCCGGGCGCATGAGCGGCGGTCAGCTCGGCCAGTTCCTGCTGTACGCGGTCTACGTCGGCGCCTCGGCCGCGGCGCTGTCGGAGACCTGGGGCGAGGTGCAGCGCGGCGCCGGCGCCATGGAGCGGCTGTCGGAGCTGCTCGAGGCCGAGCCCGCGATCGCGGTGCCGGCAGCGCCTGCGCGGCTGCCGCCCGGCCGGCAGCGGCAGATCCGCTTCGAGCACGTGACGTTCCGCTATCCGTCGCGCCCGGAGAGCGCCGCCCTCGACGACTTCTCGCTCGCGATCGCGGCCGGCGAGACGGTCGCGCTGGTCGGCCCCTCCGGCGCCGGCAAGAGCACCGCCTTCCAGCTGCTGCTGCGCTTCTACGACCCGGCGAGCGGCCGCCTCACGATCGACGGCGTCGACGCGGCCCGCCTCGCGCCCGAGGAGCTCCGGGCGCAGATTGCGCTGGTGCCGCAGGACACCGTGCTGTTCGGCGCGAGCGCGCGCGAGAACATCGGCTACGGGCGGCCGGGGGCGAGCGACGCCGAGATCGTGGCCGCGGCCGAGGCGGCCGCGGCCGACGGCTTCCTGCGGGCGCTGCCCGAGGGCTACGACACATTCCTCGGCGAGCGTGGCCTGCGGCTCTCCGGCGGCCAGCGCCAGCGGCTCGCGATCGCGCGCGCGATCCTCAAGGACCCGCCGATCCTGCTGCTCGACGAGGCGACCAGCGCGCTCGACGCCGAGAGCGAGCGGCTGGTGCAGCAGGCGCTGGAGCGGCTGATGCGCGGCCGCACGACGATCATCATCGCGCACCGGCTCGCGACCGTGCTGAAGGCCGACCGCATCGTCGTGCTCGACCACGGCCGCATCGTCGGCAGCGGCACGCACGCCGAGCTCACGGCCGGCAACGCGCTGTACGCGCGGCTCGCGGCGCTGCAGTTCAGCGCGCCCGAGCTCGCCTGAGCACGCTCAGGGCACGCGCGCGATCACCTCGAGCACCGGCGGCGTCAGCATGCGCGTCTCCGGGCGCGCCTCGGCGGCGCGGACCGCGGCGATGAGCTCATGCGCCTCGGGCGCGCTCATCAGGCCGAGCTCGACGAAGCGCGCCGAGCCGACCTCGACGTAGGCGACCGGCCAGGCCCAGAACGGGTCGTCGGGCGCGATGAACTCGACGTGCAGGCGCGTGCCCTCGATGCGAAAGCCCGCCTCGATGAGCTGGCCGAGGAGGCTGCGGCCGACGTCCGGCTCGCCGCCCTCGGCGCGCCAGCTCGCGATCACCTGGCCGACGAAGCGCTCGTGCGGCGGGCACGGCGGCGACAGCGCCCAGGCGCGGTAGTCGAGGTACTCGTGGAACACCGCGACGCCGCCCGGGCGCAGCGCCGCGCGGATGCGAGCGAGCACCGCGCGCGGGTCGCTGACGAAGCACAGCAGCCAGCGGCACCACGCGGCGTCGGCGCCGGCCACGCCGAACTCGCCGCTGACCACGTCGGTCTCGCGCACCTCGAGCTGCGCGAGCCCGCGCGCCGCGGCGCGCGCGACGAGCGCATCGAGGAAGCGCCGCGAGCGCTCGAGCGCGACCACCCGGCCGCTGCGGCCGACGATCTCGGCGAGGTCGAGCGCCGCGTAGCCGGGGCCCGCGCCGACGTCGAGCACGGTCTGGCCGGGGCCGAGCCGGGCGCGGCGCCAGGCCTCGAGCACGCGCGCGCGCCACAGCCGGTGCTGCAGCCCGAGCCGCTCGAGCTCGGCGTCGTGGGTGCCGAGCAGGTAGTCGCGTTCCGCCATGGCCCCCGCCTCCCGCCGCCACCGGGTCCCGGTGCAGCGCGCGCGACCTTACCGGACGGGCCCGGCCGGCCACAATCCGAAAGCTGCGCTCCGGCAGGGCCTGCGGGTCGGTTCAGTTTTTCTGAATCGACGGGCAGCGCTTCGAAATCGCAGCGGGCGCGCGCGGCGCAACCTTGCGTCCATGCCCGCCGGGCACCGGGACCGCCACCAGGGTCCCGGCACCCGCGGAACCGGACCGAACCAGACTGCCGAAGGAGCCCGCCATGAACCTCAACGCCCTGCGCCCCGTCGAACTGATCGCCGCCACGCTCGTCTCAGCCGTGGTCCTGCTGGTCGCCATCGCGCCCTCGCTGGTCGCCGCCCCTGCCGGCGCCACGGCGCCGGCGGTGCCCGGGGCCGCCGACGCCGGTATAGAGTGCCCGCTGTCGCCCGAGGCGCGCCTCGCCTGAGGCGCGCAGACGGAGGGACCATGACCGAGACGCGATCGCGGCGGGCGCCCCGGCCCGCCGCCCGCCGCCGCCCCGGCGCGGCGATCCGCCGGCTGCCGCTCGGCAGCCTGCGGGTGTTCGTCGCGGTCGCCGAGCACCTGAGCTTCACGCGCGCGGCCGACGCCCTCGGCGTCACCACGAGCGCGGCGAGCATGCAGGTGCAGGCGCTCGAGGACTACCTGCGCGTGGCGCTGTTCCGCCGCCAGGGGCGGCAGGTGGAACTCACCGCCGAGGGCAGCGCGCTCCTGCCGCGGGTGCGGCAGGGGCTCGCCGACCTCGAGCGCGCGCTCGACGAGGCGCGCGCCGACCGCGGCGCGGGGCCCTTGCGCGTGACGACGCTGGCCTCGTTCCTCGGCCAGTGGCTGATGCCGCGCCTCGCGACCTTCAGCGAGCTGCACCCGCGCATCGACCTGCAGGTGCACACCAGCCCCCAGAACGTCGACTTCGCGCGCACCGGCATCGACGCCGGCATCCGCATGGGCGCCGGCAACTGGCCGCACCTGCACGCCGAGAAGCTGTTCGACGAGTGGCTGGTGCCGGTGTGCCGGCCGGCGCTGCTCAAGAAGCATGGCCCGGTCGAGACCGCGGAGGACCTGAAGCGCTACCGGCTGATGCACAGCACCTCCGAGCCGTGGAGCGCGTGGCTGTTCGACGACGACGGCCAGGAGCGCTGGCCCTCGAGCGGCATCGCCTTCGACGACTCGGTGGCGATCATCCGCGCGACCGAGGCCGGCCAGGGGCTCGCGCTCGCCCGCTGGAGCCTGGTCGCCGACGAGGTGCAGGGCGGCCGGCTGGCGATCGCGAGCCGGCGCGCGCTGCACTTCTACCGCTCGTACTGGTTCGTCTGCCCGCCGGCGCAGCTGCGGCTCGAGAAGGTCGACGCGTTCCGCCGCTGGCTGCTGGACGTCTCGCGGGACTTCCCGCCGCCGCCCGGAGCGGCGCCGGCGGCACACCCCCCAAAAGGCTGATCGACCGCACCGCGGGCTGCGGGTTAGGATTCCCGGGCGCTCGGCGCCACGGGGCCGCGGCGGGGGCGCCATCCATCGCAGGGGGAAGCATGATCACGCTCAAAGTGAACGGGCAGACGCTCGAGACCGATGCCGCGCCGGACACGCCGCTGCTGTGGGTGCTGCGCGACCACCTCGGCCTCACCGGCACCAAGTTCGGCTGCGGCAAGTCGCTGTGCGGCGCCTGCACCGTGCACGTCGACGGCTCGGCGACGCGCTCCTGCGTGACGCTGGTCAGCACCGTCGTCGGCAAGGACATCCGCACCATCGAGGGCCTGTCCGCCGACCGCTCGCATCCGGTGCAGAAGGCGTGGCTGGAGCTCGACGTGCCGCAGTGCGGCTACTGCCAGTCCGGCCAGATCATGGCGGCGAGCGCGCTGCTCGCCCAGAACCCGGCGCCGAGCGACGCCGACATCGACACCGCGATGTCCGGCAACATCTGCCGCTGCGGGACCTACCCCAGGATCCGGGCCGCGATCCACCGCGCGGCCGAGCTGATGAAGACGGGAGGTGCGTCATGAGCGCCCGGGTCCCCGTTTCGCCACAGGCGCCGACGGCGCTCGACCGGCGCGAGTTCCTGAAGGCCGGCGCGCTCGCCGGCGGCGGCCTCGTGCTCGGCATCTCGCTCGCCGGCTGCAGCAAGCCGGCCGAGGTCGCCAAGGCCGCGGCCGGCGGCCAGCCGGTGGCCTGGCTCAAGATCGGCGGCGACAACTCGATCACGATCCTGGTCGACAAGTCGGAGATGGGCCAGGGCGTGTACACGGCGCTGCCGATGCTGCTCGCCGAGGAGCTCGACGTGCCGCTGCAGGCGGTGCAGGTGGTCGCGGCGCCCGCGGCGCCGGCGTACGTCAACATCTTCCTCGGCACCATGATCACCGGCGGCAGCACCAGCGTGCGCGAGGCGTACGGCAAGCTGCGCACCGCCGGCGCGCAGGCGCGCGCGATGCTGGTCGGCGCCGCCGCCGACGAGTGGAAGGTCGACGCCGCCACGCTCAAGGTCGCCGACCGCGTGGTCAGCGGTCCGAACGGCCAGAAGCGCACCTTCGGCGAGCTCGCCGAGGCGGCCGCCAAGCGGCCGGTGCCGAAGGACGCGAAGCCCAAGGACGCGGCGCAGTTCACGCTGGTCGGCAAGACGCAGCCGCGCGTCGACACGCCCGCCAAGCTCGACGGCAGCGCCGAGTACGGCATCGACGTCAAGCGGCCCGGCATGAAGTACGCCGCGCTCGCGCAGTCGCCGGTGCTCGGCGGCAGCGTCAAGTCGGTGGACACCACCGCGGCCGCCAGGCTGCCGGGCGTGGTCAAGATCGTCACGACCCAGAGCGGCGTCGCGGTGGTCGCCGACCACTACTGGCAGGCGCACGTGGCGCGCGATGCGCTCAAGATCACCTGGGACGCGGGCCCGAACGCGCACCTCGACACGGCGGCGATGCGCGCCGGCTTGAGGGCCGCCAAGGGCGACGGGCTCTCGGCGCGCAAGGACGGCGACGCCGCCGCCGCGCTCAAGGCCGCCAGGAAGAAGGTCGAGGCGGCCTACGAGCTGCCGCTGCTGGCGCACGCGACCATGGAGCCGATGAACTGCACCGCCGACGTGCGCGCCGACGGCTGCGACCTGTACGTGCCGACGCAGGTGCAGCAGATCGCGCAGGCCACCGCCGCGGCCGCCGCCGGCCTCAAGCCCGAGCAGGTCAACGTGCACACGACGCTGCTCGGCGGCGGCTTCGGCCGGCGCCTCGAGGTCGACTTCATCGGCGCCGCGGTCGAGGCCTCCAAGGCCGTCGGCGCGCCGGTGAAGCTCCTCTGGACGCGCGAGGACGACATGACGCACGACGCCTACCGCCCGCCGGCGTACGACACCGGCACGGCCGGCTTCGACGCCGCCGGGGCGCTGTCGGCGGTGCACATCAAGCTCACCAGCCCCTCGATCACGGCGCGCATGTTCCCGCCGGTGGTCGACGGCGGCAAGGTCGACCCGTTCGCGGTCGAGGCCGCCGCCAACTTCCTCTACGACGTGCCGAACGTCGCGGTCGACTACCTGCGCCACGAGGTCGGCATCAACGTCGGCTACTGGCGCTCGGTCAGCCACGCGCTCAACTGCTTCGTGGTCGAGAGCTTCATGGACGAGGTCGCGCACGCCGCCGGCAAGGATCCCTACGAGTTCCGCCGCGCGCTGCTCGCCAAGCAGCCGCGCGCGCAGCGCGTGCTCGAGGAGGCGGCCAGCCGCGCCGGCTGGGGCAAGGCGGCCGCCGGCCACCACCAGGGCATCGCGGTGATGGAGGGCTACGGCACCTACCTCGCGCAGGTGGCCGACATCTCCGTCGAGAAGGGCAAGCTCAAGATCCACAAGATCACCTGCGTGGTCGACTGCGGCCAGAAGGTGAACCCGGGCATCGTCGACCAGCAGGTCAGCGGCGGCATCGTGTTCGGGCTCTCGGCCGCGCTCTACGGCGAGATCACGCTCGAGGGCGGCAAGGTCAAGCAGGCCAACTTCGACCACTACCGCGTCGTGCGCATGAACGAGATGCCGGAGCTCGACGTGCACCTGCTGGACAGCAGCGAGGCGCCGGGCGGCATCGGCGAGCCGTCGGTCGCGGTGGTCGCGCCCGCGCTCGCCAACGCGGTGTTCGCGGCCACCGGCAAGCGGGTGCGCGCGCTGCCCCTGGCGGCGGCCGGGCTCGTCTAGCGCGTGCGGCACCGCGACCCGGCCTGGAACCCGGCAACCGGCGCGGCCGGTGCCGGGTTGCCGCGGGTCGCGTGGGGCAAGGGCGCGTTCGTCTACGACAGCGCCGGCCGGCGCTACCTGGACGGCTCGGGCGGGCCGGCGGTGTTCTGCCTCGGCCACGGCCACGAGGAGGTCAACGCCGCGATCACGCGCCAGCTCGAGCGCATCGCGCACGGCTACCGCTACTCGTTCACCAGCGACCCGCTCGAGGAGCTCGAGGCGCTGATCACGGCCGCGGCCGGGCCCGCGTATGGCGCGATGGTGATGGTCTCGGGCGGCTCGGAGGCGGTCGAGTCGGCGCTCAAGATTGCGCTTCAGTACCACAGCGCGCGCGGCGAGCCCTCGCGGCGCCGCTTCATCGCCCGCCGCCGCTCGTGGCACGGCAACACGCTCGGCGCGCTCGCGGTCTCGGACTTCCTCGCGCGCCGCGCCCCCTTCGAGGGCGCGCTCGTCGAGGCGTCGTTCGTGCCGAGCGTCAACGCCTATCGGCCGCCGGCCGGCGTCGCGCCCGCCGCGCTCGCCGCGCACGCGGCCGCCGAGCTCGAGGCCGAGATCCTGGCGCTCGGGCCGGCGCGCGTCGCGGCCTTCATCTTCGAGCCGGTGGTCGGCGCCGCCGGCGGCGCCGTGCCGGCACCGCCCGGCTACGCGGCCGCGGTGCGCGCGGTCTGCGACCGGCACGGGGTGCTGCTGATCGCCGACGAGGTGATGTGCGGCTCGGGTCGCTGTGGCAGCTGGCGGGCGCTCGCGCACGACGGCGTCGAGCCCGACCTGTTCGCGATCGCCAAGGGCCTCGCCGGCGGCTACCTGCCGCTCGGCGCCGCCGTCTACCACCGGCGCGTCGCCGAGGTCATCGACCGGGTGCACGGCGGGCCGCTGACCGGCCACACCTTCACCGGCCACACCGCCGCCTGCGCCGCCGGGGTCGCGGTGCAGACCATCGTGCGCCGCGAGCGCCTCGTCGAGCGGGTCGCGGCGGACGGCCCGCGGCTGCTTGCCGCGCTCGCCGCCGAGCTCGGCGGCATCGAGGCGGTCGGCGACATCCGCGGCCGGGGCTTCTTCGCCGGCATCGAGTTCGTCGCCGACCGCGCCACGCGCCGGCCGTTCGCGCCGGAGCTCGGGCTCGCCGGGCGGGTCGGGCGCGCGGCGCTGGCGGCGGGGCTCATCTGCTACCCGCTGTCCGGCAACGTCGACGGCGTGCAGGGCGATGCGGTGCTCATCGCGCCGCCCTTCAACGCCACCGCGGCGGAGCTCGAGGAGCTGGTGGCGCTGCTCGGCGGCGCGGTGCGCACCGCGCTCGCGGGCCTGGCGCGCTGAGGCGCGCTCAGCGGCGCGCGGCGCCCGCCGCGAAGTGTGCGAGCACGAGGGCGTTGAACTCGGCCGGCACCTCGAGGTTCGGCAGGTGGCTCGCGCCCGGCAGCACCGCGAGCGTGGCGCCGGGGATGTCGGCGGCGAGGCGGCGCGCGACCCCGTGGAAGTCCGGCAGGTCCCGCTCGCCGACCACCACCAGCGTCGGCACGCGCACCTCGGCGAGGCGCTCGATCGCCGGCCGCGCACTGGCGGTCACCGGGTCCTTGTGGGTCCAGTGCCAGCCGGAGTAGCGCGCCAGCATCGCCTCGAGCGGCGCGCCGAGCCCGGGCCGCGCGTGCAGCGCCGCAAACAGCTCGTGTGCCGACCACAGCCGCTTCGCCTCGGCGACGCCGGCGTCGCGCGCGGCCGCGACCACCGCGCGCCAGCGCGCGCCCCACTCGTCGCTCATGCGGTAGCCCTCGAGGATCGAGTCGACCAGCGTCAGCGAGCGCACCGCCTCCGGCCGCGCGAGCGCGAGCCCGAGCGCGACCGCGCCGCCCATCGACAGGCCGACCACGTGCGCGGGCGCGGCGCCCTGCGCCGCGAGCAGCGCCAGCAGGTCGTCGGCGTGGCTGTAGGGGCCGGTCGGCAGCGAGGACTCGCCGTAGCCGCGCAGGTCCGGGCGGATCACGCGATGGCGAACGCCGAGCGCCGGCGACTGCGGCTCCCACAGCCTGCGGTCGAGCCCGAAGCCGTGCACCAGCAGCACCGGCTCGCCGCGGCCCGCCGCCGCGTACCGGAGCCGGCCACCGTCCGCGCAGCAGAAGTCCGCTCCCGCCTCGGCATCGCCGTCCATGCGTCGCTCCCGTGCCGGCCCGGCGCGCGCCCGCCCGCCATGTGCCCGAACGCGGCCGAGCATAGCGCAACGCCGCCGCGCCGCGCTCATGGCGGCGGCCGGTGCCGCGTGGCACTCTGTGGCGAGGCCGCGCCGCGTTCGCTGCGCGCCGCAACAACGGCCGCTGCACGGCGCGCGGCACGCGCCGGCGAAGGGGAACCGCGCATGCTGCAGGGTCTGCAGATGGATGTGCCGCTGCTGGTCTCGGCGCTGCTCGAGCACGCCGCGACCTACCACGCCGACACCGCGATCGTCGCCCGCACCATCGAGGGCGAGGTGCACCGCACGAGCTACGGCGAGGCCGGCCTGCGCGCGCGGCGGCTCGCGCAGGCGCTGGCGCGGCTCGGCATCGCGCCCGGCGACCGGGTCGGCTCGCTGGCCTGGAACACGCACCGGCACTTCGAGATGTTCTACGGCGTCTCCGGGCTCGGCGCGGTGCTGCACACGGTCAACCCGCGCCTGCATGCCGAGCAGCTCGTCTACATCATCAACCACGCCGGGGACCGGCTGCTGTTCGTGGACGGCGCGACGCTGCCGGTCGCCGAGCAGCTCGCGCCGCGGCTCGCCAGCGTCACGCACTTCGTGATGATGACGCCGCGCGAGCGCATGCCGGCGAGCTCCACGCTCGGCCCGCTGCTCTGCTACGAGGAGCTGCTCGCGCCCGAGTCCGGCGACTACCGCTGGCCCGAGTTCGACGAGCGCACGGCCTCGACGCTCTGCTACACCTCCGGCACCACCGGCAACCCGAAGGGGGTGCTGTACTCGCACCGCTCGGCGGTGCTGTCCTCGCTGCTGGTCACCGGCATGATCGGCGTCGGCGCGCGCAACGGCACGCGCGAGGTCGTGATGCCGATGGCGCCGATGTTCCATGCCAACGCCTGGCACCTGCCGTACGTGGCGCCGATGATCGGCGCGCGGCTCGTGCTGCCGGGGCGCAGCTACGAGCCGGAGAAGCTCTACGAGCTGATCGAGGGCGAGGGCGTGACGATCACCTGCGGCGTGCCGAGCATGTGGATCATCCTCGCCGACTGGCTCGAGCGCACGCGCCAGCGCTTCTCGACGCTGCGGCTGTCGGTGTCGTCGGGCTCCGCGCCGCCGCGCGCGCTGGTCGAGAAGCTCGAGCGCGACTACGGCGTCGAGCTGATGCAGGCCTGGGGCATGACCGAGGCGCCGGCCGGGTCGAGTGCCACGATGCTGCCCGGCAGCGACGGGCTGCCGTTCGCCGAGCGCATCGACCGGCGCATGAAGTCCGGCCGGGCGATCTGCGGCATGCGCTACCGGATCGTCGACGGCGACGAGCGGCCGCTGCCGCACGACGGCGTCGCCTTCGGGCACCTGCGCGTCAAGGGGCCGTTCGTCGCGTCGGGCTACTTCAAGGGCGAGGGCGGCGCGGCGCTCGACGGCGACGGCTGGCTCAAGACCGGCGACGTCGCGAGCATCGACGCACACGGCCACATCGCGCTCGTCGACCGCGCCAAGGACCTCATCAAGTCGGGCGGCGAGTGGATCAGCTCGGTCGAGCTCGAGGGCGTCGCCTGCGGCCATCCCGAGGTGCTGCAGGCGGCGGTGATCGGCGTGGCGCACCCGAAGTGGCAGGAGCGGCCGCTGCTGATCGTCGTGCGCCGCCCGGGCAGCGCGCTCGAGGGCCCGGCGCTGATCGAGTTCATGCGCGGCAAGGTCGCGGGCTGGTGGCTGCCGGACGACGTCGCGTTCCTCGACGCGATGCCGATGACCGGCACCGGCAAGATCCACAAGCTGACGCTGCGCGAGCGCTTCCGCGATTATGTCCTGCCGGCCGTGGATCGCGTTCGCGCCTGAGCGCGGCGCCGCGCGCCGGGCGCCGCCGCGCCCCGCCAGCCGGCCCGCCGGCCGCCGCGCCGCTGTCGCCGAATGTCGACAGTGGCCCGCCACGGCGCCCCGCTCTAGAGTGGGCCATTGACGCGCACGACGCGGCACAGGGAGCAGGCGCCATGCGGATGCGGCTCGGGATAATCGCGCTCACGGCGGCGCTCGCCGCCTGCGGCGGCTCATCCGGCGGCGGCATGCAGTCGCCGCCGGTGGCGCCGACGATCGTCACGCCGCCGGCGCCGGCCACGGTCGCGGCCGGGCAGGCCGCGAGCTTCAGCGTCGTCGCGAGCGGCAGCGCGCCGCTCGCCTATCAATGGCAGAAGAACAGCCAGGACATCTCCGGCGCGAACGCCGCGAGCTACACGACGCCGCCGGTCGCCGCCGGCGACGACGGCGCGAGCTTCACGGTGCGCGTCAGCAACTCCGCCGGCAGCATCACGAGCGCCGGCGCGCGCCTGACGGTGACCGCGGCCGCGGCGCTCACGGACGTCCTGACCTACCACAACGACAGCGCGCGCACCGGGCAGAACCTCAGCGAGACGATCCTGACGCCGGCCACGGTCGGCAGCACGCGCTTCGGCCTCTTGCGGGTGCTCGCGGTCGACGGACTGGTCGACGCCCAGCCGCTCGTGGTCGCGGGCCTCAGCGTCGGCGGCGGCATGCACAACGTGCTCTACGTCGTGACCGAGCACGGGACCGTCTACGCCTTCGACGCCGACGACGGCACGCAGCTGGTCAAGAGGAGCCTGCTCGGCAGCGGCGAGACGACCAGCGACAACCGCGGCTGCGGCCAGGTCGCGCCCGAGATCGGCATCACCTCGACGCCGGTCATCGACCGTGCCGCCGGGACGAACGGCACGCTGTATGCGGTCGCGATGTCGAAGGCCGCGGGCACCTACTACCAGCGACTGCACGCGCTCGACCTGACGACGCTCGCCGAGCAGGCGGGCAGCCCGGTGACGGTGCAGGCGAGCTACCCCGGCAACGGCGCGAACAGCAGCAACGGCCGGGTCGTGTTCGACCCGGGGCAGTACAAGGAGCGCGCGGGCCTGCTGCTGGTCGCGGGCACCGTCTACACGGCGTGGGCATCGCACTGCGACTTCGACCCGTACACCGGCTGGATCATCGGCTACGACGGACACACGCTCGCGCAGACGCGCGTGCTCAACGTCGTCCCGAACGGCAGCGAGGGGGCGATCTGGCAGGCCGGCGGCGGCATGGCGGCGGACGGCCAGGGCAACCTGTATGCGCTGGTCGCCAACGGCACCTTCGACCCGGCGCTCGACGCCGGCGGGCTGCCGGTGAACCGCGACTACGGCAACGCCTTCGTCAAGATCTCGACCGCGGCCCCGATGCAGGTCGTCGACTACTTCGCGATGAGCAACGACGTCTCCGAGTCGGCGGGCGACGTCGACCTCGGCTCCGGCGCGCCGATGCTGCTGCCGGACCTGCAGGACAGCGGCGGCACGGTCCGCCAGCTCGCGGTCGGCGCCGGCAAGGACGGGCACCTGTACGTCGTGCGGCGCGACAGCCTCGGCCACTTCAGCACGTCGAACAACGCGATCTGGCAGGACCTCGCGGGCGCGCTGCCCGGCGGCATCTGGTCGGCGCCGGCGTACTACGCCGGCAGCGTCTATTACGCCGACGTCGGCGGCACGCTGAAGGCCTTCGCGATCAAGCAGGCCAGGCTCGGCGCGACACCCGCCTCGCAGAGCGGCAACACCTTCGGCTACCCGGGCGCCTCGCCGTCGGTGTCGGCCAACGGCGCGAGCGGCGGCATCGTCTGGGCGGTCGAGAGCAGCGCCGGCCAGACCGCGGTGCTGCACGCCCTCGATCCCGCCAACCTCGGCAATGAGTTCTACAACAGCAACCAGGCCGCGGGCGGCGTCGACCACTTCGGCACCGGCAACAAGTTCATCACGCCGACGATCGCGAACGGCAAGGTCTACGTCGGCACGCCGAGCGGCGTCGCGGTCTTCGGCCTCAAGCCGTAGCGCACCGCGGCAGCGGGGCGCGGCACGAAGATCGTTCGACCCGGGGCCCGGCCGGGGCCGCAGGCGGCGCCCTTTCCCGCGTCAGCGACGCCGCATCGGCGTCTGATCGCAGCGCATCACGGGCCGCCGGCCGGGATCGCGCCGGCGCCGGGCGTCGCGATCCCGAGGATCGCCGCATAGGGGGGAACCCGGATATAGTCGCGGTCACCGCCGCGGGTACGCTCAGGCAGCCGCTGCTTGCGCAATCCGGCAACGTTCCAAGCCCCCGGAGCCGCCGTGAAGAACCTCCACGCCCGCCTGGTCGTCGCGCTGTTGCTGTCCACTCTGGTGTCGGCATCGATGGTCCTCGCCCAGACATCGGGCACGGCCGCGCCGGCCGCGCCGGCCTCGTCGGCCGCGCCCGCCAAGGCGACCTTCTCGCCGCAGGAGCTCGAGCAGATCCTCGCGCCGATCGCGCTCTATCCGGACGATCTGCTCGCGCAGATCCTGATGGCCTCCACCTATCCGATGGAAGTCATCATGGCGGCGCGCTGGTCGAAGGCGAATCCGAACGTCACGGGCAAGGAGCTCGAGGCCGCGATGCAGAAGCAGCCCTGGGACCCGGCGGTCAAGTCGATGACCGCGGTGCCGCAGGTCCTGCAGCAGATGAACGACAACCTCGAGTGGATGCAGAAGCTCGGCGACGCCTTCCTCGCGCAGCAAGCCGAGGTCATGAAGACGGTGCAGACGCTGCGCGGCAAGGCGGCCGCCAACGGCAACCTCAAGACGACGCCCGAGCAGGTGGTCAAGACCGAGGTGATCGAGTCGAACACCGTCTACGTCATCGAGTCGTCGAAGCCCGAGGTCGTCTACGTCCCCACCTACGATCCGGCCTCGGTGTACGGGTACTGGGGCTACCCGTACCCGCCGTACTACATGTACCCGCCGGGCTACGTCTATGCGCCGGGGCTCGCGTTCGCGGCCGGCGTCTTCGTCGGCGCCGCGATCTGGGGCAACTGCATCTGGGGCGGCGGCAGCGTCAACATCAACGTCAACCGCTACAACAACTTCAACAAGGCGAACATCGGCAACGGCAACTGGAACCACAACGTCGACCACCGCGGCGGCGTGGCCTACCGCGACCAGGGCACCGCCAACAGGTTCGGCCGTGGCGACCAGGGCGCGGCGGCCCGCGACTCGTACCGCGGCCGCGAGCAGGGCGCGGGCGGCCGTGGTGGCGGGCCGAGCGCCTCGACCCGCGACGTCGGCGGCGGGCAGCGCGGCGGCGGCGGCGCGAGCGCCTCGACCCGCGACGTCGGCGGCGCAGCGGGCTCCTCCTCGCGCGGCCGCGGCGACGGCGGCTTCGGCGGCGTCAGCAGCGGCAGCGGCACGCGCGCGGCGAGTTCGCGCGGCGGCGGCAGCTACGGCGGCCGGTCGGGCGGCGGCGGCAGGAGCGGCGGCGGCGGCCGTCGCCGTTAGGCCCTGAGCAGATCCTGGAGCGCACACCCATGACGAGCAGCAATCCCATCCTCGCGGCGGCGCTGATCGCGCTGCTCGCGCTCGCGATGCCGGCCGCCGCCGAGCAGACCGCTGCCCCGGCCCAGCCTGCCGCGGCGAAGGCCGCGCAGCAGAGCTACGCGACGCCCGACGAGGCCGTCGCGGCGCTGGTGGCGGCGACGCGGGCCGCGGACCTCAAGGCCCTGCTCGCGGTGGTCGGCCCGTCCGCCGAGGACTGGATCTCGTCCGGGGATCCGGTCGCGGACCGCGCCGACTGGCGGCAGTTCGTCGCGCTCTACGATGCGAAGCACGCGATCGTCGCGAACGGGGACGCGCGCGCGACGCTGACCGCCGGCGACGACCCGTGGCCCTTTCCGGCACCGCTCGTCAGGAAGGACGGCCGCTGGCAGTTCGACGCCGCGGCCGGCAAGGAGGAGGTGCTGAAGCGCCGCATCGGCCGCAACGAGCTCGACACGATCCAGACGCTGCTCGCGATCGTCGACGCGCAGCGCGAGTACGCCGTGCACGACGGCGATCACAACGGCGTCCACGACTATGCGCGGCGCATCATGTCGAGCCCGGGCAAGCGCGACGGGCTCTACTGGGCGGCCCCGGAGGGCGCGCCGGCGAGCCCGCTCGGCCGGCTGGTCGCCGCCGCGGAAGCCAAGGGTTACGTCGCGACGGGCGATGCGCCGAGTCCCTACCAGGGCTACCTGTTCCGCATCCTCACGGCGCAGGGCAAGGACGCTCCGGGCGGCGCCTACGACTACCTGCTGCGCGATCACCTGATGGGTGGCTTTGCGGTGATCGCGTGGCCGGCGAAGTACGCGAACTCCGGCATCATGACCTTCATCGTCAACCACACCGGCGTCGTCTACGAGAAGGATCTCGGCGACGCGACCGCCGATCAGGCCGCGAAGATCACGCGCTTCAATCCCGGCAAGGGCTGGAAGCGCGCGCAGTACTGATCCCGGCCAGCGACGCGTGGCCCGCGGCGGCGGGCCTGCCGCGGACCGCGACCGCTAGTCCTGGCTGGGCGTATCGGCTTCCACGGCGACGACGTTGTCGGTCACCGTCGTGCGGGCGGCCGCGTTCGCCGCGGGCTGCGTCACGACCAGCGTGGTGCCGGGCGTGACGACGCCGGCGACGTTCGCCAGGAACTGCGGCGCGATCGTGAAGAGGCCGAGCAGCTGCTCGGTGGACACGGTGTCCTCCTCGCGGCCCGAGACCATCAGCCAGCGGGCCGCCGGCCTGCCGGTGGCCGGATCCGGCGCGGCATCGGCCGCGGGCTCGAGGCGCGTCAGCACGTGCAGCGTGATCGGCCGCTGCGTGGCGCCGAGCACGAAGGGCGCGCGGCCGATCTCGAGCCCGCCGCGGAACACGCGGATGCGCCGGTCCTCGACCGTCATCAGGATCGTGACCGGCCCTTCGGGCGCCGCTTCCGGCCGCCAGAAGAGATCGCCGCCGGCCGCCGGCTCGGTGACCGTGGCGCCGGTCGTCGTCACCGGCGCCACGAGTCCCGGGTGGGCCACGGACACCGGGAACTGCTTGGTGTCCGAGACCACCACCGTGAGGCCGGTCTTGGTGACGCCGTAGAGCTTCTGGGCGAAGTCGTACGGCAGGCGCACGCAGCCGTGCGAGGCCGCGTAGCCGGGCAGCCGCCCGGCGTGCAGGGCGACGCCGGACCACGTGAGGCGCTGCATGTACGGCATCGGCGCGTTGTTGTAGAGGTTCGAGTAGTGGTCCTCGTTCTTCTGCAGGATCGTGTAGACGCCGGTCGGCGTCTCCTTGCCCTTCTTGCCGGTGGACACGGTCGCGGCGCCGATGATCACGCCGTTGCGGTACACGTAGGCCTTCTGCTCCGGCAGCGACACGATCATCACGACCGGCCCGTGGGGCGAGACCTCGGGCACCCAGAGGTACTCGCCGCGCTGGAGCTTGGCGGGGACGACGAGCTTCTCGGTGCCGATCGTCGAGGTGTGCTTCGGCGGCTGCTTGCCGGTGGCGGCGACGGGCGGGAGCGCGAGCAATGCGGCGAGGGCAGCGCAGGCGGTGGGCAGTGGTCTCATGACGGGAGTATAGGCGCCGCGCCGCGCGATCGCTCCGGGGAGGGGCGCAGCGCATCGTCGGCCGCGATGCGCGCGGGCCGCGGGCCGGCGGAATCGGCCGCAAGGCATTGAACACCGGAGAGGTCGCGGGCGCCGGTCCGCCGCGGTCCGCCCCACCTCGTCCCCGCCGGGCGCGGTCGCGCGCGCCGAATCAGGAGGGCCCGATGGCGCCGCGCGTGCGGCACGCTTGAAAGCGCGCGCCGCGTCCGCCAACGTCGCATGCCAAAGCTCGTGACGGGGAGTCTGCCTTGGACCTTGCCGCCGAACTGCCGCGGCTGCTGCCGCGGGTCATCGCCTGGGTCGAGGCGCAGGAAGCACTGGCGCTCGCCTCGGGCAGGCCGCTCACGCCGATCGAGCGGCAGCTCGCCGTGGCGGTCGGCGTGCGCCAGCCCGAGCGGGTCCGGATCCGGCTGGACCCGGAGCTGCCGCTACCTGGCGACGCCGAACTGTGGGCCGCGGCCGATGCCACCGGTCTGCTCGGTCGAGGGACGATCGGCGTCACCTTCGGCCACGCGGTCTTCATCCGCGCCGGCCACCTGACCAACCGGCTGGCGTCGCATGAGCTGCGACACGTGCACCAGTACGAGCAGGCCGGCTCGATCGCGGCGTTCCTGCCGCGCTACCTGCGCGAGATCGTCGCGGTCGGCTACGCGAGCTCGCCTCTGGAGCTCGATGCCCGGCGGCACGAGCGTGACGCGCCGTAGCCGCGGCGGCGTGGCGGCGGTCGCTCTGGGTGCGGGCCCGCCGCCCGTCGCCAGGTCGGCGCAGGTCCCTGGCTGGGCTGGGCTGCCGCCGGCTCCGGTCGCCACGTGCCCGCGGGGACGCCCCGGACCGCGGGCGCCGCATCGCGGGCGGCTCGCGCGGCACGCGGTCGTCGCGGTTGCGGAAGGCGCCGCCCGGCCGGCGGGGGTCGCGCTTGGGGGTGTCCAAGGATCGCCCCATGGCGGACAGTCGCCCCGCGGCCGAGACTCCGCGCGAGGACGCCGAGGCGGGCGGGAGCCCGCCCGTGGCCTGCGCTATGGTGCGCGGGCGCTCGAGGGACGGGGAGGATCGATGAGCGCACAGCGCGTCGAACCGCGGATGCTGCCGCGGCTGCTCGCCACGGTCACCCTGTCGGTGGCGGCCGCCGGCGGCGCGTGCGCGGCCGCTCCGGCCGCGCCGGGCGGACCCGCGTTCGCCCCGGCGACCCCCGAGGAGGCGCACGATCTCGACGCCGCCGCCCGGGATCTCGAGAAGCGCATCGAGCGCAGCGGACGCCTTCTCGGCCTGGCCGAGCTCGATGCCTACCTGCAGGGCGTCGCGGACCGCCTGCTCGCCAGCGATCCCGCAGCGCCGCCGCAGCCGGTGCGCGTGCGGGCAATCAAGGACGCGTCGGCCAACGCCTTCGTGCTGCCGAACGGCGCGGTCTTCGTCACGACCGAGCTGCTGTGCGACCTCGACGACGAGGCCGAGCTCGCGGCGATCCTCGGCCACGAGATCACCCACTACGCGAACCAGCACCTGCTGCGCGAGCGTCGCGACCAGCGGCACAAGGCGGCGACCTCGCACGCGCTCGGCAACATCTTCGGCGTGCTGCTGACGATCGTCGCCGCCCGCTACGGCACGGGCGCCGGCGACATCGGGGCGATGCCGCAGAAGGTGCTCGACGTCTGGTCGGTGGCGTCGGTGGCCGGCTACTCGCGTGACCTCGAGCGCGAGGCCGACCGCGAGGGCATGCGGCGCATGGCGGCCGCGGGCTACGACGTCTCCGGCGCGGTGCGGGTGTTCGAGAAGCTCGCCGCCGCCGCGCCGGCCGTCGGCGCCAGCGAGCCCGTCAAGTACGCGTCGCACCCCAAGCTCGAGGAGCGCCGGCGGAGCGCCCAGGATCTGGTCACGGGCGAGTTCCAGTCGGCGACCGGCGCCGGCCGGGAGGTGGGGCGCGACGCGTACCATGCCCGGACGGCCGGGCTCGGCCTCGACCAGGCCGCGGTGCTGCTCGAGAGCGGCAAGCCCGAGCGCGCGGGCGCGCTGCTCCGTGCCGAGATCGCGCGCCAGGACAGCGCGCGCGCGGCCTACCTCGAGGGCGAGGCTGCGCGCGCGGCGGTGCCGCGGACGGCCGCGACCGAAGCGCAGGCAATCGCGGCCTACACGCGCGCCACGACGCTGCCGGGCACGCCCGTTTCGTCGTACCGCCAGCTCGGGCTCCTGTACCGCGAGCGCGGCGAGCGTGACGCGGCGGTACGGGCCTTGCAGGCGTACCTCGAGCGCGCGCCGGAGTCGACTGACGCGCCGCTCGTCCGACTGTACCTGACCGGGCTCGCGGCGCCGCAGTCCTCGGCCCCGCCGAAGCAGGAGGAGCCATGAGCCGTTCGCCGCTGTTCGCACTGCTGCTCGCGGCCGCGGCGCTCGCTGCGGCCGCCCGGGCGGCGCCGGCCGCGAACGCGCCGGCCGCGCCCGACCCGCGCTTCAAGGTGCCGCGCACCGAGCTGCTCGCGACCGTCAGGTCCGTCGGCGTCATGACGGTGACGGTGCCCGATCGCGTCCCGGACGCGGAAGCGGTCGCGCGCCGGCTCGAGCAGGCGATCCTCGCGCACCTGGCGCCGGCCGGCTTCGAGCTCGTGCCGCCGCAGGCGATGCGCGAGATTCAGGACCGCGCCAAGACCACGCTCGGCGGACTCTACGACCCGATGACCGGGCACGCGGACAACGACAAGATCCGCGCCTACCGCGAGTACATCGTCAGCGAGTACCGGCACCAGCACCCGGTCGACGCCTGGCTGCGCGTGGCCGTCGTCGAGCGGGCGGCGCCGTACGTCAACGGCAAGGCGGCCTGGGACGGTGTCAGCGACTCCTGCACCGGCCGCACCGGACTGGGCGGCCTGCTGTCCAGCGGCGGGGCCAGTGGCTACGTGCCGGCGCTGACGCTGGTCGTGCGCCTCGATGCCGCGGACGGCCGCGTGCTCTATCAGGGGGTCGGCGGGCTGCAGGTGCTGCGCTACGTCAAGCAGGGCGACGCCATGATGGAGACGGTGGGAATCGACCCGAAGTTCATCATGTCCGATCCGGCCCGCGACGAGCGCGCGCTCGGCATCGCCCTCGACCCGCTGGCGCGCGGCGCGCAGCCGCCGGAGGCCAGGGAGCCGGCGGTCGCCCCCGCGGCGCCGGCCGAGACCGCGGTCGCGGGGCGGCCCTCGCGTGACGAGCTGCTCGCGCGCTACCACCGCGTCGCGCTGGCCCCGCTCGAGATCGGCGCGATCGAGCAGCACGACGCGGCGCAGGCACGCTACGCGCAGCTGGTCACCGACCGGCTGACGAAGCTCGGCTTCGAGGTCGTGCCGGCCGAGGACTGGGCGCAGCGCTGGCGCGACGAGCAGCACGGCGTCGGCGGACTCTACGATCCCTATACGGGGCACGCGGACCCGGCCAAGTTCCGCGCGGCGCGCGCCCGGGTCGCGGCGGCCGTGCGCGATGCCCACGAGGCGGCAGCCGTGGTCGTGGTGGCCGTCGAGGCGCGCAGCGCCTATTACCACGACGACTACGCGACCTGGGACGGGATCCGGGAGCTCGCGGCCACGTCGAAGAGCGGCTTCGGCGCGATCTTCAGCCCGACGCACTACGGCTACGTGAAGGCGCTGTCGCTCTCGGTCCGCTTCGTCGGCACGGACGGCGATTTCCTCTACGAGGGACGCGGCGGCATACAGCTCACCGAGCACCTCGACGGCCAGCGCCACGTCCCGGTGCCGGAGGCGGACCTGTTCAGGGACCAGGGCAACGACGAGCTCGCCGTGCAGACCGCGCTGCAGGGGCTCGCGCCGCCGGCCCCGAAGCGACCCGCGTCGCACTAGGCCTGTCGATTCCGGGATCCGATGGCCGGGATTGCGGATTACTTTGGCCAGTTTCTCCGTCAGCGGGGCCGGTTCTCGCCCGGGGAGCCGACGTGTTTCCACCAAGCATTGGCCGGTTTCGCCAATTTCCACGGAATGTTGGCCGGTTTCGCCGGACCCGCAGACGGACGGGCGGGCGGGCGGGAAGTGATGGATTGCTCTGGCGGATCGACAGGGCGGTCAAGAGCTCGATGAGCGCGTCCCGGCGGTCCGGTCAGGTGGTCCCGCGGTCAGGCCGATGGGGCGTGATTGAACCGAATCGAGTGCTCCCGAAGATCTCGGCGCGCTCCCGCGGCCGATGTCTTCGTCAACCTGACGTTCGCTCGCCCGGCCGCCTCGGTCCTAAGGGGGTGAGGCCGACGTCTCGTAGCGAAAGCCGGGGTAAGCCAAGGATGGGGCGATCCGCGCGCAGTCCTGCTCTGAGACTCCGGCACGGCGCGCGACTTCATACCAGCGCGTCTTCACGGTCTGCTCCATGTCGTCGACGATACGCTGAGCGGCGTTGCGTTCGAGCAAGAAGCGCGCGCATTGGGACAATAGGTTGGCGGCTTGCGCTGCGCGGCCGTAATCGCCGCACTCCATCGCGAGGTCGCGGCGCTCAAGGCTTATCTGTCTTGCGGGCGTAAGGTCGTAGGCCGGCGACAGACGCCAGTCGGCGTCGAGAGCGATTACGGCGTGGTTGCGTGGGTGGTCGTCGATGTTGGAAATCAGCGCGTTGAACGTCATCCTGCGGAATAGCTCTGGCGCGTCGAGCTTCGCTTGCGCCGAGAGACGTCGCAGTTCCTCGACCAACAGCACATAGGACCACCGGTCTCGCTCGGTGTAGGTATCACCTGAGCGAAGAAGCGTCAGCGCACTCAGCATCCTTGCACGTCGGTAGCCAGTCGCGGTCTTCTCACGATCGAAGCGCCGGACAAGCACCGCATCTCGATCACCGACCTTCTCAACTCGGCTCAACGCCGCGTCGATGCCACAATGTTTGGCCAGCTGAAGCATCGCGTGCTCAACGCGCGCCGAGTTCCATTCGTCGTCCGGCCGATTGAACTTCGCGATCCAGAGTGCGCCGTCGTCCTCGACGACCGTCTTCGGGCGCGCACCGCCCATCGACGTGCCGTCGAGCAGCAGCTCCTGCACTTGGCCGGCATCGGCACCGACGGGCGACTCCTCATCGGCGATGACCCGGTCCGCGATCGCCTGCAGTCGCTCTAGGTCGAGTGTGCGGTTGAAGTTGCGCCGCGGCGCGGGGGGCTCCGCGCCGAGGCCAAAACCGAGCGCTCCAGCGCGGTCGTCGGGCGAGTAGAGCAGGTAGTCGATCTCACCGAGGGTCGCTTCGCCACTGTGCCGCTCCATGAGGCGGCGGCCCCAGTAATCTGGGCTTGCGTCGCGCAGAGCACCGAATACGCCCTGCAGCCGTCGGTTCTCGTAGGTCCGAGTGCCAAGCTTGAGTTCGACTGGATCGATCGGTACAGCTTCAGGCCGCGCCAGATAGCTCTTGGCGTAGACGAAGCGTCCGAGTGGCTCGCCGCTGCGATCGGGCTCCAGCGCAAAGCGGGCAGCGGTGACGAACGAGGTCGCGCCCGGCAGCACCAGGTACACGAAACACTCGGTCGCGCCGAACTTAGAAGTCACTGTCGAGGTCCCCGGATGTGCCGGTCCGGGGACGGGCGCGACCACGCGCGCGTTCGAGTGCGAGTCCCTCGGTATCGCGCGTGGGATCAGCGAGTTCGTTCATTGGGCCAAGTAGGTCGTAGGTCCACAGCAGCGCGACATAGACCGCGGCGCCGGTACCCACCCTGCCTTTTTCTGCATCCATCACTGCACGCGGGCCCGTGCCGATCTTCTCCGCTACCGCCGCGACGGTAAGGTTGCGGCGCAGCCGAGCCGTGCGCAGGTTGGCGCCGAGGCGAGTCAGTGTCTGCTCGACCGCGTACGGCGGGGCTTCCAATAGCGTGTTCTTCTTGGGCATATGCTTTAAAAAGCCTGTTATGGCTCATAACTAGCTATAAAAAGCATATCACTCTTGTGGGTTTGTTATCAAGTGGACATGCTTTTTAAAGCTATTTAACAACGTTAATGTGCTTTAAAAAGCATTAACACGGCCCAGAACATTGCTTGGCGCCCTCCCCCGCTCGTTCTGCCAACCCGCCGTCACGGGTCGCGCTGACCTAAGGCCCCGGTCGGAAGCACCGTGCGCCAGCCCGGAGGCGACGAGGAAAGACCGCGCGAGGCTCCAAATGACCTGCTCCCCGATTTAGTCCCGTTCCGGGTTGGAGCCCGCGGTTAGGAGCCCGCGCGCGGTGGCCGCCGTGCGGCGCGGCAATAGAGTTCAGCATATTCTGGCCGCGCGTAAATTCCCGCATATCTTGGCCGCCACGGCCAACAAATGGCAGAAAAACAAGGCCGCAGCGCCGGCCGGCGCGTGCCCTTCCCGAGAGAGGGGTAACACTTCATTCCGGGCACATGGGTAACACTTTCCGGCATTTGCGGGAGACGCAACATGCCGTGGCGGGAGTGTTGCCAGATGGACGAACGCCTGCGCTTTGTGGCTCGGCTGCTTGAGG
>DATKOP010000004.1:0-64936 GCA_035524595.1 Steroidobacteraceae bacterium | reverse complement strand
CCACGAGCTCGCCGTCGTCCGAGATCTCGCCGATGACCGCCACCGGGCAGCGTTCGCGCGCGCACAGCGTCTCGAACAGCGCGAGCCGGGAGCGCTCGATGCACAGCACGTAGCGTTCCTGCGCTTCGTTGCACCACAGCTCGAGCGGCGACAGACCCGGCTCGGCCGTCGGGATGGCGCGCAGTTCGATGCGGCCGCCGCGGTTGCTGTGCGCGACCGCCTCGGGCACGGCGTTCGACAGGCCGCCGGCACCGACGTCATGGATGAGCAGGATCGGGTTGTGCTCGCCGAGCGCCCAGCAGCGGTCGATGACCTCCTGCGCGCGACGCTGCATCTCGGGGTTGCCACGCTGCACGGAGGCGTAGTCGAGATCGGCGGCGCTCGCGCCGCTGCCCACCGAGGAGGCCGCGCCGCCACCCAAGCCGATCAGCATCGCCGGCCCGCCGAGCACGACGATCTTCGCTCCGGGCGGCACGTCGGCCTTGTCGACGTGGCTGCGGCGCACGTTGCCGAGGCCGCCGGCAATCATGATGGGCTTGTGATAGCCGCGCACGACGCCCGGCGGATCGCCGGCAACGCGCTGCTCGTAGGTACGGAAGTAGCCGAGGATGCCGGGGCGGCCGAACTCATTGTTGAAGGCGGCGGCACCGATCGGGCCGTCGAGCATGATCTCGAGCGCCGAGGCGATGCGCGGCGAGCGGCCCGCCGGTCCCTCCCAGGGCTGTTCGAAGCCCGGAATGCGCAGGTTCGAGACCGAGAAGCCGGTCAGCCCGGCCTTCGGCTTGGCGCCGCGGCCGGTCGCGCCCTCGTCGCGGATCTCGCCGCCGGAGCCGGTCGCCGCGCCCGGGAACGGCGAGATCGCCGTCGGGTGGTTGTGCGTCTCGACCTTGAGCAGGATGTCGATCGGCTCGGCCGTATAGCGATAGTCGCGCGTCACGGGATCCGCGGCGTAGCGCTCGGCGACGGTGCCGGCGATCACGGCGGCATTGTCGCGATAGGCGCTCAGCACCCCGTCGGGGTGATGCGCGTGCGTGTTGCGGATCATGCCGAACAGCGACTTCGGCTGCGCGACGCCGTCGACCACCCAGTCGGCATTGAAGATCTTGTGCCGGCAGTGCTCCGAGTTCGCCTGCGCGAACATCATGAGTTCGACGTCCGTGGGATCGCGTCCGAGGACTCGATAGGCATCGAGCAGGTAGTCGATCTCGTCGGCGGACAGCGCGAGCCCGAGGCGCGCGTCCGCGGCGACGAGCGCGGCACGGCCATCGGCGCCGAGTTCGACGCTCGCGAGCGGCCGCGGTGACTCGCTGGCGAAGAGTTCCTCGCCGGCCGCGAGCTCGAGCGCGACGCACTCCGTCATGCGGTCATGCAGCGGCGCGCCGAGTGCGCGCAGGCGCTCGGCGCCGAGGGTCCCCGGGGCCGCGAGCGTGTAGAGCACGCCGCGCTCGATGCGTCGCACCGCCTCGAGGCCGCAGCCATGGGCGATGTCGGTTGCCTTGCTCGACCACGGCGAGATCGTCCCCGGCCGCGGCATGACCACGAGCCTGAGGCCGCCCTCCGGCGGCGCGGGCGCGATGTCCGACTCGAGCAGCCGCTCGAGCACGCGACGCTCGGCCGCCGCGAGCGGGCGCGCCAGGTCGACGAAGTGGACGTAGTGGGCCTCGAGGCCGTCGATCGCCGGTTCCAGCTGCCGCACGGCGGCGAGCAGCTTGTCGATACGGAAGCGGGAAAGGGCGCTAGCCCCGGGCAGCAGCAGCATCAGAAACTCGGGTACGGCCGGCGCCACCGCCGGGGCCACATTCTACCGCACCGCGAGCCGGCGACGGGCGCGCGCTAGCGGCGGCTGCCCGGGTCGGGCAGCGGGGTCGGTACGGCCACCGGGAACTGGGCCACGTTGCCGCCGCCCTCGTAGGCCGTGATCTTGCCGACGCCGCTCTTCCTGACCTCGTCGATCCGCAGCACCGCGTGCATCGGCAGCCACGTGCGCTTGACCCCCGCGAACTCCGACTTCACCTTCTCTTCGCCCGGGTCGACGACCACCGAGGAGCGCTCGCCGAACACGAAGTCCTCGACCTCGATGAAGCCGAACAGGCCGCCGTGGGTCACTTTTTTCGCATAAACCTCCCAGACCTTGCCCTCGCGGACAAACTGGACCTTGAAAATGTGACTCGCAGCCATTGCCTTCGCCCGCCACCGCGCTAGCCTTTTGCCATATTACCCGGGGAGAGGGTATGGCGCTGAGACTCCGTGTCACCGGCCCGCGGGCCGCCGTGCTTGGCGAACGCGCGACGCGCGTGTTCGGCGTGCACGGCGGGCGGATCGGCCGTGCCGGAGACAACGAGTGGGTCCTGCCGGACCCCGAGCGCTTCCTGTCCGGCCACCACGCGACCATCGAGCACCGCGGCGGCCAGTGGTACGTCGTCGACACGAGCTCCAACGGCACGTTCCTGAACCTCGCCAATACCGCGCTCGGCCGCGACAACGCGCAGCCGCTGCGCGACGGCGACCGGCTGCGGATGGGCGGCTACGACATGCTCGTCACCGTCACGCAGGAAAACGACTTCCCGCCCGACGACGACTCGGTGGCGGCCCTCGACCTCGCCACCGAGGCGGATTTCGCGCTCGCGACCCACGGCGACCTCGGCGCCGAGCTCGACCTCAAGCGACTGATCGCCGACCCGACGCCGCCGCCCGACGACTCCCCGCCCGCGCCGGCCAAGCCGATCCGCGCGGTCGACGCCTACGGCCAGGTGATCCCGGTGCAGAGCGTCGCGACCCCTGGGGTGCGCGCCGCCGGGCGCAGCGCGGCCGGCGGCCACGCGCCGGCGGTGCTCGCCTTCTTCCGCGGCACCGGCCTCGACCCGGCGCCCCTGTCGGTCGAGCAGGCGAACGCCGCGCTCGCGCTCGCCGGGCAGCTGCTGCGGGAGATGGTGCTCGGGCTCATGACCAACCAGCAGACGCGCGTCGAGTCCAAGGGCCGCTACCGCATCGACGACACCAGCATCACGCGCGCCGAGCAGAACCCGCTCAAGGCCGCGACCAGCGTCGACGACGCGATCACGCGCCTGTTCGGGCCGCGCTCGACGCGCTTCCTGCTGCCGCTCGAGGCGGTGCGCCAGAGCTTCAACGAGCTCAAGCGCCACGATCAGGCGACGCAGATCGCGCTGCAGGACGCGATCGCCGACTACCTGCGGCGCCTCGCGCCGGAGCAGCTCGAGCAGCAGTTCGCCGAGGCGCTGTCGCGCAGCGGGCCGCTGACGGCCGAGCCCGGGCAGAAGTACTGGGAGATGTACGCCGAGATCTACAGGGTGCTCGCGCAGACCTCGCCCGAGGGGCTGCCGCACGCCTTCGCCGAGGAGTTCGCGCGCGCCTACGCGACCGCGATCGCCGAGCTCGCCGAGCAGGACCGGCGGCCGGTGTCGACGGGCCGGCGGGCGCCGTAGCCAGCGCCCGCGCGCCCTGGCGGGGCGCTGCCCGCGTGCCGACAAGATCAGCGGCGGAAAAAGTGGCGGAGAGGGTGGGATTCGAACCCACGGTGGGCGTAAGCCCACGCCTGATTTCGAGTCAGGTACAATCGACCACTCTGCCACCTCTCCGCGGCGCCGGTCGGTAGTCCCGGGGCAGGTATTCTACACGAATGGCAGGCCGGACCAGCACCCCGGACCCCCCTCGGACGTGGTCGGCGCGGCACCTGCCGCGGGCGGCGGCGCTCGCCCTCGGGCTGGTCGCGGTGGCGCTGCTCGGCACCTGCAGCGCCCGGCCGGGCGTGCTCGAGCAGGTGCGCATCCTCGGCGTCCTCAAGGTCGCGACCCGCAACAGCCCGACCGCCTACTACTACGGCGCGCAGGGCCCCGAGGGCCCGGAATTCGACCTCGCGGCGCGCTTCGCCCACGAGCTCGGCGTGCCGGTCGAGTTCGTGACGCTGCGCACGCCCGCCGCCGTGCTCGCCGAGGTCGCGAGCGGCCGGGCGCACCTCGGCGCCGCGGGCCTGTCGATCACCTCCGCCTGGGAGCGCGAGGTCGCCTTCTCGCGCCCCTACCAGCGGGTCCGCCTGCACCTCGTGCACCGCCGCGACCGGCCGCGACCCGAGCGGCTCGACGCGCTCGGCACGCGCACGCTCGAGGTCGTGGCCGGCAGCGCGCACGCCGCCGCGCTCGCCGAGCTCGCGCGCGGCGTGCCGGCGCTCAGGTACACCGAGGTCGACGGCGTCGACACGCTCGACCTCCTCGACCGCGTCTGGACCGGCGAGATCGACACGACCGTCGCCGACCGCAACGAGTTCTCGCTGACCCGCAACTTCCACCCGGAGCTGCGCATCGCCTTCAACCTGCCGAACGCCAGCGAGCTCGCCTGGGCGCTGCCGCGCGGCGACCGCGCGCTCGCGGCGCGCGTCGACGCCTACCTCGCCTCGATCGAGAGCGACATGCCGGCGCTGGTGCAGCGCTACTACGCCGCCGACGACCGCTTCGACTACGCCGGCGCGCGCCAGCTGGTGCGCGACGCCGAGGACCGGCTGCCGGCGCTGCGCCGGCACTTCGAGGAGACGGCGCGCCAGGTCGGCGAGGACTGGCGCGTGCTGGCCGCGATCGGCTACCAGGAGTCGCGCTGGAACCCGCTCGCGGTCTCGCCGACCGGCGTGCGCGGCGTGATGATGCTGACCGCCGAGACCGCCGAGGCGCTCGGCATCGAAGACCGCGCCGATCCCGCGCAGAGCATCCGCGGCGGCGCAAGCTACCTGCACCAGATGCGCGAGTCGATCCCGGCGCGCGTGCCGGAGCCGGACCGGACCTGGCTGGCGCTCGCCGCCTACAACATCGGCTACGGCCACCTCGAGGACGCGCGCGTGCTGGCGCAGTCGCACGGCAAGGACCCGGACTCGTGGCAGGACGTGCGCGAGTTCCTGCCGCTGCTGGCGCAGGAGCGGTTCTACCTGCAGCTCAAGCGCGGCTACGCACGCGGCTGGGAGGCGGCGCGCTTCGTCGACAACGTCAGGAGCTATCTCGACGTGCTCGAGTGGGTGTCGCCGGAGCCCTCGCCCGGCAGCGGCTGACGGCGCCCGCGTCCCCCCGCGCCGCGCGGTGTAGAGTCCGCGCTCGGGCCCGCCGCCGGCGGGCAGTTCCGGGCGGCGCCCGGCGCGGAGACTCGCGACATGAAGGCCATCCTGACCCTCCTCCTGCTGCTCCCGCTCAGCGCGCGGGCCGCCGGCGCCGCGCCCGCGGCCGCGGTCCAGGGCGCGCGCCTCGTCGCGCACCTCGGCGCGCTCGCCGAGTACGGCAAGAACCCGCAGGGCGGCGTCAGCCGGGTCGCCTACTCCGAGGCCGACCGCGCCGGGCGCGAGTACGTGCTCGGGCTGATGCGCGCGGCCGGCCTCGCCGCCACGGTCGACGCGGCCGGGAACCTCGTCGGCCGGCGCGCCGGCAGCGACGCGACGCTCAAGCCGATCGTCATCGGCTCGCACATCGACTCGGTGCCCGAGGGCGGCAACTACGACGGCGACGTCGGCTCGCTCGGGGCGATCGAGGTCGCGCAGGTGCTCGCCGAGCGCCACCTGCAGCTGCGCCACCCGCTCGAGGTGATCGTGTTCGGGAACGAGGAGGGCGTCATGCTCGGCAGCGCCGCGCTCGCAGGCCCCATCGACGCCGCGCGGCTCGACTCGATGTCGCAGAGCGGCAAGCGCGTGCGCGACGGCGTGCGCTTCGTCGGCGGCGATCCCGAGCGGCTCGCCGAGGTGCGGCGGCCGCCGGGCAGCGTCCGCGCCTACCTCGAGCTGCACATCGAGCAGGGCGGCGTGCTCGAGCGGGCGCAGACGCAGATCGGCGTCGTCGAGGGCATCGTCGGCATCCTCGACGCCGAGGTCACGGTCGAGGGCTTCGCGAACCACGCCGGCACGACGCCGATGGCGGAGCGGCGCGACGCGCTGCTCGCCGCGGCGCGCTTCGTCGACAAGCTGAACGCGGTGGTCACGGCGAGCCCCGGCGCGCAGGTCGGCACCGTCGGCTGGCTCAGGGCCGAGCCCGGCGCCTACAACGTCGTGCCCGGCCGGGTCAGGCTCGGCATGGAGCTGCGCGACCTCGACGCCGGCAAGATCGAACGCCTGTACGAGCAGATCCGCGCGGCCGCGGACGCGATCGGGCGCCAGAACGGGACCAGCTTTCGCTTCGAGCGCCACGCGCTCGCAGCGCCTGCGCTCACCGACCCCGCGCTGCAGGCGCTGATCGCCGCGCGCGCCGCGGCGCGCGGCCTCACGACGCGGCGCATGCCGAGCGGGGCCGGCCACGACGCGCAGGAGATGGCCCGCATCGGGCCGATCGGCATGATCTTCATCCCGAGCGTCGGCGGCATCAGCCACGCGCCGCAGGAGTACTCGCGCCCCGGCGACATCGAGAACGGCGCCAACGTGCTGCTCGACACGGTGCTCGCGCTCGACCGCGAGCCCGGCGGCCGCTAGCGCTGGCCGGCACTGCGTGCCGCACTGCGGGCATGGAGTGCATGCCCGGGCAGTACGCACGCAGCGAGCCGCGCCGGCCGGTTCAGCCCGGCAGCGGCTCGCACCGGAGGCGCAAACCGATCAGGCCTCCGCTCCCGTGGCGGCCGCACGACATGGGTCGTGCGGCCACGAGCTAGCGGGATCGCCGCGCGATCTCCTGTACGAAGAACGGCGGGTTGGGCACCCCGAGCCCCGTGGCGAGGTCGAATCCCGGGCCCGCCTGCAGCGTCGTGTCCGTGCCGAAGGTGATCACGAACCACCGCGTCGAGTTCGGGCTGTTGTAGAAGGCACTGTAGAACGTCGGCAGATTCTGCAGCGGCGCCGCCAGCTCGTGCGCGCTCTCCTGGTTCGTACCGAACGGATCGGTGATCGAGCCCGAGACGTTCTGGGACGACGACACCGCCCGGATGTCGGTGATCGCCAAGCCGTCCAGCCGGTACAGATAGGGTGCCGCCTGGCCGAGGTTGTGCCCCGCCGCCTGCGTCGTGATGCCCCAGAGCGCGGAGAACATCGGGCACGCCAGGCTCGTCCCGCCGATGACCCCGATCGCCAGGTCGTTGCTCGCGTCCGCCGAGTAGATGATCTCGACGCCCGTGTACGGATCGGCGAGCCACGAGATGTCAGGCGTCGCGCGCCGGTTGTACGGCAGGCCGTACTGGAACCACGGCAGCGGGTAGGTATCGCTCAGGCCACCGGTCGAGCCGAACACGAAGCCCTCGTTGTTGGGGACGTCCAGCGCCGCCCAGCCGTTCGCCTGCGTGTCCGTGATCTGCGTGAGGTTCGTGCCCCAGGCGGTCTGCATCGCGATCGAACCGTTCCTGCCGAGCGCCATGCTCACGCCGCCGATGCCGGTCACGTACGGCGAGCTGGCCGGCCAGCCGGTGCTGGTGTACGAGCCGCCGAGTTGGTCGGCGTTGTTGCCATCGTCGCCGGTCGCGAAGTTGACCCCGATGCCCGCCGCGGAGATCGCGGCGAACAGCCCGTCGGCGCTGCCGTAGAACTCGGAGTCCCCGGCGATCCCGATGTCGAACCCGCCCCAGCTGTTGGAGATCACGCTGACGCCGGGCGTCGTCGCGGCGGTGATGATGCCGTTGAAGAGATCATCGAACGAGTTGGTCGGCGTCACGACCAGGAGGATGTTCGCCCCCGGCGCGACCGCATGTACCCACTCCACGTCCAGCGTCGTTTCGGCAGCCCAGCTGGCGTTCGCGTCGGTGCTGAAGTTGCTCTCGGTCGACGTGCCGATGATGGTGAGCTTCGGCGCCGGCAGGCCCATGTACGCCGAGAACGCGGCGACGTCATTCGCGATCGTCGTCGAACCAAAGGCGTCGACAATGGCGATGGTGGTGCCGGTACCGTCCCGCCCCGCCCGGTAGAGCGCGTTCAGACCGTACGCCCCGGCGATTTCGCTCGGCTGGTACCCGCAGGGCGGCAGGTTGGGCGGCCCGCTGGTGATGTCGGCGCCATAGCGGTTGCCGGAGTAGGTCGCGGTGATGCCGTTCGCCGGATCGGTGAAGACGTGCGATTCCGGCTGGCGTACGCAGCCGGCCGAGAACAGCAGCCCGTCAGGGCTCGCGATCGACGACAGGCGCAGCGGCGCCGACGTGGCGACGCGCGCGACGTGCGGCTGCGCCCCGAAGTCGGTCAGGCTCACGTGCGAGACGAGAGGTTGCATCGAGGCATGCAGCTTCGGCCGCGCGGTGTTCGCGAAGTACGTCCTGCCGCGGAACTGGAAGTCGTGCAGCTCGACGTTGAATGTCCGCGATACCTGGGCCGAGGTGCCGACCGCCCTCACGAACAGGTTGTGCGCTCCCACCTGGATGCCGCCAAGACCGTTCGCGGCGAGGTACTGCGAGACGGCACTCGCCTCGGCCGCGGTCGGCGCATGCTGCGCCTCCAGCGCCGCCAGCGTCTCGAAGTTCTGAAAGCGCGGCGACGACGGATCGTGCATCGCCTGGACCTTGCTCGCGAGCCCGGCGGCGTCGTGCAGGCGGAGCCAGACCGTGACGGGCACGACCTTGTTCGAGGCGTGCACCCCGAGGTCAACGGCGCGGGACGTGAAGCCGGGCGCGCCGCTCGCCGCGAGCGCGGCCGAAGCCAGGAATGCAGGCCCGAGCAGGATGACCAGCTTGGCCAGCGAATGAATGAATCCCTTCGACATCTCAGTTACCTCCCATGGATCAGTGTGGCAGTTGTCTCTCTTGTTCCACTCTGCGCAGCGGGCAGCGCGGCGCTGCCCCGGTGCACTGGTCAGCCGTGCTCGGCCACGATCCGCGCACCCTGTGAACGACGCGCCGCGGCCGGTCAGCAGCATCGCGTCGCGACGCACTGATGGGAACGCGGCCGATATTACTTATTCTGGCGTGCAGCCGGTCCCGGCTTCCAATGACCACCCCGCTCCAGACACTGCGCGCCCGGAAAATTCAAGTCAAATGGGATTGGGCGGCGCAGCGCGCGCTCGAGCCGCGCGCATGGCGGACGCTAGGGCGTGCGGCGCCGGGCGAAGAAGTCCCGGAGCAGCGCGCCGCATTCCTCGGCGAGCACGCCGCCGAAGGCGTCGACCGCGTGGTTGAGGGCGGGCGAACGCGTCAGGTCGAAGGCGCTGCCGGCCGCACCCTGGCGCGGGTCCCAGGCGCCGAACACGAGCCGCGCGATCCGCGCGTGCACCAGCGCCGCAAGGCACATCGGGCAGGGTTCGAGGGTCACGTACAGCGTCGCGCCGCCGAGGCGGTAGCTCGCAAGCGCCCGGCCGGCGGCCCTGAGCGCCACGATCTCGGCGTGCGCGCTCGGATCGTGCGCCTGCAGCGGCTGGTTCCAGCCCTCGCCGACAACGCGGCCGTCCGCCGCCACGACCAGCGCCCCGACCGGCACCTCGCCCGCGGCCTCGGCGGCTCGCGCGAGCTCGAGCGCGCGGCGCATGTGGCCGACGTCGACCGACTCTCCGCCCCGCGCCGCCACCCCGCTCACCGCGCCTCCCGCGGACGCCTCCCGCCGCGCCCTGCTACGGCTGCTCGGCGTAGGCCCGCACCAGCCGGTACATGAACTCGCGGCCCTCGAGCAGCGACTTCACGGCGACGTACTCGTTGAGGCCGTGGATGTTGCCGAGGTCCGGGCCGATGAACACCGCCTCGATGCCGTAGGTCGGGATCCCGGCGGCGTTCAGGAACTCGCCGTCGGTGGCGCCGGGCTGCAGCATCGGCACGACCGGCACGCCCGGCCAGGTCTCCTGGGTCAGCTTCTCGAGCGGCGCGAGGATCGCCGCGGTCAGCGGCGGCGCGATCGCCGGCGGGCCGCGCAGCTCGAGCGTCTCGACCTTGACCGCGGGGTCGGCGACCACGGCCTCGAGCGTGCGCCGCACCGCCTCCGGCTCGACGCCCGGGAAGATCCGGCAGTTGACGTTGGCGCGCGCCCGCTGCGGCAGCGCGTTGGTGGCGTGGCCGGCGTCGAGCATCGTGGCGACGCAGGTGGTGCGCAGCGTCGCGTTCCAGCTCGGGTCCCTGGCCGACACGAGCGCGATCGCCGCCGCGTTGCCGGGGTCCTTGACCAGCGCGTTCATCGCCGCCGCGACCTCGGCCTCGCCGCGGGCCGCCTGGATCTTGGCCATGCCCGTGAAATAGGCGCGGTTGCCGTCGTTGAACTGCGCCGGGAACTGGTAGCCGGCGATGCGCGTCAGCGCCGCCGCGAGGTGGTAGATCGCGTTGTCGGGCACCGGCCGCGAGCTGTGGCCGCCGCGGTTGGTGACCTCGAGGCGGAAGTTCTGCGAGGTCTTCTCGCCCGCCTGGATCTGCATCAGCACCCGGTGGCCGGCGGCGTCGAGCTCGCCCCAGGCGCCCTCGTTGATCGCGAAGCCCGCGTCGATCAGGCCACGCTCGTGCTGCACCAGCCACTCGGCGCCGTTGAAGGCGCCGCTCGTCTCCTCGCCGCAGGTCAGCGCGAGCTTGAGCGTGCGCCGCGGGCGGAACTTCTGCTCGCTGAGGCGGATCAGCGTGTCGACCCAGATCGCGGCCTCGGCCTTGTCGTCCATCGCGCCGCGCGCGTAGAAGTTGCCGTTCTCCTCGACCAGCTTGAAGGGATCGCGGCTCCAGTCCTCGCGCCGCGCCTCGACGGTGTCGATGTGCGCGAGCAAGAGGATCGGCCGGCTCTTCGGGTCGCGGCCCGGGTAGACCGCGACCAGGCCGCCCTCCTTCGGGTGGTCGGGCGCCGCGAAGGGATGCAGGTCCGCGGCCGGCAGGCCCGCCGCGGCGAGCCTGGCGGCCATGCGCTCGGCGGCCAGCGTACAGCTGCCCGCCGACAGCGTCGTGTTGGTCTCGACCAGCTCGCGGTACAGGTCGCGAAAGCGCTGCTCGGCGGCATCGGCGCGGGCGGCGGGCGCGTGCGCGGCGAGCGCCGCGACGGTGAGCAGGGCGGCGGGAAACTTCATGTGGTCCTCCACGGTGGTCGGCGGATTAGACACGGCGCCCGCCGGCGGCGCAACGCGCGCGCGGCGCCGCGGCGGCGGCGCGACTTAACCCGATCTTAATGCGCCGCGGGCCACCCTCGCGGCCGCGGCCGTCAACGGCCGCCGCGGCGCGGCGTTTGCACCGGCAGGGTCAGGGGGCCCTCCGCCGGCCACGCCGCGCGGATCCGCCAATACAGGTCGCGTCCCATGCACCGCAGCGCACTCGCCGGCTCGTGCCTCCTCGCACTCGCACTCACCCTCGCCGGCTGCGGCGGCGGCTCCTCCGGCGGCGCCGGTGGCGCGCCGCCGCCGCCCGCCGGCATGAGCGCGGCCGACGCGGCGCGCCTGCTCGAACAGGCGTCGTTCGGCCCGACGCCGAGCGAGGTGTCGCGCGTCGCGGCGCTCGGCCTCAAGGGCTATCTCGACGAGCAGCTGGCGCTGCCCGCGACCGGTTACAGCGGCTTCAGCTACGTGCCGCACACCGCGGCCGCCGACTGCAAGTACGACCCGACCAGCCCGACCGGCGCCGCGAGCCTGTGCGCGCGCGACAACTACTCGCTGTTCCAGGTGCAGCGGCAGTTCTTCGAGAACGCGCTCGGCGGCCGGGACCAGCTGCGCCAGCGCGTCGCCTTCGCGCTGTCGCAGATCTTCGTCACCTCCGGGGTCGAGATCTACGAGGCCTACGGCATGGCGGCCTACCAGAACCTGCTGCTGCGCGACGCCTTCGGCAACTACCGGCAGCTGCTCGAGGACGTGACGCTGAGCCCGGTGATGGGCCACTACCTCGACATGGCGAACAACGACAAGCCGAACGCGGCGCGCGGCACCTCGCCGAACGAGAACTACGCGCGCGAGCTCATGCAGCTGTTCTCGATCGGCGTCAGCCAGCTGAACGCGGACGGCACGGTCGCGCTCGACGCGTCCGGCCAGCCGGTGCCGACCTACGACCAGGACGTCATCGAGGGCATGGCGAGCGTGCTCACCGGCTGGACCTACCCGGCGCGTCCCGGCGCCGCGTCGGCCTGGACCAACCCGATCAACTTCGAGGGCACGATGAGCTCGTTCCCCGACCACCACGACCCGACCAGCAAGCTGCTGCTCGGCGGCGTGGTCGCGCCGGCCGGCCAGACGCCGGAGCAGGACCTGAAGCTCGCGCTCGACACGATCTTCGCGCACCCGAACGTCGGGCCGTTCATCGGCCGCCAGCTGATCCAGCACCTCGTCACCAGCAACCCGAGCCCGGCGTACGTCGCGCGCGTGGCGGCGGTGTTCGCCGACAACGGCCAGGGCGTGCGCGGCGACCTGGCGGCGGTGGTGCGCGCGATCCTCGGCGACGCCGAGGCGCGCGGCGACGCGCCGTCGAGCAGCGCCGCCGGCCACCTGCGCGAGCCCGCGCTGTTCATCGGCGGCGTGCTGCGGGCGCTCGGCGCGCGTTCCGACGGCGCGTACCTCGTCGGCCAGGCGGCGGCGATGGGCCAGCCGATCTTCGCGCCGCCGACGGTGTTCAACTACTACCCGCCGAGCTACCAGCTGCCGGGCTCGACGACGCTGGCGCCGGAGTTCTTCATCCACGACGCCGCGACCGCGCTCGCGCGCGCGAACTTCCTGCAGACGCTGATCTACGGCGGCGGCGCGCCGCCGGACCCGACCGTCGTCAACAGCATAGGCACCACCGTCGACCTGACGCCGCTCGGCGGCGGCGCGACGAGCCCCGGCGCGCTGCTCGACCAGCTCAACGCGCAGCTGATGCACGGCAGCCTGTCGGACGCGGCCCGCGCCGCCATCGCGACCGCGCTCGGCGCGCTCGCCAGCGACGACGCGCTCGGCCGGGCGCGCGCCGCGACCTACCTGCTCGCTTCCTCGCCGCAATACCAGCTGGAGCGCTGACATGGACCGCAGACACTTTCTGAGGCACGCCGGCGCGCTCGGCGGCGGCGCCGCGCTCGCCCAGCTCGGGCTCTGGTCGGCGCGGGCGCAGACGCTGCCGGGCGACTACAAGGCGCTGGTCTGCGTGTTCCTGTACGGCGGCAACGACGCCAACAACACGGTCGTGCCGATCGACAGCACGGGCTACGCGGCCTACGCCGCGGTCCGCGGCACGCTCGCGCTGCCGCAGGGCACGCTGCTGCCGCTCGCCGAGGCGGGCGGCGCGGCGAACTTCGGGCTGCATCCCGCGCTCGGCGGCCCGGCCGGGCTGCAGGCGCTGTGGAACTCCGGCCAGCTCGCGATCGTGCGCAACGTCGGCACGCTGGTGCAGCCGCTGACCAAGGCGCAGTACCTGTCGCCGGCGAGCGGCAAGCCCGAGAGCCTCTTCTCGCACATCGACCAGCAGCACCAGTGGCAGGCCTCGCTGTCGGCGGGTGCCGCGGCGACCGGCTGGGGCGGGCGGCTCGCGGACCAGCTCGCGGGGCTGAACGCCGGCGCGAGCGTGCCGGCGATGATCTCGACCGCCGGCAACAACCTGTTCGTGACCGGCCGCGCGACCCAGGCGCTCACCGTGCCGACCAGCGGCTCGTTCGGGCTCAGGGGCTTCGACAACTCGGCGGCCGGCATCGCCCGGCTGGCGGCCCTGAAGGCGCTGCTGGGCGTCGACCGCGGCACGGAGCTGCTGGACGCGGCGCAGGACGTCATGAGCGGCGCGCTCTCGGCGAGCGCGATCCTGAACCCGATCCTGACGAACACGAGCACCGCGGCCAGCGGCTACTTCAGCGGCCTCAGCTCCGGCATCGCCAAGCAGCTGCTCGCGGTCGCGAAGCTGATCGAGGCGCGCGCCGGCCTCGGCGTGCAGCGCCAGGTGTTCCTGGTCTCGCTCGGCTCCTTCGACACCCACACCAACGAGCTCAATGCGCACGACACGCTCTACACCGAGCTCGGCGCGGCGCTCAAGGCGTTCCACGACGCGATGACCGGGATCGGCGCGGCCCGGCAGGTGACCTCGTTCACGCTGTCGGACTTCTCGCGGACCTACAAGCCGAACACCAACGGCGGTACCGACCACGCCTGGGGCGCGCACCACTTCGTGGCCGGCGGCGCCGTCAAGGGCGGCGCGTTCTACGGCACCTGGCCGACGCTGGCGCTCGGCGGGCCCGACGACGAGGGCAGCGAGGGCCGCTGGATCCCGACGATCGCCGTCGACCAGTACGCGGCCACACTCGCGAGCTGGTTCGGCGTCGACGCCGCGGGACTCGCGAGCGTGCTGCCGAACCTCGCCGCCTTCAGCCTGGCGACGCTCGGCTTCGTCTGAGCCGCCGCACGGGCGGCCGGCGTCAGCCGCCGGGCGCCGCGCGCCGCTCGCCGTACTCGTCGCGGCGCCGCACCCAGTACTGGCCGCGGCCGTGCTCGTCGCGCCCCTTCGGCACCAGGTCGAGGTAGTGGTAGGCGGTGTTCAGCATGTCGATGCCGCGGGCGTAGGCCGAGTAGGTGTGGAAGACCGCCCCCGACTCGTCCCGGTAGAAGACGCTGACGCCCTCGCGCTCGGAACGCCCCGGATCGCACAGCACGTAGTTGTAGAGGGCGCGCTTCGCCGCCATCTCCTCCGGCGTGAACGCGGCCTGGAAGTCGAAGTTGAACGAGCTGGCGCCGGACGACAGCCACCTGAAGCTCCAGCCGAGTCGCCGCTGGTAGGCCGCGAGCGCCGCATACGGGGCACGCGAGACCGCGACCAGCGTCACGTCGCGCTGCTCGAGGTGGGCGACGATGCCGTTGAAGTTGTCGGCCCAGAACGAGCAGTGCGGGCAACCGGCCTTCCAGTCGGGCCCGAACATGAAGTGGTAGACGACGAGCTGGCTGCGGCCCGCGAACAGCTCAGGCAACGACTCGCGGCCTGCCGGCCCGTCGAACAGGTACTCCTTCGCGACCGCCTCCCAGGGCAGCTCGCGCCGCGCGGCGCTGAGCTCGTCGCGCAGGCGCGTGAACTCCTTCTCGCGCGCGAGCAGTGCCCGCCGCGCGTCCAGCCACTGCTGATGCGCAACGACCGGATGCGATGGCGCCATCGTGAGTCCTCCCTGTGGGATCTGGCCTGCAAGGTGCCCGCCGCCCGGCCCGGTCCCGCAGGGCGCGGCCCGCGCGCGGGCGGGCGGATGCGCCGGAACGGGCAGCCCCGCTGACGGCGGCGGCGAAGAGGATCGGCGCCACGATAGCAAATCACCCGGGCCGCAGGCGACGGCGCGGCGCGCCGGGCGGCGGCGGACTTGCGGAGGAAGCGATTGAGTCATCGGCGGACGCCGCGGCGCGCGCGGCGCGGCCACCCCGCAGGGCACCGCCCCCGCCAACAGGGCGTGCGCCGACTACCGTCCCGTGGCGAGCGGCGGCGCGCCGAGCAGCTCGGTCCACTGCGCATCGCTCGCGAACGCGGTCCAGCCGTTGTGGCCGCCGTCCGGCAGTTCCACGTAGGCGGTCTCGCCGCGTGCACGGGCGAGCGCCGCGAGCGCCCGCCCCTGCGCGGCGCCGACCACCTCGTCTTCGCCCGCGACCAGGATCGCGACTGGGCCGCGATAGCGCGGCAGCCGGCCGGCGGAGTCGAAGCGATCGCGGACGAGGTAGCGCGCGGGCAGGTACGGGTAGGCGCGCGCGGCGGTCTCGGCGAGGCTCAGGAACGGCGTCAGCAGGACGAGGCGCGCCGGCGGCGGCTCGCGCCCGGTCGCGACCTGCACGGCGACGCCTGTGCCGAGCGACTCGCCGGCGAGCAGCACCGGCGCGCCGCGGTAGCGCCGCAGCACCTCGGCGTACAGCGCCTCGCCGTCCGCGACCAGCGCCCGCTCGCTGGGCTCGCCGGCGCGGCCACCGTAGCCGGGGTACTCCGCCAGCACGAGGCGCAGCCCCCGGGTCGCGCACACCGGCACGAGGTAGCTGCGCTCGATGCCGAGGCCGGCGTTGCCGTGGAACAGGATCACGGTGGCCCGGGCCGGGACGCTCGCCGGCGGCTCGACGACGACCGCGTCGAAGGGCGCGAGGATCGTCGCGCGCTCGCCGAGGCTTGCGCGCACCAGCTGCGCGAACCGCGCCGGATCGAGCCGCGCCGGAAGGTAGATGAGGCTGCGCTGGTTGGCGTACAGCAGGGCGAGCAACACGGCGGCAAGGCCGCAGAGCGTCAGCACGAGTCCGACACCGGTGCGCAGCATTGACCGTCCCTCCGCTCCGTCGCGGCCACGCGCCGGCGGCGGCGCGGCAAGGCGCCGCCGGCTGCGGCGGCGATCGCCGCCGCCGAGCGCCGCCCTTCGCGGCCGGCGCGCAGTGCCCTAGAGAAACGCGTACGCGAAACGCCGCTCGGCACGGCGCACGCGGCCGGCCGGCGGGTCGGGAAAGTGGGCGGGATAGAGTATCGCGTCGTTGCCCGCGCACTCGGCGAGCAGCCGCTGCCGGGTCGCCGCGGCCGCGGCGGGATCCTGGTCGGCAAAGAACGGCACGTCCGGCCGCACCACCTGGATCGGGTGGTGCATCACGTCGCCCGGGAACACGGCGCGCGCGCCGCCGCGCCGGGCGTTGACGACGACGCTGCCCGGCGAGTGACCGGCGGCGTCCTCGAGCCAGATGCCGTCCTCGATCTCGCGGTGCACGCAGTGGTCGCTGTCGACGATGTCGGCGAGCCCCGCTGCGACCACCGGCAGCACCGAGTCGGCGTAGGCCTCGCGGTTGTGCGCCTCGTGGGTCTGCCGGCCGAAGAACTCGAAGTCCTTGCGGCTGAACACGTAGCGCGCGTTCGGGAACGTCGGCACCCAGCGCCCGTCCTCGAGGCGCGTGTTCCAGCCGACGTGATCGGCGTGCAGGTGCGTGCACAGCACGAGGTGGATCTGCTGCGGCTCGCAGCCGGCGCGCGCGAGGTTCTGGAGCCACTCGGACCTGAGCCGGTGCGCCCAGGGAACGCTGCGCTCCTTGTCGTTGCCGCAGCAGGTGTCGATGAGCACGTTGAGGCCGTCGACCCGCAGCAGGTAGCTGCGGACCTCGATGCGGAACACCGCCGCCTGCGGGTCGAGCGAGAGCTCCTCGCTCCAGTACCAGGACTTGAGCGCCGACAGGTCCGCGCCGGTCACGCCCGGCACCGCGAACTGCATCGGCATCCGGCCCTCGCCTTCGCGAACGCTCTGGACCTCGAGCCTGCCCAGCTGCCGGGCCATCGACGCCTCCCCGCCCCTGCGTGCCGCCATCCTCTCACAGCGCAGCGCTGTCGCGGACGCTCGTGCCACGGACTCGCGGCGTATCATGGCCCGCGCGGCGCGCATCGCCGGGCGAGGCCCGCGCCGCGTCTCTTGGAGAGTCACGGCACCGGGCGCGCCCGCGACCCGCGGCGGGACGCGTGCGGACGGACCGGGGGAGCGATGGCCGATCTCGCGCAGGGGTTCGACTTCGTGGTGGTCGGGGCGGGCACCGCCGGCTGCGCACTCGCGGCCCGCCTGTCGGAGGATCCGCGCGCGACCGTCTGCCTGCTCGAGGCCGGCGGCTCCGGCCGCGGCGTCGCCGTCGACGTCCCGGGCGCGATCGTGCTGGCGCAGCGCAGTGCCGCGCTCAACTGGCGCTTCCAGACGGTGCCCCAGCCGCAGCTGAACGGCCGGCGCATCGCGGTGCCGCGCGGGCGGGGCCTCGGCGGCTCGGCGCTCATCAACGGCATGGTCTACTTCAGGGGCAACCCGCGCGACTACGACGCCTGGGCGGCCGCCGGGGCCACCGGCTGGAGCTACCGCGAGGTGCTGCCGTACTTCTGCCGCAGCGAGCACAACGAGAACTTCGGCCCGGGCCCGCATCACGGCGGCGGCGGTCCGCTCAACGTGCGCAGCGTCACGCACCCGAACCCGCTCAACTTCGCCTTCCTCGACGCGCTCGCGGGCCTCGGGGTCCCCCGCCGCGCCGACCTGAACGGCGCGGACAGCGAGGGCGCGGGCCTGCGCCAGCTCTCGATCCGGGGCGGCACGCGCGAGACCACCGCGAGCGCCATGCTGCGGCCGGTGCGCGGGCGGGCGAACCTCGCCGTGCTGACCGGCATGCACGCCACCCGCGTCCTGCTCGAGGGCCGGCGCGCGGTCGCGGTCGAGGCCCGCTCGCCCGCCGGCAGCCACCTCATCCGGGCGCGGCGCGAGATCGTGCTGTGCGCGGGCGCGATCCAGTCGCCGCAGCTCCTGATGCTGTCCGGCATCGGCGACGGCGAGCACCTGGCGAGCCTCGGCATCGAGGTCCGGCACGCGCTGCCGGGCGTCGGCCGCAACCTGCACGATCACCTCGCGAGCCCGGTGCACATGCGCACGCGGCATCCGGACTCCTACGGCGTGTCGCTGCGTGCGCTGCCGCGCGGCCTCGGGAACGTCGCCGAGTACCTGCTGCTGCGCCGTGGCCCGCTCGCCAACAACGTGTTCGAGTCGGCGGCCTTCGTGAAGTCGACGCCCGGGCTCGACCGGCCCGACGTGCAGCTCGTGTTCCAGCCGGCCAAGCGCCCGGGCCCGTCGTTCCCGTTTCCGGTCGGCCACGGCTTCGCGATCAGCCCGGTCGGACTCTATCCGCGCAGCCGCGGACGCGTGACGCTCGCGAGCCCGGACCCCTTCGAGGCGCCGCGGATCGACCCGAACCTCCTGTCCGCGCCCGAGGACCTGGCACCGCTCCTCTACGGCATGCGCCTCGCGCGGCGCATCTTCGCCTCGGGCGCCTTCGCGAAGTACCGCGCCGCGGAGTCCGCGCCGGGTAGCGACGCCGCCAGCGACGCGCAGCTCGCCGCCTATGTCCGCGCCGAGGCCTACACGGTGCATCACCCGGTCAGCACCTGCCGCATGGGCAGCGACGCCGCGGCCGTGGTCGACCCCGAGCTCAGGGTCGCCGGCCTCGAGCGGCTCCGGGTCGCGGACGCCTCGGTGTTCCCGTCGATCATCGGCGGCAACACCAACGCGGCGGTCGTGATGATCGCCGAGAAGGCCGCTGACCTGCTGCTCGGCCGCCCGCCGCCCGCACCGGCCCCCGCCGGCGCCGGCGCCGGCCGCTAACGGACCGCAGCGCGCGCCGTCCGGCTTGCGACGGCCGCTCGTCTTCGTTCGCGCATCACCAGTCACGCCGCAGGGAGCCCGCCATGAACGCAACACCCGACGCCGCGGAAACGCTCGAGATCGAGCGCGCCTGCGAGCGCATCGTCTACGCCTACGCCCGCGCGCTCGATCTCGGCGAGCTGAGCGCGGCCGCGGACTTCTTCGCCGAGAACGGCTCGCTGGCGAGGCCCATGGCGCCCGCGCAGCTGATCCACGGCCGGGAGGCGATCCGGGCTGCGCTCCTGACGCGGCCGAAGACGCTGCTGACGAAGCACCTCGCGAGCAACGTGATGATCGACGTCGTCGGCCGCGACGAGGCCCGCGGGCTCTCCTACCTCACCATGATTTCGACGACGCCGCCCGCCGACGGCGCCGCGCCGTATGTCTCCGCGGGGCCGGTCTACTTCGGCGAGTTCAGGGATCGCTTCGTGCGCGAGGGCGGCGCCTGGAAGTTCCTCGAGCGGCGCGGCTCGATCCAGATGAAGTTCTTCGGCGGCGCCCCAGCCTGAGCGGCACCGGCGGCGGCGCCCGGTGCGCGTTGCCGGCGGCGAACCGCGCGCGCGACGCGGCGGCTAGCGCAGCAGCTCGAGCGGGCTCGGCAGGCGGGCCAGGAGCTCCGCGCTGAAGCGCGCGTCGACGTGGAAGAACGCGGCGCGGGCGATCGCCGCCGAGCGGTTCTCCCAGGCGTGGTCGGTGCCCCGCTGCACGACCACGTCTCCCGCCGCCAGCGTGACCTCGCTGTCGTCGAGGAGCAGCACGAGTTCGCCCTCGATGACCACCACGTAGTCCAGGGTCCGCGTCCGGTGCATCACGGTTCGCCGGCCGCCGTCCCGCAGCGGATAGACGTCGAGGATGCGCAGCAGGTGGCCGGCGGGCGGCATGATCGTGAACGGGCGCTCGTTCGGTTCCCGGGCGACGGCCGAGGTCAGCTCGGGCGTCGGCTCCGCGTCGCCCCAGATCTCGTGGAAGTCGGCGCCGACCGACGGGCCGCGCATCGCGTGATGCTGGGGCGGCGGGCCGTCCGACAGGATGACCGAGCGGCCGCGGGCGTCGTGGCCCGTGACGACGCGTCGGGTGGGCTTCGCGATCATGGGACCCTCCTGGACCTCGATGCGGGTGTGCCGACCGGCGGCCGCGGCCGCGTGCCGGCCCGGGCGAGGCGCCGCACGCCCGTCAGCCGCCGCCGCCCGCCGCGAACCGCTCGCGGATCGCGCGCAGGCGCCCGTCGAGCTCCGCGCCGAGCGCAACCGGCTGGTGCCGCGACAGGATCGCGCGCAGGTCGGCATCGATGCGCTGGTAGAGGCTCCGGTCCGGGCGGACGTCGCTGCTGAGCGGAAGGTTCGCCCCGAAGTAGCGGCTCTGCCAGAGCTGCTCGCGGCAGTGGTCGACCGTGTGCCGCTGGGCCAGGTAGTTGCCGCGCGGCCCCACCTCGCGCGCGAGCCCGAGCGCCAGCATCTCCGCATCGATGCGCACGCCCTGCCACAGCGTGCGCAGCAGCGCGGCCAGGTCGTCGCACAGCAGGAGCGCGTGCAGCGAGAAGGTCAGGCCCTGGTCGAGCGACCCCAGGTAATCGAGCGTCGCGGGCCGGCTGTAGAAGGTCTGCATCAGGCTCGCGGTCAGCTCGGCGACCGCATCCTCGCCGAAGCGGCGCGCGTTCGAGTAGCCCGCCGCGCCCGTGAACGACGGCAGCCCGAGGTGACGTCGCACCTGGCACATGATCATGTCGGCGAGCGACGTCTGCGCGAAGTTGCCGATGCCACCCGTCGCCGGCTCCATGAAGCACACATCGGAGCTGCCGATGCAGAACGAGCCGCGTCGCACCAGCTGCGCGAGCACCATGGCACCCAGGTCGGTGGCCAGGCTGTTGACGATCGAGCCGGCGGTCGTGATCGGCGTCGACGCGCCGCCGATCGGCAGCGTGCCGACGCTGACCGGCACGCCCGCGCGCACGGCGGCGATCAGCTGGTCGGTGTGCGCGGCGTGGTAGTTGAGCGGCAGCGGCGTGATGATCTGCAGGAAATAGGGCTTGTCGAACAGCTGCTGCCGGCCGCCACGGAGCTCCGCCGCCATCTCGATGACGACCGCGAGCGAGGCGGCGTGCTCGCACAGGTACTCGAGCGGCTTCGTGGTGTTCGCGGCCAGGATCGCAAACTCCTCGATCTCGCCGTGGATGTCCGAGCGCGCGACGTTCTTGCAGGCGACGCAGACGGCATCGATGTTCGGCAGCGCGTCGGCGACGCGCGTCACGGTCGCGAGGTCCTCGGCCGTGCTCGCGCGCGGCTCGCCGGTCGCGAGGTCGTAGATCTTGATGCAGGTCATGCCCGGGATGAACCAGGTGTGGTGGCAGTCGAGTTCGATGTAGTGTTCGCCGCCGCGGTCCCAGAGCCGCGCGCTCTTGGCCACCGAGTCGAGCGCCGCGCGCACCAGCGCGGGCTCGAAGCGCACGACGCCATCGCCGGCGACGTCGCAGCCCGCGGCGCGAAAGAGCGCGACGGCCTCCGAGTCCGCCTCGAAGGCGACCCCCGAATCGCGCATCAGCTCGAGCGCCCCGTCGACGAGCTGCTCGACGGCGGCTGCCGCCAGCGGCGCGTACGGCGCCGTCGCGCCGAGGTGCAGACCGCGGTCGGTCGCGCCCGCCTCGCGGCTCGCCGGCCGCGCCCGCCTCGTCGCCCGCGTCTCGCGCATCATCGGCCCGCCTCCTGCCGATGCGACCTTGCGGTACGATCGGCAAACGCCCGGTCAGCATACCGGGTTCGCGATCGCGCCGGGCAAGCGCGTCACAGGAGCGAGCATGCAGACCGCGTCGCGCTACCAGACGTTGTTCGAGCCGGTGCGGATCGGGCCGGTCACGGCGCCGAACCGCTTCTACCAGGTGCCCCACTGCACCGGCATGGGCCACGCGCTGCCCAAGACGCTCGCCGCGATGCGTGGCATGAAGGCCGCCGGCGGCTGGGGCGTCGTGTGCACCGAATACTGCTCGATCCATCCCAGCTCCGACGATCAGCCGCATCCGTTCGCGTCGCTGTGGGACGACGATGACGTCCGCAACCTCGCGGCGATGGCCGAGCAGGTGCATGCGCACGGCGCGCTCGCCGGCGTCGAGCTCTGGCACGGCGGCAGTTACGTCGCCAACCTCGCGACGCGCCTGCCCACGCTCGGGGTGCGCTCGATGCTCGGGCGCACCGACCCGATCCAGTCGCGGCGCATGGACCGCCGCGACATCCGCGCCTTCCGCGGCTGGCATCGCGCCGCCGCGCTGCGCGCGCGGCAGGCCGGCTTTGACGTCGTCTACGTCTACCCGACGCACGGCTACCTGGTCTCGGAGTTCCTGTCGCGCGCGCTCAACGACCGCGGCGACGAATACGGCGGCTCGCTCGAGAACCGCGCGCGCCTCTTGCGCGAGCTGATCGAGGAGACGCGCGAGGCGGTCGGCGACCGCTGCGCGGTCGCGGTGCGGGCCGCGGCCGACGGCCACGGCGACGAGCACCTGAGCGGCGCCGAGGCGCGCGACCTCTTCGGCCTGCTTGGGCCCCTGCCGGACCTGTGGGACGTCGTGGTCGCCGACTACTACGGCGAGGAAATGGCGACCTCGCGGTTCGTGCCGGAAGCGGCCCTCGAGTCCAAGGTGGCCTACGTCAGGGCGCTCACCGGCAAGCCCGTCGTCAGCGTCGGCCGCTTCACCTCGCCCGACACGATGCTGCGGCAGGTTCGCAGCGGCACGCTCGACTTCGTCGGGGCCGCGCGCCCGTCGATCGCCGACCCGTTCCTGCCGACCAAGATCCGCGAGGACCGCCTCGAGGACATCCGCGAGTGCATCGGCTGCAACATCTGCTACGCGTACAACTACCGCGGCGCCGCGCTGCGCTGCACGCAGAACCCCACCATCGGCGAGGAGTGGCGCAGCGGCTGGCACCCGGAGAAGGTGCCGCCCGGGGACGGCCGTTCGGTGCTCGTCGTCGGTGCAGGTCCTGCGGGCCTCGAGGCGGCGCACGTGCTCGGCAAGCGCGGCTACGCCGTGGCGCTCGCCGACGCGGCCGACAGCGCCGGCGGGCGCGTCAGCCTCGAGAGCCGCCTCCCCGGGCTCGGCGAGTGGGCGCGGGTGCGCGACTACCGGCTCGGCCAGATCCGGCGCATGGGCAACGTCGCGCTGTATCTCGGCAGCCCGCTGTCGGCGGCGGAGGTCCGCGACTTCGGTGCCGGGCACGTGCTGATCGCGACCGGCGCCCGCTGGCGCCGCGACGGCGTCGGCCGCTGGCACGCGGCTCCGATCGACGGGCTCGGCAGCGCCACGGTGCTGACGCCGGACGACCTGATGCGCGGTGCGCGGCCGCAGGGCGACGTGGTCGTGTTCGACGACGACCACTACTACATGGGGCCGGTGCTCAGCGTGCTGCTCGCGCGGGGCGGCGCGCGCGTGACCTACGTCACGACCGCCGGGCGCGCCGGCGACTGGAGCCACTACACCGGCGAGCAGCAGCGCACCCAGCAGCAGCTGCTCGAGCTCGGCATCGAGGTCGTCGTCAGCACGACCGTCGCCCGCTGCGAGGGCGAGCACGTCTGGCTCGCCTGCGTCTACTCGGGGCGCAGCCACGCCCGCAAGGCCTCCGCGCTCGTGCTGGTCACGTCGCGCGAGCCCGACGACGCGCTCTACCGCGATCTCGTCGGCGACGACGACGTCGCGCCGACCGTCGCGATCGAGCGCATCGGCGACTGCCTGCAGCCGGCGCCGATCGCGAACGCGGTGTACGCCGGGCACAAGGCCGCGCGCGAACTCGGTGTCGGCGCGGCGGCGCCGCCGCTCGCGCGCGACCGCGGGCTCGTCTGAACAGGCGGGCCCCGCCGGTCCGGCTGTCGGCGGGGCGGCCACGGCCGCGCGCCAGGAGCGCCGGCGAGCGGTGATGGTCCGGACGGGGCCCGCCGGTGCTGCGCAATCCGGACATTCGCGCGCAGCGAGCCGGTATCCTCGGCCCCAGGCGACGCCCCGTCGCCGTACCCGCACGGGAATCCGCTGCCGTGACTCATCGACCAGCCGAGCCCGCGGCCACCCGCCCGGCGGTGCCGTACCGGGAGTTCGTCGCGATGATGGCGGCGACGATGGCCCTGCACGCGGGCGCGATCGACGCCATGCTGCCGGCGCTGCCGCTGATCGGGCGGGAGTTCGCGACGGCTGACGAGAATCGCCTGCAGTGGATCATCACCGGCTTCATGGTCGGCGCCGGCGCCGGCCAGCTCATCTACGGCCCGCTCTCCGACCGCTTCGGGCGCCGGCCGGTGCTGCTGGTCGGCCTGCTCGTCTATGCCCTGCTGTCGCTGGTCGCGAGCCAGGCGCCGCAGCTCGACCTGCTGATCGGGGCGCGCCTCGTGCAGGGGTTCTCGGTCGCCGCCGCGAGCGTCGTCACGCGCTCCATCGTCCGCGACTGCTACGCGGGCGCGATGATGGCGCGGGTCATGTCGACGATCTTTCTCGTCTTCATGATCGTTCCGATCGTCGCCCCGAGCGTCGGCCAGTTCCTGCTGCTGTTCGTCAGCTGGCGCGCGATCTTCGGCTGCCTCGCGCTGCTCGGAATCGGCATGGCCGCCTGGATCGCGCTGCGCCTGCCGGAGACCCTGCGGCCCGAGGCGCGGCGCCCGCTCGCCGCCGCGCATCTCCTCGAGGCGGCGCGCTTCGTCCTGACCCACCCGGCCTCGATCCTCTACACGCTCGCCGTGACCACGATGTTCGGCTCGGTGCTCGCGTACGTCAGCACCGTGCCGCAGATCTTCGCGGGCGCCTTTCACGCGCCACAGCTCATGGCCGGGACCTTCGCGATCTGCGCGGGCACCATGGCCGCGGCCAGTTACCTCAATTCCCGCATCGTCGAGCGGGTCGGCATGTACCGGATCTCCCATGCGGCGCTCGTGACGTTCGTGCTCGTCACCGCGCTGCACGCCGCGATCGCCTACCGCGGTGCGGAATCGGTCGTCACCTTCGCGGTGCTGCAGTCGGCGACGATGGCCTGCTTCAGCCTCTCGGTCGCCAATTTCGGTGCGATCGCGATGCAGCCCATGGGCGCCATCGCCGGCAGCGCGGCCTCTGTGCAAGGAGTCATCTCGACGGTCGGCGGCGCGCTGGTCGGCTCGCTGATCGGCCAGCAGTGGTCGGGGTCGGTCTTCTTCCTGCCGGCGGGCGCCTGCGGCTGCGGGGTCGCGGCGCTCGCGTTCGTGCTGGCCGCCGAAAGGGCGCGTCTGTTTCGAAACCGCGTGCACACGCAACCCTGAGCCCGGTGCCGGACGCGTGCCCGTGGCCACGGCGCCGCGGGCAGCGTCCGGCTCCTCGGCAACCGCTGCGCCCGCAGCGCGCGCCGGCGCGACGCGCGCCGCCGGGGGCCCGCAGCGGGGCGCGCGGGCGCCGATGCTAATATCGGCCGGCTATCACAGCCCCCCGTGAGGACCGCTGGTGAACGAACCGCGCCAAGCGCCTCGTGCCAGATCCTGGACGCGCTGGCTGCCGGGAATTCAGCTCGCGAGATCCTACGAGCGCGCCTGGCTGCGCCACGATGTCGCGGCGGGGCTCGTGCTGACGACGATGCTGGTGCCGGCCGGCATCGCGTACGCCGAAGCCTCGGGCCTGCCGGGGATCTGCGGGCTGTACGCGACGATCGTGCCGCTGCTCGTCTATGCGGCATTCGGCCCGAGCCGGATCCTGGTGCTGGGCCCCGACTCGTCGCTCGCGGCGGTGATCCTCGCGGTCGTGCTGCCGCTCTCGGCCGGCGACCCGCAGCGCGCGATCGCGATCGGCGGCGCGATGGCCGTCGTCTCGGGCCTCGCGTGCGTCGTCGCCGGCACGGCGCGGCTCGGCTTCATCACGGAACTCCTCTCCAAGCCGATCCGCTACGGCTACATGAACGGCATCGCACTGACGGTGCTCCTGAACCAGCTGCCCAAGCTGCTCGGGTTCTCGGCGAAGGGCGAAGGCCCGCTGCGCCAGGCCTGGGCGGTGCTCGGCGGTGTCCTCGCCGGCAGGGCGAACCTCGCCGCCGTTGCCGTCGGCGGCAGCGTGCTCGTGTTCATCCTCGCGCTCAAGAAGCGGCCGCGCGTGCCGGCGATGCTGATTGCGGTCGTCGTGGCGACGCTGGTGGTCGAGTGGCTGGAGCTCGGCACCCGGCATGGGGTTGCGGTGCTCGGCCGCCTGCCGCAGGGATTGCCTCGGCCGTCGCTGCCGCTGATCGGCGCGGGCGACCTCGCGGCGGTCGTGACCGGCGGACTTGCGGTCGCGCTCGTCTCGTTTGCCGACACGAGCGTGCTGTCGCGCATCTACGCGGCGCGCCTGCGCAGCCCGGTCGACCCGAACCAGGAGATGGTCGGCCTCGGCATGGCGAATTTCGTCGCGGGCTTCTTCCAGGGCTTCCCGATCAGCAGCAGCTCGTCGCGGACCCCGGTGGCGGAGTCGGCGGGCGCGCGCACGCAGCTGACGGGGGTCGTCGGCGCGCTCGCGATTGCCGCGTTGCTCATCTTCGCGCCGAACGTGCTCGAGCACCTGCCGAGCGCCGCGCTCGCCGCGGTCGTGATCGCCGCGGCAATCGGGCTCTTCGAGGTCACCGATCTGCGGCGCATCCACCGGATCCAGCCCTGGGAGTTCTGGCTGTCGATGACCTGCTTCGCGGGCGTCGCGGTGCTCGGGGCCATCCCCGGCATCGGCATCGCCGTCGTGATCGCGGTGCTCGAGTTCCTGTGGGACGGGTGGCGGCCGCATTCGGCCGTGCTCGGCCGGGTCGACCGCCTGAAGGGGTACCACGACATCAGCCGCTACCCGCAGGCGAGCCGGGTCCCGGGGCTCGTGCTGTTCCGCTGGGATGCACCGCTGTTCTTCGCGAACGCCGAGCTGTTCCGCGACCGCGTGATGGCCGCGGTGGCCGACTCGCCGACCAAGGTCCAGTGGGTCGTGGTCGCGGCCGAGCCGGTGACGAGCGTCGACGTGACCGCCGCCGACGTGGTCGCCGAGCTCGACGACAGCCTGCACGCGGCCGGCATCGAGTTCTGCTTCGCCGAGATGAAGGATCCGGTCAAGGACAAGCTCAAGCGCTTCGGACTGTTCGCGCGTTTCGGCGCCGAGACCTTCTACCCGACGGTCGGTGAGGCGGTCCGGGCGTACCTGCGCACGCACGCGGTCGATTGGGTCGACTGGGAGAAGGACGAGCGCTGACCGGCCCGCGCCGACGCCGGCCCGCGGCCCGCAGACGGGCCCGGTCGGGTGGCAGGGTCGCGGCCGGCGCGAGGCCCTGGCGGCGCCGTTATCGAGGTACCGCCCTGCCGCTCGACCTGAGCGAGGTCGGCCACGCACGACCGCCCGTGAAGCAGTCGCCGGCGCGTTCGCGGATGAGCGCGATCCCGCGGTGACTGCGAATTCCGGCCGGGCAACTGGAGAACCGCGCCAGCGTGCCGCTGCCGCAACCATGCCTGCGCGGCACTCGCCGCGAGGCAGAGCACGACCACCAGCAGCGGCGGCAGCTTGCAGCGCTCGAGCAATGCGGAGCCGGCCACCGCGATCAGGCCGTCGGTGACCGAGCGCACCGATGTCGTCAGGACGGGACTGTAGAGCGCGGCGCCCAGCAGGCCGACGACGGCGGCATTCTTTACAACCGGCCGGCGCGCGAACGCGAAGAACGAGGCGCCGTTCCCTTCGCCGATGCTCTAGTTCGGATTCGACCGTGCCCGCACCCGCTGCCGGTCGTGCGGATCCGAAACGGAACTACGGCCGGCGCCGAGTCGACCCGTTTTACAGAAGATCCGGCAGCCACGCGCGGCAGCAACGCAACCCGTGGCGAAATCAATGCTGTACGAAATTTGTGCCGGCTGGCACCGTCCTTGCAGTTGCTTCCATCGCAGACCGGGCCGCGGCGCGCGCAGATCGCGCGCCATGCCGGGCATTGCGGAGTCGCAGGCAGCAAGGGGAGCAACATGGCGGCGAAGAACGCGGCATCGTTTCGCGGCGTGGTCGGGAGCATCGTGCGCGGCGGCCTGTGCGCCCTGCTGCTGGCCCCGGTCGCGGCCACACACGGCCAGGCAACCGGGTCGTTCACGATGACCGGGCAGACCGACTACTCGCTGAGCGCATCCAGCGACGGCTTCTACGCCGCACTCGACCTGCTGACATCGCACAACGTGACGGTCGACTACAGCTTCTCCCCTCTCGCACCGATCACGATCGGCTCGTTCTCGATCTCGGGTGGCGTGACCTCCTTCTCTATCAATCCGTGGGCGACTTCGCCGACCTTCCTGAGCCCGGCGACGGCGACCATCAACGACACCTTCGACTTCAGCACGACGGCCTCCGTCGGCACGCCCATCGGCAGCCTCGACAACGTGCCGCTGCCGAACTACTCGCAGGACGGCGTCACCCTGACCCTGTCCGGCACGCAGTCGATCAACGCGTCGGCGATCGGCACGCTGACGAGCAACGACCTCAATGCGGGCGGCCAGACGACCGATCCCGCTTTCGGGCTGACGGGCAATGCCTTCGTCGCACTCGAGAACGTGCCTGTCCCGCCGGTGGCCGCGACGGCGGTGACGCTCGTCGAGGCCGGGTTCTACCTCGACGGCTCGATCGGTCTCGGCGTCGCCGGAACGTACGGCATCGCGACGCAACCGGCGTTCGCCGGACAGGCGAGCGACGGGAGCCTGCTCGTCTCCGTCCCCGATCGCTCGGCGGGATGGCACACGTACGCGCTGAACGAGGACCTCACGCTGACCGTGCTCGCGTTCGCGAACTATGCGTACGACGGTGAGCTGTCGGTGGACTTCGGGCAGAACGCCGTGCCCTCCATTCTCGGCAACCTCTGGAACGTCAATCTCTTCAACCAGTCATTCGGGTCGATCCCCGTGCCGCAGACCGGCGGAACGGCCGTCGAGACGATCGACCTCGGCAACGTGCTCATCACCGGTCAGTACTACGACACCGGCACGATCGACCAGATTGGCGGTGGCGGTGGGGGCGGCGGCGGAACTGCCGTCCCGGAACCCGGCACGCTGTGCCTGCTCGGCCTCGGCCTCGCTGGAATCGGATTCGCCCGGCGCCGCACGAAGAACTGAGCGTCCGGATTCGCGTGCGCCGTGTCACGGCCCCTGCCGGCGGCCGTGGCGGCTGGCGCGGGGCCCTCCGCGCGCCCCATCGGCGTACCGTTCAAGCGGCGCGACCTGAGCGAGGTCGGCCACGGTTCGACCGGCCGTCAAGCGGCCGCCGGCGCCGTGCAGGACGACCTTTGGTTCCCCGATGATGGCCCATCGCGGCCGGGCCGCGCGCGACCGGCCATCGCGCGCCGCTACCGCAACCATGCCTGCGCGGCGCTGCCCGCCAGGCAGAGCGCGACTACCAGCAGCGGCGGCAGCTTCCGGCGCTCGAGCAGCGCGACGCCGGCCGCCGCGATGAGCCCGTCGGTGATGGAGTGCACCGACGTGGTCAGGACGGGACTGTAGAGCGCGGCGCCCAGCAGTCCGACGACCGCGGCATTCACCCCGGCCAGCGCACCGCGCACGCGCTCGTGCGCCGCGAACTCCTTCCAGAGCGCGAGCGCCGCCAGCGCGAGCAGCAATCCGGGCAGGAAGATGGCGACCACGGCGATCGCCGCCGCCCAGAGCGGCGGCCCCACGTACGCGTTGGCGGCGCCCAGGTACGCGGCCACGGTGAAGAGCGGACCGGGCACCGCTTGCGCGAGGCCGTAGCCGGCGAGAAAGGAGTCCTCCGACAACCAGCCCGGCGGCACCAGCGCGCCACGAAGCAGGGGCAGCACGACGTGGCCACCGCCGAACACCAGTGCGCCCGCCCGGTAGAACGTATCCGCGAGCGCGATCGCGCCATGGGGGAAACGAAATGCCAGCGCCGGCAGGCTGACCAGCAGCGCCAGGAAGGTGCCACCTGCAGCCCACGCAACGCGTCGACTCACCTCGAACCGGGGAGACACTGCCGACGCGATCCTGCCGCGGCACAGGATCGCACCCAGCAACGCCCCCGCTCCCAGCGTGCTCAGCGACGCGCCGGGAGCAGCCCAGAACAGCGCCAGGGCGCCCGCCAGGATCCCGATGGCCACCGTGACACGATCGGTCCACAGCCGCCGCCCCAGGCTCCAGACCGCCTGGGCGACCACCGCCACCGCAACCAGCTTCAGGCCGTGGAATACGGCGTCCGCGATGGCGCCGCTCAGGTGCGCGGCGACGCCGGCGGCGACGAACAGCAGCACGGCGGACGGCAGCGTGAAACCGAGCCAAGCGGCGAGCGCTCCCGGATAGCCCGCCCGGTGCAGCCCAATCAGGAAACCCAGCTGGCTGCTGGCAGGACCCGGAATGATCTGGCAGAGCGCCAGCAGCTCGGCGTATTCGTGCTCGGTCAGCCAGCGGCGACTCTGGACGTAGGCGCGCTCGAAGTATCCAAGGTGCGCGATCGGGCCGCCGAAGGACGTGAGGCCCAGTCTGAGCGACACCCACAGCACCTCAAGCGCCGAGTGCCTGCCCGAGCGGCCCTGCGCGACGTCGGCGCCGGCGTTCCCCTGCGTCACGCTCAGGCACTCTCGAAGAGCGCCATGAACCCGAAGTCCATGTGGAGCTGCATGTGGCAATGAAAGAGGCTGAGGCCGGGCGGGTCCGCCGTGAAATCGACATCCATGGTCTGGTAGCCGCCGAGCATCGCCACGTCCTTGATGAGGCCCGCGGTCGGCTGGCCGGCAATGCTCGAGATCTCGAAGCTGTGGCGGTGCAGGTGCATGGGGTGAATGTCATCGCTGGCGTTACGCATGCGCAGGCGATAGCGCGCGCCGTGCCTCAGGCGGAACCCTGGCTGCATGCGTTCCATCGAGAACGCCTGGCCGTTGATCGTCCACAGGTTGAAGCCGTTCGCCGCCGCGTTCTGCTTCGCGAACACGAGCTCGATGACCTCGTCGACCGCCGATGCGGCGGCGCCGGGCGCAGCGAAGCGCCGGTAGTCCCACTGGAACGGCCGGGGAGCGATCCACTGCGGCTTGCCGCGGCTGCCCGCGTACTCGATCACCGCACCCATGCCGTTGCGCCGGTCCTCGTCGGCGAGGTCGCCGAGGATCCAGACCCCCGGGTGGTTCATCTCGACGATGGCCGAGATGCGCTCGGCAGTACCCAGCCACAGGACCGGGACGGTCGCCGGCGCCGGCACCGGGTTGCCGTCGAGCGCGACCACCCGGAAGCGATGCCCCGGCAGCGCGAGGCTGCGCAGCTCGGAGGCGCTGCCGTTCAGGACGTGGAACAGGACGCGCTCGCCGCGCCTGACCCGGACCGGCTCGCCGTGACCGAGCATGCGGCCGTTGATCGCGAAGCTGCGATAGCCGACTTCGTAGCCGTGTGCGGCGCCGCGCGCGAGTGAAGCGCGCATCGCGCCCTCCCCCGCCTCCTCGAGCGACGTCTCCCGGGCTCCGGGTGCGAGGAAGTCCGTCGCCATGTCGCCACCGCGGCTGAGCGAGGGCTCGAACTCCTTGAGCACGAGAAACACCTCGCGATCGTAGGCCCCGGGCTCGCGCCTCGGCTCGATGTACACCGGACCGACCAGCCCGGTGTACTGCCCCGCTGCGAGGTTGGCGCCCGCGACCACGTGCGTGTGGTAGAAGCGGAATCCGGCCGGTCCCGGCGTGAAGGCGAGCCGGCGCATGCCGCGGGGCGGAATGTACGGCGTGCCTTCCTCGGCGGCACCGTCGAGTTCCGCCGGCAAGAACTGGCCGTGCCAGTGCAGTTGCTCCGGCGTATCGGTGTCGTTGTGCACGTCGATGACGACGGGCTGCCCTTCCCGCAGGCGCAGCAGCGGCCCCGGGAACTGGCCGTTGTACGTGGTCGTCGAGATGATCCGGTCCGGCGCAAGCTCGACGAGCCCAGGGCCGATCCGAAGCGTGTAGTCCGCCGCCGTCGCATCAACCGGGGCGGACTGCGGCCACGCTCGAGCCGCTGGCATCGCCGCCGCGGCCGCGGCGACGCCGCTCATGCGCAGGAAGTCTCGTCGGTCCATGGGAAACTCGGCTCCTTCGGGCAGCGGCCGCGACGCCGGACTCAGCGCTGCCGCCGTCGATCCGCCGGCCAGCCCGCGCCTGCGGCGACGGGTTCGACCGCATCCCGCCACTGGCGGCCGGTCTCGGCGAACCGGCTGGCCGCCAGGATCGGCCGGACGCGGCGCTTCCGAATTCCGCCCGGAGCGAACACCGCGAGCGCGATCCTACCCCGGACCTACCACGTCCAGCCGGACTTGCTTGTCGTTCGCCGGCGTCGAGTGTTCACTTGGCTCTCCCGGCCTCGTGCTCAATTAGCTCGCCGAACAGCGCCCGTGCCCGCGCGCGGGCGTCCACGAACGCCCGCCGCCCCCGCGCCGTCAACCGCTACACCTTGAGCCGGCTCCTGCCGACGGCGACCTGCCTGCACGCACGATATCCCGTCGCTGCCAGGCCGTGCAGGATTGGATGCAGCGTCCCGGGACCGAGGGCCCGCACGCGCCGGCCCCTCCACTCGGCATCCGCGGGGTGTCGCGCCGTACGCCGTCGGCCGGCGGGACCCCGCCCTGCACCGGCTGCGCCGGCCGCAGGCGGCGCGCCCAGCCAGGTCCTTGAGATCGCGTGCGAAGGTGCGCGGCGAGAAGTTCTCGGGCAGGTGCGCGCCTGCAGCCGGCCGATGCGGCCAATATCGTCAGCGCCGAGGCTCCATCGTGGCGGCCGGCGCCGCCACGGTCATCCGTGCAGCCCGCGAGCGGGCGGGGTGATCGAAGACCGGCACGCGCTTCAGCCACAGGCGCAGCGCCTCCCAGTGGATCGCCGCAATCACCTTCGCCGTCATCCATGGAAAGCGCAGCAGCGTGCCAGCCAGCGCGGCGCCGGTGATCGGCACGCGCCTCAGCGTCAGCCTGGCGCCAAGGAGCGGCACGCCTTCCGCACCGGGGGATTCGGCCGGCCGCAGCGCGAGGTGCACTGCCAGCACCTCACCGGGCGTCTGCAGCCGCCAGTCGTAGCGCACGGCCATCGGCTGGAAGGGCGAGACGTGCATGGCCTTCGCGCTCTGGGCCTGCAGGCACCGCGCGCCGGGCGTGTCCTGGCGCAGCACGTAGCAGTGGCGCTCGCCCCAGGGCGTGTTGTTGACCTCGGCGACCACCGCCTCGACGACCTGACCGGCGGCGTCGAAGCAGTAGTAGAGACTGAGCGGGTTGAAGACGTAGCCGAACATGCGCAGGTGCGTCAGCAACCGGATGGGGCCAGCGGGGCGCCGCCCGGTGCGCTCGGCCACCAGCGCGCGCACGGCGTCGGCCAGCGGTTGCGCCGGGTCGCCCAGATGGTCGCGGCGGTCGAAGCGCACCAGCCCCGGGCGCCGCGTGGACCACAGCCAGCGGCCGCGGAACACCTCGTCGAGCTCGTCCAGGTCGAGGTAGGCCATGAACAGCCGGTAGCGAAACGCATGCCGCCGCGGCAGGCGCCGCCGGTGGTCAAGCCAGCCGTGATAGAGCGCGCTGTGCATCGTCAACCTCGCTGCGGCAGGCATCCTCGAAGCGCGCCAGCGCCTGTAGTGCACTGACCACCCCGTCCTCGTGGAAGCCGTAGCGCCAGTAGGCACCACAGTAGTGCGTGCCGCGCACGCCGCTGATCTCGGCGTGCCGCCGCTGCGCGGCCACGCCGGCGGGCGTGAACAGCGGATGCGCGTATTCGATGCGTCGCAGCACGAGCCGCGGATCCACGCGCTCGCTGGCATTGAGCGTGACGCAGAAGGTGTGACGCGAGCGCAGGCTCTGCAGCACGTTCATGTCGTACGTCAGCGCCACGCGGGCGCGGTGGCCCGGCAGCCAGTGGTAGTTCCACGCCGCCCGCGCGCGGCGCAGCGACGGCAGGAGCGTCGTGTCGGTGTGCAGCAGCGCCTCATTGCGCTGGTATGGCAGCGCGCCGAGGATCTCGCGCTCCTCGGGCGTCGGATCGGCCAGCAGCCGCAGCGCCTGGTCCGCATGGCAGGCGAGGAAGACGTGGTCGTAGCGCACCGGCTCGCGCCCGCGCACCTGCAGCATCACGCCGTCGGGCCGGCGGCGGATCCGCTCCACCGGGCTGTTCAGCCGGATGCGCTTGCGAAACGGCGCCACCAGCCGCTCCACGTAGCGCGCCGAGCCGCCGCGGATCACGCGCCACAGCGGTCGATCGTTCACCGTCAGCAAGCCGTGGTTGTAGAGGAAGCGCACGAAGAAGCGCGCCGGGAAATCGAACATCAGGGCCGGGTCGGTCGACCAGATCGCCGCGCCCATCGGTATCAGGTAGTCCTCGACGAAGCGGCCGCCGAAGCGGTGCGCCTCGAGGAATGCGCCGAGCGTGGTCTCACCGGCGTCGTCGCGCAACAGCGCCGGCGCCTCGCGGTGGAATCGGAGGATCTCGGCCAGCATGCCGATGAAGCCGGGCCGCAGCAGGTTGCGGCGCTGCGCGAACAGGCCGTTCAGCGAGGTGCCGTTGTACTCGAGCCCGGTCGCGTCGTTGCGCACCGAGAAGCTCATCGTACTCGGCTGCGACACGACGCCGAGTTCTTCGAGCAGCGCGACGAAGTTCGGATAGGTGCGGTCGTTGAAAACGATGAAGCCGGTGTCGACCCGCTGCACCTCCCCGTCCAGCTCGAGGCTGTGCGTGTGCGTGTGGCCGCCGATGCGATTGTCGGCCTCGTACACCGTGAGGTCGTGCCCGGCGCGGTGCAGGCGGTAGGCGGCCACGTTGCCGGCGATGCCGGTGCCGACGACGGCGACCTTCTGCGGCCTCACCGTGCCCCCTGCGCGCGCGATGTGTCCGGCGCCGCTCATCGGCGCAGCCGCCACGGCACGAACGCGGGCGTGCGGCGCACGTACTCGGCGTACCCAGGGCGGTCGCGGCCGAGGTCCCGCTCCAGCAGCGGCACGCCGGAAACCTTGAGCAGCAGCACCGTCATCAGCAGCGGCGACAGCAGCGTCCACCAGGCGCCGGCGGCCGCGGCCACCAGCCACAGCCCCCACCACAGGCAGCATTCGCCGAAATAGTTGGGATGCCGCGAGTAGCGCCACAGGCCGCCGTCCATGACGCGGCCGCGGTTGAGCGGGTCGGCGCGAAAGCGCGCGAGCTGCGCGTCGGCGACGGCCTCGAACAGCAGGCCGAAGGTGGCCACTGCCAGACCCAGCGCGTCAAGCGCGTTCCAGCCCGCGGGGCTTGCCGCGGCGGCCATCAGCGGCGCGGCGACGATCCAGCCCAGCAGCGCCTGCAATCCGAACACCAGGTACAGGCTCTTCCACTGGAAGTGCGGTTCGTTGCGCCGGCGGATCGCTTGATAGCGGCGGTCCTCCGGCTGGCCGCGGTGGCGCCAGGCGATGTGGACCGAGAGCCGCAGTGCCCAGGCGCCAGCCAGCGCGAGTACAGCCAGCGCGCGCGTGCCGGCCTGCGGCAGCAGCGCGGTCACCACCAGCGCCGGCGCGAGCACCAGGAAAGCCCAGGCGCTGTCGACGATGCTCACGTCGCGCCTCGGCACGCTCAGCGCCCACGCGGCCAGCGCGAGCAGTGCGCCGGCGCCCAGGCCGAGCGCGGCCGCATGCAAGGCGGCACCGGACGTCATGCGTGCGCCCCGCGCGCAGGCCTCACCGCCGGCGAGCGTTCGTGCAACGCGCGGGTGCCGCCGGCGGCGAAGGCAGGCGCGCGCAGGCGCAGCCCGGCGTCGCGCTGCGCGGTGAAGACCCGCCGCACGGTCGCCGCGGCTGCGGCCGCGGCCGCGGCCATGCCGAGCCCCGCCTGCCCGTGCGCCGCGCCGAGGACGCGTGCCAACCGGGCCGCCCGGAACGCCGCGAAGTCCATTCCGTGCCCCAGCGCGCGCCGCGCGCTCAACGCCGTGGCTCGAACAGGTAGTGCGCGACCCACCACTCGCGCCCGTGGTCGTGGCCAAAGAGCTCGGCGCAGGACATGAAGAACAGCCGCCAGCGCGCCCACCACAGCCCGGCACGCTCGGCCCCGTAGGTGTGCGCGAGGACCGGCCAGATCGCCTCGCGCCGGGCGTCCATGTTTGCGAGCCAGGCCTCGGCGGTGCGCGAGTAGTGGGTGCCGTCCCAGCGCCAGCGCGCGGTGAGCGCCAGGTCGTCCTGGAAGCGAAGTGCCAGGTCGTCGCTCGGCATCATCCCGCCGGAGAAGAAGTGGCGCGCCATCCAGTCGCTGTCGTCGCGCACCTCGAAGGCGTACGGCGTATTGCGGTGGACGAAGACGTGCATGAAGAAGCGCCCGCCGGGTTCGAGCCACCCGGCGACGCGCCGGAACATCTCGGGCCAGTTGCGCAGGTGCTCGAACATCTCCACCGAGACGACGCGGTCGAAGCGAGCGCCCGGCTGCAGCTCGGCAACGTCCGTGGTGAGCACGTGCACGTTGACCAGCCCGCGCCGGCGCGCCTCGGCCTCGATGTGCACACGCTGCGCAGGGGAGTTGGATACCGCGGTGATCCGGGCGCGCGGATAGTGCTCGGCCATCCACAGCGTGAGCGAGCCCCAGCCGCAACCGAGCTCAAGGATGCGCTGGCCGTCGCCCAGCTGCGCGCGTTGGGCCGTGGCGGCGAGCGCCGCCTCCTCGGCCGCGTCCAGGTCGGCAACGCCCGGCGGCCACCACGCCGAGCTGTACTTGCGGCGGCGCCCCAGCACCTCGCCGAGAAAGGCGCTCGGGACCTCGTAGTGCTGCTCGTTGGACTTGTGCGGCAGGAGCGCCACCGGCGCCGCGCGCATCGCGGCGGCAAAGGCCTCGGACTGCGCGGCGGCGGCGGCGGGGTCGTGCGCGGCGATCTCGTGCAGCCGGGCCCGCAGCAGCCGGCGGATGCCGGCGCGCACCAGCCGGTCGGGCACGATGCCGCGCTCGGTGAACTCCAGCGCCAGGTTCGACAGGGCCATCGAGCGGTTCCTCCGGAGCGGGCGACGGCCCGAATTTCGAAACGTGCCAGCTTCTACGCAGCCGGGCCGCCCGCGGATCACCGGATCGTGCGACCCTCGGGTGATCTAACGGCGGCCGCCGGCCGTACAACGGGCATGGGACGCATGCTGCTTTCCCGGGAACCGGCGGCCGGCCGGGCCGTGATGCTAGTCTTCGGCCACGTGGCGGCGGTGCCGGCCGCCGCCGCTGAACGACGCATGCCCACCGAAGCCGAGATCAACGCCTGGATTCGCGCCGTCGCCGAGACGGCCGACCGGCCGTCATTCGCGGCGCTGTTCCGGCATTTCGCGCCGCGCATCAAGGGGTATCTGGTGCGCACCGGGACGGACGAGGCGCTTGCCGAAGAGCTGGCGCAGGAGACGATGGTGGCGCTGTGGCGGCGCGCCGCGCGGTTCGATCCGGCGCGCGCGCAGTTGTCGACCTGGCTCTACACGATCGCACGCAACCTGCGCATCGACCACCACCGGCGCCGTGCGGACGCCACCGCGGAGGCGCCCGACGACTGGGACCCCGAGCAGCAGCCGGCGGATGCGCACCTGACGCCCGACGAACTGCTGCACGCCGCCCAGCGCGAGCGCGGCGTGCTGCAGGCCCTGGCCGCGCTGCCGCCCGAGCAGGCGCAGGTGCTGCAGCTGGCCTTCTTCGAGGAGCACCCGCACGGGCGCATCGCTGAGGTCCTGGGCATCCCGCTCGGCACTGTCAAGTCGCGCATCCGCCTGGCGGTGACGCAACTGCGGCGAACTCTGGAGCGGACTCGCGCATGATTCAGCACCACCCCGGCGACGATCTCCTGCTGCCGCTCGCCGCCGGCCGCCTGAGTGCCGGCCAGGCGCTCGTAGTGAGCACACACCTCGAGGGCTGCGCCGAATGCCGCGCGCGGCTCCACGAGCTGCAGGCGTTGGGCGGCGCGCTGCTCGAGCAGGTCGAGCCGGCCCAGCTCGAAGCCGGGGCGTGGGAGCGCACGCTGCGACGCATCGACCGTCCCGGGGCCGATGCGGCACCTGCCACGCCCGCGCGGGAGCCGCACCCGCCGCTGCCGCCGGGTGTGCCATGGCCCGCGAGCCTGCACGGATGCCGCGTGAGCGCCTGGCGTTGGATGGGACCGGGCATGCGCTTCGCGCGCGTCACCGTGCCGCACGACCCGGCGGCTGCGCTGTACCTGCTGCGCATCGGCGAAGGCCGCAGCGTGCCGCGGCATACGCACGGCGGTGTCGAGTTGACCCAGGTGCTGTGCGGTGCATTCGACGACGGGCGCGCGCGCTTCGGGCCGGGCGACTTCGACGCGGCCGACGATTCGGTTCACCACCAGCCGGCGGCGCTGGCAGGCGCGACCTGCGTGTGCCTGGCCTACGTCGGCGCCCCGATGCGCTTCGACGGGCGCATCGCCTCGACGATCGGCAGGTGGATCGGGATGTAGCAGCGCCTCAGCGGCGCCACGCGCGGCTGGCTCGGTACGCCGCCCAGCCGCTCGCGGCGGTGACGCAGGCGCCCCAGGCCAGGTCTATCAACGTGACGTGCCACGGCCAGCCCGCGACCGTGGCCTGGTTGGTAAGATCGTAGGTCGCATAGCACACGAGGCCGAAGCCGGCGCCGCGCATGAGTGCCGTGCGCCCGTCGGTGGAGGGTCGCACCACGAAGACCACGACGCCGGCCAGGTACAACCCGTAGAACATCGCCGCGGCGAGCGCGTCGAAGTCCGCGCGCATGAGGTGGCCGATCGCGGGGCGGTAGAGCCGCGACGCCATCGTCGTCAGCCACGCGGCGTCGAGCAGCAAGAAAGTCGATGCCGCCGCGCCGAACTCGATGACGGTGCGACGGACAGTCGACGGGTGCGGAGTCGAAGGCATCGCGGCTCCCGGTCAGCGCAGGCGGTAGCTCAGCCGGCGGCCGCCACTCACGACGGTGTCGAGGCCGACCCATCGGTCGCCGGCGTACCAGACGTCGATCGGCCGGGCGAGCCCGCCGATACGCAAACCGCGCACCGGCGGTGGCTGCGCGTCCAGGTCGGTGGGCACGGCCCCCAAGGCCGTGATCACGACCGGCTCGACGCGGCCACTGCCGGGGTCAAGCAGGCGCGTCTGCCCGGCCAGCGCCACGTTCCAGTAGGCGAAGCTCATCAGGCAGCCCTGCTCGGCGGCGGTCACCGGCATCGGGCGCCCCGCGCCGCGCACCTGCAGGTCGAAGCGCCCCTCCTGCTCCTGGCCGCGCACCTCGGTCAGCCGGCCGTCGTCGTCGGTGCGCGCGTCGATCGACGCCAGGCAGCCGCCGGCCCAGCGCTCGCGCGACCGGTGCCGGTACTGGTAGAGCGCGACGCCGAGCAGCGTGACGTCCATGCGCGCCTCACTGATCAGCGCGAGGCCCCCGTCAGCGGTGTTGGAAAGCGCAAAGTCGTGCGTGCCGATCGGCTTGCCGTCGAGCCGCACCGTGAAGTTCCACTCCGCCAGCGGCGCTGCGGCGGAGGTGCCGACGATGGCGACAAGCGCGATCGTCAGGGCGGCGGCGCGCGCTGCGCGCTGGCGTCGGCTGGACATTGCGAGCAGGACCCGTGGGCAGGCGATCTCAACACTTCTACGCAGCGCGCCCTGCCGCGGATCACCGCGACCCCCGGGCGGCCGCACCCGGTAGCGGCAAGCGCCTCGCGCGCCGACGATACCGGCCCGCTCCGTACCAGCAGCTCCCTGCCTCGTGAATTCCCGCGGCGCCGATGGCCACGTCCGCCTCGCCTTCGAACGCGGTGTGCGCCCCGGCCATGAGGCCGGCTCGGCAACGCCGAGCGCCGGCGAACGAGCGCCGGTGACGGCAACTGTCGCGAGACCGCTTCGCGCCGCCCGGACCGCGCACCGCCCTCACCCTCAGTGCAGCGTCGCTCGGTCATCGTGGTCGTGCCGCGCGCGTCAGCGCTGCGCATCACCTACGCGGGGCGCCGCGCTGCTGACCGTATGCCCAGGATCGCGCCGCTCGGTGTCCGGCATGACAGCACTTGACAACGGCGAGGATGCCATTAGACTCCGCGCCCCCATGAAGCATCCAGATACAAGATCCTGCTGGCGCGGACGAGGGAGCGATTGCGCTCCCGCGCCTGCTGACCAGCGAGCGCAAAGCGCCGCCGGCATCGTCCGCGGCGTGACCTCCTAAGCCGTTCTCCACATTTCTGGAGGGCGGTCGCCTTCCAGTGTCCGCACGGGCCCCGGTTGGCGATGTCAACCGGGGCCCGTGCGTTTTGGACCGTTGGTCCACAGGAGACATCAGAATTCGGGCGCGAGCCCGTCAGGAGTTGGCACAGACGGTGGACTGCAGCGGTGCAGGCTCGTGATTCCTGCCCGGCACGCTCCGGCTCTGCCGGTGGCGCGTACCGCATTCGCCGTCATGCCCAACGCGCAAGCTAGCTCAGCTGGAAAGAGCACACGACCTGGATCGTGGCGTCGGGGGTTCGAATCCCCTGCTTGCTTGAACTGTCGCGGTATGCGACTGGCGATAAGCCACGGCCTTCGGGCCACGATGCGAAAGCATCATCCGCGGGGGCCTGCGCCCCGCACCGAAGCGCCCCGGCGCTGAGCCCTACCGTGGTGCCTGCGGCCGCGGCGGGCGAGGCGCGGCGCTGGTGCCGCCTTGCGGGCGGCACGCGTCGCCGCAGAGCACGGCCGACGACGACGGCGAGGAGCGCGGGACGGATACCCGCTCGGAGCCGCCGCCGGACGCCGCGCCTCGCGGACGACGCAACCCGTCACCCGCGGCACGGGCGTGGGGTGGCTTCGGATCTCTGCCGAGATCCGCCGCTGGCGGATCGGGACGACGTAAACGGACGAGGAGGCGGCGTGCGATGACTGCAGCTTGATGTGCCGGGAGTGGTGACCGCGAGGTCCCGGGTGAGGAACGCCACGCAGCAAGTGCAACAACGAGGAGAAGGAAATGATGGGCATTAAGCGTGTGCTGATTGCCCAGCACGAGCGTGGTCTTCAGTGGAAGAGCGAGTCTTTCGTGAAGGTGCTCGAGCCGGGCGTTTACTGGATGTCCGACCCGCTCGGTCGCGTCGAGACGCAGGTCTACGACGTGACGGTGCCGGAGTTCGACCACCGCCGGCTGGACGTCCTGCTCGCCGAGGCGCGCGATGCGATCGACGGCGCGTTCCAGGTCGTCGAGCTGCGCGACCACGAGGTCGGCCTGGTCTACAAGCACGACAAGCTCGCGGGCATCCTGCCGGTTGGCAAGCGCCAGCTGTACTGGCGCGGCCCGGTCGAGGTGCGGGTCGAGCGCGTCGACGTGTCGACGGAGATCGAGGTTGCGGCGGACATCGCGCAGCTGATCGGCCGCGCGAAGGGCGCGCCTGCGACCGCGATCGCCGAGTTGGTGGCGCTCGTGGAGGTGCCGGACACCTCCGTGGGCCTGCTGATCGTCGACGGCCGGTACGTCCGCACGGTCGGCCCGGGCCTGCATGGCTTCTGGAAGGTCGTGCGCTCGGTCAAGGTCGAGCTGGTCGATGGTCGCGTGCAGACGATGGAAGTCTCGGGCCAGGACATCCTGACCCAGGACAAGGTCAGCCTGCGCGTGAACCTGACGGCGCTCTGGCAGGTGACGGACGCGGTGGTCGCGCGCGGCGCGCTCGCGAACTTCGTGGAGTACCTCTACAAGGAGCTCCAGTTCGCGCTGCGCGAGGCGGTCGGCGCCCGCACCCTGGACGCACTGCTCGGCGCCAAGGGCGAGCTCGACCGGGAGATCGGCCAGAAGGTGTCGGCCAGGATCGCGGGCCTTGGCCTCGCCGTGAAGAGCGTCGGCGTCAAGGACCTGATCCTCCCGGGCGACATGAAAGAGATCCTGAACCAGGTCGTGCAGGCGGAGAAGACGGCGCAGGCCAATCTGATCAAGCGGCGCGAAGAGACCGCAGCCACGCGTTCGCTGCTCAACACGGCACGGCTCATGGACGAGAATCCGACGCTGCTGCGGCTCAAGGAGCTCGAGACCCTTGAGAAGGTGACGGAGAAGATCGACAAACTCACCGTCTACGGTGGTCTCGAGGGCGTCCTCAAGGACGTCGTGCGGATCAAGGCGCTCGAGTCCTGAGCGTCGTGGAAATCCGGGTGCAATGCCCGGACTCGGGGCCCGGCGGGCGACCGCCGGGCCTCATTTTTCGTTTGTGATGCTGGCGGGGCGCGCGACGCCCCGGGCCACTGGCCGGATGCGGCCGGCGGCCGTTGCGCGCTGATCCCGCCGCAGTGGCCGGCGTCAATCTCGTCGCGAATCGCAAATCGCGACGTCGGCGCACCCTCAGCCTGCCGGTGCTTCCTCCAATCGCGGGCTAACGGCCCAGGGCAGCATCGACCCGGCGCCAATCGATGTCGCGCAGCAGCTCGTCGACGCGATCCTTGGCACCGCTGATCCGGATCTCGACGTTCTCGATGACGACCGCGCCTGGAGCATTGGCGAAGTCGAATCGCAACCCCCCGTCCGCCCTGACCCAGCGCCCCGCGGCCGCGTCACTGAACAGCAGCACGACGCCGGGTTCGGCGTACCGGGTCGGGTGAGGATCGCGCAGCGCGCGAGTCACGCCTTCAATCTTGAGTTCCGGGTCATGCTCGAGGTCGAGCGCGCTGAAGCGCGTATTGAAGGTGGCGCTGACATGGACGTGCATCAACGGCTGCATCGCCCTGCCCGCCTGTGCCATCGCCTGCGGGGCCGCCTCGCCGCCCGTGACAACCTGCGCGTGCGGCGCGAGCAGAGCGTTCCAGCGTCTTGAGCCGGGGCGCGCATTGTAGGTCCGCTCCAGCGCCCCGACTTGCAGCGGGGTCTGGGGCTTCACGGCCGTGCTCGGATCCTCCAGCGTGTAGTCGATCTTCTCCACCCAGTCATCGCTGCGGAATTGGTCGAGCACGCCGCCGACCACGCTCGAAAACCGATCGACCAGCGCGCGCTCCGCCGGGGTGAGATCGCGGGTCTCCGCCGATGCCGTGGCGACGCTCGCGAGCAGCACGGCGGTGACGACGGCCCTGAACGGCAGCGACCGCCACCGGGAGCCACGGTCTCGTTCCAGGGTGACGGCGCTCATCCGCAGCCTGCCTTCTTGAGTTCGACACGCCGGTTGCGCGCGCGATGTGCATCACTGTCATTGGCGACGACCGGCAGCGCCGCGCCGTAGCCATGCGTGCTCAAACGCGAGGCGCTGACGCCGTGCGCCACGAGCCAGGACTTGACCGCGTCGGCCCGGTCAGCGGACAGCTGCAGGTTATAGTCCGGCTTGCCGACGTTGTCGGTGTGCCCGCCAATCTCCGCACTGAGTGCCGGCATTGAGTTGAACAGCGCCAGCACCTGGCCCAGCACCGGTTCGGCATCGGCACGCAGCGTGGCGCGATTGAAGTCGAAATTGAGCCCGTACACCGGCACGCGGCAGCTGGTCGCGATCTGGCGGAGGCCCTGGCCGACGTCGGCGACGCTCGCGGCCCACTCGGCACTGCCGGAGACGAGCTTCAGCCACAGGTCCCGACCGTTCTGCTCGTAGTGGGCCACGATGATCCCGTTGCCCATGCCGAGTCCTTCGGACTGCTGCAGGATCTTCCAACCTGCGGCCCGAAGCGCCGGGCCGTAGGTGGACACGAACGCGAGGTTGGACAGGCCCGACGGCCCCTCGTAACGCTTGGTCGAGTAGCGGCTGCCGACCAGGTGCGGTTCGTTGTCGGCCGGGGTTGTGACGTCGAGCGGTTCGTCGATCGGTTCCGGCGCGCTGTCGGCGCGCCTCGCGCCGGGCAGCGGCGTGAGATAGGGAAAATTGTCTTGCTCGCGGAACGTCTCGGGCGCCCTGGCCGGCGGCGCCAGCGTCACGGTCAAGGTCTGCGTTGCGGTCTCGAGGATCTCGACGCTGTTGCCGTAGCCGTCGTCCCGGGTCAGGACGAACTCGGCGTAGGTCGTCGAACCGGCGCCGTCCTTTCGCAGCGTGGCATGGATCACATCGCCGCTCTCGAGATGGACGAGCTTGAACCCTTGCTTCTCGAGCGCCGTCCGCACCTCCGCCCAGACCCGGCCGCCGCTCCAGCTCTCATCGCCCGGCGGTGGATAGAGGTCGGCATGCCAATGGTGGCCCTTCAATTCGCTTTGCTGCACCGAGCCAGCCGACCCGAGGTCGATCATCGCGCGCCCGTAGTCTTCGTGGACCGTGTTGTCCGGATTGACGCTGAACGACTGCGCCCGCGGAAACCACGCGGGCAACTCCTCCGCGCCGGACAGCCCGGGCACAGCGAGCGCGAGCGAAAGCATCAGCGCAGCCCCAAGTCGCGCGCGCGACGCACGGCCGATCTCGACCATTCTCTAAGACCCCCTTTCCACCAGCGCCGCGCGTCGCCCGATGTGTTGATGCTCCGCCAGCAGGTCCGACGGAGAGCGGCGCTGCAGCGGGCATAGTCATTATTCTCGACGGCGTGCCGCGCAGCAACGCTTTTCGTGCAGCGCTCGTCGCCGGGTACCCTGCCGAGCGCGGCGCAAGCGCGTGGTGGCACCGACACTCGCACGGCGCTGCGGAATGGCGACCGCCGTGCACCTGCCCTCGTGCGGACTAAGGAGCGGCTGACTCGCCGCCATCCGGTGCGGCGCACGAAGCGCATGCGCGCCCGCACGGGCCGGCTGGCACGCATCGCGGTCATTCGCCCTCGTGCCACCGCCGCAGGACCCCGCGGCGATGCGCGGCTCGCGCGCGTTCGCCCCGGAGATCCGCGCGGCGGACAGGGGACCGCGCGGTCGTCGCACTCGACGGCGACGCTGAGCGACTGGCACCTGTAACTCAGCATCGAGGTGCGCCCGCCTGCCAGCGCCTCGAGGGTCGCAGGACTGCGCTGTTCAATCCGCTCGATCAGCGCTGACAGACGGAGCAGCACTGCGCATCGCAAGAGCCCTGGAACCGCACGAGGGCCGATTCGCGACCGTTGATGGCGAGGTGGTCCGCCGTCAGGGCCGGCCGGGGCACGACCGGCACGCTGAACGGATGACGGCGTTCCTCTTCGATGGCGCGATACGCCCGTTCCGCCTTCGGCCTGCCGCTGTCGGTGCCAACGAAGCGCGCGCCCGGCCTCCCCTTGCACGCTGCAGGCTCGTGTGTTACATACTGAACCATATGGCTCAGTATCATCAGCCGCGCCTGGATGCGTCATTCGCCGCGCTCTCGGACCCCACCCGTCGCGGCATCCTGGAGTGGCTCGGCAGCGCCGATGCCTCGATCACGGACCTCGCCCAGAGGTTCCACATGACGCTCACGGGCGTGAAGAAGCATATCGGCGTCCTGGAGCAGGCAGGGCTCGTGTCCACGCAGAAGGTCGGGCGCGTGCGGACGTGCACGCTGGGTCTGCGCCGACTGGATGAGGAAGCGGCATGGATCGAGCGGTACGGCCGGCTCTGGGCGGCGCGCTTTGATGAATTGGACAAGGTGGTCGAGGAACTGGCGCGGAAGGAGAATCGCGATGGACGAAGGAAGAAATCGTGAGCCGAACTCCACCACGAACAGCACGACGGTGGAGCGGAAGTCCGAGCGTGAGCTGATAGTCACGCGAACGTTCAGCGCCCCCGCGCACATCGTGTTTGAGGCCTGGACCAAGCCCGAGCTGCTCAAGCGGTGGTGGGCACCGGAGTCTCTTGGCGTGTCCTTCGTATCGTGCGAGGCCGACGTGCGTACCGGGGGCACGTACCGCTTCGTGTTCAGGCACGCTTCCTTCGAGCAGCCCATGGCGTTCTTCGGCAGGTATGTCGAAGTGACGCCCCATGCGCGCATCGTCTGGACGAACGAGGAGAGCGGCGATGGCCCCGTCACCACGGTGACCTTCGAACCACGAGGCAACAAGACCCTGCTGGTCCTGCACGATCTCTATCCGTCAAAGCAGGCTCTCGACGACGCAATCGCCTCAGGAAGCACCGGCGCGGCAGGCGAGCAGTTCGAGCAGCTGGACGAGCTTCTCATCGCAATGCCCGCGGTTGAAATACGACCATGAAGTCGAGGCGGTTGCCGCGAGGATGCGGCGGCCGCCGGACGCCGAGGCAGTGGATGCGGGGGCGTCGTTGGGGCGACCGGGCGGCTTGCCGGCGTCGACTGGCCCCGTCACGCAGGCAACGGCCGGCGCTTCGCGTCGCAGTGATGGCGAACGCAGCGCGCAGCGACCGGCAGCGGACGTTCGCCACCGGCGACCCTGTCCAGAACTGCCGGGTCTTCGGGCCGGCCCCGGAGGCGACGTTCGGCGCGTCCGCTCCTGAACGGCTGGGACGGATTTCGTTGCAGGTCGCTGGTGGCAGACAGGCCTACCCGCCACCTTCGCCCCGGTCTCGGGTCCAACGCGCTCCACCGACCCTGTCAGCCGATGGCAGCGCCCTGGTCACTCCCACTCGATCGTGGCCGGGGGCTTGCCGGAGACGTCGTAGACGACGCGCGAGACGCCGGCCACCTCGTTGACGATGCGCAGCGAGACGTGGCCGAGGAACTCGTACGGCAGCCGCGCCCAGTGCGCGGTCATGAAGTCGACCGTCTCGACCGCGCGCAGCGCGATCACCCAGTCGTACTTGCGGCCGTCGCCCATCACGGCCACGGACTTCACCGGCAGGAACACGGCGAACGCCTGGCTGACCTGGTCGTAGAGGTCGTGCTTGCGCAGCTCGTCGATGAAGATCGCATCCGCCCGCCGCAGCAGTTCGGCGGCCTCGCGCGTCACCGGGCCGAGGATCCGCACGCCGAGCCCGGGACCCGGGAACGGGTGGCGGAACACCATCTCGCGCGGCAGCCCGAGCTCGAGGCCGAGGCGGCGCACCTCGTCCTTGAACAGCTCCCTGAGCGGCTCGAGCAGCTTCAGGTGCATCTTCTCCGGCAGGCCGCCGACGTTGTGGTGCGACTTGATGACGTGCGCCTTGCCGGTCTTGGCGCCCGCCGACTCGATGACGTCGGGGTAGATCGTGCCCTGCGCCAGCCACCTGATGCCGGCCAGCCTGCCGGCCTCGGCGTCGAACACCTCGATGAACATCCGGCCGATGATCTTGCGCTTCGCCTCCGGGTCCTCGACGCCGGCGAGCGCGGCGAGGAAGCGCTCGCTCGCGTCGACGCGGATCACCTCGACGCCCATGTGCGCCGCGAAGGTCGCCATCACCTGGTCGCCCTCGCCGAGCCGCAACAGGCCGTGGTCGACGAACACGCAGGTCAGCTGCTTGCCGATCGCCCGGTGCAGCAGGGCCGCGACCACCGACGAGTCGACGCCGCCCGACAGCCCGAGCAGCACGCGCTCGGAGCCGACCTGGTCGCGGACCCGGTCGATCAGGTCGCGGGCGATGTGGCCGGCGTCCCACAACGCGTCGCAGCCGCACAGCTCGCGCACGAAGCGCTCGAGCAGCTTCACGCCCTGGCGCGTGTGCGTCACCTCCGGGTGGAACTGCACCGCGTAGTAGCGGCGCGACGGGTCCTCCATCGCGGCGAGCGGCGCGTTGTGCGAGCGCGCCACCGCCCGAAATCCCGGCGGCAGCGCCTCGACGCGGTCGCCGTGGCTCATCCAGACGTCGAGCACGCCGGCGCCCGCGGGCCCCGGCCGGTCGGCGATGCCGCCGAACAGCACCGAGTCGGCGCTCGCCTCGACTTCGGCGTAGCCGAACTCGCGGTGCGCGGAGGCGAGCACCCGGCCGCCGAGCTGCGCGGCCATCGTCTGCATGCCGTAGCAGATGCCGAGCACCGGCACCCCGAGCCGGAACACCGCGTCCGGCGCGCGCGGCGCCGCCGACTCGGTCACCGACTCCGGGCCGCCCGACAGGATCACGCCGCGCGCGCCGAAGGCCTCGACCGCGGCGTCGCTGAGGTCCCAGGGGTGGATCTCGCAGTACACGCCGAGCTCGCGCACGCGGCGCGCGATCAGCTGCGTGTACTGCGCGCCGAAGTCGAGGATCAGGATGCGGTGGGCGTGGATGTCACGCGGATCGGCGGGCGCGGCTTTGGCGTTCACGGCTCAGCTGACCCGGTAGTTCGGGGCTTCCTTGGTGATCGTGACGTCGTGCACGTGGCTCTCGCGCACGCCCGCATTCGTGATGCGCACGAAGCGCGGCTTCTGGCGGAGCTCCTCGATGCTGTTGCTGCCGGTGTAGCCCATCGCCGCGCGCAGCCCGCCGGTCAGCTGGTGCAGGATCGCGACCACGCTGCCCTTGTAGGGCACGCGGCCCTCGATGCCCTCGGGGACCAGCTTCTCGAGCTCGGTGGTGGTGTCCTGGAAGTAGCGGTCGGCCGAGCCGTGGCGCTGCGCCATCGCGCCGAGCGAGCCCATGCCGCGGTAGGACTTGTAGGACGCGCCCTGGTACAGCTCGACCTCGCCGGGCGACTCCTCGGTGCCGGCGAACAGCCCGCCGATCATCACGCAGTGCGCGCCGGCGGCGAGCGCCTTGGCGATGTCGCCGGAGAAGCGGATGCCGCCGTCGGCGATCAGCGGCACGCCGCTCGCGGCCAGCGCGCGCGAGACGTTGGCGACCGCGCTGATCTGCGGCACGCCGACGCCGGCGACGATGCGGGTGGTGCAGATCGAGCCCGGGCCGATGCCGACCTTGACGCCGTCGGCGCCGGCGTCGACCAGCGCGCGCGCCGCCTCGGCGGTGACGATGTTGCCGCCGATCACGTCGAGGTCGGCGTGCACCTTCTTGATCTGCGCCACCATCTCGAGCACGCCCTTCGAGTGGCCGTGCGAGGTGTCGACCACGACCACGTCGACGCCCGCCTCGCGCAGCTGCGCGACCCGGTCGAGCGTGTCGGGGCTGGTGCCGACCGCGGCGCCGGCCCGGAGACGCCCGCTCGCGTCCTTGCAGGCGCGCGGGAACTCGGTCGCCTTCTGGAAGTCCTTGACGGTGATCATGCCCTTCAGGCGCCCGCCGGCGTCGACCACCAGCACCTTCTCGATGCGGTGCTTGTGCAGCAGCAGCAGCACCTCGTCCTTCGGCGCGTTCTCGCGCACCGTGATCAGGCGCTCCTTCGGCGTCATCACGGTCGTCACCGGCGCGTCGTAGCGCTGCTCGAAGCGCAGGTCGCGGTGGGTCACGATGCCGACCACCTCGAGGTCGGTGGTCACGACCGGCACGCCCGAGATGCCCTTGGCGCGGGTCAGGTCGATGACCTCGCGGATCGTCTTGTCGGGCGTGACCGTGATCGGGTCCGAGATCACGCCGCTCTCGTACTTCTTGACGCGCAGCACCTCGCGCGCCTGCGCGGCTGCGGTCATGTTCTTGTGGATGATGCCGATGCCGCCCTCCTGCGCCAGCGTGATCGCGAGCCGCGCCTCGGTGACCGTGTCCATGGCCGCCGACACGGTCGGGAGGTTCAAGCGGATGTGGCGCGTCAGGCGCGTCGACAGGTCGACGTCGCGCGGCAGTACGTCCGAGTACGCCGGGACGAGGAGCACGTCGTCGAAGGTGAGCGCTTCTTCGTCGATACGCATGGGCGTTCCTCTGCCGCGACTGACTGCGGCGGGGCCGATGCGGCGCGCACTGGCTCCGCCGGGGAGCCTGGGTAAAGCCGGGCAGTTTACCCGCAGTCGGCGTCTCCGTAAACAGTGAACGCGCCCCTTCGCCCGCGGCCCAGACGTTAAGATCGGGCCCATGCCGCACCCCGTCGAGCCTGCGCCGCGCCGCGAGGTGTACAGCGTCTCGCGCCTCAACCGCGAGGCGCGGCTGCTGCTCGAGGCGGGGCTGCCGGCGTGCTGGATCGAGGGCGAGCTCTCCAACTTCGCCCGCCCCTCCTCCGGCCACTGGTACTTCACGCTCAAGGACGCCGAGGCGCAGGTGCGCTGCGCGATGTTCAGGAACGCGAACGCCCGGGTCCGGCTCGCGCCCCGGGACGGAATGCACGTGCTGCTGCGCGCGCGCGTCAGCCTCTACGAGGCGCGCGGCGAGTACCAGCTGATCGCCGAGCACCTCGAGGAGGCGGGCGAAGGCGCGCTCAGGCGCCGCTTCGAGGAGCTCAAGGCTAGGCTCGCGGCCGAGGGACTGTTCGACGCGGCCCTGAAGCGCGCGCTGCCGCGGCTGCCGCGGCGCATCGGCGTCGTCACCTCGCCCACCGGCGCCGCAATCCGCGACATCCTGCACGTGCTCGAGCGCCGCTTCCCGGCGGTGCCGGTGCTGATCTACCCGGTGCCGGTGCAGGGCGCCGGCGCCGCCCAGGCGATCGCCGCCGCGATCCGGCTCGCCTCCGAGCGCCGCGACGCCGACGTGCTGATCCTCGCCCGCGGCGGCGGCTCGCTCGAGGACCTGTGGGCCTTCAACGAGGAGCCGGTGGCGCGCGCCATCCGCGCCGCCACGGTCCCGGTGGTCAGCGGCGTCGGCCACGAGGTGGACTTCACGATCGCCGACTTCGCCGCCGACGTGCGCGCACCGACCCCGTCCGGCGCCGCGGAGCTCGTCGTGCCGGACCGGGCCGAGTGGCGTCGCGCGCTGCTGGCCTCGGAAGAGCGGCTCGCGCGCGCCTGGCGGCGCGTCGGCGGCCGCGCCCGCGAGCGGCTCGCCTGGCTCGCCGGGCGGCTCGAGCTCACCCACCCGCGCACGCGCCTCGCGGCCCGGGCGCAGCGCCTCGACGAACTCGAGGCCAGGCTCGGCCGGGCGCTTAGGCGCGAGCTCGCCGCGGCCGGCGCGCGGCTCGCGGCCGCGGCCCGCACGCTGCACGCGGTCAGCCCGCTCGCGACGCTCGAGCGCGGCTACGCAATCGTCACGCGCGCCGACGGCGGCGTGGTGCGCGCCGCGGCCGACGTCGCGCCCGGCGATGCGCTGCGGGCGCGCACCGCCGCCGGCAGCATCGCCGCGACGGTGACCGCGATCGAGCCCTGAGCGCCGCTCAGCGGCGCTTCTTGTGCTTGATCAGGCGGCGGCGCTTCTGCTTCTGCCGCTCGCTGAGCTCGTTGCGCCGGCCGGCGTAGGGGTTCGTGTCGGAGCGGAACTCGACCTTGACCGGCGTGCCGTGCAGGCGGAACGCCTCGCGGTAGGTGTTGACGAGGTAGCGCCGGTAGGCCTCGGGCACGTGCGCGACCTGGTTGCCGTGGACGACGATCAGCGGCGGGTTGCGCCCGCCCTGGTGCGCGTAGCGCAGCTTGATGCGCCGGCCGCGCACCAAGGGCGGCTGGTGCGCCTCGAGCGCCTTCTCGAGCACGCGCGTGAGCTCGGGCGTCGGCAGCTCCCTGAGCGCCGCGCGCGCGGCGCGCCGCGCCGCGCCCAGGAGGTCGCCGACCCCGGTACCGTGCAGCGCCGAGATGAAGTGCTGCGGCGCGAAGTCCAGGAACGGCACCTTGAGGGCCAGCTGGTTCTTGATGTGGTCGCGCTGCTCCGGCGGGATGTGGTCCCACTTGTTGACCGCGAGGATCAGCGCGCGGCCGCGCTCGGCGACGTGGCCGAGCAAGGTGGCGTCCTGCTCGGCGACCGTCTCGTGCGCGTCGAGCACGCCGATCACGACGTGCGCGTCGTCGATCGCCTGCAGCGCCTTGATGACGCTGAACTTCTCGACCGCGTCCTCGACGCGCGCGCGGCGCCGAACCCCGGCGGTGTCGATCAGCACGTAGCGGTGGCCGTCGCGCTCGAAGGGCACGTGCACGCTGTCGCGCGTGGTGCCCGGCTCGTCGTAGGCGACCAGGCGCTCCTCGCCGATCAGCCGGTTGATCAGCGTCGACTTGCCGACGTTCGGCCGCCCGACCACGGCGATCCGGATCGCGTCGGGATCGAGCTCCGCCGGCTCCTCCGCGGCGACCGCGAGCCCCGCCAGCATCTGCCCGACCAGCGCGTCCAGGCCCTCGCCGTGCGCCGCCGAGATCGCGACCGGCTGGCCGAGGCCGAAGGCCTGGAACTCGCCGGCGGCGATGTCGGCGTCCTGGCCCTCGGCCTTGTTGGCGGCGACGATCACCGGCTTGCCGCTGCGCCTGAGCCGGCCGGCGACGAAGGCGTCCTCGGGGGTCGGCCCCGCGCGGGCGTCGACCACGAACAGCACGCGGTCGGCCTCGGCCACCGCGCGCTCGGTCTGCGCCGCCATCAGCGTCTCGACGCCGGACGGGGCGACCACGAGGCCGCCGGTGTCGACCACGATGTAGCGCCCGCCGCGGCGGCCGTAGCCGTACTGCCGGTCGCGGGTCAGTCCCGGCAGGTCCGCGACCAGCGCGTCGCGCGTGCCGGTGAGCACGTTGAACAGCGTCGACTTGCCGACGTTGGGGCGCCCGACGATGGCGATGACCGGCAGCATGCGCCCCGCCGCGGGTTCATTTCCGCGGCTGGGCGCGCAGCGCGTACAGCTCGCCGGAATCGTTCTCGAGGTACACGAAGCCGCCGGCCGCGACCGGCGCGTTGGTGAAGCGCGTGCCGCCGGCCGAGATCCGGCCGATCAGCGCGCCGCTCGCCTGGTCGAGCCAGTGCACGTAGCCCTCGAAGTCGGCGACCACGAGCGCATCGCCGTCGACCGCCGGCGCCGTCAGCCCGCGGCGCGCGAGCCGGTCCTGCTGCCAGTTCGGCGTGCCGTCGCGGCGGCGCATCGCGCTGACGATGCTGTCGGCGCTGGTCATGTAGATCGTCTCGCCGGCGAGCGCGATGCCGCGATAGCTCGAGGCCTCGCGCGACCACCAGACCTGGCCCGAGTCGAGCGCGATCATCGCGACGCGCCCCTGGAAGCCGGCGACGAACACGTCGTGCCCCGAGACCGCGATCTCGCCGTCGATGTCGACCAGGCGCTCGAGCTCGGTCTTGCCGCGCGGCGGGCTGACGGCCGTGTCCCACAGCACGTCGCCGTTGCTGACGCCGTAGGCGGCGACCTTGCCGTTGTCGAAGGCGCAGACCACGGTGTCGCCGGCCAGCGCCGGGCGCGAGATGCCGCGCAACGTCAGCCGCGGCATCTGTTGCTCGTTGCTCCACAGCTCCTTGCCGGTGTCGAGCGCGAGGCCGCGCACGCGGCCGTCGACGGTGCGCACCACGACCGCCTGCGGCGCGATCACCGGCGCCGCCAGCACCTCGCCCGACAGGCGCACGAGCCAGCGCTGCGCTCCGCTCGCGGCCTCGAGCGCCAGCAGCTGGCCGTCGCTCGAGCCCACGACCACGAGGCCGCTGCCGACCGCCGGCCCGCCGGCCAGCGCGAGCTTGGTGTCCTTGCGCCACAGCGTGCGGCCGGAGGCGGCGTCGAAGGCGCCGACCGTGCCGGTGCCGCCGGCGGCGTACACCTTGCCGTCCTCGACCGCGGGCGCGAGCCCGAGCCTGAGCGACTGGTCCTTGCCGCCGAGGCTCGCGCTCCAGACGCGCTCGACGGCGAGCTTGGCGTCGATCGCCACCAGCGCGGCCGGCGGCTCGATGTCCTTGTCGGAGTCGCAGGCGACCAGCAGCACCGCGAGCGCGGCCACGACCGCGCCCGTACGCAGGCAGGGCGTGCGCATCACGGCTTCTGGCCGGCGCCGGCCGGCGCCGCCGCGGGCTCGAGCGCCGCGATCTTGAGCTCGATGAGCTCGCGGTTCACGCCCGCGGACTTCGCGGCCAGCGCCTCGCGCCAGGCGGCGAGCGCGCCGGCCTTGTCGCCCTTGTCGAGCAGGAGGTCGCCGCGCACGTCGGCGTAGGCCGGCGAGGCGCTGCCGGCCGGCGCGCCGGCGAGCGTCGCGAGCGCGGCGTCGGTCTTGCCGTCGGCGCGCTGCACGCGCGCGAGGCGCAGGCGCACGACGGTCGCGAGCTCGGCGTCGCGGGTCTGCTTGAGCACCGCCTCGAGCAGCGCCGCCGCGTCGCCGAGCCTGCCGCCCTCGACGTGGAAGCGCGCCAGCGCCAGCGCCGCGAGGTCGGCGTACGGCGTGCGCGCGTAGGACTCGCGCAGCTCCTTGACGATCCGGCCGGCGCCGTCGGCGTCGCCGCGCGCGAGCGCATTCAGGGTCGCCTCGTACTTCTGGTCGGCCGCGTCCGCCTGGCGCAGGCCCCAGGCCTTCCACTGCTGGTAGCCGACGAACAGGCCGACCGTGATCAGCACGCTCGCGAGCGCCCACGGCGCGTTCTCCCGCAGCGTGGCGCGCAGCCAGTCGATCTGCTGCCGTTCCGACAGATACTCTTCCACGAACTTCTCCCGCCTGTAGGTCGTCGTTCAGCGGCCCGGATCTTGCCGCTCCGCCCCGCCATCGTCCACCGGCGCCGCGGCGACCAGCCGCGCAAGGCACTCCGGCAGCACCCCGAAAGCACACTCCTGCTGCGCGCCGCCGCCGCGCAGCGGCTTGACCGCGGCGACGCCGCGGGCGAGCTCGTCCTCGCCGAGCACGACCGCGACCGCGGCGCCGCTCTTGTCGGCGCGCTTGAACTGCGCCTTGAAGCTGCCGCCGCCAAGGTCGGTCTCGACCCTGAGCCCCGGCAGCGCGTCGCGCACCGCCTCGGCGAGCCTGAGCCCGCGCGCGGCCGCCGCGGCCCCGGCGAGCACGAAGTAGACCTGCGGTACTTCGGCAGGCGCCGCGCTGCCGAGTTCCTGCATCAGCATCACGACCCGCTCCATGCCGAGCGCCCAGCCGATCGCCGGGGTCGGCGTGCCGCCGAGCTGCGGCACCAGGCCGTCGTAGCGGCCGCCGGAGCAGACCGCGTTCTGCGAGCCGAGCGCGTCGGTGACCCACTCGAACACCGTGCGGCTGTAGTAGTCGAGGCCGCGCACCAGGCGCGGGTTGACGCTGTAGCCGATGCCGGCGGCGTCGAGCCGCGCGCACAGCCCCTCGAAGTGCGCGCGCGAGCCGACATCCAGGTGGTCGGTCAGGAGCGGCGCGCCGGCGATCAGCGCGGCCAGCGCCGGGTTCTTGCTGTCGAGGATCCTGAGCGGGTTGCCGCCGAGCCGGCGGCGGCTGTCGGCGTCGAGCTCGGCCTCGTGGGCCGTGAAGTAGCCGCGCAGCACCTCGCGGTAGGCGGCGCGCGCCTCGGCGGTGCCGAGCGAGTTGATCTCGAGCCGGACGCGGCTGATGCCGAGCAGCCGCCACAGCCGCGCCGAGATCAGGATCAGCTCGGCGTCGATGTCCGGCCCCTCGTAGCCGAAGGCCTCGGCGTCGATCTGGTGGAACTGCCGGTAGCGGCCCTTCTGCGGGCGCTCGCCGCGGAACATCGGCCCGAAGGTGTACAGCCGGTGGCGCTGGTTGTGCAGCAGGCCGTTCGAGATCGCCGCGCGCACGATGCCGGCGGTGCCCTCCGGGCGCAGCGCGAGGCTCATGCCGTCGCGGTCCTCGAAGGTGAACATCTCCTTCTCGACGATGTCCGTGTACTCGCCGATCGCGCGCTTGAACAGCTGCGTGCGCTCCAAGAGCGGCACGCGGATCTCGTGGTAGCCGTACTGCGCGAACACGCTGCGCGCGGCCGACTCGAGGCGCTGCCACCAGCGCGCCTCGTCCGGCAGCACGTCGTTCATGCCGCGCAGCGGCTCGATGGTCTCGCTCAAGGCGGCCGGTTCCTCGGGTGGGGCTAGTGGGCGACGCCGTCGCGGCCGACGACGAAGATGGCCGTGGTCGCGCCGCGGCGCGGCGCGGGCACCGCCACCGCGTGCTCGCCGACCGTCAGGCGGGCGCCGTCGGCGGCGCCGAGCACGACCCGCCAGGGCCCGGGGCCGGGCACGTTGCGAAGCTCGCCGGGGCGCACCAGGTCGTACAGCAGCCGCGTGCCGTCCTGCGCGTACACCTCGGTCCAGCACTCGGCGACGCCGCGGATCACGAGCCCGACGTCGTGGCCGGCGCCGGCCGCGGTGTGCGGGCGGGTGGACGCCGCCGGCAGGGGCGCGGCGAGCGGCAGCGGCACGGCGCCGGGTGCGCGCGCGCCCGGCTCGCCGGCCACCGCCGGGGCCGCCGCGGAACCGCCCGACTCGAGCGCCGAGGCCGGCTGCGCCGCCGGCACCAGCGCGCCGTCGACCGGCGCCTCGCGCTCGAGCGCGGTGCGCGCCTGCGCCGCAGGCGGCGCGGCCGGGCGCGCGTGGCCGCTCCACCACCAGTAGCCGCCCGCCGCCACCAGCAGCGCCGCGCCGACCGCCAGCGCCGGCACGCGCGGCAGCGTCGCGAGCGCCGCGAGCGCAGGCGGCGGCGGCGCGACGCTCATCGTCGGGATCAGCGTCGGGTGCGAGGGGCCGGCGGCCATCGCCTCGTAGGCCGCCAGCACCTCGTCGGCCGGGATGCCGAGCACGGCGGCGTACTTGCGCAGGAAGCCCTTCGCGTACACCGGCGCGTCGAAGGCGGAGAACTCGTTGGCCTCCATCGCGGCCACCAGCCGCGGCGCGACGTGCAGCGACTCCGCGATCGTGCCGAGCGCGAGCCCGCGCAGCTCGCGCGCCGCGCGCAGCCGCGCGCCCGGGCCCGGACCCGGGCCGGTCGCGGCCGGGCCGGCGTCAGTGGCCGGCGCAATGTCTGCCGGACCGCTCATTCACCGCTCGCGCCGTTGCGCAGCTGGCGGGCCTGGTCGGAATCGGGGAAGTCGCGCTGCAGCTGCGAGCGGTAGCGGTCGGCCGCCTGCAGGTCGCCGAGCGAGCGCTCGACCCGCAGCGCCAGCCACAGCGACTCCGGCGTCGCGGTCGCGACGTTGAAGTAGCGGTCGAGCAGGCCGCGCGCCGCGAGGCCCGCGCCGCGCGCGTACGAGAGGTCGGCGAGCTGCAGCAGCGCGTCCGGGTAGTCCGAGCGCGCCGCCAGCGCCTTGCGGAACAGCTCCTCGGCCTGCGGCAGGTTCTTGGCGCTGCGCGCGCAGACCCCGGCGTTCGCGTAGGCCACCTCGGGCGTCGTGTAGGACGGGCTGCGCGCGGCCTGCTCGAAGAGCTTCTGGCCCTGCGCGTAGTGGCCGCGGCGGCACTGGAACACCGCGTAGTTGTTGATCATGTCCGGGTTGTGGGGCTCGAGCCTGAGTGCCTCGGCGAAGTGGCGGTCGGCCTTGTCGAGCTGCTGCAGCCGCTCGTAGACGAGGCCGGCGCTCATCTGCACGCCCGGGTCGCGCGGGTTCTGGGTCAGCGCCTTGTCGATCTTCTCCTGCGCCGTGACCACGTCGTTCTGCTTGAGGTACGCCACCGCGAGCTGCGCGTTCAAGCGCGCCGCGGTCACCATCGGTGCCTCCGACGGCGCCGCCGGCGCCGCCAGCGCGCCGCCCGCCACCAGCATCGCGAGCACGGGGATCAGCCAGCGCGTCATGCCTCGACCTCCACGGCGATCATCTTGGTGCCGAGCCGGACCGTGGTCCGGTCGTGGACCTGGCCGGCGAGCTGCCCGCAGGCGGCGTCGATGTCGTCGCCGCGCGTGCGGCGCACGGTCGCGGTGACGCCGCGCGAGTTCAGGTAGTCGCGAAACGCCTCGATCGCGGCCGGCGAGGAGCGACGGAAGCGGTTGCCGGCGAACGGGTTGAAGGGGATCAGGTTGACCTTGGCGTCGTGGCCGGCCAGCAGCGCCGCGAGCTCGCGCGCGTGCTCGGGCCGGTCGTTGACGCCGTCCAGCAGCACGTACTCGAAGGTGATCGAGCGGCCGTTCTGGGCGTCGAGGTAGTGCCAGCAGGCCGCCAGGAGCTCGGCGATCGGGTGGCGGCGGTTGATCGGCACGAGCTCGCTGCGCAGCGCATCGTTCGGCGCGTGCAGCGAGACCGCGAGCGCCACGTTGGTGTCCTCGGCGAGCCGGTAGATCTGCGGCACGAGCCCGGAGGTCGACAGCGTCACGCGCCGCCGCGACAGGTCGAAGGCGCGGTCGTCGAGAAACAGGCCGAGCGCCGGCAGCACCGCGCGGTAGTTCGCGAGCGGCTCGCCCATGCCCATCAGCACGACGTTGGTGACCGCGCGCTCGCCGCCCGGACCCGAGCCGAGCCGCTGGTTGGCGAGCCACACCTGGCCGACGATCTCGGCGGTGTCGAGGTTGCGGTTGAAGCCCTGCGCGCCGGTCGAGCAGAACGCGCAGTCGAGCGCGCAGCCGACCTGCGAGGAGATGCAGAGCGTGCCGCGGCCGACCTCGGGGATGAACACCGTCTCGACCGCCTGCTCGCGGCCGTCGGCGCCGCGCGCGCGCAGCAGCCACTTGCGGGTACCGTCCGCCGAGGCGTGTTCGGAGACGATCTCGGGCGGGCGGACCTCGGCGACCTCGGCGAGCCTGGCCCGGAGCGCCTTGCCGAGGTCGGTCATCGCCGCGAAGTCGCCGACCCAGCGCTTGTAGATCCAGGTCAGCAGCTGGCGCGCGCGGTACGGCTTCTCGCCGAGGCCGACCACGAACGCCTCGAGCTCCGCGGGCGTCAGCCCGAGGAGGTTCGTGCGCGCGGCGACGGCGTCGGTCATGCGAGGGCCCCTGAGCTCAGCGCGTGCGCGGGCAGAGCTCGGTCTCGGCGAAGAAGTAGCTGATCTCGCGCGCGGCGTTCTCGGCCGAGTCCGAACCGTGCACCACGTTCTCCTCGATGCTGCTCGCGAGGTCGGCGCGGATCGTACCCGGCGCCGCCTTCTTGGGGTCGGTGGCGCCCATGATGTCCCGGTGCCTCGCCACCGCGTTGTCGCCCTCGAGCACCTGCACGGCGACCGGGCCCGAGGTCATGTAGCGCACCAGGTCCCTGAAGAACGGCCGCTCGCGGTGCACCGCGTAGAAGCCCTCGGCCTCGGTCTGGGTCAGGTGGCGCATGCGCGCCGCCACGATCCGAAGTCCCGCCTGCTCGAAGCGGCGGTAGACCTCGCCGATCAGGTTCTTCTGGACGCCGTCGGGCTTCACAATCGACAGGGTGCGCTCGAGCGCCATGGATCATCCTCGCGGACACGGTGGAAGACCCACCATTGTATAGCCCGGGAGGGCCCGCCCGCAACGCGCGGGCAGACGGAAGTTGGCGGGAATTAAGGACTTTTTGCCCGGCGTCCTGCCGGGCGGCGCTAGACGGAGAAGCTTTCGCCGCAGCCGCACTCGGCACGCGCCTTGGGATTTCGGAACTTGAAGGCCTCGTTGAGGCCGTGCTTGACGAAGTCGACCTCGGTGCCGTCGACGAGCGCCAGGCTCCCCGCGTCGACGACCACCTTGACGCCCTGGTCCTCGAACACCGTGTCGCCCGGGGCGACGTCCTCGGCGTAGTTGACGACGTAGGCGTAGCCCGAGCAGCCGGTGCGCTTGACCGCGAGCCTGAGTCCCACGCCGTGGCCGCGGGCGGCCAGGAAGCTGCGGACGCGATCGGCGGCGGCGGGCGAGAGCGTGACGGCCATGGCGGTGAGCGTTCCTCCGAAGCACGAGATCGGGGCGGGTCCGGGGCGATTCTAGGGGCACCCCGCCTTAAGTTGAAGCGCGGCTCTGCGAACCGCGTCCTGGATCACGAAAATACGGCCGAGCTTCGCGGCCGGCACCGCGAGCGCGCGCGCGAGCGCGGCCGGGTCCACGTCCAGGCCCGCGACCGGCTGCCCGGCGAGCTCCAAGGCGGCGCGCGCGGTCGCCGCGATCGTGTGCGGGCAGCCGCGCACCTCGTAGCGGCAGTCGCTGACCCGCCCGGCGGCGGCCCTGAGGTGCATGCGCACCCGGGTGGCGCTCAGGGGCTCGCTGGCCTCGCCGCTCGCCCAGCCGGGCCCCTCGGGCCGCCCGGCGCCCGGCGCCTCGGCAAACAGCCGCGCGACCTCGGCCGAGTAGCCGGGATCGCTCACGCCGGGGCGAGCGCGCGCAGCCGCAGCACCGCCGCCCGGACCCGCGCGGCGACCAGGTCGACCTCGGCCGCGGTGGTCGGCCGGCCGAAGCTGAAGCGCAGCGAGGCCTGCGCGAGCGCGTCGTCGCGGCCGAGCGCGCGCAGCACGTAGGACGGCTCGCCGTGGCCGGCGCCGCAGGCCGAGCCCGTCGAGACCGCGACGCTGCCGAGCGCATAGAGGAGCGCCTCGCCGTCCACGCCCTCGAACGAGACGTTGAGGATGTGCGGCGCGCGCCGCTCGGGGTGGCCGTTCAGCAGCGCACCCGGCAGCGGCCTGAGCGCCGTCCACAGCCGCTCGCGCAGGGCCGCGAGCCGCGCCGGCTCCTCGGCGAGCGCCGCGCGCGCGAGCGCGTAGGCCGTCCCCATGCCGACGATCTGGTGCACCGGCAGCGTGCCGGGGCGCAGGCCGCCCTCCTGGCCGCCGCCGAAGGCGATCGGCAGCAGCGTCGGCCGGGGCTCGCGGCGCACGTACAGCGCGCCGACGCCGACCGGGCCGTGGACCTTGTGCGCGGCGAGGCTGACGAGGTCGGCATCGAGCGCGCCGACCTCGAGCGGCACGCGCCCGGCGGCCTGCGCCGCATCGACGTGCAGCAGCGCACCGTGGCGCCGGCACTCGGCCGCGATCGCCGGGATGTCCTGCACGACGCCGGTCTCGTTGTTGACCAGCATCACCGACACGAGCGTCGTCTCGCGGCCGAGCGCCCGGCCGAGCTCGGCGGGGTCGACGAGCCCGTCGCGGCCCGGGCTCAGGAGCGTGACCCGAAAGCCCTCGCGCTCGAGCCGGGCGAGCGGGTCGAGGACCGCGCGATGCTCGGTCCTGAGGCTCACGAGGTGGCGGCCGCGGGCGGCGTTGCCGCGCGCGGCGCCGAGGATCGCGAGGTTGTCGGCCTCGGTGGCGCCGGAGGTGAACACGATCGCCTCCGGCGGCGCAGCGATCAGCGCCGCCACCTCGGCGCGCGCCGCCTCGACCCGCTCGCGCGCGGCGCGACCGGCGGCGTGGGTCGAGGAGGCGTTGCCGGCGGGCGCCGCCAGGCAGGCGCCGATCGCCTGGGCGACGCGCGGATCCACCGGCGTCGTCGCCGCGTAGTCGAGGTAGACGAACGGGGCGTCGCTCACGGCTCGCTCCCGGCGCGGCGGCGCCGCGCCTGCACGGCGGTCAGGATACCGCGCAGGATGTTGACCTCCTGCTGGTCGAGCCCGGCCCGGCCGAAGATCCGCGCCAGGCGCCTCAGCAGGTGCGGCCCCCCGCGCCGGTCGGTGAAGCGGATCTCGGCGAGCACCTCGCCGGCGTGCGCGCGCAGCCGCTCGAGCTCGGCGACCGGGGCGAGCGGCGCGTCGCGCCGCGGCCGCGGCACCTCGGCGCCGCCCGCGCAGCGCAGCTCGTAGGCCAGGATCTGCACCGCCTGCGCCAGGTTCAGCGACTCGTAGGCCGGGTTGGCCGGGATGTGGACCAGCCCGTGGCAGAGGTCGAAGTCGGCGTTGCTGAGGCCGGTGCGCTCGGTGCCGAACACGAGCGCGGCCGGCGCGGCGGCCCCCTCGCTGAGCAGCCGGGCGGCAGCCGCGCGCGGCGCGAGCACGGGCCAGTAGTACTCGGTCCGCAGGCGCGCGCTCGTGCCGAGCACGAGGCCGCAGTCGGCGACCGCCTCGGCGAGCGTCGCGACCACCCGGGCCCCGGCGAGCAGGTCGTCGGCGCCGGAGGCGAGCGCGGTGGCCTCGGCACTCGGGAAGGCGGCCGGCGCCACCAGCCACAGCTCGCCCTGTCCCATGGTCTTCATCGCGCGGGCCGAGGCGCCGATGTTGCCGGGGTGACGGGTGGCGACGAGGATGAAGCGGATCGGCACTCGGGCGGGGCTCGTGGGCTCGTCTGATATTCTACGCGCCGCTTGAGGCCGCGCACCCCCGCCCGGCCGGGACCCTGCCGTGGCACTGCATCCGCTCGTCAACATCGCCATCCGCGCGGCGCGCCGCGCCGGCAACGTCATCTTCCGCAGCCTCAACCGGCTCGAGTCGCTCGAGGTCTCGGCCAAGGGCCGCAACGACTTCGTCACCGACGTCGATCGCAGCGCCGAGCAGGAGATCATCGAGACCATCCGCCGCGCCCACCCGGACCACGGCATCCTCGCCGAGGAGAGCGGCGCGAGCGCCGGCAGGGGCGACGAGTTCGTCTGGATCATCGATCCGCTCGACGGCACGACCAACTTCCTGCACGGCTTTCCGCAGTTCTGCGTCTCGATCGCGGTCCAGCAGCGCGGCCGGATCGAGCACGCCGTCATCTACGACCCGATGCGGCAGGAGCTGTTCACCGCGAGCCGCGGCCAGGGCGCGCAGCTCGACGACCGGAAGATGCGGGTCAGCAAGAGCAAGGGGCTCGAGGGGGCGCTGATCGGCACGGGCTTCCCGTACCGCGCCAACCTCAAGTGGCTCGACAGCTATCTGGCGATGTTCAGGGCGGTGACGCTCGCGACCGCCGGCCTGCGCCGGCCGGGCTCGGCGGCGCTCGACCTCGCCTGGGTCGCGGCCGGGCGCACCGACGCCTTCTGGGAGCTCGGCCTCAGCCCGTGGGACACGGCGGCCGGCTCGCTGCTGATCGTGGAGGCCGGCGGGCGCATCGGCACGCTGACGGGCGCCGACTACCAGCTCGGCGGCGACGTCGTCGCCGGCAGCCCCAAGACCTACGAGGCGCTGCTCGCGCTGCTCGCCCCGCACGTGCCGGCGGACCTGCGCTGAGCGCGCGCGCGGCCCTGTCCGCCCGCGTTCAGCGGCCGGCGGCGCGCTCGTCGCGTGCGTGGTGGCTGTGGCGGAAGCCGTACAGGTAGTAGGCGACGAGGCCGGCCGAGGCCCACACCACGAACACCGTCTTGGCGGCGCCGGTCAGCAGCAGGAACAGCAGCACGCAGCCGAGCACCGACAGCGGCCCGACCACCCAGATCCACGGCGTGCGAAACCCCCGCCGGCGCTGCGGGTCGCGGACCCTGAGCGCCATCACCACCACCGCGACCATCGCGAAGGCGAGCAGCGTGCCCGAGTTCGAGATGTTGGCGAGCTCGCCCACGGGGAAGAAGGCCGCCGCGACCACGACGAACAGGCCGGTGATGACCGTGACCACGTGCGGCGTCTTGAACCTCGGGTGCACCTTGCTGAGCACCCCCGGCAGCAGCCCGTCGCGCGACATCACGAAGAAGATGCGCGTCTGGCCGAACAGCATCATCAGGATCACCGACGGCAGCGCGAGGAAGGCCGCCAGTCCGATCAGGCTCGCGACCTTGGTCCAGCCGATGACCGCCAGCACGTGCGCCAGCGGCTCGTCGCTGCAGGCGAGCGTGCCGGCGTTGGCCGCCAGCTTGCAGGTCGCGTTGAACTCGGCGCTGCCCGGGGTCAGCCCGACGCCGTCGACGATGATCGGCTGCGCGCCGACCGAGCCGATCGCGCCGGCGGCCACCACCAGGTAGAAGATCGTGCAGATCACCAGGCTGCCGATCAGGCCGATCGGCACGTTGCGCTGCGGGTTCTTCGTTTCCTCGGCCGCGGTCGACACCGCGTCGAAGCCGACGTAGGCGAAGAAGATCGAGGCCGCGGCGCCACCGACGCCGAGCGCGCCGAGCGGCGCGAACGGATGGAAGTTCTCCATGTGGATCACCGGCACCGCGAGGAAGCAGAAGATCGTCAGCGCGACGATCTTGATGACGACCAGCGTGGTGTTGACCCAGGCGCTCTCGCGCGTGCCGATGTAGAGCAGCGCCGTGACCAGGCTGCCGATCACGACCGCCGGCAGGTTGATGAAGCCGCCCGCGAAATAGCCCTTCGCGAGCGCGCGCGGGATGTGCCAGTCGAAGGCCCGCTCCATCACGCCGACGAAGTAGTTCGACCAGCCCACCGACACGGCGCTCGCCGCGACCGCGTACTCGAGGATCAGCGCCCAGCCGACGACCCAGGCGACCAGCTCGCCCATGACCGCGTACGAGTAGGTGTAGGCCGAGCCCGCCACCGGCACCATCGAGGCGAGCTCGGCGTAGCAGAGCGCGCAGACGGCGCAGACGAAGCCCGCGATGACGAACGAGACCATCATGCCGGGTCCCGCCAGCTGGGTCGCCTCGGCGGTCAGAACGAAGATACCCGTGCCGATGATCGCGCCGACGCCCAGCATCGTCAGCTGGAAGGGACCGAGCGTCCGGTGCAGCGTCTTCTTCTCGGCATTGAGGAGGATATCGTCGAGCGACTTGATCCGTAGGTTCATGGGTCCCCCCAGCTGTTCGCCGGATTGTACGCACGTCCGCGCCGCGGCGGGCTAGATCTGCACCTGGCCACCGAGCTCGATGATCCGCTCCGGCGGGATCGAGAAGTGGGCGCCGGCGAACTCGGCGTTCCTGGCCATGATCAGGAACAGGCGCTTGCGCCAGCGCGCCATGCCACGCGGACTCGAAACGACGATGTCGTCGCGGCCGAGGAAATAAGTCGCGTTGTCGGTGCGGAAGCCGAGCCCGAGCCGCTCCGACTCGCGCAGCAGCTTCGGCACGTTCGCCCGCTCCATGAAGCCGACGTGCGCCTCGACCCGCCACAGCTGCGGCGCGATGCGCGTGACCTTGAGGCGCCCGCCGCGCGGCACGCGCGGGATCCGCTCGGTCACCACCGACATCAGCACCGTGTGCTCGTGCAGCACGCCGTTGTAGCGGACGTTGCGCACCAGCGTGCGCGGCACCGTGCCGCTGTTGCTGGTCAGGAACACGGCGGTGCCGGGCACCTGCTGCGGCGGCTGGCGCGCGACGTCCTCGAGGAAGCTCTTCACCGCCCGCTCCTGGCGCCGCATCTGCTCGGCGACCACGGTGCGGCCGCGCATCCAGCTGCGCATCGTCACGTAGACCACGAGGCCGCACAGCAGCGGGAACCAGCCGCCCTGCGGGATCTTCTCGATGTTCGACAGCAGGAAGGTCACGTCGATGATGCCGAGCGGCAGCGCGAGCGCGAGCAGCCAGCGGCTCGGCCGGTCCGACTGGCCGCGCCCGGCGAGCAGCACGTCGAGCAGCAGCGAGGTGATCAGCATCGTGCACACCACCGCGATGCCGTAGGCGCCGGCGAGATTGTCGGAGGTGCGGAACGAGAGCACGAGCCCGACGGTCGCGGCGCACAGCAGCGCGTTCACCGCCGGCACGTAGATCTGGCCGATCGCCTGGTCGGAGGTCTGCGAGACCTTCATGCGCGGCAGGAAGCCGAGCTGCAGCGCCTGCTGCGTCATCGAGAACACGCCCGAGATCACCGCCTGCGAGGCGATGATCGTCGCCGCGGTCGCGAGGATCACCAGCGGGATCAGCAGCGCCGGCGGTGCGAGCTTGTAGAACGGGTTCTCGACCGCGCTCGGGTCGCTCAGCAGCAGCGCGCCCTGGCCGAAGTAGTTGAGCACCAGGCAGGGCAGCACGAAATACGACCACGCCACCCGGATCGGCTGGCGGCCGAAATGGCCCATGTCGGCGTACAGCGCCTCGGCGCCGGTGACGGTCAGCACGACCGCGCCGAGCGTGAAGAA
>DATKOP010000003.1:0-13455 GCA_035524595.1 Steroidobacteraceae bacterium | reverse complement strand
AGGCCCTTCCTGACCGAGCGGATGATCTCGTCCGGGTCGTGCGGGCCGGCCAGCATGTAGGTGTTGGTCATGCGCGGCAGCGTCGCGTGCGCGAAGGACTCGCGGCGGCCGTTGCCGGTCGCCGGCATGCCCATCAGGCGCGCGTTGAGCCGGTCCTGCATGTAGCCCCGGAGCACGCCCTTCTCGATCAGCGTCGTGCAGCGCGTCGGCGTGCCCTCGTCGTCGACGTTGAGCGAGCCGCGCCGCCGCGCCAGCGTGCCGTCGTCGACCACGGTGCACAACGGGCTCGCCACCGTCTCGCCGAGGCGCCCGGAGAAGGCCGAGGTGCCCTTGCGGTTGAAGTCGCCCTCGAGCGGATGGCCGACCGCCTCGTGCAGCATCACGCCCGGCCAGCCGCCGGCCAGCACCACCGTCATCGTCCCGGCCGGGGTCGGCACCGCCTCGAGGTTGACGCTCGCGGCGTGCACCGCGCGGCGCGGCAGGTCCTGCACCTCGGGATCGGCGAGCAGCTCGGCGAGCGTGTAGCGGCCGCCCATGCCGACGTAGCCCTGCTCGCGGCGGCCGCCGTCCTCGAGGATGACGCTGACGTTGACGCGCACCAGCGGCCGCACGTCCGCGGCCAGCGTGCCGTTGGAGTTGGCGACCAGGATCACCTCGTGGATGCCCGACAGGCTCGCCATCACCTGCCTGACGCGCGGGTCGAGGCGCCGCGCCGCGCGGTCCAGCGTGCCGAGGAAGGCCACCTTGTCGGCGTCCGCCACCGTGACGATCGGGTCGGCCGGCAGGTACAGCCGGTGGCCGGTGACGGCGTGCCCGGCGCGGATGCCGGCGCCGCCCGGGGCGGTGCCGCCGGCGCGCGCGATCGCGCGCGCGGCACGCGCCGCCTCCTCGAGCGCCGGCCGCGAGACCTCGTCGGAGTACGCAAAGCCGGTGCGCTCGCCGGCGATCGCGCGCACGCCGACCCCCTGGTCGATGCTGTGGCTGCCCTCCTTGACGATGCCGTCCTCGAGCGACCAGGACTCGTCGTGCGCGAGCTGGAAGTAGAGCTCGGCCTCATCGAGCGCGTGGCTGTGCATCGAGGCCAGCACGCGCTCGAGCGCGGCGAGGTCGAGCCCGGAAGGCTCGAGGATGCTGTGGCGGGCGATGGCGAGCGGGTCGTCGGTCTTGAGCACGGCGGCCATGGTTGTCCCGTCAGCTGGTGAGGACGCGGTTCTGCAGCGCCGGGAACTCGGCGCGCACCCGCACGAGCGCCGCGCGGTCGATCGCGGCGCTGACGAAGCCCGAGCCGCGCGGCAGGCGCGTCAGCACGCGGCCCCAGTAGTCGACGATCAGGCTGTCGCCGTAGGTCTCGCGGCCGTTGGGGTGGATGCCGGACTGCGCCGCGGCGGCGACGTAGCACAGGTTCTCGACGGCGCGCGCGCGCAACAGCGTCTCCCAGTGGGCGCGCCCGGTCGGCACCGTGAACGCGGCCGGCATCACCAGGATCTCGGCGCCGGCGGCCGACAGCCGCCGGTAGAGCTCCGGGAATCGCATGTCGTAGCACACCGACAGCCCCACCCGGCCGGCCGGCGTGTCGACCACGACGACGTCGCGCCCCGGCGCGACGTTGGCGCTCTCGCGGTAGGTCTCGCCGGGCTTGCCCGGGACGTCGACGTCGAACAGGTGGATCTTGTCGTAGCGCGCGACGCAGCGCCCGTCCGCGTCGTAGACCAGCAGGCTGTTCGTGACGCGCCCGTCCGCGGCCTCGCTCCTCAAGGGCTGCGTGCCGCCGACGATCCAGACGCGGTGGCGCCGCGCCGCCGCCGCCAGGAACTCCTGGCTCGGGCCCTGGCCGTAGGCCTCGGCGATCGCGCGCTTGTCGGCGTCGCGCCGGCCGATGAAGTTGAAGTTCTCGGGCAGCAGCACGACGCCGGCGCCGGCGCCGGCCGCCGCCTCGATCAGGCTGCCGGCCGCGGCCAGGTTCGCCGCGACGTCGGGTCCCGAGGTCATCTGCACTGCCGCGAAGATCGTCACGCTCGGCTCCTCACCGCGGGCCGCCCTCGGCCGCGGCGTTCTCGGCGGCCTCCTTGGCCTGGGTCGCGCCGATGCGCTCCACCCTGGGCTCGTCCCAGCCGCCGGTGATGCGATAGTAGCCGCGCGTGAGGCCCGACAGGGGTTCTTTGAAGACCGTCGAGAAGAGCAGCACCGCCGCGGCCGCGACCGGGCCGCCGGCCAGCGCACCGGCCGCGGCCAGCGGGCCGCTGAAGTGCCCGGTGACCTTGGCGGTCTGGTCGTAGTCGCGGGCCTTGAGCCCGGTCCGGCCGACGACGCCGATCTCGGCCGCCGGGCCCTTGAGCACGAGGTTGCTGGTGTAGGCGTTGCCCTCCCTGAGCTCGAAGTCGCCGTGGATCGAGTCGAAGGCGAAGCCCTTGTCGGTCAGGTCGTGGAAATCGAGCGTCAGGCGCCGCGGCAGGGTCGCCACCGACAGGAGCCCCAGCACCCGGCCCGCGCCCGGGTCGACGCTGATCACCTGGCCCTGCTCGACCGAGATCTTGACGCGCCCGGCGAGCCGGCCGACGACGTCGTCGTCGATGCCGCCGCGCCAGTGCAGGTCGGCGGTCGCGTGGCCGGCGCGGCCGGTCAGCGACGGCGCGAAGCCCCAGGCGTTGAGCGTGTCGAGCAGGTCCGTGCTGTCGAGCGTCAGCGACAGGCTGGTCGCCTGGCCGTTGCCGGCCAGCACCCAGCTGCCGCGGCCGGAGGCCTCGAAGGAGTTGCCCTTGAGGGTCGCGCGGTCGAGCTGCAGGCCCTCGGCGGTGCGCGACAGGTGCGCCTCGAGCGAGCCGAAGCGGCGCTTCTGGATCTCGAGGTCCCGGACGCGGATGTTCATCGCCGGCAGCTGGGTCGGGTCGCTCTGCTCCTCGTCGCCGCCGGAGCGGGCCCGCTCGCCGAGCGTCAGGCGTTCCATGTCGAGCGTCAGCGGCTCGCTGCCCGGGATCTGCCACGGCACGACGATCAGCCCGCGCGCCGACGGGCCGTCGACGGCGGCGTGCCAGGCGTCGCCCTTGCCCTCGAGCGTCAGCGTCACCTGCGGGAACTCGAAGCCGAAGATCGCGAAGCGGTCGACCGCGACCGTGCCGCCCTTGAGCACGTCCGAGAGCGCGTGCGTCGTGTCGTCGGAGAGCTTGACGCGCAGCCACGCTGACAGGTCGTACGCCGCCATGCGGCCCTCGATCCAGACGCCGGGCGAGTCCCTGAGCTGCGCGCTGCCGCTGCCCATGTGCAGCGTGCCGCGCGCGAGGTGCCACTCGTCCTCGCGCCGCCACTCGAGCGCGCCGCTGTCGTCGCCGAGGCCGAGGCGCGCCTGCACCGCCGGCGCGCGTGGCAGGTCGCGGCGCCTGAACGCCGGCGGCGGGCGCGGCGCGTCGGCGGCGAGGCCGGGGTCGGCGGTCAGCTCGACGCGCAGCGCGCGCGCCTCGTCGGCGTCCTTGGCGAGCGGCTCCGGCAGGTTGATCGCGAGCCCGGCGAGGCTCGAGTCGAGGCGCACGCTGACCGGCAGCGAGCGGATCTCGACGTCATGGATCTGCGGCACGGCGTCCGCCGGCGCGTCCGGCGGCAGCGGCTCGGGATCCGGCCGCCACTCGAGCCGCGGCAGGCGCGCCTGCAGGCGCCAGTCGGCGCCGCCGGCGAGCCAGCGCCCGCGGGTGATGCCGAGCAGCGGCTGCAGCCGCGCCGCCGCCGCCCGCCCGCTGCCGTCGATGGTCAGCACCCGATCGCCTGCGAGCCCCGAGGGCCCGGCGACGGTGCGGGCACGCAGCCTGAGCGGGCCGTCGAGCACGCTGCCGGTGAGCTGCGGCACGTCGAGCTCGCGATCGTGCAGCGCGAAGCCGCCGGCGAGCTCCTCGAACTCGGCGTCGAAGCCGGGGACGCGCGCGGCGGTGTGCTCGATGCGGCCGTCGACGTTGATCTTGCGCAGCGCGAACTGGCGGAACGGGAAATCGAGCGCGACCTGCGCGCTGAACGGCCCGTGCGCCGCGAGCTTCATGAAGAACCCGCCGAGCTTCGGCCCGACCGGCGAGCCCTGCAGGAACCGCAGCGCGTCCCTGACGTCGCCGTCGGCGCGCGCGTGCGCGACGAGCTCGGCGTCGCGGTAGTCGGGCATGCCGACCACCGGCTCGCTGACGTTGAGACCGGCGATGGTCGCGGCGCCGCCGCGGATGTGGAAGCCCTCGTTGCGGAACTCCGCCTCGCCGGCGGCGTTCTCGATGTCGGCGAACTCGTCCTGGTAGTGGAGCCGGATGCCCTCGTACTTGAGCCGCACGCGGAACAGCCCGCCGCCGGCGCGGAACGGGAAGCGCTGCGTCTCGCCGGCGAACTCGATGCGCGCCGTCGGCACGCGGCCGGCGAGGAACGCGTGGTCGAGCCAGCCCATGGTCGGCGCCGGGATCAGGCGCCCCGGCAGGTACCTGGAGGCCGCGCGGGCGTCGACGTTGCGCACCTGGAAGTCGAGCACGAGACGCGGCGACTCCTCGGGGTCGGCCGGCAGCCACAGCCGCGCGATGCCGCTCGTCTCGGCGTCGCGCGAGCGGGTGCGCACGCCGTCGGCGGCGAAGCGCCAGCCGTCCGGCCGCCACCACCAGTCGAGGCTGGCGGCGACGCTGTCGGCGCCGACCGGCTCGCGCAGCACCGTCGGCAGCGCGAGCGTGAAGCGCTCCGAGCGCAGCTGCACCCGCCCGCTCGCGCCGGCGGCGACCAGGTCGCCGTCGAGGGCGCCGAGGCCCGGCACCGAGCGCCAGGGGCCGAAGCCGAGGCCGGTGAAGCGCAGCCCGCCGTCGATGCGCCATTCGCCGGCCGCGGCGCCGCGCACCGCCTTGAGGTCGACGAGCGTCAGCGCGCCGCGCGGGCTGAGCGCGCTGCCGGCCTCGCGCAGCGTGCCCTCCGGCAGCAGCGCTACCAGCACCGCGAGCCCCTCGAGCCGGATCGCCGGCGAGCGCAGCGCGACGCCGCCGAGCGCGCCGTCCGCGGCGTCGACCGCGAGCTCGAACTCGCCGTGCCGCCACGCGTCGCGCCCCGGGTCGACCGTCAGGTTGCTGCCGGCCACCGTCCAGCGGCCGCCCTCGTGGCGCACGCGCACGTCGCCGGCGAGCGCCACCAGCCGCGCGGGCGCCGCGCCCGCGGGCGCCGCCGTCACGACCTCGTGCAGGTCGAGCCGCGCCTCGAGCGCGGCGACGGCCGTGCCGCGGCCGGCGGCGCTCAGCCCGAGGTCGCCCTGGCCGCCGGCCGGCAGCCACGGGAACTGCGGCAGCAGCGCGCGCCAGCCGCCGAGCAGCGCGCCCTTGAGCTCGACCTGCGCCCGCCAGTCGAGCGCCTCCGGCGCACCGAGATCGCCCGCCAGCGAGGCCTCGAGGTCGAGCCGCTGGCCGAGCGCGTCGGGCAGGCGCACCCGGCCGGCGAGCCTGAGGGCCCGCGGGTCGCGCTCGAGGTCGAGCGCGACGCGCTCCACGCGCCAGGTGCGGCCGGCGCGGCGCACGTCCTGCAGCCAGACGGTCGCGTCCTCGATGCGCACGTGGCCGACCGGCAGGTCGCCGAGCGCGAGGTGCGCGCCGCCCTCGGCCGGCGTCAGCGCGCCCTGGCCGCGCAGCTCGACGCCGGCGTCGGTCAGGTAGACGTAGACGCGCGCGCCGTCGAGCACCACGCGGCCGGAGGCGAGGCGCGCGGTGCGCAGCGAGCGCCACAGGTCGAAGCCGACGCGTCCCGCGCTCGCGGTCACGAGCGCGTCCTTCTGGCCGGGCACCGTGACGCGCGCGTCCCGGAACACGAGCTCGGGCCCGTACAGGCCGAGCCGCACGTCGAGGCGCGCGAACGAGAACTCGAGCCCGGTCAGGCGCTGCACGCGCGCGACCAGCTCGGGGCCGAGCTGCGGCGAGTGCTCGAGCCAGAGCCTGAGCGCGCCGACGCCGACCGCGAGCAGCACCACGAGGCCGCCGAACACCGCGGCGCTCCACTTCCAGATCGTGCGTGCCCGGCTCATCGCGCCTCGCCTACAAGAGCACCACGTCGTACTGGTCCTGCGCGTACAGCGCCTCGGTCTGCAGCCGGATCGGCTTGCCGACCAGCACCTCGAGCTCGCCGAGCGCGGCCGACTCCTCGTCGAGCAGCAGCTCGATGACGTCCTGGTGCGCGAGCACCATCAGCCCCTGGACCTCGAACTGGCGCGCCTGGCGGACGATCTCGCGGAAGATCTCGTAGGCCACGGTCTCGGGCGTCTTGACGTAGCGGCGGCCCTCGCAGGTCGGGCACGGGCAGCACAGCAGGTGCTCGAGGCTCTCGCGGGTGCGCTTGCGGGTCATCTCGACGAGGCCGAGCGGCGACACCGAGCTGATGTGGGTGCGCGCGTGGTCGGTCGCGAGGCTCTTCTCGAGCGCCTGCAGCACCTGGCGGCGGTGGTCCTCGTCCTGCATGTCGATGAAGTCGATGATGATGATGCCGCCGAGGTTCCTGAGCCTGAGCTGGCGCGCGATCGCGACCGCGGCCTCGAGGTTGGTGCGGAAGATCGTGTCCTCGAGGTTGCGGTGGCCGACGAAGGCGCCGGTGTTGACGTCGATCGTGGTCATCGCCTCGGTCTGGTCGATGATCAGGTAGCCGCCGGACTTCAGCGGCACCTTGCGGTCGAGCGCCTTCTGGATCTCGTCCTCGACGCCGTACAGGTCGAGGATCGGCCGGTTGCCGCGGTACAGCTCGATCCGCGACTCGGAGCCGGGCATGAAGGTGCGCGCGAACTCGAGCATCCGGGCGTAGGCGGCCGGCGCGTCGACCTGCACCCGCTCGACGTCCTGGCCGAGCAGGTCGCGCAGCATGCGCACGTGCAACGGCAGGTCCTCGTGCACCAGCTGGCCGGCCGGCGCGACCGCGCCGGCGCGGCCGACGAGCTCCCACAGGCGCTGCAGGAACAGCATGTCGGCGCTCAGCGCCTCCGGCGCGACGCCCTCGGCGACCGTGCGGATGATGTAGCCGCCGGGGCGCTCGGCCGGCATGAACGACTCGACCAGCGTGCGCAGGCGCGCGCGCTCGGCCTCGTCCTCGATGCGCGCCGAGACGCCGACGCCGCGGCCCTGCGGCATGTAGACCAGGAAGCGCGACGGCAGCGTGATGAAGGTCGTGAGCCTGGCGCCCTTGGTGCCGAGCGGGTCCTTGAGCACCTGCACCAGCAGCTCGCCGCCCTCGCTGACCGCGGCGCGGATGTCGTCGGTGCGCGGCGCCTCGAACTCGACGCCGACGTCCTCGCGGCGCGCGATGTCCGAGACGTGCAGGAACGCGGTGCGGTCGAGGCCGACGTCGATGAACGCGGCCTGCATGCCCGGCAGCACGCGCGACACCCGGCCCTTGTAGATGTTGCTGGTGATGCCGCGGCGGTTGGCGCGCTCGATGTGCACCTCCTGCAGCACGCCGTTCTCGAGGAACGCGGCGCGGCTCTCCCGCGGCGTCACGTTGACGAGAATCTCGGCGGTCAAGCGGCCTCCTCGGTGTTCCACAGCCGCACGCCCGCCGCGCCCAGCAGCGCCGCGGTCTCGGCGAGCGGCAGTCCCATGACGCCGGAGTAGCTGCCCGCGAGGCGCGTGATGAAGGTGGCGGCGAGCCCCTGCACCGCGTAGCCGCCGGCCTTGCCGCGCGGCTCGCCGGTGGCCCAGTAGCGGCGGCACTCGCTCTCGGACAACGCGCGGAAGGTGACTTCGCTGACCGACAGCGCCGCGCGCAGGCCCGCGGCGCTGCGCACCGCGACCGCCGTCAGCACCCGGTGCGTCCGGCCGGAGAGCGCCGCGAGCATGCGCACGCCGTCCCTCTGATCCTCGGGCTTGCCGAAGAGTTCCGTGCCGAGCACGACCGCGGTGTCGGCGGCGAGCACCGGCAGGCGCGGGTCGGCGGCCCAGGCCGCCTCGGCCTTGGCGGCGGCGAGGCGCGCGACGTAGGCCTCAGCGGGCTCGCCGGCGCCGAGGCTCTCGTCGACGTCGGTCGGCCGCACGCGGTGGCGCACGCCGATCTGGCCGAGCAGCTGGCTGCGGCGCGGGGAGGCGGAGGCGAGCGTGATGGCGTCGAACTGGCTCATGGCGGCGCCGCCCGGGCGCGTCGGTGGCGGGAAACGCCGAGCATAGCTTGGGACGCGCGCGCCGGGCAGGCAATTAGCCACAAATTCCGCAGCTTACGCGCGTGTCCGCGGCCCGCGGGCGGGCGCCCGGCGCTCATTCGCGGTGGTACGGGTGACCCTTCAGCAGGCTGATCGCACGGTAGAGCTGCTCGGCGAGCAGCACCCGCACGAGGCCGTGCGGGAAGGTCAGCGCCGACAGCGACAGGCGCTCGTCGGCGCGCGCGAGGCACTCGGGCGCGAGCCCGTCGGGACCGCCGATCAGGAACGCGACGTCGCGGCCGTCCCTGAGCCGCCCCGCCCACCAGCGCGCGAGCCCGGGGGTGTCGAGGGCGCGCCCGCCGACGTCGAGCGCGACCACCCAGGCCCGGGCCGGGAGCGCCGCGAGCATCCGCTCGCCCTCCGCCCGCACGGCCCGCGCCGCCGCGCCCTGCGCCGTGCCGCGCGCCACCGCGACCTCGACGAGCTCGAGCGGCGTCTCGGGCGGCAGGCGCCGCTGGTACTGCGCGAAGCCGGCGCCGATCCAGGCCGGCAGGCGCGTGCCGGCCGCGACGAGCCGCACCCGCACGGCGTCAGCGCGCCACGGCGGCGGCCGGTCGGCGGGGCGTTCGGGACATCGGCGGCTCTCCTCGCGGCGCGTCGGCGCCACTCTGCCCAAACGCCGCCGATTAGCAAGCGGCGTCCGGGCGCCGGCACGCTTGTCCGCCGGCAGCGGTTGTGCAAGGCTTCCCGCCGCCGTGCGGCGCCCCTGCCGCGGTGACGACCCGATGCCCTACTCGAACGGCGTGGCGGCCGCCACGTGACTCTGCGCCCGCCCGCGCCGCGGCTCTACATCACGGCCGACGAGCTGCTCGCCGACTCCTTCCGGCTCGGCCTCAAGGTCCTCGACAGCGGCTTTCGCCCGACGCACATCGTCGGCATCTGGCGCGGCGGGACGCCGGTCGGGATCGCGGTGCAGGAGCTCCTCGACTTCTTCGGCGTGCGCACCGACCACGTCGCGATCCGCACCTCGCTGTACACCGGCATCGGCACGACCGCGGCCGAGGTGCAGGTGCACGGCCTCGGCTACGTCGTCAGGCACGTGCGCGCGAGCGACGCGCTGCTGATCGTCGACGACGTCTACGACTCCGGCCGCAGCATCGGCAAGGTCATCGACGAGCTCGGCGAGCGCTGCGGCGCAGAGCGGCCCGAGATCCGCATCGCGACCGTGTACGTCAAGCCCGGCAACGGCGCGCGCTGCGCCGTGCCGCACTACTACCTGCACGAGACCGACCGCTGGCTGGTGTTCCCGCACGAGCTCAGCGGCCTCTCGATCGACGAGATCCTGGCGCACAAGCCCGGCATCGGCGCGATCCGCGCGCGGCTCGCCGCGCTCAAGGAGTCCGCCCGCTGAGGCGGCGCCGCGGGCTCAGGCGAGGTAGACGAAGCGCGCGATGCAGAGCGCGGCCAAGAGGTACACCATCCAGTCGCCGGCGCGCGCCCGGCCGCGGACCAGCTGCAGCAGCGCGTGCGCCGTGATCCCGAAGGCGAGGCCGTTGGCGATCGAGTAGCTGAGCGGGATCATGATCAGCGTCAGGAACGCCGGGATCGCCTCGGCCGGCTCGGCCCAGTCGACCTCGGCGAGCGCGCCCATCATGCTGCCGCCGACCAGCACCAGCGCCGGCGCGGTCGCCGCCGGCGGGATCGACTGCACCAGCGGCGCGAACACGAGCGTCGCCAGGAACAGCGCGCCGACCACGACGGCGGTCAGCCCGGTGCGCCCGCCGACGGCGACGCCGGCCGCGCTCTCGATGTAGCTCGTGACCGGGCTCGTGCCGGCGAGCGCGCCGGCGGTCATCGCGAGCGAGTCCACCTGCAGGATGCGGTTGAGCCGCGGCACCGTGCCGTCGGGCGCGGCGAGGCCGGCCTTCTTCGTCACCGCGACCAGCGTGCCGACGTTGTCGAACAGGTCGACGAACAGGAACACGAACACGATCTCGACGAGCGACAGGCCGACGCCGCCCCTGAGGTTGAGCGCCGCCGGGATGTCGAGCCGGAAGGCGGTCGAGGCGAGGTCGCCGAGCCGGTAGGCGCCCGGCGCCAGGTGGCCGAGCCCGGCCAGCCAGCCGGCCGCGGCGGTGACCAGGATGCCGAGCAGCATCGCGCCGCGCACGCGCCACGCCTGCAGCGCGGCGATCGTGAGCAGCCCGAAGAGCGCGAGCGCGGCGCTCGGCGTCGTCAGGTGGCCGATGCCGACCATCGTGCCGGGCGCGGCGACGATCACGCCCGCGTCGGCGAGCCCGACGAAGGCGATGAACAGGCCCACGCCGCCGGCCACCGCCGCGAACAGCGAGCGCGGCACGGCGCTGATGATCAGCTGCCTGACGCCCGCGAGGGTCAGCAGCAGGAAGGCGACGCCGGACAGGAACACGCAGCCGAGCGCGGTCTGCCACGGCAGGCCCATGCCCTTGACGACGGTGAAGGTGAAGTAGGCGTTCAGCCCCATGCCCGGCGCGAGCGCGAGCGGGTAGTTGGACCAGAGCCCCATGCCGATGCTGGCGAGCCCGGCGGCGAGGCAGGTCGCGGCAGCCACGCCCGCGACCGGCAGGCCCGCCTGGCCGAGGATCGCCGGGTTGACCACGACGATGTAGGCCATCGTCAGGAAGGTCGTCAGCCCCGCGAGCAGCTCGGTGCGCAGGTCGCTGCCGTTCGCCGTCAGCCGGAACCAGCGCTCGAGGAGTCCGGCCATGGCGTCGTGCACCTCGGTCCGTGGATGAGCGGCACGGCCCGCGCGCGGGCCCTGCGACGGCCGAACTCTACCGGAAAACCCCCGCCCGGCCGCCGGCGCTACACTCGCGGCGAGCGCGCGGCGCCGCCGCGCTCCAGCCACCGCGGGGGCACTCATGGGACGTCTCTTGGCCGCGTGCCTCTGCACGCTGTTCGCCCTCTGGCCGGTCGCCGGGACGGCGGCCGGCCCGCGGCGGGTGGTCATCGACCAGGACGGCTCGGGACCGGGCGGCTCGAACATGATGTCGATGCTGGTGCTCCTGCAGTCGCCCGAGGTGGAGGTGCTCGGCATCGGCATCGTCACCGGCAACGCCTGGCGCGACGACGAGGCGCGCCACACGCTGCGCCTCCTCGAGCTGATCGGCAGGAGCGACGTGCCGGTCGCGCTCGGCGCGGTGTTCCCGCTGGTGCGCACGCAGCAGGAGACCGAGCTGCTCGTGCCGGTCGCCGGCCGGGTCGGCTGGCTGGGCGCCTGGGGCGGCAAGCCCGCCGCGATCACCCAGGTACCCGCCGGCGCGAGCGTCGTGCCCTCGCCCGCCCGGCCGCTCGGGCCGTGGGAGACGCCGCCGCTCGCCGAGGGCGAGCCCCGCACGCGGCCGATCGCCGAGGACGCGGCGCACTTCCTGATCCGCCAGGTCCGCGCGCACCCGCACGAGGTCACCGTGTACGCCGCGGGGCCGCTGACCGACATCGCGCTCGCGATCGCGATCGACCCCGAGTTCGCCGGGCTCGCGCAGGGCCTCGTCATCATGGGCGGCAGCCTCAACCCGCAGACCGACGACCCGGAGTTCGCCTCGAGCCCGCGCCACGAGTTCAACTTCTGGTTCGACCCGGAGGCCGCGCGCATCACGCTGCGCGCCCACTGGCCGCGCATCGACGTGACCACGGTCGACGTCTCGATCAAGGCCATGTTCACCGCCGAGATGCTGGCCGCGATCGCGCGCTCGAAAGAGCCGGCGGCGCAGTACATCGCGCGCTACTCGCAGGAGCGCTACTACCTGTGGGACGAGCTCGCCGCCTGCGCCTGGCTCGAGCCCGGCATCATCACCCGCGAGCGGCGCCTGTACATGGACGTCGACGTCAGCCACGGGCCGGCCTACGGCGAGACCCTGACCTGGAGCGAGGAGCTGAAGCCGGCGCTCGACCTGCAGCTCGTGCACGCGCAGCTGGACGTCGACCTGCCGCGCTTCGTGCGCCAGTTCGTCGCGCTGATGTCGGCGCCGACGCCGCGGGCGGCGGCGGTTCGCTAGGGCGGCGGGCAGCGGGCGCTGCCGCGGTCGGCCGGCGCCGCCCGGCGGGCGCCGGGCGGCGGGGCGGGCCGGCGGCTCCCCGGCCGGCCGGCGGGGCGGGCCGGGCGCCGGCTACGGCGTCGCGGCGCGTCCGGTCGCGCGCACGTCCCAGAGCTTCTCGAGCGCGTAGAACTCGCGGATGCGCGGCAGCATCACGTGCACGATCACGTCCTGCAGGTCGACCAGCACCCATTCGCCCTCGCGCTCGCCCTCGGTGCCGAGCGCGCGAAAGCCGGCCTCCTTGGCGCGCTCGAGCACGCGGCCGGCGAGCGACTTCACGTGCCGGTCGGAGGTACCGGAGGCGATCACGATGGTGTCGGCGACGTCCGTCAGCTCGCTGACGTCGAGGACGGCGACGTTCTGGGCCTTCAGGTCGTCGAGCGCGGCGGTCACGACCTCGGCGAGCCGGGGGCGGACGGGCTTGGCGGCCCTGGCGGGCCGGCGGGCGGGTTTGGGGGCGGTCCTGGCTGCGGTCTTGCGGGCGGTCTTTCTGGCGGTCATCCCCTTGCTTCTTCCTTTCGGGCGTAACAGCCCGACTCACGGATGATTCGGCGCACGCCGTCCGGCATCAGGTAGCGCGGATCGCGGCCGGCGTGGATCAGGGCGCGCACGTCGGTCGAGGAGATCTCGAGCTGCGTCACGGCGTGAATGTAGATGCGGCCGGCGACACCGTCGTGAAGGTCGAGCACGGTGCCGGTGCCGCGGTCGACCAGCATCTCGCCGAGCGGGCCCATGGTCGGCGCGCGCCAGCCCGGGCGGTGGGCGACCACGAGGTGCGCGAGCGACAGCAGCTCGCGCCACTGGTGCCACTTCGGCAGGCCGAGGAACGCGTCCATGCCGACGATCAGGCACAGCGGGCGCGCGGCGAACTCGGCCCTCAGGTCCGCGAGCGTCTCGACCGAGTAGGAGGGGCCGAGCTTGCGCATCTCGCGGTCGTCGACCGTGAAGCCCGGCTGGCCGGCGGTCGCGGCGCGGACCATCTCGAGCCTCAGTTCATTGCTCGCGACCGTGTGCTCGCGGTGCGGCGGGTTGCCGGCCGGCATGAAGCGCATCTCGGGGAGCCTGAGCGCCTCCGCGAGCTCGAACGCGGTGCGCAGGTGGCCGTAGTGGATCGGGTCGAAGGTACCGCCGAAGATGCCCATCGGCCCCGTCGCGGGGCCGGCCGTGGCGCCCGGGGACCGGGCGCTGGGGGGAGGCGTCGCCATCTGGGCTCACCCTGCCCGATTTAGCGGCGCGATGCAAAACTCCGTGGCGATGCGTGCGAGCGCGGTCCAGCCCTCGGCC
>DATKOP010000002.1:0-18943 GCA_035524595.1 Steroidobacteraceae bacterium | reverse complement strand
CCCATCCCCACCCGCACAGGCACGGAGAAGGGTGGAGTAGGCGGGGCTTAAGCCGCCAGAGCGTAGCTGTTGTCGTTCGCAGCTAGAATTTGCAAATGGTTTAACGAGGAACCTGCACCTCGGCATGCACCTGGAGTTTCGTGACCCACGTCGAAACCGGTCGCCCCCAGAAGCGGATACAGCATAGCCGAGATCCGCCCAGACCGCCCGGACGGCGGTCACGGAGCGTATCTGGGGTACATTCCGGGACCCACAAGGGGCGTCGGCCCGTTTCTGGAGACCCTCGATGATCAAGCGGCTTGAAGTCGGCCCGCGCATGTCGCAGGCCGTCGTCCACGGCAACACCGTCTACCTCGCCGGCCAGGTGGCCGACGACACGAGTGCCGACGTCACCGGCCAGACCCGCCAGGTGCTCGCCAGCATCGACCGGCTGCTGGCCGCGGCCGGCACCGACAAGACCCGCATCCTGGCGGCGACCGTCTACCTCGCCGACATCGGCAGCTTCGCGGCGATGAACTTCGCCTGGGACGCGTGGGTCGCGAGCGGCCACGCGCCGGCGCGCGCGACGGTCGAGGCGGCGCTCGCGACACCCGCCTACAAGGTCGAGATCGTGGTGACCGCGGCGCTCTGAGCGCCGCCGCGCTCAGCGGTTGCGGGCCCTGAGGGTCTGCGCCTTCTCGCGCTGCCAGTCGCGGTCCTTCTCGGCCGCCCGCTTGTCGTGCTCCTTCTTGCCGCGCGCGAGGCCGATCTCGAGCTTGGCGCGGCCGTCCTTCCAGTACATCGACAGCGGCACCACCGTGTGGCCCTTGCGCTCGACCGCGCCGACCAGGTGGTCGATCTCGCGGCGCTTCAGCAGCAGCTTGCGGGTGCGCGTCGGGTCGGCCACCACGTGGGTCGAGGCCGAGTTGAGCGGCGTGATGTGGCTGCCGAGCAGCCAGGCCTCGTCGCCCTTCATCAGCACGTAGCCCTCGGCAAGCTGCAGCCGCCCGGCGCGCAGCGCCTTGACCTCCCAGCCGAGCAGCGCGATGCCCGCCTCGTAGCGCTCGTCGATGAAATAGTCGTGGCGGGCCCGCCGGTTGACCGCGATGGTCCCCGCGTGGGAATCCTTGTCCTGCTTGTCCGCCATGAGCCCGTCGTCCTGCCGCCTGGGCCGGCATTCTAGCCCGCGTTGTCGCGCGGCCGCCCGCGCCCCACAATGCCCGCGTCCCGGTCACCGCCAAGCCCGCCGATGCGCGAAGTCCGCCGCAGCGCCCTGGTGCCGTACTCCCCGGCGCAGATGTACGCCCTGATCAACGACGTGCGCCGCTACCCGGAGTTCCTGCCGTGGTGCCCGGCGACGCGCGTGCACGAGGAAAGCAGCGATTCGATCACGGCCACCGTCGACATGCAGCGCGCCGGCGTGCGCATCGCGCTGACGACGCGCAACAGCATGGTCCCGGGCGAGCACATCGACATGGCGCTCGTGGAGGGGCCGCTCGCCGGCTTCTCGGGCAGCTGGCGCTTCGTGCCGATCCACGCGCCCGGCGAGGGCGGCGCCCCGGGCCCGCTGCGCGGCTGCCGGGTGGAGCTCTTGGTGGGCTTCGAGTTCAAGAGCGCGACGCTCGGGCTCGTGCTCGGCCCGCTGTTCGAGTCCACCTGGAACTCGCTGGTCGACGCCTTCGTGCGCCGCGCCCGCGAGGTCTACCGTGAGCCCGCCTGAGATCGCGGTCTCCGTGGCCTATGCCGAGCGGGACCGGCAGACGGTCGTCGAGCTCACGGTGCCGCTCGGCACCACCGCCGCCGAGGCGGTCGAGCGCTCGCGGATCCGCGAGCGGCACCCGGGGCTGCCGGCCGGGCTCGCGCTCGGCATCTACGGGCGCGTCGTCGCGCCGGGCACGCCGCTCGCGGCCGGCGACCGGGTCGAGCTCTACCGGGGCCTGCCGGCCGACCCGAAGGAGCAGCGCCGCCAGCTCGCGCGCGAGGGCCGGACCATGGGCCGGCGGCGCGGCTAGGCGCCGGGCGAGGTCGGCAGCTTGGGGTTCCTGAACTCGCCGGACGGGCGCTCGATCCTCGACACCTTCTCGTCGGTGAAGTAGACGACGATCAGGCGCCGGTCGACGACGCGGGTCTTGCCGTCCTTGAAGTAGTAGAGGTAATTCCACTGGTCGGGGTGGAACGGATCCGAGATCATCGGCGTGCCGAGCACGTAGCGCACCTGGCTGCGCGTCATGCCGACCTGGACCTGGTCCAGCATCTTCGCCTCCAGGTAGTTGCCCTGGGGGATGTTGACGCGGTACACGCAGCCGCCGGCGGCGAGGCCGAAGGCGAGGGCGGCGGCGACGGGCAGGAGCGGCAGGCGGCGCATGGTGTCGGGCTCGGTCCCGCGCCCGGGTTGGTCCGGCGCGGCGTGGGGTGGATAATGGCGGCGGATCATACCGGAACACCGAGGAAAGCTGCGTGGAAAGCCAGGACCTGCGCCGGGCCGGACTCAAGGTCACGATGCCGCGGCTCAAGATCCTCGAGATCTTGGCCGGGGCCTCGGTCCATCACCTAAGTGCCGAAGATATCTACAAGAAGCTCCTCGACCTCAAGGAGGACATCGGCCTCGCGACCGTCTACCGGGTGCTGACGCAGTTCGAGGCCGCCGGCCTCGTGACCCGCCACCACTTCGAGGGCGGCACGGCGGTGTTCGAGCTCAACCGCGGCGACCACCACGACCACGTCGTGTGCGTGGACTGCGGCAAGGTCGAGGAGTTCAACGACCCGGCGATCGAGGCGCTGCAGTCGGCCGCGGCCGACCGCCTCGGCTTCACGGTGGCGGACCACGCGCTGATCCTGTACGGCCACTGCCGCCGCACGGCCTGCCCGAACAAGAAGCCGCGCGAGGCCTGAGCGCTACGGCTCGCGGCGCCGGCGCCGCTCGGCGGGCCGCGCCGCGGCCGGCGCCCTCGGCTTCGCCAGCATCTCGCGCGCGTGCTCGCGCGCGGTGGCCGTGACGTCGACGCCGGCCAGCATCCGCGCCAGCTCCTCGACGCGCTCGTCCGCCGTCAGCGCCGTCAGCACCGTGCGGCTGGAGCGGCCGTCGGAGAGCTTGGCGACCCGCACGTGCTGGTCGGCCTGGCTCGCGACCTGCGGCAGATGCGTCACGCACAGCACCTGGCCGCGCCGCCCGAGCGCGTGCAGCTCGCGCCCGACCATCTCGGCGACCGCGCCGCCGACACCCGCGTCGACCTCGTCGAAGATCATGCAGGTGGCGCCGCCCACCTGGTGGGCGGCGGCCACCTGCACCGCGAGGCTGATCCGCGACAGCTCGCCGCCCGAGGCGACCCGCGCGATCGGCCGCGGTGGCTGGCCGGGGTTCGCGCTCACCAGGAACTCGATCCGGTCGACGCCGTTGGGGTCGACCGGCGGCGCCGCGGGTACCGACACCTCGACGGCGAAGGTCCCGCCCGGCATGCCGAGCCCGCGCATCAGCGCCGTGACCGCGCGGCCGAGCTCGGCGGCCGCCTTGAGGCGCGCGGCGCTGAGCACTGCCGCGGCGCGCTGGTACTCGCGCGCGAGCACCGAGCGGCGCGCCTCGAGCTCGGTGAGCGTCGTGCCGGCGCGCTCCAGGGCCTCGAGCTCGCGCGTCAGCAGCGCGAGCTGGTCGATGAGCTGCGCGGCCGCGACCCGGTGCTTGCGCGCCAGCTGCTCGATCGAGGCGATGCGCGTCTCGACCGCCTCCTGGCGACGCGGGTCCACCTCCAGCGACTCGAGGTAGGCCGCGAGTTCGCGGCCGGCCTCGCGCAGCGGGATCAGCGCCTCCTCGATCAGCGCGCCGACCGGCCTGAGGCGCGCGTCGAGCTCGAGCGCGTTGCGCAGCGAGGCGCCCGCGCGGCCGGCGCGCGCGTACGCATCCTCGCCCTCGCCCTCGTAGAGCAGCGCGAGCGCCGCCTGCGCGGCCTCGGCGAGGCGGCCGCGGTTCGCGAGCCGCTGCGCCTCGGCGGCGAGCGCCTCCGGCTCGCCGGGCTCGAGGTTCAGCGCCTCGAGCTCCTTGAGCTGGTAGCGCAGCAGCTCCAGGCGCGAGTCGCGCTCGGCGGCGAGCGTGGTGAGCTCGGCGAGTTCGGCCTCGACCGCGCGCCACTCGCGCGCCAGGCGGGCGACCGGCTCCGCGAGCGCCCCGTGGCCGCCGTGGGCGTCGAGCAGCGCGCGCTGCGTGTCCGGACGAGTCAGCGTCAGGAATTCCTGCTGGCCGTGGATGTCGAGCAAGAGCTCGCCGAGCGCGCGCACCTGCGTGACCGGCAGCGCCTGGCCGTTGACGTAGGCGCGGGTCCGCCCGTCCGCGCCCACCTGGCGCCGCAGCATCACCTCGCCGTCGTGCTCGAGCGACTGCTCCTCGAGCCAGGCGCAGGCGGCGGCGTTGCCGGCGAGGTCGAACGTGGCGCTGATCTCGGCGCGCTCGGCGCCGTGGCGCACGACGTCGGCGGCCGCGCGGCCGCCGATCGCGAGCACGACCGCATCGACCAGGATCGACTTGCCGGCGCCGGTCTCGCCGGTGAGCGCGGTCAGGCCGCGGCCGAACTCGAGCTCGGCGGCGTCGATGATCGCGAAGTCGCGGATCTGCAGGTGGGTCAGCATCCTCAGCCGTCCCGCTGGCCGCGCCGCGCGCCGCGGCCCCAGTGCAGCTTGGAGCGCAGGATGCGGAAGTAGTCGTAGCCGGGCGGGTGCAAGAGCGTCACGGTTGCCGCCGACGGCTCGACGATCAGCCGCCCGTCCGGCGGCAGGTCGCCGAGGATGCTGCCGTCGCAGGTCACCTGCGCCCGCACCGGCGCCTGCGCCGCCAGCCGGATCTCGACCACCGACTGGCGCGAGACGACGATCGGCCGGTCCGAGAGCGTGTGCGGCGAGACCGGAGCGAGCACCAGCGCCTCGAGGTTCGGGGTCAGGATCGGCCCGCCGCAGGAGAGCGCGTAGGCGGTCGAGCCGGTCGCGGTCGCGACCACGAAGCCGTCGCCGCCGTGGGCATTGACGAAGCGGCCGTCGATCCAGGTCTCGAAGTCCAGCATCCGGCCGGTGTCGCGCTTCTGCAGCACGACGTCGTTGAGCGCCTCGATGGTGCGCTCCGGCAGCGCGGGATCGACGAGGCGCGCCCTGAGCCCGTGGCGCACGTCGCGGCTGTAGCGGCCCTCGAGCACGTCGCCGAAGCGGTCGAACATCTCGGTCGAGCTGATGTCGGCGAGAAAGCCGAGCCGCCCGCGGTTGATGCCGAGCAGCGGCACCTCGCGCCCGGCGGCGAGGCGCGCGGCGTGCAGCAGCGTGCCGTCGCCGCCGACCGCGACGAGCAGCTCCGCGCGCCCCGCGAGCTCGGCCTCCGGCAGCGGCACCACGCCCTCGCCGGCGCCGATCGGGCTCGCGGCGTCGACCAGCACGGCGATGCCGCGCCCGGTCGCGTGCGTGGCGAGCGCCTGCATGGCCTCGGCGACGAGCGGATCCGCGAACCGTCCGATCAGCGCGATGGTCTTGAAGCGGGGGTGCATGAGGGTGGCGGCAACTTAACACGCGCGCTCGCGCCGGCGGCACCCCGGCGGGAAATCGGCGCGAACGCGCGCCTTGACACCTTCGGCAGCGGCTCGCTAGATTCGCCGCAGTCGGCGTGAAACCCTTTTGCGGACAGGGGCTTATTGAGCATGGCCGGTGAATCGCGCGAAGCGGCCGTGACCGATCGGGGCGGCACGACGATCCTCTCCGAGCGCGCCCAGCGCCTGCTCACGGCGCTCGTGGAGGCCTACATCCGCGACGGCCAGCCGGTCGGCTCGCGCACGCTGACGCGCGAGGCGGGGCTGCCGGTGAGCGCGGCGACCGTGCGCAACGTCATGGCCGACCTCGAGGAGTACGGCTTCGTCGCCTCGCCGCACACCTCGGCGGGGCGCGTCCCGACCGACAAGGGGTACCGCTTCTTCGTCGACGCGCTGCTCAAGCTGCAGCCGAGCGGCGACATCGACCGCGACCTGAGCCGCGCCCTCGAGCTGCGCTTCGGCGAGCGCGCCGACGACCCGCGGCAGCTGATCGCCTCGGCCTCGCAGTTGCTGTCGAACTTCACCCGCCTCGCCGGCGTCGTCACCGTGCCGCGCCAGGCGCACGCCGCCGTGACCCAGATCGAGTTCCTCGGGCTCTCCGAGAACCGCGTGCTCGCGATCCTGGTGGTCAACGGCCGCGAGGTGCAGAACCGGATCCTGCAGGTCGAGCGGCCGTTCAGCGGCGAGGAGCTCAGGCGCGCCGCGCTGTTCCTCAACGAGCAGTTCCGCGGCCTCGAGCTCGCGGACGTGCGCGGCCTGCTGCTCGCGCAGCTGCAGGAGACGCGCGCGCACATGAACCAGCTGATGCTGGACGCGATCTCGATGGCGCAGAAGATGTTCGCGCCGGCGACGGCGGTCGAGTCGGCGGTCGACGTCGTGATCGCGGGCGAGACCAACCTGATGGGCTTCGCCGAGCTCTCCAACGTCGAGAAGCTGAAGCGCCTGTTCGACGCCTTCAACGAGAAGCGCGACATATTGCACCTCCTCGACCAGTGCCTGTCGGCCGACCGGGTGCAGATCTTCATCGGCCACGAGTCCGGCTACGGCATCCTCGACGACTGCAGCGTCGTGACCGCCCCCTACACGGTCGGCAACGAGGTGGTGGGCGTCCTCGGCGTGATCGGGCCGACGCGCATGGCCTACGAGCGGGTCATCCCGATCGTGGACCTGACCGCCCGGCTGCTCGGCTCGGCCCTGAACCAGAACCGCTGAGGGGCGCTCAAGCCCTTGAATTGGGGGCGGGAAGCCCCCATCCTCCGCGCCGGCGCGCCCGAGCCTCGCGCCGGACCCTGCGGAGAGCCCTCGATGACCGATCCCAAGAGCCCCCCGAGCGCCGCCGACGCCCCCGGCCACGACCCGGACGCCACCGCGATCCTCGACGGTGACGCCTTCCGCCCGGATCTCGCGGCCCTCGAGCAGGAGCTCGCCACCGCGCGCCAGAAGGCCGAGGAGAACTTCAATCAGTACGTGCGCGTACTCGCGGAGTTCGACAACTTCAGAAAGCGCGCCGCGCGCGACCTCGAGACCACCCGCAACTACGCCGTCGAGCGCTTCGCGCAGGAGCTCCTGCCGGCCCTGGACGGCTTCGAGCTCGCGCTCGCGAACGCCCAGCACGCGGACGCCAAGAGCCTCCTGGAGGGCCAGGCGGCGACCCACCGGCTGCTCTTGAAGGCCTTCGAGAAGGCCGGCATCGCCGAGCTCGACCCCGCCGGCGGGGCCTTCAACCCGGCCGAGCACGAGGCGATGCTGGCCGAGCCGAGCGCCGCCCAGCCGCCCAACACCGTGCTGCGCACGATCCAGAAGGGCTACGTGCTGAACGGCCGGGTGCTGCGGCCGGCGCGGGTCATCGTCGCCCGGGCCCCGGACGCTTGAGAAGCGGCGCCGCGGCCACATCTAGGCCATAACGAATTCCGGATCCGCTTCAGGAGCACAGCCATGGGCAAAGTGATTGGCATCGACCTCGGCACGACCAACTCGTGCGTGGCGATCATGGAGGGCGGCAAGCCCAAGGTCATCGAGAACAGCGAGGGCGACCGCACGACCCCCTCGATCGTCGCCTTCACCAAGGACGACGAGGTGCTGGTCGGGCAGTCGGCCAAGCGCCAGGCGGTCACCAACCCGCAGAACACGCTGTACGCGGTCAAGCGGCTGATCGGCCGCAAGTTCGCCGACGACGTCGTGCAGAAGGACGTCGGGCTCGTGCCCTACAAGGTCGTCAAGGCCGACAACGGCGACGCCTGGGTCGAGGCGCAGGGCAAGAAGATCGCCCCGCCGGAGGTCTCGGCGCGCGTGCTCATGAAGATGAAGAAGACCGCCGAGGACTACCTCGGCGAGGCGGTCACGGAGGCCGTGATCACGGTGCCTGCGTACTTCAACGACTCGCAGCGCCAGGCGACCAAGGACGCCGGCCGCATCGCCGGCCTCAACGTCAAGCGCATCATCAACGAGCCGACCGCGGCCGCGCTCGCCTACGGCCTCGACAAGGAGGCCGCCGGCGACCGCAAGATCGCGGTCTACGACCTGGGCGGCGGCACCTTCGACATCTCGATCATCGAGATCGCCGCGGTCGACGGCGAGCGCCAGTTCGAGGTGCTGTCCACCAACGGCGACACCTTCCTCGGCGGCGAGGACTTCGACCGGCGGGTGATCGACTACATCGCCGACGAGTTCCGCAAGGAGTCCGGCGTCGACGTGCGCAAGGACCCGCTCGCGATGCAGCGCCTCAAGGAGGCGGCCGAGAAGACCAAGATCGAGCTGTCCTCGAGCCAGCAGACCGACATCAACCTGCCGTACATCACGGCCGACGCGTCCGGCCCCAAGCACCTCAACGTCAAGCTGACCCGCGCCAAGCTCGAGTCGCTGGTCGAGGACCTCGTGACCCGCACCATCGGCCCGTGCCGCACCGCGGTCAAGGACGCCGGCATCTCGATGGGCGACATCGCCGAGGTGATCCTGGTCGGCGGCCAGACCCGCATGCCGCTGGTGCAGAAGGCGGTCAAGGACTTCTTCGGCAAGGAGCCGCGCAAGGACGTGAACCCGGACGAGGCGGTGGCCGTCGGCGCCGCGATCCAGGGCGGCGTGCTGTCGGGCGAGGTCAAGGACGTGCTGCTGCTCGACGTCACGCCGCTGTCGCTCGGCATCGAGACCCTCGGCGGCGTCATGACCAAGCTGATCGAGAAGAACACCACGATCCCGACCAAGGCGACCCAGGTGTTCTCGACGGCCGACGACAGCCAGCCGGCGGTGACGATCCACGTGCTGCAGGGCGAGCGCGACAAGGCCTCCGACAACAAGTCGCTCGGCCGCTTCGACCTCTCCGACATCCCGCCGGCGCCGCGCGGCATGCCGCAGATCGAGGTGACCTTCGACATCGACGCCAACGGCATCCTGCACGTGTCCGCCAAGGACAAGGGCACGGGCAAGGAGCAGAAGATCGTCATCAAGGCCTCCTCGGGCCTCTCCGAGGACGAGATCAAGCGGATGGTCAAGGACGCCGAGGCGCACGCCGCCGAGGACAAGAAGTTCCGCGAGCTGGTCGAGACCCGCAACCGCGCCGATGCGCTCGCGCACCAGGTCGAGAAGTCGCTCAAGGATCTCGGCGAGAAGGTGGGCGGCGAGGACCGCGCCAAGATCGAGTCCGCGCTCGGCGACCTGAAGAAGGCGATGGGCGCCGACGACAAGGACACGATCGACCGCAAGGCCGAGGCGCTGTCGAGCGCCGCCGGTGAGGTGCTGCAGCGCGCCTCCGCCGCCGGCGCCGCCGGCGCCGAGGCGGCCGCCGGCGGCGCCGCGGGCGGCGGTGCCAAGCCCGCCAACGAGGACGTGCTCGACGCCGAGTTCGAGGAAGTGAAGGGCAAGGACCGCAAGGCCTGAGGGCTCCCGGTCCGCTATGAAGAGAACCGCCGCCGCAGGTCGCCGACCTGCGGCGGCGCGCTCGTGGGGGAGCTGAGGGTGCATGGCGAAGCGCGACTACTACCAGGTCCTTGAGCTCGAGCGGACCGCGAGCGACGCCGAGATCAAGAAGGCCTACCGCCGGCTCGCGATGAAGCACCATCCGGACCGCAACTCCGGCGACACCTCGGCCGAGGAGTCCTTCAAGGAGGCCAAGGAGGCCTACGAGGTGCTCTCCGACCCGCAGAAGCGGGCCGCCTACGACCAGTTCGGCCACGCCGGCCTCGAGCCCGGCCGCGGCCAGGGCGTGGACCCGGGCGAGGTCTTCGGCGACATCTTCGGCGAGGTGTTCGGCGACATCTTCGGCGGCGGGCGCCGGGGCGGCCGGCAGGTGTTTCGCGGCGCGGACCTGCGCTACGAGCTCGAGCTCGACCTCGAGCAGGCGGTGTTCGGCCATGCCGCCGAGATCGAGCTGACGACGCTCAGCGAGTGCGAGACCTGCTCAGGCAGCGGCGCCGCCAAGGGCAGCACCCCGGTGCGCTGCACGACCTGCGGCGGCGTCGGCCAGGTGCGGATGCAACAGGGCTTCTTCGCCGTCCAGCAGACCTGCCCGCGCTGCAAGGGCCGCGGCAGCATCATCGAGCAGCCCTGCGACAGCTGCTACGGGCAGGGCCGCGTGCGCCGCCCGCGCACGCTGCAGGTCAAGGTGCCGGCCGGCGTCGACAGCGGCGATCGCATCCGCCTCTCGGGCGAGGGCGAGGCCGGCCGCAACGGCGGTCCGCCGGGCGACCTGTACGTCGAGGTCGCGGTCAGGAAGCACGAGATCTTCGAGCGCGAGGGCGCGGACCTCTCCTGCGAGGTGCCGGTCGCGTTCACGATCGCGGCGCTCGGCGGCGAGGTCGAGGTGCCGACGCTCGGCGGGCACGCCTCGATCAAGGTGCCGACCGAGACCCAGTCCGGGCGGGTGTTCCGCCTCAAGGGCAAGGGCGTGCGGCCGGTGCGCGGCGGGGCCACCGGCGACCTCTACTGCCGGGTCGTGGTCGAGACGCCCGTCAACCTGTCGGCCGAGCAACGCGACCTCCTGAAGAAGCTCGACGCCTCGCTCAAGAAGAACCCCAAGCACCACAACCCGCGCGAGGCCACCTGGCTCGACGGCGTCAAGAAGTTCTTCGAGGGCATCAGCCGGTGAGCGCGCCGCCCGCCGCGCTGCCGCCGGTGCGCGTCGCGGTGCTCGGCGCGACCGGGCGCATGGGCCGCAGCCTCATCCACGCGATCCACGACAGCACCGAGTTCGAGCTGGTCGGCGCGCTCGCCTCGCCCGAGAGCCCCGCGCTCGGCGCCGACGCCGGCGACGTCGCCGGCCTCAACCGCCGGTTCGGCACGGTGGTGACCGCCGAGCCCGCGGCGGCTCTCGCGCGCGCCGAGGTGGCGCTCGACTTCACCGTGGCCGACGCCGTGCGCGGCAACCTCGCGGCCTGCGTCGCCCGCGGCTGCCCGCTGCTGGTCGGCACCACCGGCCTCGATGGTGCCACCCTGGCCGCGATCGACGCCGCGGTCGCGCGGATCGCGCTGCTCGTCGCCCCGAACACGAGCCTCGGCATTAACTTGCTGTCGCAACTCGTTGAGCGGGCTGCTGCCGCGCTGCCGCCGGAGTACGACATCGAGGTGCTGGAGGCGCATCACCGCTACAAGGTCGACGCCCCCTCGGGGACGGCGCTGCGGCTCGGCGAGGCCGCCGCCGCCGGGCGCGGCGAGGAGCTCAAGGAGGTGGCCGCGGCCGCGCGCGGCACCGCCGCCGGGCCGCGGCGCGCGGGCTCGATCGGCTTCGCGGTGCTGCGAGGCGGCGACATCGTCGGCGAGCACACGGTGCTGTACGCGGGGCCGGGCGAGCGGCTCGAGCTCACGCACCGCGCGCACGACCGGATGACCTTCGCCTACGGCGCGCTGCGTGCCGCCGAGTGGCTGCGCGGCCGGGCCGCCGGGCGCTACACGATGGGCAACGTCCTCGGTTTCGGCTGACCGGGATCGCTTGCCGGGCTGGTGCGGCGCAGGCCGCTGTCGTAAAATACCGGCCCGGATCGGAAATCCACGCCGTAACGACTGAAGCGGGCGGAGTCTTCACCAAGGCTCCACCCGCTTTGCGCATCTGCGGCCCAGAACCGGTGGTTACGCCCCGCGAGGGATGACTCGCCACGGGAGTGAGCCTTGACGACGCCCGCAGTACTCGCCCTGGAAGACGGCACGGTCTTCCGGGGTATTTCCATCGGCGCCAAGGGCAACTCGACCGGCGAGGTAGTCTTCAATACGGCGATGACCGGGTATCAGGAGATCCTGACCGACCCGTCCTACAGCCGCCAGATCGTCACGCTGACGTACCCGCACATCGGCAACACCGGCGCGACCCCCGAGGACCTCGAGGCCGCGGCGATCTACGCGGCCGGCCTCGTGATCCGCGACCTGCCGCTCTTGCACTCGAGCTGGCGCGCGGCCGAGTCGCTGCAGAGCTTCCTGAAGCGCGGCAAGCTGGTCGCGATCGCCGACATCGACACCCGCCAGCTGACGCGGATCCTGCGCGAGAAGGGCGCGCTCGCCGGCTGCATCATGACCGGCGAGACCGTCGACGCCGCGGCCGCGGTGCGCGCCGCGAAGAAGTTCCCGGGCCTCAAGGGCATGGACCTCGCCAAGGTGGTCTCGGCCAAGCGCCCCTACCAGTGGAACGACGGCACGCACTTCAACGGCGCCGCCGAGCGGCCGGTGCGCGCCGCGCAGCGCCTGCACGTGGTCGCCTACGACTACGGCATCAAGCGCAACATCCTGAGGCTGCTCGCCGATCACGGCTGCCGCGTGACCGTGGTGCCGGCGCAGACGCCGGCCGAGACGACGCTGGCGATGAGCCCGGACGGCATCTTCCTGTCGAACGGCCCCGGCGACCCCGAGCCTTGCGACTACGCGATCGCGGCGATCAAGGAGTTCCTCGCGACCGACGTGCCGGTGTTCGGCATCTGCCTCGGCCACCAGCTGCTCGGTCTCGCCGCGGGCGGGCGCACCGTCAAGATGAAGTTCGGCCACCACGGCGCCAACCACCCGGTGCAGGAGCTCGACACCGGGCGGGTGCTGATCACGAGCCAGAACCACGGCTTCGCGGTCGAGGAGTCGACGCTGCCGCCGAACGTGCGCGCGACCCACCGCTCGCTGTTCGACGGCTCGCTGCAGGGACTCGAGTTCACCGACCGGGCGGCCTTCAGCTTCCAGGGCCACCCGGAGGCGAGCCCGGGGCCGCACGACGTCGCCGGGCTGTTCGAGCACTTCGTGCACCTGATGCTGCGCCGCCTGCAGTCCCAGCTGCGCGCGCGCGAGGTCACCAAGGCGGCGCCGGAGCAGACCGGCGTCGCCGAAGGCTGAGGAACCGAAGACCGACCCATGCCGAAGCGCACCGACATCAAGAGCGTCCTCATCATCGGCGCCGGCCCGATCATCATCGGCCAGGCCTGCGAGTTCGATTACTCCGGCGCCCAGGCCTGCAAGGCGCTGCGCGAGGAGGGCTACCGGGTGGTGCTGGTGAACTCCAACCCGGCGACGATCATGACCGACCCCGAGATGGCCGACGCCATCTACATCGAGCCGGTGCACTGGCGCACGGTGGCGCGGATCATCGAGAAGGAGCGGCCCGACGCGCTGCTGCCGACGATGGGCGGCCAGACGGCGCTCAACTGCGCGCTCGACCTGGTGCGCGAGGGCGTGCTCGACAAGTTCGCCTGCGAGCTGATCGGCGCCTCGCGCGAGGCGATCGACATGGCGGAGGACCGCGAGCTGTTCCGCAACGCGATGCGCGACATCGGCCTCGAGACGCCGCGCGCGATGATCGCGCACAGCCTCGAGGAGGCGCTGGCGGTGCAGGCCGAGATCGGCTATCCGACGGTGATCCGGCCGTCGTTCACGCTCGGCGGCTCGGGCGGCGGGATCGCCTACAACCGCGAGGAGTTCGAGACCATCGTCGCGCGCGGCCTCGACGCCTCGCCCACCAGCGAGGTGCTGCTCGAGGAGTCGGTGCTCGGCTGGAAGGAGTACGAGATGGAGGTGGTCCGGGACTCCTCGGACAACTGCATCATCGTCTGCTCGATCGAGAACCTGGACCCCATGGGCGTGCACACCGGCGACTCGATCACGGTCGCGCCCTCGCAGACGCTGACCGACAAGGAGTACCAGCGGCTCAGGAACGCCTCGATCGCGGTGCTGCGCAAGATCGGCGTCGACACCGGCGGCTCGAACGTGCAGTTCGCGATCAGCCCGAAGGACGGGCGCGTGCTGGTCATCGAGATGAACCCGCGCGTGTCGCGCTCCTCGGCGCTGGCCTCGAAGGCCACCGGCTTCCCGATCGCCAAGGTCGCCGCCAAGCTCGCGATCGGCTACACGCTCGACGAGCTCAAGAACGAGATCACGGGCGGCGCGACCCCGGCCTCGTTCGAGCCGGCGATCGACTACGTCGTCACCAAGGTCCCGCGCTTCACCTTCGAGAAGTTTCCGGGCGCGAACACGCGCCTGACGACGCAGATGAAGTCGGTCGGCGAGGCGATGGCGATCGGCCGGACGCTGCAGGAGTCGCTGCACAAGGCGCTCAGGAGCCTCGAGACCGGCCTCGCCGGCTTCGAGGAGCAGCTGCAGTTCCCGCTCAACGAGGAGCGCGAGGCGCTCCTGGTCGCGGAACTGCGCCATCCGGGCGCCAACCGGCTGCTGTACGTGGCCGACGCGTTCCGCGCCGGCTGGCCGATCGCGAAGCTCAACGAGCTGACCGGCATCGACCCGTGGTTCCTGGCGCAGATCGAGGACCTGGTGCGCGAGGAGGCGCAGGTGCGCGACGGCGGACTCGCGCAGCTCGAGCAGGCGCGTCTGCGGCAGCTGAAGCGCAAGGGCTTCTCGGACGCGCGCCTCGCCAGGCTGCTCGGCGTCGAGGAGTCGGTGATCAGGAAGCGCCGCCACGCCTACGGGCTGCACCCCGTCTACAAGCGGGTCGACACCTGCGCCGCCGAGTTCGCGACCACGACCGCGTACCTCTACTCCACCTACGAGGACGAGTGCGAGGCGAACCCGACCGGGCGCCGCAAGATCGTGATCCTCGGCGGCGGCCCGAACCGCATCGGCCAGGGCATCGAGTTCGACTACTGCTGCGTGCACGCCGCGCTCGCGCTGCGCGAGGACGGCTTCGAGACGATCATGGTCAACTGCAACCCGGAGACCGTCTCGACCGACTACGACACCTCGGACCGGCTGTACTTCGAGCCGCTGACCTTCGAGGACGTCATGGAGATCATCGCCAAGGAGAAGCCCGAGGGCGTGATCGTCCAGTATGGCGGCCAGACGCCGCTCAAGCTCGCGCGCGCGCTGGCCGCGGCCGGCGCGCCGATCATCGGCACGACGCCGGAATCGATCGACGTCGCCGAGGACCGCGAGCGCTTCCAGCAGCTGATCCAGACGCTCGGCCTGAAGCAGCCGGCCAACGCCACCGCGCGCGCCGAGGAGCAGGCGGTGCAGCTGGCGCGCGAGGTCGGCTACCCGCTGGTGGTGCGCCCGTCCTACGTGCTCGGCGGCCGGGCGATGGAGGTCGTGTTCAACGAGGACGACCTGCGCACCTACATGAACGAGGCGGTCAAGGTCTCCAACGACAGTCCGGTGCTGCTCGACCGCTTCCTCGACCTCGCGACCGAGGTGGACGTCGACGCGATCTGCGACGGCACCGACGTGCTGATCGGCGGCATCATGGAGCACATCGAGCAGGCCGGCGTGCACTCGGGCGACTCCTCGTGCTCGCTGCCGCCGTACGCGCTGACGGCGAAGACCCAGGCGGAGCTGCGCGAGCAGACGCGGCGCATGGCGCAGGCGCTGAACGTGATCGGCCTGATGAACGTGCAGTTCGCGATCCAGAACGGCGTCGTCTACGTGCTCGAGGTCAACCCGCGCGCCTCGCGCACCGTGCCGTTCGTCTCCAAGGCGACCGGCCGGCCGCTCGCCAAGATCGCGGCGCGCGTCATGACCGGCCGCTCGCTCCGGGAGCAGGGCGCGAGCGAGGAGCGCGTGCCGGCGTACTACTCGGTCAAGGAGTCGGTGTTCCCGTTCGCGAAGTTCCCCGAGGCCGACCCGATCCTCGGGCCGGAGATGAAGTCGACCGGCGAGGTCATGGGCACCGGCCGCACCTTCGGCGAGGCCTACGCCAAGGCCCAGAGCGGCTCGGGCGTGGTGCTGCCGAGGCGCGGCGTGTGCCTGCTGTCGGTGCGCGAGCGCGACAAGCCGGGCGCGGTGGCGCTGGCGCGCGAGCTGATCGCGCGCGGCTTCGAGCTGGTCGCGACCGAGGGCACGGCGCGCGCGCTCGAGACCGCCGGCATCGCCTGCCGCCGGGCGCTCAAGGTGCGCGAGGGCCGACCGCATATCGTCGACATGATCAAGAACGACGAGATCGACCTGATCGTCAACACGACCGAAGGCAAGCAGGCGGTGCGCGAGTCGCGCTCGATCCGGCGCGAGGCGGTGGCGCGCAAGGTGACCTACTACACGACCGTGCCCGCGGCGCGCGCGACCTGTGACGCGCTCGACCACCTCGACGAGGTCGAGGTGAACCGGCTGCAGGACCTGCACAAGGAGTTGGTGGCGTGAAGCGCAGTCCCATCACCGTGCGCGGCGCGGAGCGCCTGCGCGCGGAGCTCAAGCGCCTGAAGTCCGAGGAGCGCCCGGCCGTGATCAAGGCGATCGCCGAGGCGCGCGGCCACGGCGACCTGTCCGAGAACGCCGAGTACCACGCGGCCCGCGACCAGCAGGGCTTCATCGAGGGCCGCATCAAGGAGATCGAGCACCGCCTGTCGCACACCGAGATCATCGACGTCTCGAAGCTGCCGCAGACCGGCAAGGTCGTGTTCGGCACGACCGTCGAGCTCGAGGGCACCGAGGACGGCGTGCGCGTCACCTACCAGGTGGTCGGCGAGGACGAGGCCGACATCCGCCAGGGGCTGATCGCGGTCACCTCGCCGATCGCGCGCGCGCTGGTCGGCAAGGAGGAGGGCGACACCGTCGAGGTGCAGGCGCCCGGCGGCGTGCGCTCCTACGAGATCGTCGCGGTCCGCTACGAGTGAGGCTGGCGCGCCGGCTGCTGCTCGCATTCTGGGCCGGCCTGCTGCTGACGCTCGGCGCGGTCGTCGCGCCGGCGCTGTTCGCCGTGCTCGACGACCGCCACCTCGCGGGCACCGTCGCCGGGGCGCTGTTCGGCATCGCGACGGCGCTCTCGGCGGCCATCGCGGCGGCGCTCGTCGCGCTCGCGCCGCGCGCGCCGGCGGCGCCGCCGGGCGGGCGCGCGGCGGCGGTCGGTCCGGCGCTGCTGCTCGCGGCGAGCCACTTCGGGGTGCGGCCGCTCCTCGACGCCGCGCGCGCGGCCGGCGCCGGCGGGGCGTCGGCGTTCGCCGCCTGGCACGCGCTCGCGAGCGCGCTGTACTGGGCGGCGGCGGTCTGGGTCACGGTCGCGCTGGTGCGCGAGCTGCGCACCTAGTCCGGCAGCACGATCCGCGTCAGCTTCGGGTTCGGGCGGAAGAACAGCGCGACGTTGCCGATGCGCTGCACGAGCGTGCTCGAGGTGCGCGTCGCGAGCGACGCGAAGGCGGCGTCGCGGGCCTCGCGGTCGCCGAGCCGGGCCCGGGCCTTGACGAGCTCGTGATCGGCGAGCGCGCGCTCGAGCTCGGCGGCGACGCCGTCGGTGAGCCCGGCGTTGCCGAGCGTGACCAGCGGGTGCAGCGGGTGTCCGAGCCGGCGCAGGTGCTTCTTCTGGCGTTCGTTCAGCTGCATGCGCACATTATAGGGACGGCCGGGGCGGCCACGGTGCGAGGCGACGATGGCAAAGCGCAGCAAGTCGAGCGAGCAGTGGCTCAAGGAGCACCACTCCGACGCCTACGTCCAGCGCGCCCGCAAGGAGGGCCTGCGCTCGAGGGCAGCCTTCAAGCTCGAGGAACTTGACGCCGCCGAGCACCTCCTAAAGCCAGGGATGGTCGTGGTCGATCTCGGGGCGGCGCCGGGCGGCTGGAGCCAGTACGCGGCCAAGGCATTGAATGGTAAGGGTTCTGTGTTTGCACTGGACATCCTGCCGATGGATGCGCTGCCCGGGGTGACCTTCATCCTCGGCGACTTTCGCGAGGCGGCGCCGCTCGCGGCCCTGAAGCAGGCGCTCGGCGGCCGGCCGGTGGATCTTGTGATGTCCGACATGGCCCCCAATATGTCCGGCATCGATGCTGTCGACCAGCCGCGCCAGCTGCATCTCGCCGAGCTCGCCCTCGAGTTCAGCCGGGAAGTGTTAAGGCCGGGTGGCGTGCTGCTCGCCAAGGTGTTTCAGGGAGCGGGCTTCGACGAATTGCTGCGCGCCGTGCGGCGGGAATTCGAGAAGGTCCGCATGAAGAAGCCACCGGCGTCGCGCGCGCGCAGCGCCGAGATGTACCTGCTGGCGAGCGGCAGGCGTATCCTGTAGCGTCGGTTGGGAATGCCGGCCTCGAGCACTGCACGGAGCTCTCTTTGAACGACCTGACGAAGAACATCATCCTCTGGGTGGTCATCGCGGTAGTGCTGCTCGCGGTGTTTTCGAACTTCAGCGCGCGCACCGGCTCGAGTCCCGAGATCCCGTACTCGCAGTTCCTGACCGAGGTCGACAACAACGCGATCCGCGACGCGGAGATCAAGGGCGAGACGATCACCGGCGCGCGCGGCAATGGCGAGCCGTACGTCACCTACAGCCCCGAGACCGACAACACCCAGCTGATCGGCGCGCTGCAGAAGCACGGCGTCAAGTTCCGCGCCGCGCCGCCCGAGCGGCAGGGCATGCTGATGCAGCTGTTCGTGTCGTCGTTCCCGATCCTGCTGCTGATCGGCGTCTGGGTGTACTTCATGCGCCAGATGCAGGGCGGCGCGGGCGGCCGCGGCGCGATGAGCTTCGGCAAGAGCCGCGCCCGGCTGCTGAACGAGGACCAGGTCAACGTGACCTTCGCCGACGTCGCCGGCGTCGAGGAGGCCAAGGAGGAGGTCAAGGAGATCGTCGACTTCCTGAAGGACCCGGCCAAGTTCCAGAAGCTCGGCGGCAAGATCCCGAAGGGCGTGCTGATGGTGGGCAGCCCCGGCACCGGCAAGACGCTGCTCGCGCGCGCGATCGCGGGCGAGGCCAAGGTGCCGTTCTTCACGATCTCCGGCTCCGACTTCGTCGAGATGTTCGTCGGCGTCGGCGCCTCGCGCGTGCGCGACATGTTCGAGCAGGCGAAGAAGCACGCGCCGTGCATCATCTTCATCGACGAGATCGATGCGGTCGGCCGGCACCGTGGCGCGGGCCTCGGCGGCGGCCACGACGAGCGCGAGCAGACGCTGAACCAGCTGCTGGTCGAGATGGACGGCTTCGAGGGCAACGAGGGCATCATCGTCATCGCGGCGACCAACCGCCCGGACGTGCTCGACCCGGCGCTCTTGAGGCCCGGCCGCTTCGACCGCCAGGTGGTCGTGCCGCTGCC
>DATKOP010000001.1:0-47041 GCA_035524595.1 Steroidobacteraceae bacterium | reverse complement strand
GCTTGACGCGATGCGAGAGGACGATGGCCACGGGGGTTCCGTTGCAGTGCAAAAACCGAGTTGATTCTCTAGTAATTCCCGGGACGGATCAATGCCAGTAACCCTCGACCGCGCGGCCGCGATCGTCGAGCCCAGGCGCCGTTTCGCGCTCACCGCCGGCTACGGCCCGGCCGGCGACCAGCCGCAGGCGATCCAGGCGCTGCTCGACAACCTGAAGTCGGGGCTGCGGTACCAGACGCTGCTCGGCGTGACCGGCTCCGGCAAGACCTACACGATCGCCAACGTCATCGAGGCGCTGCAGCGCCCGACGATCGTGCTCGCGCACAACAAGACCCTCGCCGCGCAGCTCTACGGCGAGTTCAAGGAGTTCTTCCCCGAGAACGCCGTCGAGTACTTCGTCTCCTACTACGACTACTACCAGCCGGAGGCCTACGTGCCTTCGTCCGACACGTACATCGAGAAGGACGCCTCGATCAACGACCACATCGAGCAGATGCGCCTGTCCGCCACCAAGGCGCTGCTCGAGCGGCCGGACTCGATCATCGTCGCGACGGTGTCCTCGATCTACGGCCTCGGCGACCCGCAGGCCTACCTCGCGATGGTGCTGCACCTGTCGCGGGGCGACCGCATCGACCAGCGCAAGCTGCTGCACCGCCTGACCGACATGCAGTACACCCGCAACGACGTCGACCTCTCGCAGGGCACCTACCGGGTGCGCGGCGACGTGGTCGACATCTTCCCGGCCGAGTCCGAGCGCGAGGCGGTGCGGGTGCAGCTCTTCGACGACGAGGTCGAGTCGCTGCACTACTTCGACCCGCTGACCGGCGAGGTGACGCGCAAGGTGCCGCGCCTGACGGTGTTCCCGTCGAGCCACTACGTGACGCCGCGCGAGCGCCTGGCGGGCGTGCTCGACGACATCAAGGAGGAGCTGCGCGGCCGCCTCGCCGAGCTGCGCGCGGCCTCCAAGCTCGTCGAGGCGCAGCGCCTCGAGCAGCGCACGCTGTTCGACCTCGAGATGATGAACGAGGTCGGCTACTGCGCCGGCATCGAGAACTACTCGCGCTACCTGTCGGGCCGCGCGGCCGGCGAGCCGCCGCCGTGCCTGTTTGACTACCTGCCGGCGGACGCGCTCCTGGTCGTCGACGAGAGCCACGTGACCGTGCCGCAGCTCGGCGCCATGTACAAGGGCGACCGCTCGCGCAAGGAGACGCTGGTCGAGTACGGCTTTCGGCTGCCGTCGGCGCTCGACAACCGGCCGCTGCGGTTCGACGAGTGGGAGAAGCTCGCGCCGCAGATGATCTTCGTGTCGGCGACGCCGGGGCGCTACGAGCTCGACCACTCGCCGGGCGCGGTCGTCGAGCAGGTCGTGCGGCCGACGGGACTCATCGACCCCGAGGTCGACGTGCGCCCGGTGCGCACCCAGGTCGACGACGTGCTGTCGGAGATCCACGCCACCGTCGAGCGCGGCGAGCGGGTGCTGATCACGACCCTGACCAAGCGCATGGCGGAGGACCTGACCGACTACCTGCACGAGCACGGCGTCAAGGTGCGCTACCTGCACTCCGACATCGACACCGTCGAGCGCGTCGAGATCATCCGCGACCTCAGGCTCGGCAAGTTCGACGTGGTGGTCGGCATCAACCTGCTGCGCGAGGGCCTGGACCTCCCCGAGGTGTCGCTGGTCGCGATCCTGGACGCCGACAAGGAGGGCTTCCTGCGCTCGGAGGGCTCCCTGATCCAGACCATCGGCCGCGCGGCGCGCAACGTCCACGGCCGGGCGATCCTCTATGCCGACACGGTCACGGGCTCGATGCGCCGCGCGCTCGAGGAGACCGAGCGGCGCCGCTCACGGCAGGTCGAGTACAACCGGGCGCACGGCATCACGCCGGTGGGCATCGTCAAGGCGGTGCAGGACGTGCTCGAGGGAGCGCGCTCGACCGAGGAGCGCGGCCGGCAGCTCGATGCGCCCGCCTTCGCCGAGCTCTCGCCCGAGCAGGTGCTGAAGCGCATCCGCAAGCTCGAGGCCGAGATGACCAAGCTCGCCCGCAACCTCGAGTTCGAGGCCGCGGCCAGGGTCCGCGACGAGATCTCCGAGCTCAGGAACGCCGGCCTCGGCCTGACCGGGCGGCGCGCCGGCTGAGCGCGGCCGCGGGCGGCACGGCCGCCCGCGGCCGGCCGGGCCGCTACAGGAAGTGGAACCGGAAGCCCAGCGTGCCGACGTTGACGTTCGCCGTGCCGGTCGTGTTCTTGTCGCCGACCTTGTCGAAGTAGAGGTAGTCGAGGCGCAGCGAGAAGTAGTCGTTGAATATCCAGGCGAGCCCGACGCCGCCCATCGCGGTGGCCGTGCTCTTCGAGGCCGAGGTGCTGCTGCTGACGCCGTTCGAGGTCGCGGTGAAGGTCGCCTTGGTATCGCCGTAGTAGGCGCCGACCCGGCCGTCGATCGACAGGTGGCCGAGCGGAATGATGCCGATCACGGCGAGCGCGGGACCGGAGGACTGGAAGTCGCCCGCCACGTGCACCGGCACCGTGACGTCGCCGTTCAGCACCGTGCCGTCGGCCGTGGCCTTCGCCTTGCCGAGGTCGTAGTAGGCGGCCTCGATCGCGAAGAAGCGCATCAGCTGGAAGCCCGCGTTGACGCCCCAGGGCGTCGCGCCCTTGTCGACCGAGGTCGAGGTCAGCGTGCCGCCGGCCGCGCTGAAGGCCGCGAGCGCCGCGGCGTCCCAGTCGCTCTGGCTGATGCCGACCTCCGAGTAGCCCCCCTGCGCACCGACGTACAGGCCGAAGCCCTGCGCGGCATGCGCCGCGAGCGGAAGCGCGAGGCCGATGGCGGCGAGGCTGGCTGCGATCAAGCGGATCGTCCGTGTCATGATTCTCTCCCGTGGTTCCGCCGGCCTCGGCGAGGTCGCGGGCCGGCAATCGGCCGCGAGCGTAGTCGCGCTGTGGCGGCTGCGCCATCCGCAATTGACGATGGGCAGGGCACTTGCGCCGCGTCGTTGCCGGCCGGCAACGGCAAAGCCGAAAGTCCTGCTGCGCCCCGGCGCGGGCCGCGCCCCGGCGGCTCAGCGGCCGCCGCATGGGGCCGATCAGGCCCGGGGGCGCCTCAGTTCCAGCACGCCCGCGCACAAGAGGAACAGGCCGCTGAGCGCCGCGGCAACCGCTCCGCCGAAGGTCCTGGCGCGCGCCCCGAAGAGGGAGAGGAGCGCAGCGACGGCATCGAGCTGCGTCGGCAGAAAGGCGGGCCAGCCCCCGGTCCACAGGATCAGCGCCGCCTCGACCAGCAGAACGGAACCGATCACGACCGCGACCGCGGCGGCAAAGCGGACGCGCTGAACCCGAGGTCTGCTGCCGCTCATGACGGCGCCCGTGTCCCGGCCCTAGTTCCGCTGCAGCACGACGAAGCGCGCGACCTTGCTGCCGTCGGCCGCGACGCTGACGAGCGCCTGCTCCGGGGTGCCGGTGTTGTCGAGCGTCGCGAGCCCCGTCAGCGTGAGTCCGTTCAGCTCCGCGTCCTCACCGCTGCAGCTCGCGAAGGAGAGGCTGACGCCGTACGCGTTGTAGGTCGCATCGATGATCGTGACCGCGCCGTTGATCACGCAGCCGCTCGTGGCATCCTGCGCGAAGACCGCGCCGGCGCCGCTGATCGAGTAGCCGGTGCCGGTGCCCGCCGCGGTGAAGGTGCCGGCGATCCGGTCGAGCGAGGACGGCCGGTAGTAGAGCGCGGCAAAGCTGAGCGTCAAGGTGTCGCCGAAGGCGCCGCCGCGTTCGGTCACGAAGTCGGCAGCCGCGTCGAGCGTGCGGCGCTGGTGGATCGTGCCGGTGACCGTGCCGTAGCCGTGGACGCTGCCGTCCTGGAAGGCGAGGCCGGGCGGCGCGAAGGCATCGAGCGTTCCGGTCACGGTGGTGCCGAGGCTCGCCAGCGTGCCGACGTACTGGACGAGGTCCGCGCGGATCAGGTGCAGCGTGCCGCTTTCGGTCGCGATCGCGAGGACCGGCCGGCCGGTCTGCGAATCGGTGCCGTTCCAGATGCCGCCGACCGACTCGTTGGTCGGCCCGATCAGCGCCTCGCCCCCGTCGTCGCAGCTGCCGATCAGCAGGCAGCCGCAGAGGATGCCGGCGATCGTCCGACCGTGCCGCATGGCCGCGCCCTCCCGTGGCGCCGCGCCCTTGCGCGATGGGGAGACTGTCCGCCGCCGGCCGCGGGCCGCCGTCGGTAGATCCCGAAATGGCGGCGACCGCAGCCGGACTGCGCCCTGCGTGCGGCGGCCGGGCGGCCGGGCGGCGTCCGCGGCGGCCCGTTGCGGCCGCGGCTCAACTTTCCGGCCACGCTGCCGACACGGGTCGTGCCGGCGGAGTCCGGCCCACACGGGAGCCCGAATGACCTCCATTGCCCCCGGCCTCGGCGCAGCAGGCTGGCGATCGCTGGCACCGCCGGCGCTCACGGCGCCGCCAGCGGCGACGCCGACGCTGACGCGCGAGCGCGCCTTCAGCGCGTTCTCGACCGCGATCCTGGGCGCGCTCGGTGCGGGCGGCGCCGACTCGGGCGGCGCAGCCGGGACCGCCGCGGGCCGCGTCGGCGACGTCGCGCTCGCGCTCAAGAACGCGCTCGAGAGCCCGGCCGCGGCCGGCGACGTCGTCGGCTCGCTGCTCGGCACGGTGCGCGCGGCGCTCGCGCAGGCGAGCCAGGCGCTCGGCGACGCCGGCTATTCGCGCGAGGCGATCGGGTCGCTGGTGCGCCAGTTCAGCCACGCGCTCGGCGAGCAGCTGAACGCGCTCGCGGGCCAGGCCGCGGCGCCGGCCAGCGCGTCGAGCGCCCCGGCACCGGTCGCCGCGGCGGCGGCGGCCGCACCGGCCGAGCCGGTCTCCCCCGCGAGCACGCCGGCGGGCGCAGCGGCGGGCGCGCCGGGCGGCGGCAGCGGCGCCGTCGCGGCCGACTACCGCCTGACCGAGAGCGGGGCGCTCGAGCTCGTGACCACCGAGGGCGACATCGTGCGCATCGGCTTTCGCGCGAGCAGCGGCGGCGCGGTGGTCGGCGCGAGCGCGAGCGGTGCCGCCGGGCTCGCGGCCTACGCCTCGGTCGGCGCCTACGCGAGCAGCCGCTTCAGCGTCTCGGTGCAGGGCAGCCTCAACGCCGATGAGCTCAAGGCCATCAACGACGTGCTCGGCGCGGTCAACGCGCTCGCGACGCAGTTCTTCGCGGGCAACCTGAGCCAGGCCTTCGCCTCGGCGGCGACGCTCGGCGCCGACCCGCGCGAGATCGCGAGCCTCGCGCTCAACCTCACCGAGCGCGCGAGCCTCAGCCTCGCGAGCGTCGGCGACGGTGCGCCCGCCGCCGCGCCCGCGCCGGTCACGCCGCAGGCGCCAGGCGCAGCGTCGCAAAGCGCAGCCACGACGGCGACACCGGACGCGGTTGTCGCAGCGACGCCGGCGACGGCCGCTTCGGCACCACCGGTGCCGGCGCTCGCCGCCGGTGGCGGCACGAAGAGCCTGCTCGACTACCTGAGGCAGGTGCTCGACGCCCTCGGCAGCTCGACCGAGAGCGGCCGGGTCCGCTTCTCGGCCAAGGCCAAGATCGCGCTGCTCGCGAGCGCCGTGGGCGCGGCGTCGCTGACGCCGGCCGAGAGCACCGCGGCCGGCCTCCTCAAGGGCATCGCCGCCACGACGACCGCCGCGACCGGGACGCCGGCGACGACACCCGCCGCCAGCGCGGGCGGCTGAGCGCCGCTCAGGGCGCCGGTACCTCGGCCTCGAGCGCCCGGCCCGCGATCCGGCCGGTCAGGTGCGCGCGCGCCTCGGCGCCGCCCGCCGGCCATGCGGCGTGCACGACGCCGGTCGCACCGCCCGCCGCCCGCAGCCGCAGCTCCGCGGCACCCGCGTCCGGGCCCGGACGGAACTCGAGCGTGCCCGAGACCTCGAGGTCCTCGGTCCAGCGGACCTGCCAGAACTCGGCGTGCAGGACGCCGTCGGCGCCCGCCGCGCGCACCACGAAGCGCCCGCCCCGAAGGCCCACCCCGTGGCCGCTCGCGTTGGCGGCGAGCCGGCCGAGCAGGTCGCCGGCCGTCGCGAGCGCGGCGGCGGCGAGCCTGAGGCCCGCGGCGTCGGCGGCGTTGCCGGCGAGCGCGGTCGCGGGCGGCACCGCCTCGGTGCGGCGCGCGAACGGCGGCGCGAGCCGAAGCGGCGGCACCGCCTGCGCGCAGGCGGCGTCGCCGACGTCGAGGCGCTCGATGAAGCGGCGCGCGAGCAGGGCGCCGCAGTCGCTGCGCGCGTGCGGCAGCGCATTCACGTGCAGGCTGTTGGCGAGCACCACCTGCCGCGCGTGGCGGAACTGGGCGGCCGCGGCCGCGCCGTCGGCGACGGTCGTGATGTTGTCGAGCTCGCCCGACAGCACCAGCACCGGCACGTCCGGAAAGCCGCGCGTCGCGCCGATGCGGTAGGCGGGCGGGTGCGCGGGATCCGCCGCCGGCCACAGCACGCACTCCTCGATGAAGGCGTAGTCGGGCGGCAGCGTCCGGTACTCCTCGAGCGTGAACGGTGCGTAGCCGTCCGGGACCGCCGCCCGGCGCGCGGCGAGCGCGCGGTCGCGCGCGACGAGCCGCGCCGGGGGCGCGAGGCCCATGTCGAAGATCTGCGGCGCGTCCTGGCAGGTGACGGCCGCGGCGAGGCCGGCGCTGAAGAGCGCCGGCGCGTGGCTGGGGTCGCGCGAGTCGACCGCGGCGAGCGCCTCGGCCATCAGCCGGTGCAGCGGGCGCGGGTCGCCGCCGGCGAAGGCGCGTGCCGCGGCATCCGCCTCGCGCAGCGTCGCGTAGGGCGGCGCCGCGCCGAACAGCACGGTCGCGAGCGCGCCGGCGTCGGCGCGAAAGCGCCGCGCGACGCCGTCGACGTCCGTGCCGCGCGCCGTCCGCGGACGCGCGCGCAGCTGCGCGAGCGCGGGCGCCATGTGGGCGAGCGCACCGCCGGGCTCGGCCGCGCAGGCCGGGCTGCGCTCGCAGGCGCGCTCGAACTTGGCGCGCATCGCCGGCGCGTACTCCGGGTACCAGGCGAGGTCCGGGCCGTCGAGCGGGTAGGCGCCGTCGAGGATCAGCGAGCGCAGCCGCCCGGGGTGGCGCACCGCGTAGACCTGCGCGAAGAAGGTCCCGTACGAGTCGCCGTACAGGTCGATCGGGCCCGCGCCGAGCGCCTCCAGCACCGCCTCGAGGTCGTCGGCGGCGTCGCTCGTGCCGTAGAGCGGCGCGCGCGCGCCGAGGCTCGCGCCGCAGGCGCCGATGTCCTCGAGCGTCAGGGTCGGGGCGTCCTGCAGCGGCTCGCAGTCGAGCGCGCCGGAGCGGCCGGTGCCGCGGTTGTCCATCAGCACGACGTCGTGGTCGACGCGCAGCGGCGCGAACAGCGCGAGGTACTCAGCGCGCGAGCCCGTGGTCGGGTAGCCGGGGCCGCCCTCGGTCGCGACCAGCGTGCCGCGCCGCGGGCCGGGGCCGCGCGCCGGGTAGTACTCGTAGACCACCGCGACCGTACCCGGGACGCGGCCGGTGGCGTCGAGCGGCCGCTCGAGCCGCCCGCACCAGGCGTCGACGCCCGGGCAGCGCATCAGGAGCGCGCCGCCGACCTGAAGCGTCGCCGGTGCCGCCGGCGCCGGCCCCGACGCCAGCGCGAGCAGCAGCGCCGCGCAGCGGAGCGCGCGCCGGCGGCGCGTTGCGGTTTCCCGTGTCATGATCTGCCGCTATTCTCCGGGGGCCGGCCGCGAACCGCCAGCGCCGGCACGACCACAACGAGGGGGAGCGCAGGATGAAGAAGCCGTGGATCGCCGCACTGCTGTGCCTCGCGGGCCTGGGCGCGCTCGCGCCGGCGGCCGCCGACGCCCCGAAGACCCGCAACGTCGTGCTGATCGTCACCGACGGCCTGCGCTGGCAGGAGGTGTTCACGGGCGCCGACCCGCTGCTGCTCAACGACAAGGCCGGCGGCAGCTGGACGCCGGTCGCGGAGCTGCGCCAGAAGTACTGGAGCGACGATCCGAACGAGCGCCGGCGGCTGCTGCTGCCGTTCCTGTGGGGCACGGTCGCGAAGCAGGGCCAGCTGCTCGGCAACCAGCAGCAGGGCAGCCGCGCCGAGGTCACGAACGGCAAGTGGTTCTCCTACCCCGGCTACAACGAGATGGCGAGCGGCGCGGCCGATGCGCGCATCGACCGGAACGAGTTCGGCCCGAACCCGAACCAGACGGTGTTCGAGTGGCTGAACGGCCAGCCGGGGTTCGCCGGCAAGGTCGAGATCTTCGGTACCTGGAACACGTTCCACGACATCTTCAACGACGCCCGCAGCCACCTGCCGGTGCGCTCGGGCGCGACGCTCGTCGACCCGGCCGACCGGAGCCCGCGCGGCCGCCTGCTGCTCGAGCTCTACCGCACGACGACGCGGCTCGAGGACCCGGACCCGTTCGACTCCTTCCTGTACGTCACGCTCGCCGAGCACCTGAAGACGCACCACCCGCGGGTGCTGTTCGTCGGCTTCGGCGACACCGACAACTGGGCGCACGCGGGCCGCTACGACGCGCTCCTGGACACGGCCCACAACGTCGACTACTTCATCGGCCGGCTGTGGCAGCAGATGCAGGCGATCCCCGAGTACCGCGACCACACCACCTTCATCATCACCACCGACCACGGCCGCGGCGGCGGCCTCGTCGAGTGGAAGGAGCACGGCATCGAGGAGGCGGGCTCCGGCAACATCTGGCTGGCGGTGATCGGCCCCGACACGGCGCCGCTCGGCGAGCGCAAGAACGTCGCGACCGTGACCCAGGCGCAGATCGCCGCGACCGTCGCGGCCTTCGTCGGCCAGGACTACCGCAAGGCAAAGCCGGCGGCGGCGGCGCCGATCGGCGAGCTGCTCGGCAAGGCCGCGGCGCACTAGGGTCGCTGCGCCGGGCCCGCGCGCGCACGGGCTGCCGGCGCAGCTAGCCTCGGGTCTCGGCGCGCGGCGCGTCCGCGGCCGCCGCCGGCGTGCGGCTCTCGCCGTCCGGCTCGCGGTGGTACGGCAGCCACTCGTAGATCGCGGGCGAGGTCTGCGGATAGGCGAGGAACTCCTCGCGCGTCTCGAGCGGCCGCTCGATGCGGCGCCGCGTGAGCCGCCAGACCGCGAACAGCGTGAAGGCGAGCGTCAGCGCCGAGGCGTACACGAAGAAGGCGCTCGGCCGCGTCAGCTCCATGACCAGCGAGCCCGCGGTCGGGCCGATCGCGGCGCCGAGCGCCCAGACGAACAGCAGCGTCGACGACAGCGCGACGTAGTCCACCGACTCGGCGCGGTCGTTGGCGTGCGCGACGCCGACCGCGTACAGGCTCTCGGCGAGCCCGCCGAACGCGGAGTAGAGGAGCGCGAGGATTAGGAACGGGGTCTGCCGGTCGACGGTCGCGAGCGCGACCGCGACGGCGAGCGTGCCGGCGCCGAGCGCGATCAGCGCGTACAGCCGGTCGATCTTGTCCGAGACGTAGCCGATCGGCCACTGCAGCAGCAGCCCGCCGAGCGAGACGCAGGCCATCAGGATGATGATCTGCCGCTGGTCGAAGCCGATCTTCTCGCCGAACAGCGGCCCCGCGGTCGTGAACGCGGTCAGGATCAGCCCGTTCAGCGTGCAGGCGAGCACGCTGACCGGCGAGGTGCGCAGCGCCTTCAGGATCCGGATCTCGACCTTGTGCGGCAGCCGCGGCGCGCGCACCTCGATGCCCGCCATCGGCACCAGCGCGAAGGTGGTCGCGATGCCGGCCAGCAGCAGGAGCTCGGGGCCGCGCACGTTCAGGCTCTCGCCCATCAGCTGGCCGCCGCCGTAGAAGAGGCCCACCACCAGCACGTACAGCGTCAGCACCCGGCCGCGCTGCTCGTTGCTGACGAGCGCGTTCAGCCAGCTCTCGACGATGACCGCGAGGCCGGCGGCATTGACGCCGATCAGGAAGCGGATCAGGGCGAGGAACGGCACGCCGACCGCGAAGTGCATCGCGAGGATCGCGACCGCCTTCATGCCGGCGAAGGCCGCGTAGGCGCGCTCGAGGCCCACCGGCGCGATGATGCGGTGTGCGTGCAGGCAGCCGAGCAGGAAGCCGAGCGCCTCGGCGGTGGCCAGCAGTCCGATCAGGCCAGGGCTCAGGCCGAGCGCCGAGAACCTAAGCGGCAGCAGCGTGCCGAGGACCCCGGAGCCGATATAGATGAGCGCCGTGCTGACGAGCGGCGGCGCCACCCGCCACGGCAGCGCCGCGGCCGCGCGGGGCGCGGTCGGGGTCGGCGGCGGCGTGGGGAGGGCACTCATCGGCGCGGCACCTGGGGCAGTCGCCCGGCACGAGCAGCCGGCCGGTCGCGCGGGGCGCGCGGGGCCAGCGGACTTGCAGCCGGGATCGACTACTCATAAGCGATTGATCTCGCAACCAAAAGAACGGTTCATTATGCCCGAATGGGCGGCCCGCGGCCAGCCCCGGGGCGGCGATCGGCGCCCGCGGCGGCAGCGCTTTGCCGCGCGCCGTCGCTTCGCGCTAAGGTCCGGGCGGCGCGCGCTCACGCGCACAGAAGAGCGCTTCGCGGCCCGCCGTTCGCGGCCGCGACACGAGGACCCGGCCGCGCACCGCGGCCGCACGGGGGAGCGATGTCCGAGGCGGGCGCCGGCGGCGCGTGGGGACGGCGGCATCTGCTCGTCGCGCTCTGTTTCACGGCGATGTTCCTCGCCTACACCGACCGCGTGAACATCGCGGTCGCCTCGCTCGCGATGCAGACCGAGTTCCACTGGAACTCGACGGTCAAGGGCGTCGTGCTGGCCGCGTTCTTCGTCGGCTACATGGCGCTGCAGATCGGCGCCGGCGCGCTGGCGCGGCGCTTCGGCGGCAAGCGCGTGCTCGCGGTCGCGGTGATCTGGTGGTCGGCGTTCACGCTGCTGACGCCGCTCGCCGCGTCGCTGTCGGTGGGCGTGCTGATCGCGGCGCGCATCGGTCTCGGGCTCGGCGAGGCGGCGGTGATGCCGGCGAGCTACGAGCTCTTCAGCCGCTGGGTGCCGCCGACCGAGCGCGGCCGGTCGATCGCGCGCCTGCTGGGCGGCGTGCCGGTCGGGCAGATCGTCGGCTTCCTCGCGACCGGCTGGATGACGGGCGCGCTCGGCTGGCCGGCGAGCTTCTACGTGTTCGGCGCGCTCGGGCTGCTCTGGGCCGGCGGCTGGCTCGCCGCGGTGAGCAACGATCCGGCGCACGATGCGCGCGTCGGCACGGCCGAGCGGCAGCTGCTCGCGACCTGCCGCACGACGCGCCTCGGCGCGGACGCGCCCGAGACGCCGTGGCGGCTGCTGCTGCGCGCGCCGCCCGTGTGGGGGCTCGCGGCCGCGCACTTCGCCCACAACTGGACGCTCTACATGCTGCTGTCGTGGCTGCCGAGCTACTTTCGCGACAGCCACGGGCTCAGCATCGCGAACTCCGGCGCGCTGTCCGCCTGGCCGTGGGTCGCGTACTTCGTCGCGGTGCAGAGCACGGGCGCCTGGAGCGACGGCGCGATCGCGCGCGGCCGCCGCACCGTCAGCGTGCGCCGCATCGCGACCGGCGGCGGGCTGATCGCGGCGGGCGCATGCCTGCTCTTGTTGCGCGCGGTGGACTCGCCGGCGGCCGCGCTCGCGCTCGTCTGCGTCGCCGCCGGCGCGATCGGCGTCGCGGGCTCGGGGCTCACGTCCGTGCCGCTCGATCTCTCGCCGCGGCACGCACCGGTGCTGATCGGCTTCAGCAACACCGTGGCGACGATCCCCGGCATCGCCGGCGTCGCGATCACCGGCTGGCTGGTCGACGTGACCCACACCTACGCGACGGGCTTCCTGGTCGCGGCGCTCGCGAGCGTCGGCGGTGCGCTCGTGTTCCTGCGCCTCGCGAGCGACCGCGAGCTCGAACCCACGAGCGGGGCCCCGGCCGCGGCCGGCGCTTAGTCGCCGCTGCGTTCGCGCGCCGCGGCCGTGGAAAGCCCGAATGCGGGTGCGGCGGCCGCGGCCGGATAATTTCGCTGTGGCGAAGCGGCTTCACCGATCTTGACACTGCCCCCGCGGCCGCGCACGGCGCGGGCCGCCGCCGCCGCTTCGCGCGCCGCCTGAGCGAGGCCGCCGCCCGCCGATCGCCGCCATGACGACGCCTGCCCCCTTTGCCCTGGCCCGCAGCCGGCTCGCCGCGCGCCTGCCGACGCGCGGCAGCCTGGTGCTCGCCTACAAGCTGCTGGTGAACGACCGCGCGAAGTTCGTCGCGCTCTTGGTCGGCATCACCTTCGCGGTGTTCCTGATGGTGCAGATGACCTCGATGTTCGCCGGCGTCCTGAGCCGCGCCTCGTCGACGGTGCTCAACATCGGCGCCAAGGTCTGGGTCATGGACCCGGCCGTGAACACGGTCGCCAACAGCATCGGCATGCCGGACTACGTGCTCGACTTCGCGCGCAGCATCGACGGGGTCCGCTACGCGGTGCCGCTCTACTCGGCCGGCGCGCTGGCGCGCCTCAAGGACGGCACCTTCCAGCCGGTGTCGGTGATCGGCCTCGACGACGGCAGCCTCTACGGCCGGCCGGTGCTGGAGCGCGGGCGGATCGAGGACCTGTACGCGGAGAACGGCTTCTTCGTCGTGCACGATGCGGAGTTCGCCAAGCTCGGCAAGCCCGACATCGGCACCGAGTTCGAGCTCAACGACCACCGCGCGGTGATCGTCGGCATCGCCGGCGTCGCCTCCAGCGGCCTGTTCGGGATCCCGACGCTGTACACGACCTACTCGCGCGCGCAGCAGTACATCCCGTCGACGCGCTTCACGACGGCCTACATCCTGATCGAGCCGAAGAGCACGGCCGACATCCCGCACATCGAGCGCGAGGTCGCCAGGCTCGGCTACCGGGCGCTGACGCGCGAGGAGTTCATCCGCCGCATCAGCAGCTACTACAAGTACCAGACCGGGCTCGGCACCAACATCCTGCTGATGACGGTGATCAGCTTCATCGTCGGGCTGTCGATCTCGGGCCAGACCTTCTACACCTTCATCATCGAGAACCTGGAGAAGTTCGGCGCGCTGAAGGCGATCGGCGCCAAGGGCCGCGAGCTCGTCTGGATGATCCTGTTCCAGGCGACCTTCGTGTCGCTGACCGGCCTCGGCCTCGGCATCGGCCTGTGCACGCTGCTGATCTTCGCGGCCAAGCTGCGCCTGCCGGGCTACGCGGCCGCGATCACCGCGACGAACCTGCTGCTGGCCTTCGGCATGGTGCTGGTGATCGCCGCGATCTCGAGCTACATCGGCGTGCGCCGCGTGCTGCGCATCGAGCCCTTCGACATCTTCAGGGGCTGACGTGAGCGCCGTCGCCATCGCCGCGCAGGGGCTGACGAAGTGGTTCGGCGCGGGGGACGCCCGCACGCTCGCGGTGCGCGACGTCAGCTTCGAGGTCCGCCTCGGCGAGATGCTGTACATCGTCGGCCCGTCCGGCAGCGGCAAGACGACGCTGCTCAGCATGGTGTCCGGCATCCTGCGGCCGAACGCGGGCACCGTGCAGGTCGGCGCGACCGACCTGTGGGCGCTCGACGACGACGGCATCGCGGACTTCAGGCTCAACAAGATCGGCTTCGTGTTCCAGGACTACCACCTGTTCCCGCGCCTGACGACCGCCGAGAACGTCGCGATCCCGCTGATCCTGCGCGGCCGCCCCTGGGACGACGCGGTCGGCGAGGGCATGAAGTACCTGGTCGCGGTCGGCCTCGAGCAGCGCGCCGGCCTGCCGCCCGTGAAGCTCTCCGGCGGCGAGCAGCAGCGGGTCGCGATCGCGCGCGCGATGGTCGGCCGCCCCGACATCCTGATCCTCGACGAGCCGACGGCCTCGCTCGACGGCGACACCGGCCGCAACATCGTCGCCTTCATCCGCAGCGAGCTGCTCAACGAGCAGCGCGCGATCGTCATCGTCACGCACGACGCCCGCATCTACGAGTTCGCGCACCGCATCCTCAACATGGAGGACGGCCGCCTCAAGGGCATCATCCAGGGGCAGGCGAGTGAACAATAGGATCCTGTTCGGGCTCGCGGGCGTCGGCGTGCTGCTCGGCATCGCCGGCGCCTGGTACTTCGGCATCCGCCACCCGCCGCAGCCGCCGGCCTTCAACCCGGCGGCGAACCCGTACGCGCACGGCATCTACGCCAACGGCATCATCGAGAGCGCCCAGGCGAGCGGCGAGAACGTCAACATCTATCCGGAGGTCGCCGGCCCGATCGTCGAGGTGCTGGTCGCCGAGGGGCAGTCGGTGCCGGCGGGCACCGTGCTGCTGCGCATCGACCCGGCGGTGCAGCAGGCGCTCGCCGCGCAGCAGCAGGCGCAGGCCGAGGCGGCCGCCGCGCAGCTCGAGGAGCTGCGCCGCCAGCCGCGGCCGGAGACGCTCGAGGTGGCCCGGGCGCAGATGGAGGCCGCCGCGGCGACCGAGCGCCAGGTCGGCGACCAGCTCGCGAAGCTGAAGGAGTCGGTCGCCATCGACGCGCGCTCGGTGAGCCGCGACGCGCTCGACACCGCGCAGAACGCGCTGCGCATCGCCGCGGCGAACCACGAGGTCGCGCGCCGCCAGTACGAGCTGACCCGGGCCGGCGCCTGGCGCTACGACATCCAGAGCCAGGAGCGCGTCGTCGCGGCGGCGCGCAAGCAGTACGAGGCGTCGAACGCGCTGCTGCAGAAGTACACGCTGCGCGCGCCGGTCGACGGCACGGTGCTCGCGCTCGCGGCCGCGGTCGGCAGCTACGTCTCGCCGCAGGGCACCTACGACAGCTACACCCAGGCCGCGGCGCCGGTCATCGTCATGAGCGCGTCGCAGCGCTACCTCGGCGTGCGCGTCTACGTCGACGAGATCCTGCTGCAGCGGCTGCCGGACCCCGCGCACCTGACCGCGGAGATGCAGCTGCGCGGCACCGACACCAAGGTGCCGCTCGAGTTCGTGCGGCTGCAGCCTTACGTGACGCCGAAGATCGAGCTCTCGAACCAGCGCAACGAGCGCGTCGACCTGCGCGTGCTGCCGGTGCTGTTCCGCTTCGCCAAGACCGAGCGGCTCAACGTCTACCCGGGACAACTGGTCGATGTGTACATCGGCAGCAAGTAGCCGGGCCGGCGGCCGCGCGTCGGGCGGCTGGCGCGCGCTGCTCGCGCTCTGCGCCGCGGCCACGCTCGGCGGCTGCGCCGTGGGACCCGACTTCGTGAGGCCGGCGCCGCCGGCCGTCACCGAGTACGTGCCGGGCACCGCGGCCACGACCACCGCGAGCGCCGATGGCCGCGTGCAGCACTTCGCCACCGGCGCCGCGGTGCCCGCGGACTGGTGGCGGCGCCTCGGCGCGCCCGGCCTCGACGCGACGGTCGCCGAGGCGCTCGCGCGCAGCCCGACGCTCGCGAGCGCGAACGCGACGCTGCGCCAGAGCGAGGACCAGCGGCGCGCCGGCTACGGCGTGTTCTTCCCGTCGCTGGGCGTCGACCTGGGCGCGAGCCGCCAGCGCGCCTCGCCGCTGCGCTTCGGCCAGGCCGGCCCGTCGAGCGTCTTCAACCTGTTCACGCTCACCGGTGCGGTCAGCTACCTCGTCGACGTCTTCGGCGGCGCGCGCCGCGAGGTCGAGGCGCTCGGCGCGCAGGTGGACCTCGAGCGCAGCGCGCTCCTCGCGAGCTACCTGACGCTGACCAGCAACGTCGTCAACGCGAGCATCGCGCGCTCGGCCTACCGGGCCGAGCTCGAGGCGACGCACGCGATCGTCGACGCGGCGGCGGAGCGCGTCGCGCTTGCGGAGGTGCAGTACCGGGCCGGTACGATCCCGTACGCGGCGCTCCTCAGCCTGCGCGCGGACCTGGCCGCGACGCGCGCGGCGCTGCCGCCGCTCGAGCTGCGGGCCGAGCAGGCCGGCCACCTCATCTCGGTGCTCGCCGGCCATCCGCCGGCCGAGTGGACCGCGCCCGAGACGCGTCTCGAGGACTACGTGCTGCCGGAGAACCTGCCGCTCGCACTGCCGTCGGAACTGGTGCGCCAGCGGCCCGACGTGCTCGGCGCCGAGGCAAGGCTGCACGAGGCGAGCGCCGCGATCGGCATCGCGACGGCCGACCTGCTGCCGCGACTGACGCTGTCGGGAAGCCTCGGCAGCGATGCCACCACCTGGAGCGAGCTCGGCGGCGCGAACGGGCGCTTCTGGAGCGCCGGCGCAGACTTGAGCGTGCCGCTGTTCCAGGGCGGCTCAGCCTGGTACGCCCGCAAGGCGTCGATCGACGCCTACGAGGCGGCGCGCGCCGACTACCGGCAGGCGGTGCTGGCGGCGTTCCAGCAGGTGGCCGACGCGCTGCGGGCGCTCGAGCACGACGCCGACGCGGTGCGCGAGCAGGGCGCGAGCCTCGAGGCATCCCGCACCGCGCGCGCACTCGTCGACGCGAACTACCGCTCCGGCACCGCCGACTACCTCGCGGTGCTGGTCGCCGACCGCCAGTTCCGCACCGCGCAGGTCGGCTACCTCGCCGCGGTCGCGCAGCGGCTGCAGGACACCGTGGCGCTCTTTGCGGCGCTCGGCGGCGGCTGGGCGGCCGCCGGAGCGCCGTCCGGCGGCGGCGCGCGCTGATCCCGGGGGCTGCGGCCTGTGCGTAGCCGACCGCCGCCCGGCGTCGGAATGACGCGCAGACGGCGCCTTGGCCTGCCGCGGCGGAGCGGTCAGAATGGCGTCTGGCACAAGAAGGAGAAGACGCCATGTCCCGACTCTCCTGCGCCCGGCTCGTCCCGGCGCTGATCGCGGCACTCCTGATGCTCGGCGGCGCGCTGCCGCCCACCCTGGCGGACACCCCGAACGCGACGCAGACGCCGGCGCCGCCCACGGGCCTCGCCACGGCGCCCGACACGGCGGCCGCTCAGTCCCCGGCCCCGGCGCCGCCGCCGGCTGCGACACCGGCCCCGGCCCCGGCCCCGGCCCCGGCCGCCACACCGCCTCCGGCCGCCACACCGGCTCCGGCCGCAGCGCCGGAAGCGCCAGCGATGGGATCCACGACGATGGCGGCGGCGCCGCCGCCGGGGAAGGCGTTGATCGCCTTCCTGCGGCCGTCGATCTGGGGCGGGCCCGTCGCCTCGTCGCTCTTCGAGATCGTCGACAACAAGGCCGTCATGGTCGGCATCCTGCACCAGAAGCAGCGCCTCAACGTCGTCGTGACGCCCGGCACGCACCTCTACATGCTGATGGGTGAGAGCGCCGAGTTCATGTCCGCCGAAGTCCTCGCCGACAAGACCTACTACGTCGCCATCCATCCGCACATGGGCGTGTGGAAGGCGCGCTTCACGCTGAAGCCGGTGCACCAGGACATGCTCGACACCAAGGAGTTCGAGAACTGGAAGTACGCCTGCGCGCTGATCGACCACACCGCCCGCGACGACGAGTGGGCCTCGCTGAATGCCTCGCAGATCGAGGACAAGCGCGCCAAGTACTACCCGGACTTCCAGAAGATGTCCGACGCGGAGCGCCCGGCGCTGCGGGCGGCGGACGGTCGCTGAGCGCCGGTGCCCGTGGTAACCGATCCGAGCCGCGCGATGATCAAGCGCAGGCGCGTCGCGCGCTCGGTGTCGCTCGACCCGGTCAAGGCCGAGCTGCTCGCGGTGCTCGCGCGCGAGACGCGCATCCCGCGGGCGGCGCTCCTGCGCGAGGCGGTCGACGACCTGCTGGCGAAGTACCTGCGTCGGGCGGCACGACGCCGCCGGTAGGCGGCGCGGGCCCGGCCCCGCCGCGCGCCCGGCCGCGGGCCATCAGCCGGGGCGGTGCAGCTCCTGCTGGATGCGCTCGCTCCAGAGGCCGACGCTCCTGAGCGCGCGCATCTCGGCGGGCAGCGCGGCGATGATCGCGGCGGCTTCCTTGAGGAGCTCGGCCCGGCGGGCGCGGTCCGTGAGCGCCTCGGCGTACAGCGTCGAGGCGAGCTCGAGACGCTGCTCCTCGTCGTCGCGGTTGCGGGCGGCGAGCTCGCGCTCGAACTTCACCGCCGGCGCGACCGTGCGCGCAGCCTCGTCGAGGCGCCCGAGCCGGGCCTGCGCCATCGCCTGCAGCGCCGCGAGCTGCGCGCGGACGCTGCCGGCGTCCGGGTCCTCGCGCAGCTTGGCCGCCGCCGCTGCGTCCGCGACCGTTTGCTCGACCGCGGCCCAGTCGCCGAGCGAGTACTGTGCGCTCGCGAGCCGGATCGCGCCGTTGGTCACGCAGTTGAGCCGGTCGCGCTCGATGTAGGCGGCGTCGGTCTTGTAGGCGCGCACCTTGTCGACGAGCGGCGCGAGCCGCCGGACCGCGGCCGCCGCGTCGCCCTCGAGGTGATCGATCACGCCGTGCACGCCGTCGAGGCGGCAGGCCGTGCCGAGGATGCGAAAGCTGCCCTCGGGCGCCGTCAGCAGGAGCGCCTCGCGCTCGCGCTCGGCCGCCTGCAGGGTCGCCGCGCTCGCGGCGTGCTCGCCGAGGTTGGCCTCGAGGAAGGCGCGGTAGGCGAGCTGCTGGATCACGTCCTCGCCGCCGCCGGTGCTCTGCGGCCCGCCGCGCAGCGTGTCGACGGCGCGGCCCGCGATCGCGAGCGCCTGGCGCGGTCGCCCGAGCGCGAAGGCAGCGGCGGCGGCGCCGCGCTGCGTCAGCGCCGTGCGCCCGCGCGCGTCGCGGTTGGTGGGGTCGAGGCGCAGCAGCGCGAGGCCGTCGGCCTCGGCCAGCAGCCCCTCCCTGAGGGCCTCGCCGATGCGCATCTCGGTGTGCGCGAGCCAGCCGACGATCGAGTGGCCGAAGGCCCGCGCCTGCAGCGCGACCAGGTGCCCGGGCCGCTGCTCGAGCACCCTGGTCGCGAGCGCGATGGTCTCGGCGCTGACGCGGCGCACCTCGGCGAAGCGGCTCAGGCGCTGCAGCTCGATGGCCTGGAAGGCGAGCGTCAGCGCGTAGTTGGCGGCCGCCGGCAGGTCGCTGAGGTCGAGCGCGCCGATGCTCTCGAGCGCGTGCTTGGCGCGCTCCGAGGTCTCGAGCGACACGGCGCCGCGCTGGTAGGAGGCGGCGCTCAGCGCGACGAAGGCGTAGGCGCGGCGCGCCGACACCGAGGCGTTCGGCGCCTCCGAGTACGGCCGCAAGAGCGCCTCGGCGCGGATCACGTCGCGGGTCGGGTCGGGGCGGCCCTTGCGGTCGTCGACGTCCGACTGCGCGCTCAGGCCGAGGCCGAGGCCGACCGCCGTGCCCTCGGAGTCGTCGCCGGCGGCGCGCAGCTTCTCGAGCGCGGCGATCGCCTCGCCGAGCGCCGCGTCGGCCTCGTCGAGCTGGTAGCGGCCCTGCAGCGCGATGCCGTAGCGCACCTGGGCGAGCGCGGCGCTGCGCACCGTGTCGGGCGTCTGCAGCGCGAGCGGCAGCGACTTGTAGTAGGCCACTTCCTTCTTGCCGAGGTCGGTCACGAGGCCGAGCCGGCCGAAGCCCTCGAGCTCGGCGGCGAAGTCGTCGTTGAGGTAGCCGAGCAGGTGCTCGGCCTGGGTGCGCGCCTGCTCGGCGGCGGTGCGCGTCTCCTGCGCGAGGCGCTCGGCGCGCCGGGCGCGCTCGGTGCTGAGGTAGCCGTAGACGGCGGCCGCCACCGCGCCGAGCGCGAGCAGGGCGCAGGCGAGCGCCACCTGGCGCGCGCGCACCAGCGCCTGGCGCGCGGCGCGCGCCCGCTCGCGCTGCTCGGCCAGCATGCGCTCGGTCGCGTCGCGCGCCTCGCGCTCGTGCCTCAGGTCGCGGCTCTGCTTGACGACGGCGCACAGCACGTCGTGCGTGAGCTCGACGCGGCGCACGTCGAGGCGCTCCTCGATGCGCAGCAGGCGGCGGTTGACCAGCGTCGCGAGCGCGTCGGGCGCGGCGCCGGCAGCCGCGAAGCTCGTCAGCACGCGCTCCTCGGCGACGTTCTCGCGGAACCCCGACTCGGTCAGCAGCTCGTCCTCGATCGCGCGGCGCACCGCCGGCGGCTGGTCGGCCAGCGAGCGCTCGTAGAAGTTGCTGAGGATCGTCGCGTGCGAGCCGGCCAGCAGGTCGAGCGAGATCTCGCTGCGGCCCTGCGCGATGCGCGTGTCGTTGAGCTCGCGGCAGATCAGCGACAGGAGCGAGGGCTCGACCTCGGCGTTGGCGAGCTCGGCGCCGCCGGCGACGAAGCGCACGATCGCCGCCGCGACCTCCTCCGAGACGAGGCCGCGGCCGGGCAGCAGCACCGCCGCGAGCGCCTGCTGGCCGGTCATCGGCGCGAGCCTGAGCCGGTTCTGCGTGATGCTCGGCATCGCGCCCTTCAGGCCCTCGAGCGGCGCGAGGTAGTCCTCCCTGAGCGCGATCAGCACGCGGTAGTCGCTGCGCGCGAAGTCGAAGCGCTCGGCGGCGCTGTCGTCCCGGTCGAGCCGCGCCTCGAGCTCGCGCGGCGGGCGGTTCTCGACGAGGTCGGCGAGGTCGGCGATGAAGCGCGCCGCGCGCGCGCGGCCGAAGTCGTCCGACTGCGCCAGCGTGAAGATCTCCTCGAACTGGTCGAAGATCAAGAGCGGGATCAGCGTCGCGCCCGACTCGTCGCGCAGCACGTCGTCGCGGTGGTGCAGGAACTCCCACAGCGACTCGCCCGCCACCGCGACGCCCGCCTGGGTCCACTCACCGGAGCGGCGCGCGGTGCGCGCGATCGCCTGCTTGATCTGCTCGGCGGGCTCCGGCGCCTCGCGCGCGTAGTCGATGCGCACGTACACCGGGCAGTAGCCCTGGCCGCGCAGCCGCGGCACGAGGCCGGCGCGCAGGATCGAGGTCTTGCCGAGCCCGGACTGGCCGAACAGCACCGTCAGGAGCTTCCTCTGCACGCGCCGCGCGAGCTCGGCGACCTCGTCCTCGCGGCCGTAGAAGAAGGCGCGGGTCTCCTCGGTGAAGGAGGCGAGGCCGAGCCAGGGGTTGCGCTCGTCGACCGTCGAGGCGCCGGCGTCCGCGGCCGCGGCGCTCGCCGCTTCGGCGCTCACTGCTGCCGCGCCCGCATGAAGTCGGCGAGCCGGGCGGCGAACTCGGCCGGCACCCGGCCGCCCGGCAGCTGCGAGAAGTGCAGCGCCCGGAACCGGTCCGGCACGCGCGCCTCGCCCGCGGTGGTGTCGTCGATGAGCACCGGCAGGATGAACAGCGCGCCGTCCGCCATGTTGCGCACCCGGTCGATCGCGTAGCTCCACTCGCGCCGGAAGTAGCCCTCGAGGCGGCGCTGCGTGGTCGCCGACACCACCGGGATGAAGTACGAGCAGCGCGCGACGTTCTGCTGGATCTTGCGGTCGTAGTCGTCGCCGGCCTCGAGCCGGTCCATGTCGAACCAGGTCGTGATGCCGGCCGCCTCGAGGCCGGCCTTGATCTGCTGCACGGCCGCCAGGTCCTCGCGCGCGTAGCTGATGAACACTGCGTTCTCCGGCATCTCGCGCGCCGGCGGCAGGAAGCGGGCCGGGCCGGTGGCCGGCGGCGGCGCGCCGGCGCGCTGGCGGCGCGCCTGCCAGCGCGCGTGCAGCTCGTCGACGAAGCGCTCGGCGCCGACGTAGATGCGGGTCCGCACGCTGACCTGCTGCAGGAACGACACCAGCCGGTCGTCGTCGCCCGAGTGGTCGTCGGCCAGCACCTCGCCGACGTCGCGCGGGTCGGAGAGCCGCTGGCGCTTGGCCATGCGCAGGAACAGCCGCGCCAGCCAGTTGGTGAAGTTGCTGCCGATGAACAGCAGGTGGCTGTGCTCGAGCTCGTGGAACAGCTTCTCGGGCGCCAGGTGCTCGCTCTGCAGCGCGCAGATGAACTCGAGCAGGTCCTCGTCCGAGATCACGTAGGTGGGCGAGGCCGACAGCCGGCCGAACAGGTGGTACACCACCGGCCGCTGCAGGCGGTCGCGCTCGCTCGGCAGGTCGGCGACCCGGTTCGGCGCGTAGGAGAGGACGTCGGTGGAGGCGGTGCCGGCGAAGCGCTCGAGGTTGATGGCGGTCTCGAGCAGCGCGTCGAAGGTGGTCGAGACGAAGAGGTCGAAGTCGGTGATCGCCGCGAGCCGCCGCAGCGCCTGCGGCGGCTCGAAGCCCGCGTCCTTCAGGATCGCGCGCAGGCGCACGTAGGCCTCCTCGCGGCGGCCGCGCGCGGCGAGGAACCAGCAGACCACGTCGTTGAGCGAGTAGGGCTGGGGGAGGGCGCCGACGTCGACGCCGAGGCGCGCCGCGAGCTTCTCGGCGAGCCAGTCGTACAAGAGCCGCGGGCCGCGATCGGTCGCGACCTGCAGGAGCTCCGGGCCGACGATCGGGATGACGCGCCGCTCCTCGATGAAGCTCAGCAGGTCGTCCCAGGCGTCGTCGTCGAGCGTGCTCAGCGGCAGCCGGACGGGCGCGAGGCTAGCCATGCGGGGCTGGCCTGCGCGTCGGGCGGCGGACGATCGGGGGCAGCGGCGGGGGCAGGGCGGTGCGGTCACCGCGCGCTGAGCGCGGAGTGCTTCTTCTTCTCATCGGCGGAGTGTACCGAAAACGCACAACGGCGGATGCGGCCCGCCCGGCATTGCGGGCGCGCGCCCGGGGCGGCGGCGAGGCGCGCTGCGTGGTGCAGAAATGACCGAAGGTATGCCATTTAACTTATTGATTACTCATTATAAGTGCGCGGAACACGGCGGGTCCCCGCGCGCGGCGCCCGGCCGCGGCGCACGCGCCGCGTCGTTCCTGACTATGCTGCGTGCGCGGCACCCGCCGCCGAGGAGCGCGCCATGCCGAGGTTCTGCCGCCTTGCCGCGTCGATCGCGGCGCTCTGCCTCGCCGGCGCCGCGCTCGCGGGCGCGCCCGCGAAGGCCGCGACCCCGGCGCAGCAGCTCGCGCGCCTGATGGACGCGCAGTGGCAGGCGGACCTCGAGGCGGATCCCTTCCTCGCGACGCACGTCGGCGATGCGCGCTACAACGACCGCCTGCCGCTCGCGACCGCCGCCGAGTTCGAGCGCCAGGCGCGCGCCGACGCGGACTTCCTCGCGCGGCTGCGGCGCATCCCGCGCGAGCGCCTGTCCGCCGCCGACCGCCTGAACGACGACCTCCTCGACTTCGTGCTCCGCCACCGCGTCGCGCTCGCGCCGTTTCGGGGCTGGCGCATCCCGCTGGTCAGCGACGAGGGCTTCCACGTCGAGGTCACGCGCATGGCGGACGGCGTGCCGATGCGCGGCGTGCGCGACTACGAGGACTACCTGAAGCGCCTCGCGGCGATCCCGGCCTACTTCCGGCAGAACGTCGACAACCTGCGCACCGGCATGCGCGACGGCTTCACGCTGCCGGCCGAGATCCTGCCGGGCGTCCTCAAGGTGATCGAGGCGCAGCAGTTCCCGTCCGCCAGGGCCTCGCCGTTCTGGGCCCCCTTCGAGCGGCTGCCCGGGGACCTCGCGCCCGCCGAGCGCGCGCGCCTCGCGGCGGCGGGCGAGGCGACGATCACGGGCGCGGTGCTGCCGGCCTACCGCGAGCTCGAGCGCTTCTTCCGCGACGAGTACGCGCCGCGCGCGCGGCCCACGGTCGGCGCGCGCGACCTGCCGGACGGCGAGCGCTACTACGCTGCGCTCGTGCGCTACTTCACCAACCTCGAGGTGACGCCCGAGCAGGTGCACGCGATCGGGCTCGGCGAGGTGGCGCGGATCCGCGGCGAGATGGAGGCGGTGATCCGCGAGACCGGCTTCAGCGGCGATTTCCCGGCCTTCCTCGCCTTCCTGCGCAGCGACCCGCAGTTCTACGCGAAGACGCCGGACGAGCTCTTGAAGGACGCGGCCTACCTCGCCAAGCAGATCGACGGCCGGCTGCCGGGCTACTTCGGCCGCCTGCCGCGGCTGCCGTACAGCGTCGAGCCGGTGCCGGCCGACATCGCGCCGAACTACACCGGCGGGCGCTACGTGCCGGCGCCGATCGGCGGCACCCGCGGCGGCCAGTACTGGGTCAACACCTACGCGCTCGAGAAGCGCCCGCTCTACGTGCTGCCGTCGCTGACGCTGCACGAGGCGGTGCCGGGCCACCACCTGCAGGGCGCGCTCGCGCAGGAGCTCGAGCACGTGCCGCCGTTTCGCCGCAACCTCTATCCGCACGCCTTCGGCGAGGGCTGGGGCCTCTACTCGGAGAAGCTGGGCATCGAGATGGGCATGTACCGCACGCCGTACGAGCAGTTCGGGCGCCTGACCTACGAGATGTGGCGCGCCTGCCGGCTCGTCGTCGACACCGGCATGCACGCCAAGGGCTGGACGCGGCAGCAGGCGCTCGACTACCTCGCCGCCAACACGGCGCTGTCGCTGCACGAGGTGCGCACCGAGGTCGACCGCTACATCGCCTGGCCCGGCCAGGCGCTCGCCTACAAGATGGGCGAGCTCAAGATCCTGGAGCTGCGCGCGCGCGCGACGCGCGCGCTCGGCGCGCGCTTCGACCTCAGGGCGTTCCACGATGCCGTGCTCGGCAACGGCGGCGTGCCGCTGCCGGTGCTGGAGCGGCAGATCGACGAGTACATCGCCCGCGCCAAGGCGGCGCCCTGACGGCGGCGGCCGCGCGGCGCCGGGCCCGCGGTAGGCTATGCTCGCGGCAGTCCCGGCTGCCGGAGTCCGCCTGCGTGAGCCAGTCCCCGTCGTTTCGCATCGCGGCGCTCGCCGCCGTCCTCGGCGCGCTCGCCGCCCCGGCCGCGCTCGCCCAGCACCTGCCGCCCGGGGCCTACCTGGACCTCGCCTGGCGCAACATCGGCCCGCCGCGCGGCGGCCGCACGCGCGCGGTCGCGGGCGTGCCGGGCCAGCCGAACGTCTTCTACGTCGGCGCCGTCAACGGCGGCGTCTGGAAGACCGACGACGCGGGCCGCACCTGGCGGCCGATCTTCGACGAGCAGCCGACGCAGTCGATCGGCGCGATCGCGGTCGCGCCCTCGGACCCGAACGTGATCTACGTCGGCAGCGGCGAGGGGCTGCACCGGCCGGACCTCTCGGTCGGCGACGGCATCTACCGCTCGGCCGACGCCGGCCGCACCTGGGTGCACCTCGGGCTCCGGGGCGCGCAGCAGATCCCCGAGCTCGCGGTCGACCCGCGCGATCCCGACCGGCTGTACGCCGCGGTGCTCGGCCACCCCTTCGGCCCGAGCGAGGAGCGCGGCATCTACCGCTCGCTGGACGGCGGCAGGAGCTGGCAGCGCGTGCTCTACAAGGACGAGAACACCGGCGGCTGCGCGGTCGCGATCGACCCGCGGCATCCGGAGGTGCTGTACGCGGGCCTGTGGGAGGCGCGGCTCGGGCCGTGGGAGGACAAGAACGCCTACAACGGCAGCGGCGGCGGCTTCTACAAGTCCACCGACGGCGGCACGAGCTGGCGCCGGCTCGGCGCGGGGCTCCCCGACAACCTCTCGCAGCTCAACATCGCGATCGCGCCGAGCGCGCCGGAGCGGCTGTACCTCGCGGTCTCGACCACCGCGCCCGGCGAGTACGCCTCGGCGGCCGGCCTCGGGCTCTTTCGCTCCGACGACGGCGGCGAGCACTTCGCGCGCGCGGGCGACGACCCGCGGCCGGCGCTTCGCATCGGCGGCGGCGACCTGCCGGTGGTGCGCGTCGACCCGTCGAACGCCGACGTCGTCTACAGCGCCAGCATCGTCGCCGTGAAGTCGGTCGACGGCGGCCGCAGCTGGAGCTCGTGGCGCGGCGCGCCGGGCGGCGACGACTACCAGAACCTGTGGGTGAGCCCCACCGACCCGCGCGTGATCGCGCTGGTCGCGGACCAGGGCGCGCTGGTCACGGTCAACGGCGGCGCGACCTGGAGCTCGTGGTTCAACCAGCCGACCGCGCAGCTCTACCACGTCGGCGTCACGCCGACCTTCCCGTACCGCGTCTGCTCGGGACAGCAGGAGAGCGGCTCGGTGTGCATCGCGAGCCGCGGCAACGACGGCTCGGTCACGGCGCGCGACTGGCACCCGGTGGGCGTCATCGAGTACGGCTACGTGGCGCCGGACCCGCTCGATCCCGACGTCGTCTACGGCGCCGGCCGTACCGAGGTGTCGAAGTTCCACTGGTCCACCGGCCAGGTGCAGAACGTGACGCCGGTGCCGGTGCGCGGCGGCGGCGTGCGCGCCGACCGCACCGAGCCGCTCGTGTTCTCGCCGCTCGATCCGCACACGCTCTATTACGCCGCCAACGTGCTGTACCGGACCACCGACGGCGGCGCGAGCTGGACCGCGATCAGCCCGGACCTGACGCGGCCGGCGCCCGGCGCGCCGCCGAGCGTCGGCAAGCTGCACGTGCCGGGCGCGGAGCAGCAGCGCGGCGCGATCTACTCGCTCGGCGTCTCGCCGCTCGACCGCGGCACGCTCTGGGCCGGCACCGACGACGGCCTCGTCTGGCGCACCGCGGACGGCGGCGGCCACTGGAGCGACGTCACGCCGCCCGCGCTCGCGCCGTGGAGCAAGGTGACGCAGATCGAGGCCTCGCATTCCGACGCCGCCACCGCCTACGTCGCGGTGAGCCGCCTGCGCGTCGACGACCTGCACCCGTACGCCTACCGCACCCGCGACGGCGGCCGCAGCTGGCAGTCGATCGCGGCGGGCCTGCCGGAGGACGCGCCGGTCAACGCGGTGCGCGAGGACCCGCTGCGCCCGGGGCTGCTGTTCGCGGCCACCGAGCGCGCCGTGTGGGTGTCGTTCGACGCAGGCGACCACTGGGACTCGCTGCAGGCGAACCTGCCGCACACCTCGATGCGCGACCTCGCGATCCAGGGCGCCGACCTCATCGTCGCGACCCACGGCCGCGCGTTCTGGGTGCTCGACGACATCACGCGGCTGCGCGAGCTTAAGCCGGCGCGGCTCGCGGGCGCGTTCCTGGTGCCGCCGGCGCCGGCGGTGCGCGTGCAGCGCAGCACCTGGAGCGACACGCCGATCCCGCCGGACGAGCCGCTCGCGGCCAACCCGCCGGACGGCGCGGTGCTCGAGTACTTCCTGCCGCGCGAGGCGCGCGGTCCCGTCGTGCTCGAGGTGCTCGATGCCTCGGGCGAGGTCGTGCGCCGCTACGCGAGCGACGACCCGCCGAGCCCGACCGCCGAGGAGCTCCGCCGCCAGCTGATCCCGCCGTACTGGGTCGCCGCGCCGCGGGCGCTCGCGCGCTCCGCCGGCATGCACCGCTGGGTCTGGGACCTGCGGTACGCGCCGCCGCTGACCGGCAGCCGCGGCTACCCGATCTCGGCCGTGCCGCACGCGACGCCGCGCGAGCCCTTCGGCCCGGTGGCGGTGCCCGGTCGCTACACGGTGCGCGTCACGGTGGACGGCCAGCGCCTCGAGGCGCCGCTCGAGCTCAGGCCCGACCCGCGGGTCGCGCTGGCCGCGGACGGCTACGCGGCGCAGCTGCGGCTCGCGCGCGCGCTCGCCGCCGAGGTCAGCGACGCGACCCGCGCGCTCGCCCAGGCGCGCTCGCTGCGCGCGCAGCTGAAGGCCCTGCCCGCGACCGGCACCGCGGCCGACGTGATCCGCGCCTACGACGCGCGGCTGGTGACGCTCCTGGAGGCGCCCGAGGCGCCCGAGGCGCCGGCCGCCGCGCCGCCGCCGCGCCTGCCGGGCGTGCAGGGTCATCTCGAGGAGCTGTACGGCGCCGTGATCCGCGCGGACGCTGCGCCGACGCAGGCCCAGGCGGCGGCGGCCGCGACCGCGGCGACCGAGCTCGCGGGCCTGCTCGGCACGTGGCGCGGCCTCGCGGCCGAGCTGCCGGCGCTCAACGGCCAGCTGCGGGCCGCCGGCCTCGGCGTGCTGCGTCCGGAGCTGCCGCCACCGGCCGACCGCGACGTCGCGGACGAGGAGTGAGCCGCCGCGCCGCAGCGCCGAGGTCCCGCCGCGCCGCGGCCGCGGGGCGGCGGCAGCCGCCGCCGGCGGCGCGGCGCCCGGGCGCGGGCAGGGTGCGCGGCATCGTGCCGCTCGCCGGCCTCGACGGCGTGTTCCTCGACATGGAGACCGCGGCGACGCCGATGCACGTCGCCTCGCTGCACGTGTTCGCGCGACCGGCGCGCGGCGCGCGCGACTTCCAGGCGCTCGTCAGGCAGATGCTGGCCGCGCGGCTCGGCGTCGCGCCGATCTTCACGCGGCGGCTCGCCGAGGTGCCGCTTCACTTCGCGCACCCGCTGTGGCTGGACGGCGCCCGGGTCGACCTGCGCCGCCACGTGCGGCGCGTGCGCGTGCCGGCGCCGGGCACGCAGGCCGAGCTCGAGCGCTGCGTCGCGGGGCTGCACGCCGAGCGCATGGACCGCCGCCGGCCGCTCTGGTCGCTGACCGTCCTCGACGGGCTCGCCGACGGCCGCCGCGCCTACTACTTCAAGGTCCACCACGCGGTGCTCGACGGCGCCGCCGGCACCGCGCTCGCGAACGCGCTCTACGACACCTCGCCGCGGCCGCGGCGCGTGCCGCGCGCGGCGCGCCGCGCGCCGCGCGCGACCGCCCCCGGGGCGCTGGCCCTCGCCGGGGCCGCGTTCAGCCACGACGCCGGCCAGCTGGTCCGGCTCATCCGCCACCTGCCCGAGGCGGCGCGGGCGCTCGCGGCGATCGTCGGCGTCCCGGGCCCGCGGCTGCGGCGCAACTTCGCCTTCGGGCCGCGCACGCCGCTCAACGGCACGATCACGGCCGAGCGCAGCATCGCGCTGCAGGCACTGCCGCTCGCCGAGCTCAGGGCCGTCGCCGAGCGCCACGGCGCGACGATCAACGACGTGGTGCTCGCGCTCTGCAGCGGCACGCTCAGGCGCTACCTCGCGCGCCACGGCGGCGTGCCGCGCGCACCCCTGATCGCGTCGATGCCGATCTCGGTGCGCGAGCCGGGCGACAGCCGCTACGGCACCGAGGTGACGCTCGGGCTCGTGCGCCTCGCGACCGACGTCGCCGATCCCGTGCGCCAGCTGCGCGCCGTGCGCGCGGCGGCGGACGCCGCCAAGCGCCTCGCGCGCCGCGCCCGCTCGCTGCTGCCGACGGACTTCCCGTCGCTCGGCGTGCCGTGGGTCGGCGGCGCGCTCGCCGCGCTCTACGGCCGCAGCCACGTCGCCGACCTCATCCCGCCGATCGCCAACGTCGTGATCTCCAACGTGCCGGGGCCGCGCGTGCCGCTGTACACGGCCGGTGCGCGCATGGAGGAGTACTGGCCGCTGTCGATCGTCGAGCACGGCATCGGGCTCAACATCACGGCGCTGAGCTACGTCGACACGCTGCACTTCGGCTTCACGGCGGCGCGCGCGGCCGTCGCCGAGGCGCGCGAGCTGGCCGCGGACCTGCGGGCCGCGCACGCGGCGCTCCTCGCCGCGCCGGCGCCGCGCCCGGCCGGCCGGCGACGGCAGCTTCGGGCGGTGCGCGCGTGACGGCCACGACCGCCAACGGGATCACGATCGAGTACGAGTCGCTCGGCAACCCGGCCGATCCCGCGATCGTGCTGATCATGGGCCTCGGCATGCAGCTCGTCGCCTGGCCGGACGAGCTCTGCCGCCGCCTCGTCGCCGCGGGCTTTCGCGTGGTGCGCTTCGACAACCGCGACAGCGGCCTCTCGAGCCGGGTCCGCGGCCGCCGCTCGCTCGGCGTCGTGCTCGCGATGATCGCCGCGCGGCTCGGCCTGCCGGTGCGCGCCGCCTACCGGCTCGAGGACATGGCGCGCGACACGGTCGGCCTCCTGGACGCGCTCGGCATCGAGCGGGCGCACGTCGTCGGCGCCTCGATGGGCGGCATGATCGCGCAGCTGCTGGCGGCGCGCTTCCCGGAGCGGGTCCGGTCGCTGACCTCGATGATGTCGACCACCGGCAACCGCGCGGTGTCGCGGCCGAAGAAGCGCGCGCTGCAGATCCTGCTCGACCGTCCGCCGGCCGGCGCCGACGCGGAGCGGGTCATCGCCCACTTCGTCGACGTGTTCACCGTCATCGGCAGCCCCGACCACCCGACCGAGCGGCAGGAGCTCACCCGGCGCATCGGCGCCTGGGTGCGGCGCGCCTACGACCCCGCCGCGACGGCGCGGCAGATGGTGGCGATCATCGCCGGCGGCGACCGGCGCAGGCTGCTCAGGACGATCGCGGCGCCGACGCTCGTGATCCACGGCGCCGACGACCCGCTGGTGCCGCTCGAGGCGGGCCGCGACACGGCGCGGGTGGTGCCGGGCGCCGGGCTGCTGGTCATCGAGGGCATGGGGCACGACCTGCCGGACTTCGCGCTGCCGGCGCTGGCCGATGCCATCGCGAAGCACTGCCGCGCGGCCGATGCCGGCGGCGCGGTGCCGGGCGCGAGGGCCTGAGGCCCGGGCGGCCTCGGCGCGAGGTTGGCCGCGGCGGGCGCGGCCGTGGCGGCGATCATGGGAGGCTGACATGGCGAGCGACATGGCGGGGATCGGGAAGGGCCGGCGGCTCGCCGGGGCGGTGCGCGCCGGCCGGTGGCTCGCGGCGGCCCTGTGCGTCGTCGGCGCGGCCCCGGCCGCGGCCGGCCCGGCGCCGGCCGCCGCTGCCGGCGAGGCGAGGTGGCTGCGCTGCGGCGCGCTCTGGGATGGGCGCGGCGCGAAGACCCAGGGGCCGGTGCTGATCGAGGTGCGCGGCGAGCGCATCGCCTCGGTGCGGCCCGCGACCGGCGCTGCGCCCGCGGGCGCGGTCACCGACCTCTCGGCGCTCACCTGCCTGCCGGGCCTGATCGACACGCACACGCACGTGCTCTTGCAGGGCGACATCACGGCCGCGGACTACGACGAGCAGCTGCTCAAGCAGTCGCCCGAGTACCGCACGATCCTCGCGACGGTCAACGCGCGCCGCGCGCTGTCCAGGGGCTTCACGGCGATCCGCGACCTCGAGACCGAGGGGGCCGGCTACGCCGACGTCGACGTCAAGCGCGCGATCGAGGAGGGCGTCATACCCGGGCCGCGCATGCAGGTCGCCTCGCGGGCGATGGACGTCACCGGGGCCTACCCGCTGCAGGGCTACGCACCGGCGCTTTCGATGCCGAAGGGCGTGCAGGAGGTGGACGGCGCCGACGGCGGGCGGCGCGCGGTGCGCGAGCAGCTCGCGCACGGCGCCGACTGGATCAAGGTCTACTCCGACCGCAGCTACCGCGTGCTCGCAAACGGCGTGCTCGACGACATCCCGACCTTCACGCCCGAGGAGCTGCGCGCGATCGTCGACGAGGCGCACCGGCAGCGGCACAAGGTGGCCTCGCACGCGATGGCGCTGCACGGCGTGCACAACTCGGTCGAGGCCGGCGTCGACAGCATCGAGCACGGCGACTACATCGCCGACGAGGACCTGAAGGCGATGGCGCAGCGCGGCATCTACTACGTGCCGACGATCTACGTCGGCGAGTACGTCGCCGAGGGGCGCGCCAGGGCCGGCGCGCCGCAGTGGCTCGCGATGCGCGACATCCACGCCGACACCTTCCGGCGCGCGCTCAAGGCCGGCGTCAAGATCGCCTTCGGCACCGACATCGGCGGCTTCGACTGGCAGGTGAACGCCGCCGTCGAGTTCGGCTGGATGGTGAAGTACGGCATGAGCCCGGAGCAGGCGCTCAGGTCCGCCACCGTGGTCGCGGCGGAGCTGCTCGGCCAGAGCGACCGGCTCGGCAGCATCGAGGCCGGCAAGCTCGCCGACATCGTCGCCGTGGCCGGCGACCCGCTCGCCGACGTGACGCGCCTCGAGCACGTCCGCTTCGTGATGAAGGGCGGGGTCGTCTACCCGGCCGCCGAGGCCGCGCCCTAACGCGGTGCCGGCGCCGGCGCGCGAAGCGCCGCGGTCGCGGCGGCGAAGAAGTCGAGGTCCGCGACCACGTCCATGCCCTCGGGCTTGGAGCGCGCGCTCAAGGCGACGATGACGACGCGCTCGCGCGGGTTGAGGTACAGGAACTGGCCGAAGATGCCCTCGCCGAGGAACGCGCCCTCGGTGTCGGGCGTCGCCTCGGTCGCGACCGCCGGCCACCAGAAGTAGCCGTAGTCGAGCCGGCGGCCGTCCCTGAGGGACTTCGGCGCACCGGCCTCGGTGGTCCAGCCCTCGGGCAGGATCCGCTCGCCGCCGGCGACGCCGCCGTCCAGGAAGAAGAGGCCGAAGCGCCCGTAGTCCCGGAGCGTCGCCGACAGCCCGCTGCCGGCGATCTCGATGCCGTCCGGCGCATCGAGCCACCAGCTCGCGTCCGCCTCCATGCCGTAGCGGCGCCAGATGCGCTCCGACAGGTACTCCGACAGCGGCACGCCGGTCGCGGCATGCACGATCTCGCCGGCCACCAGCGTCTCGCCGGTGTTGTAGTTGTTGACCGTGCCGGGCGGCGCCGCGCGCGGCAGGCGGGCCATCAGCGCCATCGCCGCGCCCGGGCGCTGCGCGATCTGCGCCTCGAGCAGCTGGCGCCGGTCCGACTTCGGGTCGGTGTAGGTCTCGTTCCAGCGCACGCCCGAGGACATCAAGAGGATGTCCCTGATCGAGACGCCGTCGTAGGCGCTGCCGGCGAGCGCCGGCAGGTAGCGGGTCACGGGGTCCTCGAGGCTCGCGATCTTGCCCTGCTTGAGCGCCGCGCCGATCAGCGTCGAGGTCACCGACTTCGCGATCGACATCGACATCCAGCGCGTGCGGGCGTTGTTGCCGTACTGGTAGAGCTCGAGCGCGATGCGCCCGTCCTTGATCACCAACAGGCCCGCGACGCGGTTGACCGCCAGGTAGTCGTAGAGATCCCAGCTGCGGCCGCGCGAGGTGAACCGAACCTGCGTCAGCGGCTTCGGCGCCGGCGGCAGCGGCTGCACGGTCGTGCCGTGCGCGATCGTGCGCGTCGCGAACAGCCGGTTGATGTTGCGGAAGGTGCTGACCGCGAGGTCCGGCGTCAGCGCGCCGTCGTACATCTGCCGCACGCTGCCGATCGGCTCCTGGGCGTGCGAGTAGCTGTCGGCGTGCGCGCCGGCGCCGAGGACGGCGCCGAGCAGGGCGAGGAGGGCGGTCTTCGAGCAGGCGTTCATCGTCGCGGACCCCCGCGTGGGCACGGCCGGACCCGAAGCTTAAGCGTGCGCCGCGCGCGGCGCACGCTTTGCGCCTCGCCCCCGCGCGCGACGGCCGGCGGCGGGCCGCGCTATGCTCCTGCGGGTCGGCCCGAGGGGCCGCCGAACGGCACGCGCCCGCCACGATGGGTCTTCGCTTCCAACGCCGCATCCGGGTGCTGCCCGGCGTGCGCATCAACCTGTCGACCTCCGGCGTCAGCACCAGCGTCGGCGGGCGCGGCGCCTGGCTGACGATCGGCCGGCGCGGCACGCGCGCGACGGTGTCGCTCCCGGGGACGGGCCTCAGCTACACGACGGGCACGCGCCCGTCCGCCGCACCCGGGGCGGCTGCCGCCGGGCCCTCGGCCGGCAACGCGCCGCGGGGCGCGTTCTGGTGGCTCCTGCTGCTCGTCGGCATCGGCTGGCTCGCGTGGCGGGCGCTGCGCTGACCGAAGCGCGGCTGCGGCCTCCGCCGGCGCGCCGTTTCGGAAACTGCGGCCACGCGCCGGCGGCGGACGGCATAGACTGCGCCGCGCGGTCTCGACGGAGGTGGCTGGTCATGAGGGTGCGCGCGACGACGCTCGTCCTGGCGGCGGGCCTGGGACTCGGCGGCTGCGCGCCGGACGCGCCGCCGCGCGCCGCGGCGCCCGCGGCGGCGACTCCGGCGGCGACGGCCGCGACCACCGCGCCGCTCGGGCCGGGCGAGGTCACGGCGGACGGCGAGCGCAGCAGCGCGGCGCTCGGCGTCGGGGCGACGGTCGCGCAGACGGTCGCCGAGCTGCGCGAGCTCAAGACCAGCGCGTTCGAGCTCGCGCTCTTTCGCCTCGAGATGCTGGACGCGCCGCGCCTCAAGATGACGCTGCTCGAGCGCAAGGTGCTGCGGCCGCACCCGCAGGCGATGGGCGCCTACAGCTACACCGAGACCGGCGAGGTGCGCGTCCGGCTCGACGACGACTGGCAACAGGCGCTCGCCGCCGGCAAGCCGTTCATCGCCGTGCGCGTCGACTTCGGCAGCCTCGAGCAGCCGGACACGGCCAAGGCGGTGGACGAGGTGCGCCAGCGCGCCGCCGAGGCGGTGGCCTACGTGCGCACCGGACTCACCGGCAGCAACGGCTGCCAGCCGTGGGAGATCACCGCCAACGGCATGTCGCAGGGCAAGTGCACCTACCACCTGATCGAGCAGCGCTTCTTCCCGCAGACCCGCAGCGGCTACGCCGACCCGCTCGACCCCGCGCGCATGCACGCGGTCGCGAACATCGCGCGGGCGTTCCGCGTCGAGGCGACGGCGGGCTTTCGGCGCGGCGGCAGGGAGGCGAAGCGGGTCACCTGCGCCGGGCCGATCACGGCCGACGAGACCCATTGCGAGATGAGCGACACGCCGGCCCGGTAGCCGCCTGGCGGGCGTCGCGAGCCGCCGCGCCGGAATCTAGCGGCGCGGCCGGTTGAGGTAGCGGGCGGTCTGCACGAGGAACGCGCGCTCCTCGAGCCGCAGCCGCCGGTAGAGGCGCACCAGCTCGTCGAGGTCCCGGTCGGCGTGCCGCTCGGCGTCGGGCCCGAGCAGCAGGTCGGTCGCGCGCACGTTGAGCGTGTCGGCGAACCTCTCCAGCAGGTCGAGGCCGATCGAGGTGGTGCCGCTGATGACGCGCTGCACCTCGCCGAGGCTGGTGCCGGCCTCGGCGGCGAAGCGCCGGTAGGCCGTCGCCGGCGGCAGCCCCGGCCCGTAGCGCCGGCGGATCTCGGCGACCAGGTTGGCGGCGAGCGTCGCGAGCGACGGCGTGAGCGCGCCCGCGGTGCGGCGGCGGGATTTCATGGGCCGAGAATACCCGCGCCGCGCGGCGGCGACATACGTAGCCGCAACCGACCGGGCGGCGGGGCCCGGCGATGCGCGGCCGAAGCGGGGTGCCGCGGCATCAGGCCCGCCGTGCGCCGCCGGCGCCGCTGGGTTAGGCTCCCCACGCGGCGGCCGATGCGCCGCGACAAGAACAGGCGGCGAGTCGTCGAACTCCGAAGCCCCGGCTGCGCGCTCCCAGGCCCACGCTGCGCACCGGGTCCCGGATCCCCGCACCGCCGTCGCGCTCGAGGGGGAGGGTCATGAAGCAGAGGCTCCTGGCGCCGGGACTCGCAGTCGCACTCGCGCTCACGCTCGCGGGCAGCTCGCCCGCCGCGCGTGCCGCGGCCGGCGACGTCGTGATCGGCGACATCGACGACCTCTCCGGGGTCGTCTCCGACAACAACGGCATGGGCGGCGTCGAGGCGATCCGCATGGCGGTCGCGGACTTCGGCGGCACCGTGCTCGGCCGCACCATCGTCGTGCTCCACTCCGACCACCAGAACAAGCCCGACATCGCCGCCTCCAAGGCCCGCGAGTGGGCGGACCAGAACGGCCTCAACATGCTGTTCGGCGGCACGCACACCGGCGCCAGCATCGCGATGGCGAAGGTGGTCGCGGCCAAGAAGATCCCGTACTTCCTCACCGGCGCGGCCGGCGCCTCGCTCACCAACGAGGACTGCACCGCCTACACGGTCCACTACGTCTACGACACGACCGCGCTCGCCAACGGCACCGCCGCGACCGTGGTGCGCAACGGCGGCAAGAGCTGGTTCTACCTCACCGTCGACTACGCCTTCGGCACGCAGCTGCAGAGCGCGGCGGCGCGCGTCGTCGAGGCGAACGGCGGGCGCAACCTCGGCTCGGTGCGGGTGCCGCTCTCGGCGGCGGACTACTCGTCGTTCCTGCTGCAGGCGCAGGCCTCCGGCGCGCAGGTGCTGGGGCTCGCGAACGCCGGCAGCGACCTCATCCACACGCTCAAGGCCGCCAACGAGTTCGGCATCACGCGCACGATGCAGCCGGCGGGACTCCTGGTGTTCATCCACAACGTGCACGCGCTCGGCCTCGAGGTCGCGCAGGGGCTCTATCTCACGACCGCGTGGTACTGGGACCTCAACGACGAGACGCGCGCCTTCAGCAAGCGCTACGTCGAGCGCATGCGCAAGCCGCCGACGATGGCGCAGGCCGGCTCCTACTCCGCGACGCTGACCTACCTGAGCGCCGTGCGCGCGGCCGGGACCACCGACGCCGACGCGGTCATGGCGCAGCTGCGCAGGGCCCGGGTCAACGACATGTTCGCGAGGGGCGGCTACCTGCGCGCGGACGGCGTCATGGTGCACGACATGTACGTGATGCAGGTGAAGTCGCCGCAGGAGTCGAAGTACCCGTGGGACTACTACAAGGTGGTCCGGGTCATGCCGGGCGAGGAGGCCTTCGGCCCGGTCACGGGGCTGTGTCCGCTCGCGCCGAAGTAGGCGCGCCGCGGCGCCGGCCACCGACGGCGCCTAGTCGAGGCGCTCGATGCTCGCGATCGGGTGGATCTCCCACACCGAGAACGGCTTGGCGTAGGGAGGCCCGACGCTCGCCGCGGCGTGCTGGCCGTCGAACAAGAGCGAGCCCGTGACGCGCACCCGGATCGGCGGCGACACCCGCATGAACTTCCCCTCGCAGCGGCACGTGCCGATGATCGACAAGAGCTGCTCGCGCGCCTGCGCGAGCTGCGCGCGCTGGCTGCCGCCCGCGGGCAGCGCGCTCGCCTCGGCCGTCATGAAGATCCCGCCGCCCGCGACGGCGCTGCTGCCGAGCATCAGGTGGAAGTCGCGGTCGCCCTTCGCGCCGTTCTCGTGCTTGACGGCGTGCAGGTAGCCGTCGACCGCGACGTTGTGCCGCTCCTCGGGCACGCGGTGGTCCGCGCCGCCGCCCTGCTTGCTGAGGTGCGGGTAGCGCGCCTTCATGACCGCGTCGAGCTGCGGCGCGAGGAAGTCGCGCAGCGCGACCAGGTCGGCGAAGGGCTCGAGCGGCGCCGGCGCGCCACCCTGCTGCGCGTAGGAGGTCTTCGCGGCGCCGCGGTACGAGCCCGCGAAGCGCTCGTTGACCTCCGGGTCCACGGGAACGGCGGCCGCGGCGGGCGCCTGCGGTGCCGCGGCGGTGGCCGGCGGCGCTGCGGGCGCCTCCGGTCCCGCGGGCAGCGCTGGCGGCGGGGCGGGCGGCGCGCCGCCGCGGCCCGGCGTTGCGCAGCCGCCGGCGAGCGCCGCGAGCGCGACCAGCACGAGGAGGCGAGGCATCGTGCGTCCGGGGTCCATGCGCCTGAGCCTACGCCGGTCGGTCGCGACGCGCAGCATCGCGCGCAGCCCGGCCGCGCGCCGTGGCCGTGCCCGCGGGCAGCGGTTAGACTCCCGCAAGATGCCAGGGGGGATCGGCCGATGCCACGCCTTGCGCCCGACACGATGGACCTGAAGTCGCTGCGCTGCTTCTCGCTGGTCGCGCGTCACCTCAGCATCGCCAAGAGCAGCCTCGAGCTCGGCATCTCCGAGGCGGCGGTGTCGCAGCGGGTGCACGGCCTGGAGACGCACCTGCGCGCCAAGCTCTACGAGGCACGCGGCGGGCGCATCGAGCTGACCGCGGCCGGCGAGCGCACCGCGCGCCTCGCGGTCTCCGTGTTCGGCCAGATCGCCGCGCTCGAGGGCGAGGTCGCCGGCGCCAAGGAGACCGCCCAGATCACGCTCTCGTCGCACGACTCGGTGCTGCGCTACCTGCTGCCGGACAAGGTCGAGGCCTTTCGCCGGGCGCACCCGCTCGCGCGGCTGCGGCTGGTGGCGCGGCCGGTGGAGGAGACGCTGCGCCTCGTGCGCGCCAACGAGTGCGATCTCGGCGTGATCCCCGAGCGCGCGGTGCCGGAGGACCTCGCGTTCCGCGCGGTCGCGAAATACCCCGCCTGCCTGATCCTGCAGAAGGGCCATCCGCTCGCGCGCCGCGGCGCCGGCGACATCGAGGGACTGCTCGCCGACGGCAAGACCGGCCGCTACCCGCTGGTGCTGCTCGAGGTGCAGCGCGAGGACCGTCGCCTCGAGGAGGCCTTCGCGCGGCAGCGGCTGCCGTTCGAGGTGGGGCTCGAGGTCAGCACCATCGACACGCTCAAGCACTACGTCAAGCGCGGCCTCGGCGTCGGCGTCGTCTCGGGCTTTTGCATCACGGCCGAGGACCGGGCGCGGCTCGACGTGCTGCCGATCCCCGCCGAGTTCGGCGGCGACACCACCTACGGCGTGCTGCTGCGGCGTGACAAGCACCGCGCGCCGCTGCTGAAGAGCCTGCTCGCGACGCTCGCGAGCTTCGATGAGGCAGGGCCGGTCACGGGCCTGCGCCGAGTCACCGCCGGCTAGCTGCTGCTAGCGCCGGCCGGCACGCCCGGGCCGAACGGCGGCGCGATCCCGCGCGCTGGCCCTCCACAAGGATTGCTTCGGGGAGGCCAAGCGCCGCCCGCTGGCGGACACCCGCCGCCGGCGGGAGAGTCGCCCCATGCCGCGCCCGTCCGCCCCCGCCGTTCCCGCCGCGCGCTCCCACGCCCTCGCCGGGGCGCGCCGCGCGTCCCGACCGCGGCGCCGGATGGCGGCGCGTGGCGCCACCGACGCGACCTCCGCCGGGTGCCGCGTTCACCACCGGGAGCAGAACATGAAGACCGCACTGACGATGACCGCCGCCGCCCGGCCCCGTGCCGGCCACGCGGCGACCGCCCGGCGCCGCGCGCCACCGCTCGGCGCGCTGCTGCTCACCGCCGCGGCGCTCGCCGCGACGGCGCCGGCGCGCGCGGCCGAAGCCGCGGGCGCCGACGGCAACCACTTCTACTACACGCTCGGCTTCGCCGGCGTGCGCGCCTCCGCATCCGACTGCTGCGGCACGGACAACCGCGACCTCGGCGCCGTGGCGCTCGCACTCGGCTGGCAGCCGATCCGCTATCTCGCGCTCGAGGCCACCGGGCTCGCCGGGGTGCTCGACTCGACCGACCAGGGCGCGACGCTGAAGCTCAACTCCGCGTACCTCGTCTCGGTCGTGCCGATGATCCCGCTCGAGGACTTCGCGATCTACGGCCGGGTCGGCTACTCGCACGTCACGCTCGGCGCCAGCAGCGCCTTCGGCAGCGCCTCGGCGTCGGATCACGACACCGCCTTCGGCGTCGGCCTGCAGTTCCTGCAGCCCTCCGCGGGCACGCGGCTCGGCGGCCGGCTCGAGTTCACGCGCCTCTACAATCGCGACGCCCTCCGCATCGATGCGCTCACGATCTCCTTCATGCAGCGCTTCTGAGCGGGGCGCGGGCGCGGCCGGAACGCGGGCGGCAGATGCCCCCTTCCCCGGCCGGCCGCGCCGTGCGAGGCTCGAGGCGTGGAGTTGCCAGGACAGCATCGAGGTGCCGACATGCCGCGGACGTTGATCGCAATCGGACTTGGACTCCTGCTCGCGGCCGGATGCGCCGGCGAGCGCTATCCTCTGCAGTTCGAGGACCTCCCCGGCAAGCGCGTCCTCAAGCCGACCGACGCGGTCGACGTCGCGCTCGCGGAGTCCGACCGCAACCGCATCGACACGTTCACGGCCGTCTACGAGCCCCAGCACCGCAGCGTCTACACCGGGCCGGCCTGGGCGAGCGTGTTTCGCGGCGACCCGGCGACGCGGCCGGTGTTCGCGATCCAGACCTCCGCGCTGCTCAACGACACGGTCGGCGAGGGGATCGCGCGGCGCGTCACCTACGTCGCCGACGGCACGCTGTCCTTCGGCGGCCGCGACTACCCGATCCATGCGCAGGGGCGCGAAGTCACCAGCCAGGATTTCACGCGCGCCATTCCGTCGGCGGTCGGCAAGTGCATCCTCGATGCGGCCCACCAGGCGGAGAAGGTCATCGCCGCAGGTACCGGCGGGCACTGACCGAGTCCCGGCGCGCCGATCGCGGCGGCGCCCGGGCCGCGGGCGCGCGGTCCGCCAACCCCGTCCCTAGCGCACCGTGCGCGGCGGCTCGTACGGCGCGTCGAGGCTCACGCCGCAATAGGGACAGAAGTTGACCCTGGCCCGCGTGCCCCAGTGGAACGCGATCTCGCCGGACAGCTGGCCGAGCCGCGCGCGGCACTTCGGGCAGCGGTTGAGGAACAGCATCGACAGGACCGCCCCGCCGAACAGCACGACCCCGACCACGGCCAGCGGCCAGGGCGGCTCGTGGTCAGCGGAGACGATCGCGGACAGCGGCAGGAGCAGCCAGCCGCCGACGCCGATCGCCAGGATCCGGCGGGTGCGCCGCTTGAGGTAGTCGCGGATCGACATGTCGCGGTGGCCGGCTACCGGGCCGCAGCCGCAACCGCAGGTCCCGTCAGCTGCCCCCGCGACCGGTCCGCACGCTCGCCCATCGCCTCGCCCTCCGGCGTCGCCGGCATCACTGCGCTCCGCGGATGACCGTAGCACAGTCGGCGGCCGCCCGGGTTCCACCGGCGCGGCGCGCCGACCGCGTCGGCACGGGCGCCGGTACCCGATTCCGCGCCCGGCGACTCTGTGTCTCCTGAGGGGGACGAGCGCGCGCTGGCGCCGGGCGCGGCTCGCGGCGGCGGCGACGGCCGCAGCATTCCTTATAGGGGGCCAACGGCTGCCTGCTGGCGGCGCGGCGCGCGGCCTGGAAGAGTCGTCGTAGATCGCGGCAACGGGCCGGCGAAGGGGGGAACATGAACGGACTCAAACGGTATCTGGGTGCGTGCCTGCTCGTGCTGGCGCTCGGGCCGACCGCCGGGGCGGCGACGCTCTACGTCAACTGCGGTGGCCGCAGCGGACTCACCAGCATCGGCGCGGCGGTCCGGTCGCTGCAGGGCGTCGCGGCCGGCGGGCCGAACACGATCTACGTCGCGGGCAGCTGTCACGAGAACCTCGTGATCAAGGACATGGACCGGCTGACGCTGACCGCGGTCAACGGCGCCTCCATCACCGACGCGTCCAATGGCTACACCGACGTCATCAACGTCAACGACTCGCCGGGCTTCACGCTGAACGGCTTCACGATCACCGCCGTCAACGCCAACAACGACGGCATCAACTGCAACAACGGCTCGTTCTGCCGGCTGATCGGCAACGCCGTGAGCGGCGGCTACAGCGGCATCGGCGTCTCGCCGCTGGCGGCGGCGTTCGTCGCAGGCGGGTCGCTCGAGGCAAATACCTACGGCCTCAGGGTGCTGGGCGACGTGGTCGCGGCCGGCGTGTCGATCCAGGGCAACGTCGCGGGCGTGCTCGTTCAGGACGGCGGCAAGCTGCAGTTTCGAGTGTCGGACCCGCAGTACGACGGCGTCGACTTCGCACTGCCGTCGGTCAGCCAGGCCAACCAGCAGCAGGGGATCCTCGCCGCCCGCGGCGCGACGGTCGTCTGCAAGGGCTGCACGGTCAGCGGCAACGGCGGCGACGGCATCAGCCTCGACCTCACGTCGTCGCTGCTCGCGAGCCCGTACTTCTACAATTCGGGCGCATCCGCGAGCACGACCATCGCCGGCAACGCCGGCGCGGGCGTGCGGGTCGGCGATCTGTCGAGCGCGACCTTCAGGGGCGCCGCGGTGCGCGTCGCAGGCAACGGCCAGCCGGACGTCGCCTGCCTCGGCGCGACTTCGGCCACGCGCGGCGCGACCACCGGCATCGGCGGCGGCTCGACGAACTGTGGCAACTGACGCGACGTCACCGCCCGTCGCGGCCCGGCTCCCGGGCCGGACCGCGTACGCGGCGCGCGCCTCGCGCCTCATCCTCATGCGGCATGGAGCTCACACCTGGAGGGACCAGCATGGAATCGATTCTTCGGCGGATTAGGCGGGTCGCGGTCGCGGCGCTCGTGCTCGCGGCCACTGCGGCCGCGTTGCCGGCCCACGCCGGCTACAGGATCACGGTGATCGACTATCCGGGCGCGCTGTGCACGACCGCGTGGGGGATCAACGCGGCCGGGCTCGTCGTCGGCAATGCGGCCTTCAGCGCCGATTGCAGCGGCGTCAGCTTCGCCTTCGTCTACGACCTGCGGCGCGGCACGTTCACGGTGCTGCCGACGGTTGCCGGCGCAACCGCCACGAGCGGCATCGGCATCAACGACGCCGGCGCGATCACCGGCAGCTTCGGCGACGGGACCTCCACCACCGATACCGGTCTCGTGCTCGACCGGGGCGCCTTTGCGTTCTTCGCGCATCCGGGCTGGCCGCTCACCCAGGGGCGGGCGATCGGCAACTCGGGCATCGTCACCGGCTACTCGGCGGACAGCGCCGGCAACACGCTCGCGTTCATCTTCGACCCCCGGAGCAAAGCGTTCACGGACATCCCCTTCGCCGGCGCCATCGGCCTCAACGTCGCGCAGGGCATCAACGGCAGGGGCGAGGTCGTGGGCAGCACGGTACTGGGTGCGAACGTCGCCTACGCCGGCGCGCCCCAGGGTGCGTACGCGTTCCTGCGCGGCCGGGACGGCGCGATCACGCTCTTCTGGGTCAACGGCGGCCGGACGCGCGCGCGCGGCATCACGGAATCGGGACGCATCGCGGGCTTCTACACGGACCCCGCCACTGGCATCGCGCGGGGCTTCGTCACGACGCTCGGCACCCGGGGCGGGTTCCAGTCGCTCTCCGTCCCCGCCGAGGAGCTCATCGACGTTCCCGGCGCGACGCTGACCGTTCCGGAGGGCATCGACGACTCGGGTCGCGTCGCCGGGCAGTGGACCGACGCCGGCGGCAACACGCATGGATTCGTCGCTGCGCCGCTTCGCCACTGAGGCAAGGCGACGCGCCGCGAGGCCGGCGGCGGCGCCTGCGCCAGAGCGGGCGCCGCCCGTTGGCGCCGCCGCGCGCGCGGGGGACAATCGCCTCGCCCCGGCGCCGGCGCGCGCAGCGGGCCCGGCGCGGGCCGCGCAAGGAGGTCGCTGATGAGCACCGAGATCGATGTTCGGACCTGCCCCGGGGCGCGGCGCGATGCGCGGGGCGCGGCGCACCAGGCGTGGCGGCTCGCGCTCGTCGGGACGCTCGCACTCCTGGTCGCGGCCTGTGGCGGCGGCGGCGGCGGCAGCAGCGGCGGCGGCAGCAGCAGCGGCGGCGGCAGCAGCAGCAGCGGCGGCGGGACGTCGCCGACCGTCACGGTGCTCGGCCAGGTGCCGCACCCGACGGACCTGCACGCGGCCTACGGCTCGGTCTACTGGCACGACGACAGCGCCACCCCCTTTAGCCGCTACCGCCTCGCGGACAAGTCGGTGACGCCGCTCATGTCCGCGATCACCTACCCGGAGCGCGCGGTCTCCGACGGCTCGTACCTCTACTGGGTGGGCGGCGACAACCTGTACCGGACCTCGCTCGACGGCACCCGCACCGACCTCATCGACCAGGGCCACCGCGACCGCGTCACGCAGGTCTCGGCCGCGGTCGTCTGGGACGACGCGAACGTCTACTGGGCGAACACCACGCCGAGCCTCGCGTGCTCGCCGGCCTGCACCGGCTCGATCCGCAGGGTGCCGAAAGGCGGCGGCGCAGCGGCGACGCTCACCGCCACGCCGCAGGTCCCGGTCGCGCTCGCGATCGCAAACGGCTTCATCTACTGGGAGGAGCAGGGCGCCGGCCCGCCGAGCGCGGACGGGACCCTGGGCAGCCAGCTCAGGAAGGTGTCGGTCGCCGACGGCAGCGTGACCACGGTGGTCAACGGCCTCCTGAACGGGCTCATCGACCTCGCGAGTGCTCCGCCGGGCCTGACTCCGGGCACCTGGTGGACGCGGCCGGGCATCGTGGCCGACGCCACGAGCGTCTATTTCACGACGATGCTCCCGTACCAGGTGCTGCGCGTCGCGACGGGCGGCGGCGACGTGACGGTGCTGCTCGCGGATCCGCAGGCACCGGACGCGAACTATCCCCGCGACCTCGTGCAGGACGACGCGGCGCTCTACTGGATCGATCTCGACTCGGTGAAGTCCATCGCCAAGGGTGGCGGGGCGGTGGCGCTGCTCGCCGGCGGGCGGCCGACCTCGACGCGGCTCGCGCTCGCGGGCGGGGTGCTCTACTGGACCGAGCAGACGGGGCTCGCCGGCGCCATCGCCGCGCTGCCAACGGGCGGCGGGTCACCTGCGATCGTGCTCAGCGCACCGCAGGCGCCGACGTCGCTGTTCGCGGACGCCGCCAACCTCTACTGGGCCGACGGCAACGGCAACCCGACGGGCGCCGGGTTCGGCGCCCTCTACCGCTCGGCGCCGGACGGCAGCGCCACGCGCGTCCTCGTCGAGGCGGCGACCGGCGGGCCGTTCTGCGTCGACCAGAACTACCTCTATTTCGCCAACGGCGCGACGCTGAAGCGCGTCGGCGTCGGCGGCGGGTTCGCCGAGCGCCTGAGCACCGAGTTCTCGGGCGACGACCTGGTGACGGACGGCGCGTACCTCTACTGGTACTCGAACGCCGTGTGGCGCCTGCCGGTCACCGGCGGCCCGGCGGAGATGGTCGGCCTCGGCAACCTCCAGTCGCTGCAGGCGAGCCACGTGCAGATGGACGCCCAGTACGTGTACTGGATGGCGAACGAGAACACCGTCCAGCGCATGGCGAAGAGCGGCGGCCCGGTCGAGACCGTCGCGGGTCCCTTCCAGGGGCTGCTGACGGATTTCGCGGTCGACGGCGTCAACGTCTACCTCGCCGAGTGGGACGGCCGGGCGATCGACAGCGTCCCGGCGGGCGGCGGCGCGGTGACGGCGCTGACGGGCGTCTTTGCGGACCAGACCCGCCGCATCGCCACGGACGGCATCAGCGTCTACTGGATCGACCAGCTGAACGTGTCGCGGATCGGCGTGCACGGCGAGAACGGAGCGACCCTCGCGGGCGTCACGACCTCGAGCCCGTTCGAGTCCGGACACGTCGCCGTGGACGCGACGGGCGTCTACTGGACCGAGCCGCCCGGCGGCGCGGTCATGGAAGCCGCGCCGAAGTAGCCGGGCAAGGCACGCGCACGCGGCCGGCAGGGCGGCGACGCCCGCGCCCGGCGCCGCGGCGCGCGGTGGCAAGACGGCATTCGCAACGGCCGGTCGCGGTCGGCCGCGGGCCCGACCGGCGCGTGCCGTGCGCTGCGCCGCGCGGTGCGATGCCCGGCTTCGCTCCCCCCGCGGCGCTTGGGGTGGGAGAAGCGCCGCCCGCTGGTGCGGGCGGTGCCGCCCTGAAAGGATCACGCCATCGGACGCCGCCGGGTGTCCGCCCGCTCGCAAGAGCTGCCGGCCGCCGCGAGGATGGCGCAGCGGGGCGGGCGCCGAGGCGCCGGCGGGGCGCGGGCGGCAGCGTGCCGCTCGCCGCGAAATCCGCAGGGAGGGTTCGATGTCGCCACGCCGCTCGAGTTGCCGCCGCCCGACGATCGGGGTCGCCACCGCCTGCCTCGCGCTCGCCGGCGCGTACGGCTGCGCGGCGAGCACGGCGAGCGCGGTCGGCGAGCTGCGCGCGGCCGAGAGGCCGTTGCCGGTCGGCGAGGTGCTCGCATCCGCGCCGGCCGCGCCGGTCGCGCTCGACGTCGACCACAGGTTCCGCATCTCGAGCAGGAGCGCGGTGCTGGTCGAGGACGGCCTGCGCTCCGGCTACGAGCTCGTCGCCTTCGACATCGGCGAGGAGCGCTCGCTGCAGATCTCGATGCGCTCCTTCTGCGACTGCGTCGGCCCGCGCAAGCACATGATGCTGCCGCAGCTGCGGCTCGCGGACCCGGCCGGCCGCGCGCTCGAGCTCTACGAGGAGTTCGTGCGCTGGCAGGACGAGGACTGGTTCCACAACGTGAGTCTCCTGCGCCGCTGGCACTCCGACTGGGTGCCGCCGGGCCGCTACCGGCTGCTCGTCTTTGCCGACAACCGCGCGCCCGGGCGCGAGCTGCTGGTGACGCTCAAGGAGTCGAGCGCCGCGAGCTGGGCGGCCGACCCGCCGCGCAGCAACCGCGAGTTCGCGATCAGGGCGACCGGCGGGCTGCTCGGCATCGACGGGCCGCTCGCCGACATCTTCGGCATTCCGACACCCGAGCCGGTGCGCATCGCGATCGTCGCCCATCCCTTCGGCACCGCGGAGCTGCTCATCCAATGAGCCGCGCGTCGCATCGCGAGTGCCTCTGGCGCGATCGGCAGCGGTCGTTCCCGCTGCGCGTCCGGCCGGCCCGGCGTGGGCGCCAACTGCCCGCGCTCTACATCGACGACGTCCCGAACCGCGGTACCTGCCGCGGGAGGTCCTGATGAACCGTCTGCGCAGCCTGCTCGTCGTCACTTGCCTCCTGCCGATGTTGAACTGCTGCGGCGGCTGCAGCATGGGTTCGCCCTTCGGGCCGCCCGGGCCGTACCGGATCCGCGGCACGGTCAGCGGGCTGCAGAACTACTACGGCGTTTCCGGCGTCGTCGGCCACGGCGTCGCGCTGCAGATGACCGGCAGCGCCGGCACCTGGCCCGGCGGCGCCCAGGCGAACGGGTCCGGGGTCGACCTGATGCCGGGCGACTCCTTCGCCGCGGGCACGACGTACGACCTGACGATCACGATGCAGCCGAGCGCGCCGGCGCAGACCTGCGTCGTCAAGAACGGCGCCGGCACCATCGGCAATGCGGATGTCACCGACGTCGAGATCCGGTGCACGACCGACACCGGCCGCTTCCTCTACGTCGCCGACGGCGGCGCCGCCGGCGTCTCGGGCTACGCGATCGATGCCGCGAGCGGCGCGCTGACGCCGATCGGCGGCGCGCCGTTCGCGGCCGGCAACGGCCCTGCGGCGATCGCCGTCGACCTCATGACGTCGTTCGCGCTCGTCGCGAATCAGGGCGACGGCACCGTCTCCGGCTACGTCGTCGACCCTGCGACGGGTGCGCTCACGGCCATGGGCGGCTCGCCCTTCGCGGCGGGGAGCAGTCCCGGATCGGTGGCCGTGGAGCCGTTCAGAGGGTACGTCTACGTGACTGACGGCGCTGCCGGCAACGTGTCGGCCTACGAGGTCACTTCCGGCGGCTCGACGGCCTCGCTGGCGCCGCTCAGCGGCTCGCCGTTCATGGCTGGGACCGCCCCGTCCGCGCTCACCGTCGGTCTCGGCGGGCACGGGCAGGAGTACCTCTACGTCGCGAACGCCGGCTCGAACGACATCTCGATCGCTGCCATCACGAACGGCACCGGCGCGCTGACGGCGACCGGCGGCTCGCCGGTCGCGACGGGCGCCGCCCCGCGCGCGCTCGCCATCGCGCCGTCGGGCCTCTTTGCCTACGTGGCCGATTCGGGCGCGAACACCATCTCCGGCTATGCGGTCGACGCCGCCACCGGCGCGCTGACGCCCGTGCCGGGCTCGCCGTTCGCGGCGGGCACCCGCCCT